>JAYPHU010000003.1:98169-166839 GCA_038127535.1 Rhodospirillaceae bacterium | reverse complement strand
CAATGCAGCCAAAAATATAGGCGAGCAAATTCAGCCACGGGTAAATGTCGACTTGGAAGGGCAAGACGTAGATACCGTCTCGGAAAAAGGTGCCAAATCCACAGCGCCTAAGAAAAAATCTAGTGCGAGTTCGAAAAGCAAAAATAAATAGAATAGCTACATAGCAAGCCTAACTGTCTCTCAGGGCGCCTGCCGGTCAAGTTCACCGATAATTAAGTTGTGGACGGCAACTGCATACGTCATGGCGAGCATTAACACGGCAATAGTAGCGGTTGTCACGTTTTCCTTGGTTGAGGATAAAAAGAAATTATAAGTCGAATAACTCTCAAATAATGGTCTCTCGTTCTAGCTTCATTAACTCTGAGATCGTCAAGTCCGTTTTGCTATAGACGGTTAGACGGGATAGTAACGGGTCGCGTTACCGACTCCTGGATTTGCGACCAATATGTTGCACCGTTTTTATGATTGGAACTCTCCGCTCACAGCCTGCCCTGTCGGAGTTGGGGTTTGTCTCAGTAGCTTGGCTGCCACCCAAAAGACTGCATAAATCGTGAATGTTTTTCTAAGGTCGTGATCTAGGCATCTATCGTTAGCCTTTTTGGAGGATATGAATTGGACATTGCTACTATACTGGGTCTTCTAGGAGGAATAACTGTTGTGATCTTCGCTATTGGTGAAGATGGAAACTTTGCACAATTCCTAAATGTCCAAGGCTTTATAATCGTGCTTGGTGGCACGTTTGCTTCAACAATGATAAAGTTCCCAATTCAAAGCTTTTTCAAAGCAATTCCAATCGGCCTGAAAGCAGTTGTAACAAATACCAATTTCAGCCCACTCGATCTTATAAATCAGGCTATTAAATTATCTGAAACATGTCGAAAAGATACGAGGAAACTTCTCGCTATCGAAGAAAATTTAAGGGAGGTCGAAGATCCATTTTTCAAAAAAGGCTTACAGATGTGTGCGGATGGCCGAGACCCTACCTACATTCGAGAGTTTCTAAACGCGGAGATGGACTTAAGCATTCTCCGACAAGAAAGCAGTATTAAAATATTTTTTTCTATTGCTGAGGCCGCACCAGCGTTTGGAATGTTTGGCACGCTAGTTGGGCTTATCCAAATGTTGAGTAGTCTTGAAGACCCAACCACGGTTGGAAAAGGCCTAGCTGTTGCACTTCTAACAACAATGTATGGTGTTCTAGTCTCTTACTTATTTGCACAACCCATTGCGGAAAAGCTGGATCAAAAGCTGACGGCCGACTCGGGAAACAGAGTGTTAGTAATTGAATGTGTTGTTTTGGTCCAGCAGCTAAAAAATCCGACAGAAATGTATGATATTTTAGAGGCATACCTTCCAGAGAACCTCCGAAGGAGTGTCCAACCAGGAGAGGCCCCTTCAGAAAAGAGTGAATAGAAAATGGCACGGGTTAAAAAGAGAAAAGATCTAAGCCAAGGATGGCTGATGACATTCACTGACATGCTTATGCTATTAGTTGTGATGTTTGTTTTGTTTTTGTCATTCTCTGAAATAGACTCAGACAGCTTTAAACAGAATGCTGGCGCGATATCTGAGGCGTTCAACCAAGCCCCCACAACATCTGTGTTACCTGGTTATTCAGCAATTACAGATCTTTCTCGTACCAATATTAATATTGAAAGGATCGGCGAGAAAGCAGGTATAGAAACCAACGAAAAGAATGAAAAAGAAGCAATAGATTTTGCAGAAAGGAAGTATAAAGAAAAAAACTTAAAAGAGAAGCAGGCATTTATAAAAGATTATCAAAAAAGTAAACTGCAAGAAACATTGGACTTTTTTAAAAAAGATGGGTTCGTGCATTCGAATGAAAATTCTAATGCTAAGAATATAAGGAACATAAAAAATAATCTTTCTCTGCAGCTGAAAAATGATATCGAAAAAGGAAAGATTGAAATAATTGATAGAAATCAACAGGTTATTCTTAGGTTTCCAGAGAAAGTTACGTTCCCCAGTGGCAGCGCTGAACTAAATGAAAATATAAAATTAGTTATCACAAGAGTTCGGAATATTGTAAAAGGATCGCCGGAACTCAAAAGAATTGTGGTAACCGGACATACTGATAATGTTCCAATATCTAACGATTTTTTTTCGTCAAACTGGGAATTATCGGCCGCGCGGGCCGTTGCTGTTGTTCACAGTTTACTTGATACGGCCCAGATTGATAAAAATCTGGTATTAGCTGTTGGTTCAGCTGACACACAGCCTGTTTTCCCTAATTCGGATGCAAAAAATCGAGCCGCGAACCGACGTGTTGAAATTAAACTTGAGTTTTAACGGGGTAATCAGAGACTTCAGCATTAAATTAACCGAAGGTCTCAGGTTGGCGAGGGAAAAATTGTTATCACATCGGTGATGTCCAATGCAGCCGATTAGTTTTGGCTTCAAAACCGAGGTCGTGACGTTCATTCAGATGACTAGCTATGTCTGGGTCATCGTCAGCGTTAATGCGCCAGCCATTCACGTTAACTTGTATGGAATCGCGATCGTCGGTCACGCATTGGCGAACTTCCATAATTCCGCCGTGCGCCTTTAAATGGTCATCGGGCAAACCTTAGTGGAGTTCCTTATGGTGAATGCCGGCAAATATCGCCCCGATCTCGCCTGCGGAGTTCATCAGTTATGAAATTTTATAAACCTGCTCTGACACTTATCGTTGCATTCTTTGTGCTGAACCACACTGTGGTGCATGCAGGACCCATTTATCATGAAATCAAGTACCCAGAGGGTAATGGCCCGTTTCCTGTTGTGATCGCCCTGCATACCAGCGGTGGATTTAAAACTGTCAAACGGCAGATATCAAAATACACGAACGCTGGGTATGCCGTTTATGCACCAGATTTCTTTAGGCGGCACGGTATCTCAAAATCTAACCGTTTTGAGACCTGGACGACATATAGGACAGCGATAGAAGCAGAGCTTATAGAGCTGATAGAGGTAATCAAAAAAGACCCCAGGGCAGATGCAAAAAATATCTTTGCTGTCGGCTTTTCAAACGGAGGCTATTGGGCAAGTTTTCTGGCGGCTCGCAAGCACGTGAATGCTGGAGCTTCTCACTACGGCGTTTGGCGTTGGCCTGCATCCGCGGGATGGAATGGCTACCCAGCAGACTATTTTGACGGCGACAGCAACCCTGTTCTGGCAATCCACGGCGACAACGATAGCGTCCAAAAACCCCGTTTTGTATATGACCAGTTAGATATCGTTGAAAGCAAAAGCCCTGAGTTCAAAAAGCATATTTTCAGTAACGCGGGACACAGTTGGGACTGCCAACCGTGTCGCAAGGATGGCTATGACGAAGAATCCACAAAACAGTCGCTAAGAATGACCATGGATTTTTTTGAAGCAAATAAACGCTAATCCCTGCCCCTTAATTTATCTGTCACATCGGGGGATGATGGTGCCGTTTTTGTCTCTCACGTAATCCGCCAGTGCGGCTCGTTGCATCTGCGCTTCGTTGAGGTGGTAGTAGGTCTCCTCCACCTGCGGTAGGCTGGCCCCCGACATCTGCGCCACCTCCTGAAGATGCAATCCACTCATCACACGCTGGGTTATCGCAAAGTGTCTGAAACTGTAGGGCACGAGATGCAGCTTTCTCGCAGGATTGATCAAATCGGGGTTTCCTTTTTGGGAGAGATAGGGGGGTAGTGAGAACAGGTATTAAAACTCCCTCACCCCCAGTTTAACTGCCGACCAACTAGCAATCTATAAATGTAATCTGAACCTAGATAAGAATAACGACCTTAAATTAGAACGATCATACCCCTACTGCGCTATTCCAACGCGGACCAAGGGGGCGGGCGGGAAAATACGACCGTGGCGCACTATTACGTTTAGATTCCGCTCATAATTCGACGGTCCACTGGACATCTCTCTTTCTAAAGACTTCATCGGCACAATTTCAATTCCGAGATCAATCCTGTTACGCATGTAATCGGCAGCATGCTTCACGAACATGTCGAACTGCACAAATCAGTACTTTCCGAATCGAATCCGTTTTTTGAACTTCAAGAGTAAGCGTTAACATATTGTTTTCATATACACTTTTTATTCCGGATTATTCCCACTCGATGGTGCCGGGGGGTTTGGAGGTGACGTCGTAGACTACCCGGTTAATCCCACGGACTTCGTTGATGATCCGGTTGGAGGCGCGTCCCAGGAATTCCATCTCGAAGGGATAGAAATCCGCCGTCATGCCGTCGGTCGAGGTCACGGCCCGGAGCGCGCAAACGTAATCGTAGGTTCGCGCGTCGCCCATCACGCCGACGGTCTGGACCGGCAGCAACACCACAAAGGCCTGCCAAATCTCGTCATAGAGGCCGGCATTCCGGATTTCCTCCAGATAGATGGTGTCTGCCTTGCGCAGGATGTCCAATTTCTCCCCGGTGATATTGCCGGGGATGCGGATAGCAAGGCCCGGTCCGGGGAACGGATGCCGGCCGACAAAACTTTGCGGCAGGCCGAGTTCCTGGCCAAGGACGCGGACCTCGTCCTTGAACAGTTCCCGCAGCGGCTCCACCAATTGCATGTTCATTCGTTCCGGCAGCCCGCCCACATTGTGGTGAGACTTGATGGTCACACTGGGCCCGCCGTGGAAGGAAACGGACTCGATCACGTCCGGATAGAGGGTGCCCTGCGCCAGGAAATCGGCGCCGCCGACGCCCTTGGCTTCTTCCTCGAACACGTCGATGAATGTGGCGCCGATGATCTTGCGTTTTTGCTCCGGATCGGTGACGCCGTCGAGCTTGCCCAGGAACAAGTCCGACGCGTCCCGGTGGACCAGAGGAATATTGTAGTGATCCCGGAATAGGCCAACCACTTCTTCCGCTTCGCCCATGCGCATCATGCCGGTGTCGACGAATACACAGGTGAGCTGATCGCCGATGGCTTCATGGAGAAGCACCGCCACGACCGAAGAATCGACGCCGCCGGACAAGCCCAGAATGACCTTTCCGTCGCCGACTTGAGCCTGAACCTTGGCGATCTCTTGTTCCTTAAAGGCGGCCATGGTCCAGTCACCGGAACAGCCGGCAACATTGTGGGTGAAGTTGCGCAGCAGCGCTGCGCCATTGGTCGTGTGCACCACTTCGGGGTGGAACTGGACGCCATAGAAGCGCCGGCTTTCATCGCCGACGACCGCGAAGGGACAGCCATCGCTGGTGCCAAACACGTCGAACCCGTCCGGCAGGCTTTCGACCCGGTCGCCGTGGCTCATCCAGACTTGCTCCATTGAGCCGGTATTCCAGTCATCGCCGAATAAAGCGCAATCTCCGGAAACAGAGAGCATAGCCCTGCCAAATTCCCGCTTGTCATGAGATTCGACCGATCCGCCTAGTTGCTCCACCATGGTTTGTTGACCGTAGCAGATCCCCAACAGCGGCAGGCCGAGCTTAAACACGTCGTCGGGTGCGCGCGGCGTGCCGATATCGGCCACGGAAGCCGGCCCACCCGACAAAATTATGCCTTTTGGATCATAGGTTTGTATGCTCTCTGCGCTGACTTTATTGAAGGGATGAATCTCGCAATAGACGCCGGATTCACGCACCCGCCGCGCGATCAGTTGCGTGACTTGAGAGCCGAAATCGATGATGAGAATTCTGTCAGTCATGTGCCCGGACTCATAGCCGAGTCGCGAATACTTGAAAAGAGACCTGAAAAGGCACAATCATATAAGGGCCCCATGCGTTGGCCTACGTAGTGGCCACAATGTTAACGGCGGCATCGCTACCCAATTTTTACAGTGTAAAGTGCCGACGAGCGGACCAGGAGAGCTGCTGCATGACAGCGAAAACCACCCCGGCGAACGACCAAGCCACGGGACATGGCAGAATCTAGACCGATGGGCAAATCCAGAGATTTGCCTAGCATATTGCCGACCGCTATTGGGAGACCGATGCGGAACATCGGGTGACCTTTGCCAACGCCGGCGCCGGTATGCTGACCATTCCCCGGGACCGGATCTTCAGCAAAAATATTGGGACATCGAAGCCCAGGAGATCTCCTCGGAGGACAAGGTAGAGATGGAGCGGGTTTTCCACGAAGAAAAACCGTTCCGAGATCTTTACTATGTGCGAACCCAATCCAATGGAGAGCGCTAGTTTCTCTGCGCTTCGGCCATTCCAAAATATAATGAGAACGGAGAGTTTGCCAGGTACACCGGGGTTCATCGGGACGAGACGACGGCGCGGCTGCGCCAGGAATCCAGCGACAATCTGAATTTCCGGTTGGGACTGGTCCTGGAAGAAGTGCGGGCCGGGGTCATTCTATGATCAAAAGACGAAACTTTTTTATTCTACAACGACTATTTTTTGGAACTTCACCCCGGACAGGCGGAAATCCTTGAACCCGGCATTCATATTGATGATGTGTTGTTGAAAACATCCTATTTGCGGCTGCCGGATGCAACGGACGAGGAGCGCCAGGCGTGGATAAAGCGCCGCCGCCGCAAAGATGGTGAAAGTTTCGGTGAGCGTGAGTGGCAGCAGCCCGGCAGCGGCCGTTGGTTGAACACCCGCCGTCAACGCCTGTCCGACGGAACCATTCTCGCCGTACATACGGATATTTCAGACCGGAAAGCGCTGGAAAAGGCCAAGGACGAATTTGTCTCTGTGGCGGCGCATGAGCTCAAAACGCCGGTGACCTCGCTTAATGGCGCCTTTGGTCTGATCAAAGGCCAATTGGGCGACGACATTCCTGATGGGATGGAGAGTATTTCCGATATCATCGCGCGAAATTGCGATCGTATCGCGAATTTGGTTGGCGATCTTTTGGATCTGAGCCGGATCGACACCGGCTCTCTCGAGATGGTGTTTGACCGCTTTAACCTGATGGAGATCGTCGATAAGGCTGCTGGAGATAATGCCGACTATATCGCCTCGAAGAAGGCGCACCTCATCCTCCTGGGGACCGAGTCGGAGGCCATGGTCCGAGCGGATCACACCGGGCTGACCCAGGCGCTGACGATTCTGATCGTCAATGCGGCCAAGTTTAGAGACGATGACGGAAAGATTGAGCTGAGCGTTGCCGATCAGGGAGATGCCTATCGGATCTCGGCGAAGGACGACGGCATCGGTATTCCCGAAGACTACCATGAAAAAATCTTCGAGAAGTTCTATCAAGTAGACTCCTCAGAAACATGCAGCATCGAAGGGACGGGTCTGGGGCTAGCCATTTGCAAGGCGATTGTTGTGCAGCATGGCAGCGAGCTTTTGTTGGAGAGTGCGCCCGGTGACGGGACGACCTTCTGGTTTGATCTGACTAAGGCTTAGCCGTCTCCGCCGGGCCGAGTCGGCTCAACAGATTTTCCATTTGTGTCAACGCCTGTTCGGCCGTTGCAGCGGCGCTGTAGGTGTAGCGGTCGGGGCGGACGATCATTGTCCTTGCGTTGTTGTCCTCGAAGTACGTGGACAAGACGCCATTGAGTTCCGTCAGCCGCCGAATGCCCGGAATATTTTCAGTTTCCCCCGCCATCAACACAAACTCACCGCCGAAGGAGCGCCATTGCTCGGCGATATTGTCAGGGATTTGCCGGAAGACATCCGGGTCAGGGCTTACCAGCCAAAAATCCGGCCTGAGCGCATCATTCATGGGCAGTTCCTCGGCGGTTTCTGTCCGGACCATCGGTTGGGGGAAAAGTTCCCCGGCCGGCGCAGCGGCGACTCCGTCCGCATCTAAATCAAGCAGACCGGAGGTGAGGGGCGGGATCAGTTTGTGGCGCATGGTGACCATGCGGCCGCTCTCCAGCTGCTCGACCATTTTCTCATCCCGGGCCTTGGCCTTCTTCGGGTCGCGCTCGCAGATGATTTTGCCCAGTTCCTTGGTAAAGGCGGTTAAGGCGCGGACATGGGGGTGCCGCTCCGCTTGATAGCTGTCCAAAAGCGCGGGATCAGCGCCATGCCGTTCCACCTGACGCACCCGCCAGACCAGATTCTCCGCATCCCGGATGCCTTGGCACATGCCTTGGCCCATGAACGGCGGGGTTTGGTGCGCGGCGTCGCCCAGCAGGAACACCCGGCCCTTGCGCCACTCCTTCGCGACCAGTGCATGAAAGCGATAAACGGCGGACCGCCAGACATTGAATTTTTCCTTGGGCCCCCAGCGGGAAAGTAATTCCAGAATGCGTTCCTCGTTGTTGATCTCTGCCGGGTCCTCGCCGGGCAGGAGCATCATTTCCCAGCGGCGGTGGTTGTCCACGCCGATGACGTAGGTGCTGGGCCTTTCTGGTTCGCAAAATTGGATATGCGTTTGCGGGAGGTCGTCCGTATCGTTGGCCAGCACGTCGATGACAATCCAGCGCTCATCGAAAGCCAGGTCTTCGTGCCCGATGCCCAGCGCCGTGCGGATGGGGCTTGAGGCGCCGTCGCAGGCAAAGACGTAGGCGGCTTCGATTTCGAACGAGTCACCGCCGTCCAAATCATTGATCGTGACCGTGGCGACTTCAGCCGTCTGGGACACGTTCGTTGCCTCGTGGCAGGTCAGGACGTCGACGGTTTCCCGGGCTTCCGCGCCGGCTCTCAAGGCGGCTTCCAGGCGCGGCTGCACGAACAGATATACCGGCAGCCAATAAAGCGGGTACGGGGCCGGGGCAGGATCCATCTTGCGGATGACTTGCCCCTCCGCGCCGAGATAGCGGGAGGGCCGGTAGGGTGCCGTTTCCTTTTCGACCGCCTCGGCGACGCCGGCGCCCTGAAACACGCGCATGATCTCATGGTCGAACGTAATGGCGCGGGGCTTGTCGTAAATGTCGGCTTCCCGCTCCACCACCAGGACACTAAATCCGTCCCGGCCAAGCAAATTGGCGGCGATGGCGCCTGTCGGGCCATAGCCGACGATAACAACGTCGTAGCGGTCTTTAGTGGCCGGCATGGGGGTCGGCTAGCGGTTGGTCAGCGCGTCGTGGATCATCCATTGATCATAGGGCGGCATCTCGTCCCACATGCCCGGCTCCCAATCATCTGTCAGCCGGTCCATGTCGGTGAAATACTCGATCGCGCCACCACAGGGATTGCGGAAATACCAGAAAATATTGGAGCCCAGCGAATGCCGGCCGGGCCCGGACTGGGTTTCCCAGCCTTTATTCAGCATGCTCGCGCCGCCGGCCATCAACTCGTCGAACCCGCTGACCTCGAAAGCGATATGGTCAAACCGGCGTTGGTCGCCCCGGTGGATCAGAAAGATGGAATGGTGAAAATCCGAGCCGTCGCTGCGCATGAAGCTGCCGGTGCTGGTCGCGCGGTCGCTCATCCGGAAGTTAAGCCGGTCCAGATAGAACTCGGCCGCCGCCATATTGTCGTCTGCCTCGACTCCGTAAACCACATGGCCGATGCGTATCGGGTTTGCGCCGCCTTCCCGAAAATACGCTTTATTTACTCGATGAATGTCTTCGTGGAAGTTAAGGTCATGCTTCTCCACCTCGGCGGTTTGGCGGGCGGCGACAGTGAAGCCGATGGCGAAGTTGCGGTCGTCCCGGGTGTGCAGCGTACCGTCGGCGTCTTCGGTTACCTCCCGGTCGCGGCTGAGATCGGCGGCGATGGCGTCCAGGGACTCCTTGGTGTCTATGCCCCAGATCACCTCCCGGCCGGTTGAGACCGTCTCATGGGTTTCGGGCAAGTCCGGATCATCCTTCAACCGCAAAAATATCGTTTGATTTTCCAAGGTGCGGTAGTCGGCGGAGGTCTCCGTCTTGGCGGTTTGCTTCAGCCCCCAGTCGTCCATAAAGCGGACGCAGGTATCCAGGTCCTCGACCCCGTAGGTGATGGATTCGATGCGGTTGATGGTCATCCGTGCCTCCCGGTAAATTCCAGGCCGTAGAGTATCCCGTCGTGCTGGCAGGCTCAATCGTCTCGACAGGTGAGAACGAATTGCCGGAAGCCACTCCCTGGTCTAGAAACGTACCTGTCCCCGGCGAGAGCGGATGGAGAGAGAATGACGGACTGGATGGAAACGAACCGCGGCGTGGTCTTCCCGGAGCATTGTGATCACTTTGGGCACATGAACACCCGCTACTACGGCCACTTTTTCGACGAGGCCAATTGGCATATCTGGGCCAAGGCGGGCATCGACCACGCGATGTTCGAGCGCCTGGGCGTTGTCGTCGTCATCGGCACCATCACCACCGAATTTATCCAGGAAGCGAAGGCGGGTGATCTACTGGTGATTGAAGGTGTGTTCCGCAAGATCGGCGGTAAGAGCATCACCTATGAGCAGCAGATGCGCCATGCGGAGAGAGGTCATCTCTGCGCCCGGGAAACCGTCACCGAGGTCTGTTTCGATCCTAAAACGCGAAAATCAGCCGAAATGCCGGCTGAAATGCGCACGGCGCTGGAAGCAATCCTGGCCCCGGCCTGAGATACGCCCCCCGGGGCTCTTTTCAGAGGGTGCCCGTGTTGCGGGCGGATGAGGCAAGCACGATGCCCCGTTGATGGGCTTCATCGACTGCTTTCTTCATCAGAACGTTGTTGGAGCCGCCGATGCTGAAATTGATGACATGGACGTCTTGCTTAATCAGCCAGTTGACGGCCTGAAGGATACCCTTCGCGCTGGCCCGGGGCTGGCCCTTGCTGTTCAGGTGAAACACATTGGCCACATAAAGCTGGGCGCCGGGCAGCAATCCGCCCCATTTTGGCAGGCCGACGATCATGAAGGCGACGGCCGTGACGTGATCGAAGGCGCCGATCCGCTCACCTTTCCGGTGGAAGGATTTGAAGCTGAGCTTGGGGCCCTTAAAGGCGGCATGGCGCATATCCACCCCGCCATCGACGACGCCGATCTTGATGCCTTTGCTACAGGTCGCCGCCGGCTTGCCCCAATTTGCGGAGCGGGGGCTGGTGTAGCTGATGTCCACCCGGCGGCGGCGTTGCTGTTGATGTTGTTCAAAACGATGATGCACATCGACCAGAACATTCGGGTGTTTTTGGCTGTGCAGATGCCGGGCGTGAAACGGATGCGCGCCATTGTCGATCTTCAGGTGATAAAGATGGGAGCCGAACCCGTCCAGATGAGTGACGTCGATGACGGAAAGGCCCAGCGACGGGAGGTCCCGGAGATGATCGGCCGGCGGATCCAGCACCAGTAGTTCGTCTTCGTGATGCTGGTGGTCGTCTTCGTGTTTGGTCAGCTCGTGCACCGGCGGCAGCGGGTCCTGTGCGGTTTGCGCACAGGCGGCCAGTGCCACCACCAGCAGGTCAAAGAGGCTATATCGAAAAAGCGAGGTCATAAGTTCGGCTGCTCGTGAGCGGTCGTGGTATAACCATCTTGCCTCAACGGATTTACGTTACAAAGACCAAGCTGAGTTGCGGGAAGATGACCAGCAAGATGGTGACGATGAACATAATCACCACGTAGGGGAAGGCCCCGGCAAAGATTTGATTGAGCGTAATTGAGGCGTCTGTGATGGTTGATTTAACCACGTACACAGCTATGCCCAATGGTGGCGTCAGCAGCCCCATCTCCACGGCGATCACCGTAATAATTCCGAACCAGATCAAGTCGCCGCCGAACGCCTGGACGATTGGAAGAACCAGCGGCAAGACAATCAGCATGATTGAAATCGAATCCAGGAACATACCCAGGATCACAACGAGCAGGATGTAGAGGGCCATAAAGCCTAGGAAACCCAGGTTCATGCTGCCGATAAGCTCTCCCACGCTTTGCGGCAAGCCGGACAGAGCGAGCATTCTGCCGTAGATGTTGGCGGCGAGAATAAGAAACAGCACCGAGACTGTGGTGTGGCCGGTTTCCAGCAAAACCCGCCACAGCTTTTCCCAGGTCAGCCGGCGTTTCAGAGTGGCGATGATCAGCGCGCCCGCCGCACCGACGGCGCCGGCTTCAACAGGGGTAAAAATACCGCCGTAGATGCCGCCCAGCACAGCCACGATCAGAATAAAGACCGGTAATACCATCTTGGCGGCCTCGCCGATTTTGATATCCACGTCCCCGCCGTCGGACGGGTTGCCGACATAGCTCGGCCAGAAATGCGCCATCCCGACGATCGCCAGCCCAAAGGCCGTGGCCAAAATGATGCCTGGAATGACGGCGGCGAGGAAAAGAAGGCCCACTGATTGTTCCGCCACAAAGCCATAGATGATCAACAGCAGGCTGGGCGGAATCAGCATGCCTAATATCGAACTGCCGGCGACCGTCCCGACCGCGAATTTCGGCGTGTACCCGTGTTTCATCATGTGGGGTGCGGCGACCTTTGTGAAGACCGCGGCCGACGCGATGGAGGAGCCCGTGATCGCCGCGAAAATCGCGTTGGCCAGCACCGTTGCGACGCCGAGACCACCCTTTACTTTCTTAAGCATCCAGCGGGCGACATCGAACGTATCGCTGCCAATGTCGGATTCATTGACGATCAGTCCCATCAAGACAAAGAGTGGGATCACGCCAAAGAAGTAGCTGCGCAGGAACTCGTTGGACGCAAGTTTGACCGTATTAATCGCAATATTGGGATTGCCAAACATGATCCATATGCTGGCAAAGCCGAGAACGATCAGACCGACGCCGATATGGATGCCAGTGAAGATGATCACCAGCATGCCAAGCAGGGAAATGGCGCCGATGGTCAGCCGGGAGTAATCACCGGTGGCGAGTACATAGGCTGATAAAACGATAAACAGAATGAGGAGGAGAAAGCCGAGGCCGAGGGGCTTTTTCTCTGTTGCCTCGCGCCGGGCGCGAAGTTCCTGAACGAGAACCCCAATATTGTCGAGAGCCAAAATGAGATACTTGATGGCTACCAAAACGGAGCCGCCCAGGATAATGGCGCGCAGCGGCCAGACCAGAATGGTAAAATCTCCTTCGACGCCGAACTTCAGGTCCGGCCAGGCTTCGTCAAACTTTGCGATCGTGCCGTAGGCAATCAGAAGAAAAACGAACACGCCCGCCAGGGAAAAAATTATATGGAAAATTGCCGCGACAAAGGGACGGCGGCGCATAAGCGGCTCGATGAACATCTCCGCCCTGGCAAAGCGGCCGACATGTAGCGAATGGGCCAACTGAAGGTAGACGGCGCCGACCAAAGAATAGCCGACGATCTCGGTTACGCCCCGAATAGGAAAATTGAACCCGGATCGGAATATAATATCGGCGCAGATCAGGAACATCAGGGCGAACACCCAAATGGTGCCCGCGCTGTTGGTAATGGATGTTAGTTGGGCAAATAAATTGGTGAGGCCCCTATAAGATTTAAGGGCCCCACCATTTTCATTCGACTGCCCTTGGGCAGTATCTGGCAAGTTTACTTATCCCAATCGCGAAGCGGCTTTTCACCGGCGGCGCGAACGGCGTTCATGTAGTATTTCAAGACTTCTTCGCCGGGCAGGCCCTTGGCCTTCATATTCTTGACCCAATCACCGCCCAAGTCCGGCAGCGCTGCGGCCCATTTCTTTTGCTCCGCCAACGGAAGTTCAGACACTTTGCCTCCGGCGCCGGGGATCAGCTTGTTCAGGCTGGCTTTGTTGAAGCCGGATACCCGCTTGGACACCAATTCACCATAGCCCTTGCCGATGTCGTGGAACATTTTCTGCATTTCCGGCGGCAGCTTGTCATAGGTGTTCTTGTTCATGGTCAAAGCGCCGGTCATGCCGCCGCCGAGACCCACTTTAATGACGTACGGCGCGGCTTCGTGCAGTTTGAACGGAAAGATGCCGGTCGCCGGAACGATGGCGCCGTCAGCGACACCCTGCTTGATTCCGTTGTAGTAAATCGGAAGGCCGCCGTTGATCCCGATGGCGCCGGTGCCTTTCAGCCACGCCGCGGAAGCGCCAGGGGCATAGTACTTCTTACCCTTAAGGTCTGCCACCGAATTGACCGGAGTCTTGGAGATCAGGACGTAGTCGTCGATCGTTTGCGGGCCCAAATAAACCTGGTTGTTTTTAAGGAAGGCTGCTTTCATCGCCGGAATTTTTTCGTGTAATTCGGTTTGAATCTTCGCAGCGAGCGGCACGTTCGCGGTAACAAACGGAATGAAGAAAGTGACATTCTGGAGGGGCAGCTTGTTCGGCTCCCACAAGGTGCCGACCCAGCCGACATCGCCCAGACCATCGCCAATGCCTTCCAGCGTGTTTTTGAAGTTGTACAGCGCGCCGGCATAGGCTTCGGTCCATTTGATGGAGTGGCCGAGGGCCCTCGCCCGTTTCATGGATTCCGGCACGACATAGTCTTGGATTGTCTTCACCCAGGGCACCACAGGCGGATGGCTGGAACTGGCGGTCATGCTGAAATTAGCCGCATGGCTTTGACCGAATCCGGCCAGAGCAGCGACAGCAAACCCGGTAACGGTCGCGCCGAGAAGTTTGGATTTAAAGTGCATGGTAGTTATCTCCCTTGGAAATAGTGTGAATAGGTATCTGATGGCCGGTTACACCCAGCCTTTCGAAAACGATTGCATATTACAGCGTCCTTGTGAATGACAAAGTGGATGGGCGAGTCATTTTTTGGTGATCGTTTGATTGATTGAATCTGAAAAAAGGGACGGGTGACCCGGCGGCGGTGCGGATATTCGATGCGGGCCGGTCGGCGAACCTCATCGGTAAAACACTGATGGACATGGTCCACTCCGACTTCCGGGCCATGGCGAACGAGCGCGGGGATAAGACCAGAGACACTGGCCAGGTTGACGTTCATGAATTGGAGATGATGACGCTCGATGGCGAAAGTTTCCCCTGTGAGGTTGTGGCCGTCGTCATTCCCCGGGAAGAGTCCGAGGCCAGTTTTGTCATGGTGCGGGATATCACCGACCGCCAGGAAGTCGACAAACTGAAAACCAAATTTGTGTCGCTGGTCAGCCACGAGCTACGGACGCTGCTGACTTCCATCGTGGTCTCTATCGGCTTGATGAAAGGCGGCGCGCTGGGTGAATTGCCCAAGCCGGCGTTTGATATTCTGAGCCTCGCCAAGTCCAACGCCGAAAGATTGACCAATTTTGAGAACGATATTATCGACTTCGAGAAGTTGCAGTCGGGCGGGATGGAATTCAGTTTTACGATGTCGATCTCGTCGACCTGATCAAAAAGTCATTGTAGGTCAATGACTCTTATGCCGAACGGTTCGGCGTTCAATTTAAGTTCGAGAACGGCGTGCCGATGACCCCGGTGAGCGCTGATTCCGACCGGTTACAGCAGGTCATGACCAAACTGTTGTCGAATGCGGCCAAGTTTTCGCCTGAGGGCGGCGAGATAACGATCAGTCTGAAACCTAGCGACGGCTGGGTCCGTGTAAACGTCGCGGATCAGGGAGAGGGCATTCCCGAGGAATTCCGGGAAGTGCTATTCGAACGGTTCACCCAGGCGGATACCGGGCTTCGCCGCAACGTGAAGGGCACTGGCCTGGGTCTCAGCATCTCCAGGGGGATCGTCGAACGGCGTGGCGGTCAAATCGGCTATGAGCCGAAAGACGGCGGCGGATCGGTTTTCTATTTTGATTTGCCCTTGTCGATCGCCCAGGAAGAAGCGGTCAATTCCTAATCCTGCAGACGAGGCCGTCCATTCGTGATCGCCGCCGATAAATCATCCCAGCCATAGCCGAATTCCTTGAGGGTCGTGCCCCAGAGTTGTTCGTCCCGATCGCCAACCAGGCTGCCGCCGACCGCTTCGTAGAAAAACCGTGACGGGTTGAGGGCCAGGACCCAAACGACGGCCGAACTACACCCGTCCCGAGCCAATATTTGAAACAGTTTCGCCAGCATCCGCTCGCCGATCCCGGTGTTCTGATGATCCGGTGACACGTAGAGTGTATAAACCTCGCCCGCGAACTTGCTGCCCCGGTCCCGGTTCACCCCGGCGCTGCCCATCGCAACAATAGTGTTCGTATTGTCCTCGCAGACGAGGATGTTTTCCGAGCGGTGTTTGAGGGCGCGGGCGAAAAAAAACATGAACCGTTCCGGCTTCATCCCGATCAGCACATGATCCGGCAGCAACCCCGCATAGGTGGTCCGCCAGGTATACACATAGAGATGAGCAATGGCTTCGGTATCCTGCTCACGTGCAGCGCGGATTTTTATGCCTGGCATTTCATGTTTGGCGTTCCATGACGGCGGCAAAAAAACCGTCGGTGCCGTTTCGGTAGGGCGTCAGTTTAAGGTAAGGGTTCGCGCACGGACAATCACCGCCGATGGTTTCCGCCCAAACCTCGCCGACCGGGACAAGCCGGAAGCCGAGGTTGGTGGACAGAAACCGATCGATCTGCTTCTCGTTCTCAGCCTGCAGAACCGAACACGTGGCATAGATCAGTCGGCCACCGGGGGCCACCAGCTGCGAGGCGGTCTCTAATATTTCCTGTTGGATTTTGGTATAGCCCTCAAGCCGGTCCGGCGTCAGCCGCCATTTGGCCGCCGGGTTGCGCCGCCAGGCCCCCGCGCCGGAGCACGGCACGTCCAGCAGCACGCGCTCCGCCGTGCCGGCATTTGCGGCGATCCAAGGATCGTCCAAACCGGAGATCGATTGGCGGGTGATGTTCGAAACACCGGCGCGTTTTAGACGCGGCCCGAGACGCTTGAGTCGCTCTTCCTCCAGATCGCAGGCGATCAGCGGCCCGCCATCTTTTATGGTGGCGGCCAATGCCAACGTCTTGCCGCCACCACCGGCGCAAAAGTCGATGGTTCGCTGATCCGCTTTCGCTGCGGTCAACAGGGCGATCAATTGGGAGCCCTCGTCCTGAACTTCGACGAAACCGCCCTTGAACGTGGTCGTGGCCTGCAGATTGACCCGGCCGGACAGGCGTAAACCGATTGGCGACAATGGCGTGGCCTCCGCCTCGATTTTGTCATTACGCAGGACTTCCAGGGCGCGGCCCACATCGGCTTTTAGGGTGTTCACGCGGAGGTCCAATGGCGCGGGCGTGTTGAGGGCCGCCGCTTCATCTGCTGTTCCTTCTCCCCAGGCGGTAGCCAAATCCGGATAAAGCCATTCCGGAATCTCCGCCGCGACCCAAGCCGGCGCGTCATCCGGCTGGTCCGTCGGCGCTCCGACGAAACTCGCTTCTTCAGGGCTGAGAGCCGGCGGGGCATAGCCGTCTCCCGAGAACAGGCCGGCAATCTCTACCGGCGAAAGATCGTCCACGCGGCGGAGCAGCGCCAGCATCCGTTCCCGGATGTCACCGCCGTTTGTCCAGTGGTTCAGGCGGGCATGGTGCCGGATGGCGGAGAAAACGAGCCGGGAGATTTCCCGCCGGTCTTTGGAGCCGATGAACCGCCGGCCCCGGTAGTACGCGGAGATGACATCATCCGCCGGGGATTGGGACCGTTCGACTTTCTCCAGGAGTTCAATAGCCGCGGCGACGCGGGCGCCCGGTTTCATCGGACATCCATGGCCGGACGCTTAGTTTTCGACCCGATAGTTCGGGGCCTCGCGGGTGATAGTGACATCATGCACGTGGCTTTCCCGCAATCCGGCGGCCGTGATCTTGCGCATCCGGCATTTCTTCTGCATGTCGGGGATGGTCCGGTTGCCGGTGTAGCCCATGGAAGACCGCAACCCGCCGCACAATTGATGGATCACGTTTTCGACCGGCCCCTTGTACGGTACGCGGCCTTCGACGCCTTCCGGTACCAGCTTCAAACTGTCTGAAACATCCTGCTGGAAATATCTATCGGCGGATCCGCGCGACATAGCGCCGAGTGAGCCCATGCCCCGGTAAGATTTGTAGGAGCGGCCCTGGTAGAGGAACACCTCGCCGGGGCTTTCTTCGGTGCCGGCGAACAGCGAGCCGATCATGACACAGTCCGCACCGGCGGCGATGGACTTGGCCAAATCGCCAGAATATTTAATGCCGCCGTCGGCGACCACCGGGATACCGGCCTTATTGCACACTTCGGCGGACTCCATGACGGCTGTGAATTGCGGCATGCCGACGCCGGCGACCATGCGGGTGGTGCAGATAGTGCCCGGTCCGATGCCGACCTTAACCGCATCCGCGCCCGCGTCGATCAGCGCCTTGGCGCCGTCGGCGGTGGCGACGTTGCCGGCCAGTACTTGTGTGTAATTGCTGAGTTTTTTGATCCGGTTGACCGATTCGAGCACGCCTTTGGAATGGCCATGCGCCGTATCGACAACAATCACATCCACTTCCGCGTCCAGCAATTGTTCCGCCCGTACCCGGCCCGCATCGCCGACGCCGGTGGCGGCAGCAACCCGAAGCCGGCCTTTTTCGTCTTTACAGGCGTCCGGGAAGGCTTGAGCCTTGTCCATATCCTTGACCGTGATCAGCCCGACGCAGCGGAAATTGTCGTCGACCACGACCAGCTTCTCCAGCCGGTTTTGATGCAGCAATCGTTGCGCTTCTTCCATCGCAACGTTTTCGGTGACGGTCACCAGGGGCGCATTATTGTGATGCGGGGTCATGAGCTCCCGGACCATTTGCTGAGGATCGGAGGCGAAGCGCACATCCCGGTTGGTCAGGATGCCGACCAGTTTGTTGTCCGAGCTGTCTACGACGGGAAAGCCGGAAAACCCAAGCTGCTGCATCAGGGCGCGGACCTCGGCCAGAGTCATGTCGGGGGCGACGGTGACCGGATTGACCACCATCCCTGATTCAAACTTTTTGACCTTGCGAACCTCGTCGGCCTGCTCATCGGGCTCCAGATTTTTGTGGATGACACCGATGCCGCCGGCCTGGGCCAGAGCGATCGCGAGCCGGCTTTCGGTCACCGTATCCATGGCCGCGGACAAGAGCGGGATGCCAAGCTGGATGTTCTTGGTCAGGCGCGTTTCGATATTTGTTTCGGTGGGCAGGACGTCGGAGGCTGCGGGTTCGAGCAGCACGTCGTCGAATGTGAGACCGTCGAGGATTTCCATGCCATCTCCTAGAAGAGTTGACGACGCATCATACACGAGAAACGTTCCTTGCCAAGCGGACTCAGTCGGCGCGGAAAACGCTCCGGAAAAGCTTGGAAATCAGCGGTTTTCTATGTGGCTGAGTAATCATCGCGAACCATTTGCGAAGGCAAACTCACCGGTGATTCGCGCGTGCGTCTAAATCATCGCATTGTCGGGCACGTCGAGGCCTAAAAGCGTGCCGCCATAAAGATTGGCCACATGGTCGAATTCAAAGATCGCATGGGTGGCCAGCATATTTGTGTCCCGCTGAAACCGCTGGATCGGGGAGTCCAAATAGTATCCTCGGGATCCGGCCGCCACGGCCAACTCATCGACGATCTGGTGACACTTTTGGGCGGTGTGCGAGACCACCATCCGGGTCTCCACCCGTTCCTCCCGCGTCAGGCTGTCGCCTCGGGAGACCGTGGCCCAGGTCTTTGCAACGGTGCCGTGGAACAGCCCGAGCGTCGCGTCCAACTCCATCTCAATCCGCGCCAGCCGCACCCGCTGGCTTTGCAGGTCCTGCTGCCGTTCCCCGGAGTAGGCGCCGACCTTGGTTTTGAGAATGTCGGTGACCAGTTCCAGCATGGCCTGGGCTGCACCGATCATCGGGCCGACCGTACCGAACACCATGAAGGTCAGCACCGGCACCCGGTAAAGCGGGCCCTTGTTGAGCTCAAGCCCCGGCGACGTGCCTTCCCGCAGATCGCTCACCGCCAGCCCTTGATGTTCGGGCACGAATACGTCGGTCAGGGAGACGTCATGGCTGCCCGACGCGCGCATCGCCGCGACATGCCAGGTGTCGTGGATTTCGAACTCCTCTTGGGCTACATAGAACCGATAGATATTGGGCTTGCCGTCCGGATCGGGTTCATTCACCACCGGCGCGGGGATTGCCATATAGTCGCAGTGTAGAATGCCCGACGCATATCCCCAGCGCCCGTCCAGGATAAACCCGCCGTCGACCCGTTTTGCTTCCCCGCCCGGCACCACCTGGCCTGCCGCCATCGTATAGCCCTTCGCGCCAAAGGTTTCGTCCTGGGCCTTCTTCGGGTAATGGGCGAATTGGTAATTGTGATAGATCAAAAAGCCCATGGTCCAGGCGGTGGCGGAGCAGCCGCGGCCCAGTGTGCTGAATATTTTTGGAACGTAGGGCAGGGGAACTTCCATCCCGCCGTAGGAGGCGGGCACAAAAGCGCGAAAGACGCCTATATCCTTGAGCTCCTGGATGGTCTCTTCCGGAATGCGCCCGGCTTCCTCCGCCGCGAGGCTCCGCTCCCGGAGGCGCGGGATCATCTCTTCGAGGTCAGAGATCAATTGATCGCCAGCGGAGGATGTTGTGATGTCCGGCATCTAGCTTTCCTCGCCCCCCCGAAAGCCGGTGGCGACCACATAGACTTCGGACGATTCCGCTCGGCTCGCCGGCGGCTTTGCATGGCGCACGGTTTGAAAATCCCTTTTCATACCGGTCAGTAAATCGCCTTCGGTGCCGCCTTGAAAGACCTTGGCGATAAAACAGCCGCCTGGTGAAAGGGTCTCCTTGGCGAACAGGTAGGCCGCTTCCACAGACGCCATGATGCGCAGGTGATCCGTATTCGCGTGCCCGGTGAGCGCCGGCGCCATGTCGCTGAGCACCGCGTCAGCCGGGCCGTTCAGGGCGGCCTTCAGGCGGGCCGGCGCGTCGTTGTCCATGAAATCCATGGTCAGGATTTCCGCGCCGGGCACCGGATCCATCTCCAACAAGTCGAGGGCGACGATCTGGGTAGAACTGCCGGGCGCTTCCGCCTCGGTTTCCGTGACGATGACTTGGGTCCAGCCGCCCGGCGCAGCGCCTAAATCCACCACCCGCATATTCTTTTTCAGGAACCCGTACTTCTCGTTGAGTTCGGTCAGCTTGAAGGCGGCGCGGGATCGGTAGCCCGCCGCCTGCGCCGCAGCCACATAGGGATCATTCAGTTGGCGCTGCAGCCAGCGGGTGGACGAGGTCTTGCGGCCTTTGGCGGTTTTTACCCGCGTGTGCATGTTTCTGCCGGCTGACCCGCGTTTCTTCTTTGGTTTTTTTACCAAGGGTCTGGCGTTCAGTTCGCCGCGTGTTCCTGACGCGGCGGCGGGTTCCGGTCGACGGCGGCCGGGTTGCCGGATATCGGGATGCCGTCGGCCTGCATGAGCTCCATCAGCATGCCCTCCCGCAATCCCCGGTCAGCAACTTTCAATTGTCCAACCGGCCAAGACCGGCAAATGGCGTCCAGGATCGCGCAGCCGGGGATGACCAGTTCCGCCCGTTCTCGGCCGATGCAGGGCACAGCGGCGCGGTTCTCGTAATCGAGATCGGTGAGCAGCTTGGAAGCTTCGGTCAGAGAGTCAAAATCGATGGCGAGCCCGTCAATCTTGGAGCGGGAATAATAGGGCAGCTTGAGATGGACCGCGCTCAGCGTGGTGACCGTGCCCGAGGTGCCCAGCATCTGAACCTGGCCCTTGCCGACACGCCCGCCGATATTGTGTTTCTCGCAAAAGGACGGGAGCCAGGACGATACTTCGGTAACCATCTCTTCGTAGGTTTTCTCGTCAACCACGTCGGTGCCGCATCTTTCCGCCAGGGTGACAACACCAAAGGGCAGCGAAATAACGTCGACGATTTCGAAGGCGCCTTCGTCATTGCGTTCCGCCCAAATCAATTCCGTGCTGCCGCCGCCGATGTCAAATACCAGTGCGTTGGGGGCGTCCCCGTCCAGCAGGTTGCGGCAGCCGACAAGCGCCAGACGGGCCTCTTCCTCGTAAGGGATGGCCTCAAAATCAAGACCGGTTTTTTCCCGAACCCGGCTGAAAAACTCATCGCAATTGCCGGCCCGGCGGCAGGCCTCGGTCGCGATGCTCCGTGTGGATACGACATCGAACTCGCGGAGGCGTTCCGCGCAGACGGACAACGCCTCAATGGTCCGATCCATGGCGCCATCGCTCAGACAGCCGTTGGCTGACAAGCCTTCGCCGAGACGGACGATTTTGGAATAGGAGGCGACGACCCGGAACCCCGAACCCGTCGGCCGGGCGATCAGCAGCCGGCAATTATTGGTGCCGAGATCAAGAGCCCCATATGATTTGCGTTTCCGCTTCTGGACAAAGCCGAATTTACCGCGGCGCAGATTCCCCGATTTTGAGTTCTTCTGTTTCATTTTCTTTATTCTTCATTTTATTTTTTATCACCTGCCAGGATCATAGACCGTGGATTCGGGAAAGAGAAGCCAGTAGACGAGGGAAATTTTACTGTGTGGCGGGTGCCCACGGTGCACAAAAAAAGCGGCCCCGGAGGACCGCTTTTTTGTGGGCGATTGTAGGGATTATCCCATTTTGAGGATTTCGACGAAGAACTGGTCGATCTCGGCGTCCAGGCTTTCCGAACCCCGGGACGGGTCAGGCTGCGGCGGAGAGAACTTCCGTCGCAGCCTGACCCGTTTTGCCGGCAGCCTTGTTGACGCCGTCGATATTGGCGGAGACTTCGCCAGTTGCTGCGCTCTGCTTTTCGACCGCACCCGCAATCGCCGTGGCGATTTCGTTGATCTCGTTGATGGTCTTGGTAATGACGTCGATGGATCCGACCACCGATTGGGTGGCGTTCTGGATGCCCGAGATTTGGGCGGCGATTTCCTCGGTCGCCTTGGCCGTCTGGTTGGCCAGGTTTTTCACTTCGGAGGCCACAACAGCGAAGCCCTTACCTGCGTCACCCGCCCGTGCCGCCTCGATTGTGGTGTTCAGGGCCAACAGGTTGGTCTGGCTGGCGATGTCGTTAATCAGATCAACAACTTCGCCAATCTTCTGGGAGGCTTCCGCCAGGCCCTGGACCTGTTCATTGGAGCGTTGCGCCTCACCGACCGCTTCTGGGAAATGGTCGTGGAGGGCGCCACCTGTCCGGAGATTTCCTCAATGGACTTGGAGAGCTGATCCGTGGCGGCTACCACAGCCATGGCATGAGAGGTTGCTTCCTCTGCTGCGCTGGCCATGTTGGAAGCCGTGGCCTGAAGCTGCGTAGAGCTGGCCGAGACCGAGTCGACCACGCCTTTCACATTGTTGGCCATGGTGACCCGCGTAGTCACAACCGACCAGCTCAGCATCGGGCCCAAATAGGCGCCGTCCTTATCCGTGATCGCGGTGACTTCCAGATCCAGGGTTTCCTCGCCCAAGCCGATATTAGTCTGGTGGAGCAGGTTGCCCGGATCGGCCAGCATCTGACGCTGGTGCGCCGGGTTCTTATGGAAGATGTCGATGCAGGTGCCGACCAGCTCATCGGCGTTGATCGGCAGCTTGTCTTCGATCGTGCGGATCGTGTCGATCGTCGCCTTATTGGCGTAGTTGATCTTGAAGTCTTCGAGGTCGGCCGTCATCACGTTGATCGGTAGTTCCTCGACCATCTGAGCCAGACGGGCTGCTTGCTCGTCGGCCTGCAATTTTTGGGTGACCACAGACCATGTCAGCATAGCTGAGGAGTATGAGCCGTTTGCGTCATAAACGGCTGACACTAACAGGTCGAGTTTCTCACCACCGATTTCAATGATTGCAGAATGGCGAGGTTGTCAGGGTCTGCCAACATTTGACGTTGATGGCTCGGATCTTTGTGAAAAATATCGATGCTCTGACCCACTATCTAGTCAGCTTTGCACGGTAAAATATGTTCCAGGGGGCGAAGAGTTTCAACGCTGGCTTTGTTTGCATAAGAGATTACGAAGTTTTGAGTGTCACGTACCAGAACATTAATAGGCATGCCATCGACTATCTGCCTGTACTGATCATCGTGTGCGCTATTGTCAGCATCTTGTAACATGGGATCCTCCTGAGAATTTTGAGGGGTTGCCGTATCGGATTGGCCGCTGCTTTCGTGTGCCGCGGTTTTCATGGTATCGGCCAGCAACGTGTAAGCTGCTGTCCAAGCTGCTTTTACGTCGTCGTTAAACTCTTCGCCCAGTCCCCGTTACAGGGTCCAAAGTAAGGCCATTGCCACCGTGTCGTAGTCGTCATCGGATACGCCGTATTCCACGTGGCGAACGCCAAGCTGTTGGACGGCGGGGACAATCGAGGGCAGATCCGTGAGGCCTTTGACTGCAACTTTCAGCGTGGCCATAAGCGCTTTCTTCTGCACGGCCATGTCATCGCTGAACAGGTCCTTCAGGTTTGGATCAATTTCGAATAGTCGATTGCAAAACAGATCGGCCGCGTCGTCGGCGATCGGTTCAACCAGAGCAAACGTTTTTTGGACGAGCGCAATTTGCCCGTCGGTAATCGGGGGGGCAGTCGTCGTTACATCATCCATTGACCAGTTCTTATCTATCCGGCTCATGGTGTTTAGGCTATCCCGGTTAAACCGTTGTCTTCAGCCGCTTTACAGCATGGGGTATGCTGGTAGGACTATTGTATGCGAGCCGGACTCTTAGAAATGGGCGTTGGCCACCGGGTTTTAAAGAAGAATTCGCGAACAATTTCAGGAATTTTATTTCAAAGTATTTCGCGGAAGCCCGAAGAGTCATACCCTACTATTCAATTACGGGATTTGGGCAATGGATGGGGTTATTTTATCGGTGATTTTCAACTTGCCCGCACAGAAGAATGACGAACCATTTGAAAAATCCGCGGTAGGCGTTATAAGACCGGTCCCGCTTATTCCGGATGGGGGATAGTTTAGTGGTAAAACTCGCGGCTCTGACCCGCGCATCCCTGGTTCGAATCCAGGTCCCCCAGCCACTCAGTCTGTCTCCAAAATGGAGACGGTTGACCTTCTACACAGTATCGCGATATTTCAAACGGTTGTGGTTACCCTTACCGGCAAAATCTCCGAGGTTTGGATAGACTCAACCGGTACGCAGGTCATTCAAGCCCAAGGCGCCACGATTCAAGCTGTCAGGTATGCGTACACCTGGGAAATAGAGACAATGGTCTGGTATGATGCCGCCGGCCGATGGGTAAAAATGATGTTTAAAGCGCAAGACGGGTCGATGATTGCATATCGTTGCCGGGACAGCGGCCTGGGGGATTGAGTAAGAATGTCCAACATCGCTTGGGTGACGGGTGCGGGAAAAGGTTTGGGCCGCCACATCGCCCTCCAGCTGGCTCAAGACGGCTGGACGGTTGCCGCAACGTCCCGGACCGCAGCCGACCTGAGCGGCCTGGCCGATGAAGCAAGGTCAGGACAAGGCTTAATCGTCCCGCAAGTTGGCGACATTACGGATAGAGCCCAGATGGCCGAGCTTGTGAATAATCTCGAGAACGAGCTGGGGCCCATCAATTTGGCCATTCTGAATGCCGGGACGTACATCCGTTTCGGCTTAGAAAACTTTTCCGCCGAGAAATTTATCGATCAAATCGATATCAATGTTGGCGGCACGGTTAACAGCCTCGCCCCCGTTTTGGCAGCTATGCGTCGCCGCAGGTCCGGGACCATCGCCATTGTCTCATCTTTGTCTGCTTACAGAGGGCTTCCGATGGCGAGTGCCTATGGTGCTTCCAAGGCAGCATTGACAAATATGTGCGAGTCGCTGAAACCGGAGTGTGACCAGCACGGCATTCAATTGTCTGTTATTCACCCCGGATTTGTTCGCACACCGCTCACAAATAAAAACGATTTCGAGATGCCGTTTCTCATGGAGCCCGAGGACGCGGCCCGCCGGGTTCTGGACGGCATTCGAGCCGGTAAATTTGAGATTTCGTTCCCCATCAGGTTTGTTTTGATCTTAAAATTTCTACGTTTTTTGCCCTACAGTATTTATTTCGCTGTCACACGAAGGATGGTGGCCAGATGAATCTTGGCGAGGCCTTTGCACAATATCGGACCTATCTGGAGCGGCTGACACCAGACCAGCTGCCTGACCTAGGTAATTACGTGACCAAGGATGTGCATTTCTCGGACCCTTTCCACGATAACGTCGGTGTGACCGAGATGAGCGCCATATTCCGCCGGTTGTTTAATCAAGTTAACGACGTGGTGTTTACTGTCCTGGACCACGGAACGGATAGTAATAGCGTCTGCTTCTTCAGGTGGGAGCTAACCGGAAAGCTTGGACCAAAGGACTGGAAGGTGGAAGGAGTTACGCATCTGACCTTTCGTTCTGATGGAAAAGTCATGGGTCATCGGGAATATTGGGATGCGGCATCCCAGCTTTATGAGCGCTTCCCCGTCATTGGGCCGCTACTTCGATATTGCCGCCGTCGGATTGCGGGGTAATAAAAGAAATACTCGGTTCTTTTTGGAACGATATTGTGACTTGTCCCAACTCGATGCCGAACTTGCTCATCTTCGCGCGGTTGAGCAGCACGCCGTCGGACTGAAGAAACATCCAGTCGTTAAATTTGACGCGCAGTGTTGAGCCGCTTTCCAACTTCAGGTCCAACAGATACTGCCAATTCAAGGCGTTGCCTGCGGAGAGCCCGGTAGCGGTGCCGACCACATCATCCGCTCGACCCTCGTATTGGTTCTCTCCTAGTTTCTTAATGTGCCATTGTCGGAAACTTTTCTCTCCGTCATCGAATAAAAAATCTTCGTCTAGAACCAGAGTTTGGCCATCCCAAACGCCGGTAATATCGACTACAAACTGGCGCCGAACCTTTCCGAAGCGATCTTCGAACATCCCCCATGCGCGAGTTTTTCCCTGAAAATAGTTCTCTAGGACAAACCGTGGTTTCGTATTCTTAAACTCGTCGATGGTCATCTCAGTGCACCCCGTTAGGGCTAAGAAAGTGAAGGTTATAAAAACCAGATTTTTCATATAGCTAACCAAATTCATTCGGATACGATCATCCACCGGACCTGGATAGCCGCATCTTGATCACCTCTTGTTCTGATCGGGATAGGGGGTAACGCAACACCAGAACAATCGACCATACCTTTAATACGATAGGCAACGCCGCGTAGATCAGTGCCAAAACCACAGGATCGTATTTATTTCCGATCTCTTCGGGCGATGTCCCGAGCCAATCCAATAGGGAAAATGCAAGAAGGACAGCGACTGCAAGAGCAAGTTTTGTCGACATGCTCCAAAGCGAAAACATCAGGTCGGTGCTGTCGTTACCGGTTTCGGCGTATGTGTATTCTGCGACATCGGCTTGAATTGACGGAGGTAATGCGAGGTCCGCGCCCAGGCACAATCCTGAAATCACGACGACTGCTGAAAACAAGCCGATCTGCCCGGGGCCAAGAAATGGAACGACACTAAACGACAAACACGCTATGAGCATCGCGATGCACCAAACGGTGTGCTTGTTCAGGTGGCGGCTCATGCGTTCCCAAAGGGGAACGCCGGCGATACCTGCGCAAAAATATACAAACGTCAAAACTCCTCTGGTTATTTCTGCCGCACCCAAGACATGTTCCATGTACAAAAGAAAAAGTACGGCCGGGACGCCATTGGCGAGGCTGTTAATAAACCAGGCGGCGATCAATAATTTGAGAGGATAGTTGCCCGTTAGATCTCTGATGGTTTCCACCAGTGCGGTGTCCTGGCGGGACGTACGTGGGGCGGGTTCATCTACCGAAGTAAGGAGAATGGGAAAGGAAACCGCGCCGGCGGCGATAACCATCCAGCCGATCCAAGACAGAGACTCCATTTCGCTGGACCCGAATGAGATCAGAGCAACAGGTACCGCGCCAGCAAACAAAATGCCGAGAAGCATAGACATTTCTCGAACGGAAGTGACACGGGTGCGGCCTTCATAAGAAGAAGACAGATCCGCCCCCCAAGAAAGGTACGGAATACTAACCAAGGTCCAGCCTAGGTAGAGAAGGGACGACCAAAGGGCCAAATACATGGCTGTTGCTGATTCTATTGGGTTCAGCAGAAAAGCGATGCCGATCGCTCCAATGATGCCGCCGGTGGCAATCAACACCTTTCGGTGGCCACGGCGGAGCTTAATTCTGTCGGAGGCGAGACCGATCACGGGATCGGTCACAACATCGACTAGTCTGACCAGAAAAAGGACAACCCCGGTAAGTGCCAGTCCCAAGCCGACCTCTTCCGCATATAGGGTGGGCAAGTGGACGACCAGGGGGATTGTAGGCATGCCAAGGGCAAAGGCAGCCCCCCCGTAGCGGACATTTCGCCACAGTTCCGCACGGTTTTCCATCATGATCTACAACTTACGAAACAAAAATTGGCCAACGTCCGTGGCTTCGGACCGAAATCCGGCAGCCGTGTAATGGAGATAATATTCCCACATGCGTTTGAAATAGTCGTCAAAGCCCATTGCTTTGATCACCGGCCATTTTGCCTCAAAAGAGTCCCGCCAAAGGTCCAGCGTACGTGCGTAGTCAGAGCCAAACATGTAAACGTCCTCCAGGGTCAGTCCGGCGGTGTTGGCAACGTCGGACATGGCGCCCGGGCACGGAAGCATTCCTCCAGGGAATATGTACTTCTGGATGAAATCCACGTTGCGGCGGTAGTAGTCGAACTTACTGTCGGGTACGGTTATGACCTGCACCACCGCGCCAGCGCCGGCCCTAAGGCAACGGGATAGTGTTTCGAAATAGTCCAGCCAGAAGGCTTCGCCCACGGCCTCCAGCATTTCAATCGACACCACGTGGTCATAGGTGCCGACGATATCCCTATAGTCTTTGAGCTCCACCGACACCTGACCGGCCAGGCCGCTACGTTCCATGCGAGATTGAGCAAAGTCATGCTGCTCTTTGGAAATGGTCACCGCAGTTACATTCGCCCCAGCCTGCGTTGCAGCGAACTCGGCAAATCCTCCCCAACCGCAGCCGATCTCCAAGATATGGTCACCGGTTTTGACGCCCAGGCGATCAACAATCCGGCGATACTTATTCTCCTGCGCCATATATAGCGGAATATTCTCAGCATCCAGAAAATCAGCGGCAGAATAGGTCATCGACGGGTCCAGCCATTTGGAGAAGAACTCATTCCCCAGGTCATAGTGTTGGGCAATATTCCGTCGGCTGCCCCGTTTGGTGTTCCGATTTAGGAAATGCCGGGTGCTGTTAACCATCCGTCCGACCCAGGTGCTGATCAAAGCCCGATCCAGTTGATCCATATTGGCAGCACCAAAATCAAACACTGCGGCCAATGACGGCGTGGACCAATCCTGTTCCAAGTACCCTTCTGCAAGTCCTAGATATCCGTTCTCGGCGATCCGCCGGATTGCTTTTCGATCATGTAGCCTAATAGTCGCATTGGGGCCAAGGTTGCCGGAGTCGCAAACTACTGTGCGGCCATCAGATAGTTCGAAAACGATCCGACCCCGGGCGATCCCACGGGTAAGACGTTGGATGGCGCCAAGCATTACCATGTCTTTGGCCGAAGACCATTTGGATGGTCCTTCGATGCCTATTTCTTGTCGAGTGGTAGCCGTCATGAAATCGGGTCAGTCCGTAATTGTTCTGGAAAGTTCTGTATGCAATCTATGATGTGATAGTGCTGATTCGGAATGAGAAAAATACGGGGCGGCCTTCAGCAACAGCCGAGCAGCTTCCCAGTGAATACCAACGATCACCTTGATTGTCATAAGCGGAAATTTGATCGCGGTCCTCAACAGATTCCGATCGGTGAGCTGACGGTGACGCCCCGAGAACGCGGCAGCCAACAAAAGGCCTTCCGAATCCTCTTCCCGGATCACCACCCGTGTGTGATCCGACGGGGGTTGCACCCGGAATTGATAGCGACAGTCCATCGGAATGAACGGGGAGACATAGAACTCTTTGTCGCAGGACTGACGTACGACTTCTTTTGAGCTTTTGGGCACCGGTAGAACGTAAGCGCGCCGCTCTTTAAAGGTATTGTGCACTTCGTAGACAATCGCCCCGATCTGTCCCCCGATGTCATAGCAAAAGAAAACCGTGAGCGGGTTAAACACGTATCCCAGGATACGCGGATAACAAAGCATGGTAATCCGCGCGCTGAAGGCTTCCAGCCCCTTTCTTCCCAATTCCTCCGACACCCAGTTTCGAATTGGGCTGCCTGATCCGTGATCTTTGTCATAAATGGAGAAGAAGGCCGCTTTGTTGTAGCGGAGCAGCCGAAATCGGTCGTTCAGCATCTCAAGCTCATCCAAATCAATCAGAAGCGAGAATACGTTATATGATAACCGGTGCTTTTTCGGGCGTTGCCTTTCGTGGACCACGCGCCCCCAATAGAGGCCCGAATTCTCAATACTCATGCTGGCCTCGCCTGGATTCTTGATCGGCGGTGGATGCGCCCGGACTCGTTCTCAACGGACCAGGGGCGGGATAATCCGCCCAGATCCTCCGCGACGGCAAGTCCGGACTGAAGGGCATCTTCATGGAAGCCGCTGCCAAAGTAACTGCCGCAAAACCACGTATTGTTGCGCCCCTGTAAACTCCACAAATCCTCCTGCGCACGCCAGGCCGCAAGATCAAAAAACGGGTGGGTATAATTGAAGCTGCGGTGCCACAGAATAGGATCCGGTTCCTCTAGCGGATTCACCGAAACGAAAAACTGATTTCGTTGATCCAGGTTCTGCAATTTGTTCATCCAATAGCTCACACTGACACCTTCGCCTGTTTCACCCATAAAGTTCCAGCTTGACCAGACCGAGCGCCGTTTCGGCATAAGGGCGGGATCGGAATGAAGGACGACGTGATTGTCCGTATATCGAAATGCACCAAGAAGTTTTTTCTCTGAGAAATCGGCGTCCGACAGCAGGGACAGGGCCTGATCAGCATGAGTTGCGATAACGACCGCGTCGTGATTGAAGGTGACACCTCGTTCATCGGTAACCATAACACCGGTTGGCGAGCGTTTTATACTTGCGACGGGTTGATTGAGTTTAACCTGGTCCGAAAACGCAGATGTTAATTTTTTGACATACTGCCGACTTCCAGCGGTCACCGTCCGCCAGGGAAACTGCCCCGTAAACTGCAGTAGATTATGAGAATATAGGAACTTCAAATACGTGCACGCAGGCTGCTTACGCATGTCCGCCGGTTTGGTTGACCAAATGGCCGCCCCCATCGGCAGGATAAACCGGTCAACGAATTCGGGCCCGTAGCCGTTTCGATCGAGGAAGTCTCCCAGGGTTAGATCGAGACTGTCCTTCTCCGGGGCGACAAATTCTCTGGCATCCGCAAAAAATTTCCTAATGTCTGACACCATCTTCCAGTACCGGGGTCTGAACAAATTTTTTCGTTGACCGATTACCGCGTTAAGGGTGCCGCTACCATACTCAAATGTGCCATGATCCATGGAGACGCCGAAGGACATATCCGTCGGTTCGGTCGATACATTCAGATGATCAAACAGCGCCACCAGGTTCGGATAATTTACTTCGTTGTAGACAATGAACCCTGTGTCTACCGCCGTTGCCCCCTCACCCGTTGTTACGTCCACGGTATTTGAATGGCCACCGATCCAGCCTTCCTTCTCGTACACCGAGACCTGATGGGTTTTACTAAGCAGCCATGCTGCCGACATACCGGCGATTCCTGAACCCACGACAGCAATATCTAATGGCCCGATGGCTTTAGGGGAGATGTAACTCATAAAAATTCGGTTCCGGGCGTGCGACAGTCCGTTTGTGAATGTGTTGCTCTTTGGTACGATGTGTTCTCTCAGACAGATCAAAATAACATATCAAACGGATCAAAATAAGATATATGTGATCCAAATATTTTGTTCTTACGTATCAAGGGTATGTCTAATGCTGCCGCCGTCGAAATCCCGGCCACCTCGTTCCCGGTACCGGGTGATAATCCTTTACGGTCATGCAAATTGCCGGAACCGAAACGCCGGGTCGTTTGGATGAGCCGACCTTCGGATGAAAACCCTGCGGCTGTCCACGCCGAGTGGATTGATCTGATTGCCCGCGAAAAGGACAAGGTGGCATTCGCAAATCTGTTTGCATGGTACGCCCCGAGATTGAAATCAGTCATGTTGCGGCAAGGCGCCGAGCACATGCTGGCGGACGAGCAGGTGCAAGAGGCCATGCTCGCGGTTTGGCGTAAAAGCCACCTGTTTGATCCGAACAAATCCACCCCGTCCACATGGATTTTTACGATCGCCAGGAATTTGCGTATTGATAGGTTTCGCAAGGAAAACCGGCCCGAGCTGGATCCTCACGACCCGATGCTGTCGCCGGTGTCCGAGAAGCCGGCGGACGAGGCGGTCGAAGAGAAGGATCGCCAACGGCTCGTTCAGGAATGCTTGGCAACCCTACCAAGTGAGCAGCGGGAGGTAATCTCCTTATCATTCATGGAAGGCCTGACCCATTCGGAAATTGCTGAACGCCTTGACCTGCCGCTGGGTACGGTGAAATCCAGGCTCCGTTTATCATTCGAAAAACTAAAACCCATGTTGAGGACACTCCAATGATTTCTCATCATCCTTCCGGAGACTTGCTCCTAAGTTATAGCGCCGGTTCCTTGGGCGAAAGCTGGAGTCTGGCCGTCGCAACCCACTTAGCGTTCTGTCCGCCTTGCCGCGAAGAGGCCGCCACTGCGGATGAGTTGGGTGGCGCCCTCCTTCAGACGGAAGGGGTGTGTGATGTCCCCGCAAGCGTGTTAGACGATCTTCTCTCGAAGGTCGATCAGCACTTGGATACGGATGAGTTATTGGTCGCAGACCAGCCCCTGGCCCAAGCGGAAGTGCCATCGCCTCTGCGAAATTATGTCGGTGATACGTTTCGTGGAATCCCTTGGTCGACTTTCGGCGGGGGGGCTTTTCAATGCCTGATTGATACCGGTGACAGTGGTCAGGCGAGACTGCTGAAAATCCCGGCGGGTTGCGCCGTACCGGAACATGGGCACGGTGGCCGTGAATTGACGCTCGTGTTGTCCGGCAGCTTTAGCGATCAGACCGGGACGTTCGGGCCTGGTGATTTGGAAGATGCGGACGAAGCGCTCACGCATCAGCCACTTGCCGGCCGCGAAGCCGCCTGTATATGCTTGGCTGTAACGGACGCTCCATTGCAGTTTAATAGTTGGTTGCCACGGTTACTCCAGCCGCTGTTCAAAATATAGTTCGTTCAAGAGAAAAATGTTTAAAATAAATCTGATCCAGATGGGCCGCGCAGCCGTATCAACAATTACCTAAACGAAGACTACCCTGTTAAAACTCGTGTAAGCCCTGGTTCCCCCGGCCAGGGCTTATTTTTTTGAATTCTACGTAATAGCCGATCTTATTTAAACGTCTGCTTCGGATCATAAAACCATCCCGGTATTGATCACAGGGAAGAAGATATATTGGGGATTTTACGCCAGATCGACCTGGATTTGGCGTCTGGCGGAACGGTTGAAACGGTTGTCCGTTCTGCCGGCATCAGTGACGCGACCTATTACAAGTGGCGTAAGCTGTATGGGGGCATGGGCAAGTCTCAACTGCGGGCGTTGAAGGATATGGAGAAGGAGAATGCTCGGTTGAAGCGGATTGTTGCGGAGCTTGAGCTGGATAAGCTGATCCTTAAGGAGAGCCAGGATTATTTAAAACCCAAAGCCTGACGGCTGCCGATCTACGTCAGGCTGTGGTTCATGTCCGCCAGAAGCTGGATACCTCAGAAAGGCGGACCTGCAGGGTGCTGGAGGTTCTCTATCCCCTGTTCCTCAAACATGGAAAGCCAACATGTCTAAGATCAGATAACGGTCCGGAGTTCATTGCCCGTGATCTTCAAGCCTGGCTCAAGAAGGTTAGGATCATGCCAATCCAGATCTATCCCGGCAGCCCATGGGAGAATGGATACAACGAACGCTTCAACGGCACACTCAGGCAGGAAGTTCTCAATGCCGAGTGGTTCTCAACGATCAGACAGGCACAGGCCGTTATCAACTCATGGCTCAAACAATACAACCATATCCGCCCTCACCAGGCCCTAAATATGAGAGCATCCATTCCGAAAACTCTCTACCCCAATGGTTCATAAGCAGGGGGCTGGACATGGCCAACGTGCGGCCGACCGGTTCCAGCGCGCCGGTGCGAACCCGTCCTCGATGGCCCGCAGTTCGCCGGCATCGATCTCGCCGGCGGCCAGCTTTTCCCGGGCGTCATGAATTTCCGGCGGACGCAGCAGGCTGCCGACCACGTCCGCCTTAAACGGAGGTCTATTCACGAAATTGAACGAGCCTAGTCGTTGCTCGGCATCGGCTTGATGGTGAAGGTCAGCTCCGGCTCATAGCCCGCATCAGAGAACAGATTGCCGACCGGGCACATGTCCTCGGAGATTTTCATCAGCCGCTCGACTTTTTCCTTCGACTCGTTTGTCTCAATCTCGACGTGGAGTTCGGCCGCGCAGAAGCGCATCACCTTGCCGCTGCCGCCGTCCATGGGCGGAATACGGTCTGTGGTGGTATTGCATTCGATATTGATGGCGCCGTGCTTCAGCCGCATAGCTGCGGCCGCTTTGTGGATTTGCACGGTCTGGCAAGCGGCCAGAGATGCAGTGAAGTAAAACAGCGGCGCTGCCGCCGTGCCGGTGCCGCCCCGTTCTGCTGGTTCGTCCGTGTAAAATTCATGATTGCCTTCGGGGACGGAGATTTTGCAGACAATTCCGTTATCGCTTTCCGACGTAATGCTGCGGACCTTGGCGCCTTCGGGGTCTTTCAGTTTCACAACAGACATCTGGATATCCTCTCTGATTAGATTTGATTTGGCGCGATCTTGCGCACAAAATCGCGGTTGTTCAACCGGGGACTACTCCGCCGCCGCGGATTTTGATTGTCGCTCTCGCCCCCGGAAATGCGGCATCACTTCCTTGGCAAACATCTCCATGTTCTTCTTTGTGAGCTCATGGGGCAGGGTGCCGAACTGCAAGATGGTGCACAATTGGCCGAGGCCGATCTGATCCTGGAACTCCTCCAGCCTGGCGCGGACGGTCTCCGGGCTGCCGTAGACAAACATACCGATATCCGCCATCCGCTCCATCTCCTTGCCGCCGCCCAGCATCTGCCGCTTGGCCAGCGCAATGGACTTCATGGAGCTGATGGAGGTGTAGCCTGGCGGCAGCAACAGCTCGTTGGGGATGCGGAGGAACTTGTTAAAGAACGCCTCGATATGGGGCTTGGCTTCCTTCGCGGCGATCTCGTCGGTCTCCGCCACATAGATCGGCAGAGCCAGACCGAGCTGCCGTTCTTCCGCTTCGTAGCCGTAGTCTTCCTCGCACACCTGGCGGTACATCCCCATGAAGGTCTTCACCGCCTCGAACGGCGAGTAGACATTCAGATAGGTGTACTTGCGGTCCGGGTGCGCCGCCCAACGTATGGTCTCTTCGGAACCCTGGGACGGTATCCAAACCTCCGGATGGGGCTGGGAATAGGGACGGGGCCACAGGTTCACGTAGGTCAGGTGATAATGCTTGCCCTCAAAGGTGAAGGGTCCGGTCTCCGTCCAGGCGCGGATCACCAGATCATGGGCCTCGTGGAACCGCTCCAAGGAAAACGCCGGGTTGATCCCCATGGCGTGATACTCGACCCCTAGGCCCCGGACAAAGCCAGCGACGAACCGTCCGCCAGTGATGTTGTCCAGCATGGCGAACTCTTCGGCGATCATCAGCGGATTATTGACCAGGGGCAGGGCGCGTCCCAGTACACAGACTTTGGCGCGCTTGGTTTGGCGCGCCAGCGCGCCGGCGATCACGCCCGGCACCGGCATCATACCGTAGGCCGTCTGGTGGTGCTCGTTGACGCAGACTCCGTCATAGCCGAGCTCGTCCGCGTAGACCAATTCGTCCATATAGCGGTTGTAGAGCTTGTGGCCTTCCTTCGGGTCGTAATAGCTGTTGGGCAGGATCAGATTGGCCGAGGGGTATTCCTGGTCATAGTCCAGGTCCAAGGGGCCATAAGGCATCAGATTGAAGAAGTAGAAATCCATCAGGCTGCTCCTTCCAGGAAGCCGGACATGCGCCGCATAAACGCAACCTGTTCTTCCATCATCGGCGCGTGGCCGCAATTCTTGTAGACCTCCAGCTCGGAGCCGGGGATCAGGTCGTGATAGGCGTGAGCGTAAGCCTCAGGGAAAATGCCGTCGCTGTCGCCCCACACTATAAGCGTCGGCAGGGTGATCCGGTGCAGCCATTTGGGCAGGTCCGGATTGTGGAACCGGGGCATCCAGCAGAGCCGGGCCGCCATCTGCCGGTTGCGCAGCATGGTCTCGATCTCGTCCTCGCTGGGCTCGAAGTCGAGCATTTGGTCCCGGAATTCCTGACGGGAATAAACTTTCTCAATGGTTTTTTCTGGCGACCAAGCGAACAGATCGCCCATATCAACGCCGGTCACCAGAATGCCGGCCGACGCGACCAAGGTCAGGCTTTTGAGCCGGTGGCTGTCGCGGACCGCGATCTCGGCCGCGATCCAGCCGCCCATCGAGTGTCCGGCCAGGTGCAGGTGGCTCAGACCCAGCGCCTCAATGACGTCCAAATAGAAATACGCCATGTCGGAGATGTTATCCGCCCAGTCCGGCTGCGCCGTCTCGCCAAAACCAGGGTGATCGGGCAGGATCACATCATAATTTTCCGCCAGCTCTTCTATAACTGGCAGCCAGGAGGCGTTGCCGTTGGCCCCATGGAGCAGCAGCAACGGCGTACCGCTGCCCGCGCGGCGGACGACCAAATCCACGTCACATACTTTCACTTTATCTTTCTTGATATCCGTCAACTGCCAGCTCCCCGGTGGTATCTCGTTTTCTAAAGAGTATGGGGTTTAGCTGAGGACCTCAAGCGCGGGAAGTTAATCGAAAAGTGCCTCTTGTTTTTCATTAGGGTTGTTCCCATGTGTTTGATTGGAGATAACATGGTATGCGGAATTCTGTCGTTTACCCTAAGATCAAAACCGGTACACCGGGAAATAAAGTAGAGCAAACAGGGAAGATGAATAGCGTTTCCAACACATCATTTGAGCGTCTTTTAAACGACGATCTGAACCTCCAAATCTCTCACAATACTGTCCCTGCGGGGATTTTAGTGATCATTTTTGACGACGGCCGGGTTGTGTTTTCTAACCGGTATTTTGCCGATTCTCTCGGCGTCGGTGGTGATCAGTTACTGGGCGCCGATTGGGAAGCCTTCTTCTATGACAAAGGCGAATGCGAACGACTGATGGTGGCGTTCGTCAAGGATGACGAAGTAAAGGATTTCGAACTCCGCCTCCGGACCCAGGACACTGGAACTGGCGGCAAAGCTACCCTCGCTCAAAGTGGTCGGCGGCTGCTGCGGCACAGACCACCGCCACGTGGAGCATCTGTCTCGCCACCTGCACCATAAGGACCGCAAAGCGGCTTGAGGATGCGCTATAGTTCCTCTCCCTCCCACCCCTACGACGTCATCCCCGGCCCGCGAAGCGGTTGTCGGGGATCTGCCAGAAAGAGATTCCCGAGAATTGGACCCAACTATCTTTGCTTCCAACCCGGGCATGACGAAGTAGAGGATAGGAGATACATCTATCCCACGCTTTCCCTCGGCCCAAAAATAATCACGGCCGCGCCGATGAGGCAAATCGCGCCGCCGGTCAGGTCCCAGCGGTCGGGTATCTTGCCTTCCACCAGCCACAGCCAGATGAGTGAGCCCGCGATATAAACCCCGCCGTAGGCCGCGAAGGTGCGCCCGGCGAAGGCGGCGTCGATCCGGGTCAGCAGAAAGGCGAAAACCGCCAGCGCGATTAGACCCGGGATGATCCATATCCAGGTCCCACCGGATCGTAACCAGGTCCAAAAAGCGAAACTGCCGCTGATTTCCATCAGGGCGGCGGCGGCGAAAATGAGGCCGGTGAGGGCGTAAGCCATGGCGAAATCCTTTCCGGTTTTTGGCCCGACAAAGTGCGGGACAATCAGGCGAAAATAAGTAGTCTGTCGCCCATCGAACAGACTAATCCAGAGGAGTCCTCCGACAATGTTTTTTAAGTGCTCTCATCCAGGACATCAGCACAATCATACTTGTGCGCCGGCGGCCGACCAGGGCGCCACGGTGTCCAACGGGTCCAAGACCCTGACCATCGACGTTCACTGCCACCGGCAATCCTATCCGGCCGGGGAAATGATGAATGCGGAGGCCGAACGGGTCGGCTTCGCCGCCCTGTCATTCGGTTCCGAGCTGACAAAGAAGGTCAACAAGGAGCAGCTCGAGTATATCAAGCCCAAGATGCAGTCCATCGAGGAGCGCCTGAAGGACATGGACAAGATGGGCGTGGACATCCAAGCCATCTCGGTCTCGCCCTATCAGTATTACTACTGGGCGGAGCCGGAAGTCGGCCGAGACGTGTCCAAGATGATCAATGACGAAATGGCGGAAGACATCGCCAAGCATCCGGACCGGCTGGTCGGCTTGGGAACGATCCCGCTGCAGAACACCGAGATGGCGCTGGCCGAGCTGGACCGCTGCGTCAACAAGCTGGGCTTCAAAGGTGTCGAAATCAACAGTCAGGTCGGCGGTGAAGACCTGTCCGCGCCGCGGCTGGCGCCGTTCTGGGCCAAGTGTGAAGAGACGGGCATCCTGGTGTTCATCCACACCGCCGGCTTCACCCATCCCGACCGGCTGAAGGAACACTATTTCATCAACCTGATCGGTCACCCGGTCGAAGCGACCATCGCGCTCTCGTATCTGATCTTCGACGGCGTGATGGAGCGTCATCCCGGCCTGAAGATTTGCGTGGCCCACGGCGGCGGTTACCTGCCGGCTTATGCGGGCCGCATGGATCACGCCTATCACGCCCGCGCCGACGTGCGGGAAGGCCTGCCTCATCCGCCGACTCACTATATGAAAAAGTTCTATTTCGACACGATGGTGTTCGAGCCGGATCAGTTGGAATTCCTGATCAAGAAATACGGCGCGGATCATATTCTGCTCGGCACCGACTACCCCTATGATATGGGCGATGACGATCCGGTCGGTCTGCTAAAGCGGGTCGAAGGCCTGTCGGAAAGCGATTTCGACGCCATTCGCGGCGGCACGGCGGCGCAATTACTTGGGATATAAGTCTCTGAAATATAGAAGGTTTTAACCGTTATTAGACACCCGGACGTATGCGGCCGGTTTTGTTGACCACGGTGACCACCATCCTGGGTCTGATGCCCATGGTGCTCAGCACAAATATTGATTTTGTGACCCGGGAGATCAGCATCGGCGCGCCGTCCACCCAATGGTGGACTCAACGCTCGACAGCGATTGTCTTCGGGTTGGGATTTGCGACGGTGCTGACCTTGGTGATGACACCGGCGTCTCTGATGATCCGGGCAAACGTTCAATATTGGTGGCGGTCGCGCAAAGAAAAGGCGGACGCTGAACCGGCGCTTAGTCTGGCTGAATAGGGGGGATAGCTTAGCTGGCGGGTTTCGGCGCGTCCGGCTCATCGTCCTCGTCGTCATCGTCCTCGAAGTCGAGGGCGGCATCGGGGTTTTCCGCCGCCTCACGTTCCAGTTTTTTATAGCTGCCGGGGCTGAACGCGATGCTGATCAAATAGAGGAACAGGATGAGCGTGAGGGTCAGCCACGGCGCGCTGACAATCAGCGCCGCCAGCAATGCGACAGTTAATAATAGAAACAGCGCGTAGTTTCTGGGAATTTGCACGTTCTTGAAGGAATAGGTCGGAATGCGGCTGACCAGTAAAAAGGCAACGGCGACAATGGCCGGTCCCACCACGAGGGGATGGCGCAGGATCGGCCAATCCAGATGGAACGACATGATGAGCGGCAGCAGTACCAGCCCCGCACCGGCCGGGGCGGGCACGCCGGTGAAGAAATTTTTTGTCCAGGACGGCTGATGCGGTTTTTCCAAATCCGTATTGAACCGGGCCAGGCGCAACGCGCAACAGACGCTGAACAGCAAAACCAGGACCCAGCCGATGGGACCCGCCGATTTCATCGTCCAGAGATAAAGCAACAGCGCCGGCGCGACACCGAACCCGATAAAGTCGGACAGGCTGTCCAGCTCTGCGCCCAACTTACTGGTGCTTTTCAGTAGTCGGGCAATCCGGCCATCCAGGGCGTCCAGGATAGCAGCGATCACCAGCGACCAGACGGCGGGCTCCCAACGTCCCTCCAGGCCGAAGCGTAAGGCGGTCAGGCCGGCGCAGACCGCCAGCATGGTGAGCATGTTGGGAATCATTCGGTTGAATGACAGGGCTTTGCGGCGTTCTCCTTTGGGTTCGAACATGTTAGCGCACCTCTCCAACCCGGTTGTCTTCCGTCGCCTGCAAGTCAGCAATCACGGTCTCCCCGGCGATAGTTCGTTGTCCGACAGCCACCAGAGCGGAAATGCCGTCGGGCAAATATACGTCCACCCGGCTGCCGAACCGGATCAGTCCGAACCGTTCCCCGGTACGTAGTTCCTGACCCTCGGTAACGTCGCACTTGATCCGCCGCGCCACCAACCCGGCGATCTGGACGAACCCGACATCCGGGCCCGCCTTGCTGGTCAGCCGGTAGCTTTGGCGTTCATTGTCTTCGCTGGCCTTATCCAGAGACGCATTGAGGAACTTTCCCGGCCGGTAGGCCATCTGGGCAATTGTTCCGGCAATCGGGATACGGTTCACGTGCACATCAAACACGTTCATGAAAATGGACACACGGGTAAGAGATTCACTGCCCAGGCCGATCTCTTCCGGCGGTACCGCCGGCTGCACCATGCAGACAACCCCATCTGCGGGGCTGATGATCAGTCCCTCCCGGGTCGGGGTGGTCCGGTCCGGATCGCGGAAAAAATAGAGGCACCACAGGGTCAGAATAACGCCAACCCAGCCGGCCGGTTCCTGCCAATAGAACAGGCCGGCGGTAATCACGGCGAAGATGGCGATAAATGGCCAGCCGGCGCGGTTGATGGGGACCAAAACAGATGTCAGCACGTCAAAGAATTCCCGGGAATTGTCGAAGCGGTTCCTAACCGTTGATCGCGCATAATAGCGGATATGACCAAATACATAGTCGATTTCATGAGTAAACGGAATGGCTTATGGAAAATAGGGCGGGCGCTAACGCCAGTCGCGGCCCGAGAATGTATCCAGGCATTGCAGGTGTTTACCCGTCTATTTTGTCTCTCAGGTAGTATTAACGTACGGTTGTAAGGTTTCAAGATTCCCGTGAATACGGGCCTTTCAGGGCTGATTCTATAGACGCCATTATCTCATCGATATTAAACGGCTTCGTCAGATAGGTGTGAAATCCTGCCTCGATTCCCTTCGCAATATCATACGGCATGGCGGCGGCCGAGAGCGCAATCACCGGGATATCCGCTGTCCGGGCTTCTTTCTTTAAGCGGATATTGGTCTCGTAGCCGTCGATGCCGGGCAGGTTGATATCCATGAAAATTACATCAGGCATCAAAGCGCGAGATCGATCCCTTCTTCACCGGTGATGGCGGAGACCACGGATAATCCGGGGAAATGGCCGATCACTTCGCTCATCAACTCCAGGTTAGAGGTATCATCTTCAACACAAACGATGACGCAATTTTCTCCTTTCGACGTCCCCGTCAGAGATGCACCCCCCGAATGGTCCCGGGTCGGGCTGGAGAGTGACGCGGGCTGAGACATGGTCGGCAGTTCGAACCAGAAGACGCTCCCCATGCCCAATTGGCTGGAGAAGCCGATCCGCCCGCCCATGGTTTCAATCATTTGTTTGCTAATGGTCAGGCCGATGCCGGTGCCTTCGATACCGTCCTGATCCGAGCCGAGCCGTTTAAACGGCTCGAATAGTCTGGACTGATTGTCCTCGCTGATACCCCGCCCGGTGTCTTCGACCGTAAAGCGGAGCATGTTGTTATCCCGTTTGGTGCAGGAGACGATGACCCGGCCGCCTCTGACGTTGTATTTGATGGCATTGGATAGAAAATTCAACAAAGCCTGTTTGACCCGCATTCGGTCAGATAGGTGAACTTGAAATCCCGGTCTGTTTCCCAGATCCAGTCGGAAACCAGCCGGGTGATGTCCTCCAGCCGCTGCTGGTACTCAAGGGCGGACAGGGCACGGGCATCCGATGCGGACCTTTGGTCCGCTGGTTCCCCATTTTCCCGGCTTGCCGGGCCTATCAGCTCGTCGCGAACTTCTAGATCATCCACGGCTTTGTGTTACTCCAGCTCTACTGGGCTCTACCGATGAGAGAAGGAGCTTTCCAAAGCAAATAGAGGCGAATATGGAAATCGCAACACCGGGCGCCGGCCGTCAATTCGGTGAAAACCCGCACAAAGCCAAGCGTATTAGCCGAAAAACTTAATTGAGAGAGGGGAGGGTAAAGACCTGTCCCGGAAAGATCATGTCGGCGTTTTTGATCTGATCCTTATTGGCGTTGTAGATCACGGTATACTGAAAGCCGCTACCGTAGGTTTTGCGAGCGATCCGCCACAGGCTGTTGCCGGGTTCGACCACCACCAAGGTGCCCGGCTTGACACCTGTGAGCGGAACGGATCGGGAGAACACGACTTCCAGACGGGCAGTCACCTTTCCCTTGGGATCGACCATGTCGGCCCGCAAGGTATAAACGCCCGGAGCTACCGGATCATCGGGGGTGTGCGACCAAAGTCCGCGCTCATCGGCGATGCCGCGACCAACAAATTCATTATTCAGATAGAGGTGCACGCCGGTCCTCGGCGGGGCCTTGCCTGAAATATTGACCTTGCCGTTTTCATCATAGTCCACCGCGTCGACGGCCAGCTTGATGGCGTCCTCCGCCAGCGGCGCGTCCCCCGGCTTTTGCAGGACTTCCACGGGGCCATCGCCTTGCGACGGCACCTTCATAGCTAGCGGCTGATTCTGATCAGGCGTTTCTGCCGGACGGCCGGCGATATCCTTGCCCTTTTCCGGGACTACGAGCACCACATCGGTTTCCGACGGGATGGCGTTACGGTCCGGACCGGTCATGGTGAGGGAAAGCTGGCGACTGCCTGCCGGCAAAGCCGCAGATGGGACGAACACCCATTCGCCGCGCTGATCGGCAACAACTTCGCCGATCTTTTTCTGACCGTCGAATATTTCAACCTTGGCACCAGGCGCCGCGCGGCCGGCCATGACCGCATCGCCTTCGGGGTTAATGCGCACCACGTCAAAGCTAGGGCGGGTTGCCGTCGGCTTAGTTTCAAGTTCCGGCTTAAGCTCAAGCTCTCGCTTAGGCGCCATCGGAGCAGGCTCGGCAGCGGCTCGTTGTGCAGGTTCAGGAGGCCGGTTTACGGGCTCTTCCGCATCTTCGAGTACAAAATTCAAGCTGATCGCCGCAGCGACAATAACGCCGCCTAAAATCGAAAGCAGGGCCGCTTTAGTCACGTTCTACATCCTCTCCCGGCTCGGACGCCGGAAATCTATACCACTCTACGTGTGTACAGGAATTCGCCGCTTTTTGCTACGGATTGTTAGGCGCTACGGCGAAACCGCTTAATAGGTGACGTGGGCTGCCGCGACAAATGTTGCAATGGCCGCCAAAATCAGCGGTAGGCAGGATAGGATGAAAATCGAAACCGGTGGGCGGACCCATCCGGCGAGGCGTTGCGGCAGCGGCAGTTTCTCGGCTGCCGTGTCCGCAAAAAATATAAATCCCAGCAGGATGAGCGCCACGCCCAGGCTTTCTGAAGTCTCCAATAGCCGGAGGCCAATGATGCCGATACCCATATACCCGCCCCACATCAAGGCAAAGCCGGCGGTCGCGCCCAGAAGGAAAATTTGCCAGACGAGGTAGGTGAGCAAGGCGATGGCCAGCCCGGTGGCGATATCCCTATCGACAACACTGTCGCCGATCCAGGCTATGATCGCCAGTCCGGCCGCCGCCGCCACGGCCATGGTGTGAGCATTGAGCGGAGAGGGCTCGGTCCGGCGCAAGCGCACCATGGCCAGTCCCCAAGCGGCGAAGGCCGCAAGGCCGATCACGTCGATACCATTGCGCATCCACCAGATTAGGAACAGCCAGACAGCCAGGTCGAGGCCGGTCTCCCACAATCGATTGGCCGCCTTGATCATCGGCAGGACATAGTCGATCATGGCCCCGGCCACGAGCCCGCCGATTACGAAATAGGCAACGCCCGCGCCGTCGCGAGGCGGCGGAAAGTGCGGTGCGCCGAGGGTCAGGGATACGATCCAGGCTAAAGCCACGCCGACGGCGGCGGTTTCCAGACGGGACGCCGAACCCGAGCGGGTGGCGATTTTCAAGAGGAGGGCGGCTATCAGTGTGGCGGCGATTGGCAGGGCCAGGAGCCGGAACCAAATTTCTCCGGTGAAGTCAAACATGCGCCAACCTAAAGGCGATTCTACTTCTTTGTCACCTTGTTCCGGATCGGCGGCAGGGATTTGATGTAAACGGCGATGGCCTTGCGGTCTTTCTTGCTGATCTTAGCCAAATTCTCGCTCACTTCCGTCATCGCGCCGCCAACGAAGTCACCGTCCGGCATCATACCTCCATCCAGCACATCCATGATGGCCTGGTGGGACCACTTGCCGATGCCGGTGTCCGGGTCGGGCGTAATGTTCGGAACCGAGGCATTGTCCGGTCCGTCCGGCGTGCCGGCCATGTTCATGTCGCCCTTAAGCGCGCCCATGAAATTGCGGGGCGTGTGGCACTCGCCGCAGTGGCTCAGCGCGTTGGAGAGGTAAGCTCCGCGGTTCCACTCCGCATTTTGCGCCGGATCGGCTCTATAGGCGCCTTCATCGAAGAACAGGATTTTCCAGAAGATCATGGAAAACCGGAAGCCAAAGGGGAAATTGATCTCGTGAGGCTTATTAGGTGTCGCCACCGCCGGCAACGAGAATATGTAGGCCTTCAGGTCCCGCATGTCCTGATCGGTCATTTTGGTAAAGGACGGGTAGGGAAACACCGGAAAATAATGATCGCCCGCCGGCGACTTGCCTTCGCGCAAGGCCTGGATGAAATCCGCGTCCGACCAATTGCCGATCCCGTGGGTCTTGTCGGCGGTGATGTTGGGGCCGTAGTAAGTGCCGAAGGGTGTCTTCAAGGCATGGCCGCCGGCCGCTAATGCGCCTTTATTCTTTGTATCGGTGTGGCATCCGGCGCACCCAGCGGCATGAAAGACGTATTCACCGCGCTTCACCGCATCGGCGTCCTGAGCCATGGTCGGCCGGGCCAGCGCCAGTGCGAGGGCCGCCCACATCAGGGATAGGAAGAAGCGAATGTGTGTCATGAGCTGGATTTCAGCACGCCATCAATCGCGTTAAATGCGGAAAAGAAACCACCGGCACGAACCCGCGCCGGTGTCTCACGGGTAAGCCGATAAAGCGGCCTACTTATCTTTTTTCGGTCCGCGATAGACTTTGTGGCAGCCGCCGCAGGTGGCCCCGACAGCACCGAAGGCTTTCTTCGCCGCGCCAAGATCGCCACCGCCGGAAACTCTAACGAGGTTCGCCGCAGCATCGTCCATTGCCTTCAGCTTGGCTTTAAAATCACCCACGTTTTGCCAAATTTCCGGCTTGGCCCGGCTTTCTCCGATGGAGCCGTCAGGCCACATATTACCGAGTTTGGCGCTCGCGGCCTGCAGGGCCATGGCGTGGGTTTTCATCGTCGCCGTGTCGCTGGCGCCCTTGAGACCTTTCATCGCGCCCGAGAGCGCTTTCATGGTGCTGTTGCGTTCTTTGAGCAGCTTCATTTGGTGCCCGGCTGAATAAACGGGTACCGCACTGCCGAGCACGACAGTCAGCCCGGCGAGGGCTAAGAAATATTTCGTAAGACGTTTCATGGATAAACCTCCGAGATTGCACACGTTAAGCCGTTTAAGACTCCGGCCTAGTTAGATAACAGCAGAGTGTTGGACTTATTCCCAGTCCTATGTCAGATATTTGTTCGTTATAACTGTTTCCGCTGACCCCGATTACGCACCGAATTTGTCAATCTCATGACGCAAATTTCCGCTCTTGCCGTCTATTGCGGCTCCAAATACGGCAACTCCCCGGCATTTTTGGAGGCTGCCCGCACCTTGGGTACAGAGATGGCGGCGCGCAAGGTGGATTTGGTCTATGGCGGCGGAACCATCGGGATTATGGGGGAGCTGGCCAATCACGTGCTGGCTGGCGGGGGGGAGGTGATCGGCGTCATCCCCGAATTTCTTTTTGATCTGGAGGTCGCCCACGTGAACGTCACCGAACTGATCCGTGCCCCCAACATGCATGAACGCAAACACACCATGTTCACCCGCGCCGACGGGTACGTGGTGCTGCCCGGCGGGCTGGGTACCATGGAGGAGTTTATCGAAGTGCTGACCTGGAAGCAGCTTCAGCTCCATGACCGGCCGATCGTTGTCCTTAATATCGAGGGCTGCTGGGACGGGGTCGACCGGCTGGTCGACGATATCATCGCCCACGGCTTCGCTCATCCGAAATGCAAGGAACTGTATTCAGTTGTCGACCGGGTGGAGGATATCTTCACGGCGCTCGAAAACGCCCCTGAACCCGGCCGTGTCGTCCTAGATCATCACTTGTAGGCTCTAGAGCTAAAACCCCATCGCGGGTTCCTCGTTCAGGCGGATCCAGTCTTTGAGGGGCCGGCCGTCAAGCATCGCCTGCATCTCCCGTAAATAAACTCGTCTGAACGCCGCCACCCCGGCGTCTGTGCGGCCCAGCATTTCCAGGCTGCGGTCGGTGATCCGGCCTTGGCCGCCTTGGGTCACCGCGTCTTCCAAGATCAGAATGTAGGGATGGTCCAGGTAGTCGGTGAGATGGCCCTTGCCCTCCAGAATTTCCTCGGTGATTTCGCAGACCGGGCGGGCGGCCTTGATCTTGGCCTGGAACGCCGCGTGCATCTTCTCGAAGGCCGGCATGTCTTTCTCGTCGATATGCACATTCTTGATGAAAAACACCCGGTGGTTCTCATCATCGGTCGGCACCAGGATGATATAGGTATCGCGCCAGCCGCCAACCTCGGTCAGGTCGCCGAAGGTGGGGATGATGATCCGCATGATGTTGGGCATCAGATACAGCGTCTTGCGTAGTGCGCCGCCCGGCACCTTGGTTTCCCGGATCATGCCGTAATCGGTTTCGTAAATATTCATCTCCGGTAGGTCGTACTCGGAGCGCCCCAGGTTGTCGTGGGAGCCGCTGAACGTATGGACGAAGGCCACATGGGTCTCGTCGAAATGGTTTTCCATGGTCTGAAACCAGTTGCTGGGAAACTCCAGTGCATGGGTCTCGATCTGGCCGATCTCCTTATAGCCGTCGAAGGGCGGAAATTCGGGCGGTTCCCCTTCGCCGAAATAGGCAAAGATCACGCCCAGATGTTCTTCAGTCGGATAGGCCGGTATCTTAGCGCGCTTGAACGGACCGGACGGTTTCTCGCCGGGTCGGGCCACGCAGTTGCCGTCCCCGTCATAGGTCCACCCGTGATACATACATTGAATTCTGTCGTCCTTGACCCAGCCGGTCGAGAGCTGGGTCGCCCGGTGAGCGCAGCGTTGACCGACCACATGGGCCGTGCCGGTCTCGCCCCGGTAGAGGGTGAACTTCTCCTCCAGGATATGGAGAGGCATGACCTTACCGGCCTCGATCTGCCGGGACAGGGCCACCGGTTGCCAGAATCTGCGGAGATACTTACCACCGGTCGTGTCCGGTTTGGCGGAGACAAAGTCCCTCCAGTTTTCCGTTGTTTTCGCCTTGTCGCCGTCCATTTTGGCCGCCTCCGCTGACACGGTTTCCGATCGCTTAAAGTCTAGCCAAACTCCCGCAAAATTGAAAAGGCTGAGTTGCGCGGAGTCTCTTGCAAACGCCCGTCCCGGCGCTTATTTTGCCGCCGTCCGAAACACGTAGTTCTCGACAATTGAACTGGGGCGCACCCCGGCGGACGATCTGAGACTTAAACATTTTATGTGGCTTGAGCGCGCCGGCGCAGTGCCGGAAAGACTGTGCCGACCGGTAATCGCGCGCCCGCCGGACAAGAGGAGAGTCAAATGGCCGATCAACTGGACATTATCTACACCCAAGTGGACGAAGCCCCCGAACTGGCGAGCGGATCGTTCCTGCCGATCATTCAAACCTTCCTAGCCCCGGCCGGCATTTCTGTCGGCACCAAGGATATTTCCCTGGCCGGGCGGATCGTCGCCAACATGACGCCGTTCATGCCGGCCGAGCACGGCCAGCCCGATGATCTGGCGCTTCTGGGCAAAATGGTGACCGAGCCCGAGGCCAATATCATCAAGCTGCCGAACATCTCCGCCTCCATCCCGCAGTTGAATGCGGCCATCAAGGAACTGCAGGAGAAGGGTGTGCCGGTCCCGGACTTCCCGGAAAACCCGTCCACCGATCAAGAAAAGAAAATCCGCGCGGCCTACGGCAATGTGCTGGGTAGCGCGGTGAACCCGGTGCTACGTCAGGGCAATTCCGACCGGCGCGCGCCCAACGCGGTGAAGTCTTATGCCAGGTCCCATCCCCATAGCATGGGCGAGTGGGTGAAGGACTCCAAAACCCACGTGGCGACCATGGGGGTCAACGACTTCCGCTCCAACGAGAAATCAGTGACCGTGCCCGCCGGCTCCGAAGGCGACGCCAAGATCGAATTCGTCGCCAAGGACGGCAGCGTGACCGAGTTGAAGGCCGCGACCCCGCTGGACGCCGGCGATGTGGTCGATTCCACCTTCATGGACTGCAAGGCGCTGCGCAAATTCCTGGGCGAACAGGTCGAAGACGCCAAGAAAAGCGGCGTCTTGTTCTCCGTTCACCTGAAGGCGACCATGATGAAGGTCGCCGATCCGATCATCTTCGGCCACGCGGTCTCGGTCTATCTGGCCGACGTGTTTGAGAAGCACGGCGATACGCTGGCTAACGCGGGCGTGAATCCCAACAACGGCATCGGCGAGCTGATGGAGAAGGTTGGAGAGCTGCCGGCGGATAAAAAGGCCGAGATCGAAGCCGATATCCAGGCCTGCATGAATAGCCAGCCGGACCTCTACATGGTCAATTCCGACCGGGGGCTGACCAACCTGCACGTGCCCAGCGACGTGATCATCGATGCCTCCATGCCGGCCCTGATCCGAGGTGGCGGCAAGGGCTGGGACAAGGACAATAAGCCCCGGGACACCAAGTGCGTGATCCCCGATTCAAGCTATGCGGCGGTCTATGACGAGACCATCAAGTTCTGCATCGAGAACGGCGCGTACGATCCGACCAAGATGGGCACCGTCGCCAACGTGGGTCTGATGGCCCGCCAGGCGGAAGAGTACGGCTCCCACCCGCAGACCTTTACCGCGCCGGCGGACGGTTTGATCCGGGTGGTTGATGCGGCGGGCAACACTCTGCTGGAACACAATGTGGCCGAAGGCGATATCTGGCGGGCTTGCATTACCCGCGACCCGGCGATCAAGGACTGGGTGCAGCTGGGTGTGCGCCGCGCGCGTCTGTCGGGCGATCCGGCCATCTTCTGGCTCAACAAGGACCGGGCCCATGATGCGCAACTGATCGAGAAGGTGCACGAATACCTCAAGGACCTGGACACCGACGGTCTGGACATCCAGATCATGTCGCCCCAGGACGCCACCCGGCACGCGCTGGAGCGGGTCGCCAATGGCCAGAACACCATTTCGGTCACCGGCAACGTGCTCCGCGACTATCTGACCGATCTGTTCCCAATCCTAGAAGTGGGTACCAGCGCCAAGATGCTGTCGATCGTACCCCTGATGGCGGGCGGCGGCCTGTTTGAGACTGGCGCCGGCGGTTCGGCACCGAAGCACGTGCAGCAAATGCTGGAAGAGGGGCACCTGCGGTGGGATTCCCTGGGTGAGTTCTGCGCCCTCGGCGCCTCACTGGAGCATCTCAGCCAGTCCCGCGGCAACGCCAAGGCGCAAGTGATGGCGGACACGCTGGATCGGGCCATCACCATCCACCTGGAAACCAACAAGTCGCCGAGCCGCAAGGTTGGCGAGCTGGACAATCGGGGCAGCCACTATTATCTGGCCATGTTCTGGGCCCAGGCGTTGGCGGAGCAGGACACGGATGCGGAGCTGAAAGCCCACTTCGAGCCCGTCGCCAAGGCGCTGACCGAAAATGAAGACAAGATCGTGGCCGAGCTCAACGATGCCCAGGGTCACAGCGTGGATGTGGGCGGCTATTACCGTGCCGACGCGGCCAAGGTCGCCACCGCCATGCGCCCGAGCGCCACGCTCAACGGGATCGTGGGATAAAAAGGCGGAATACTCAGTAATTAAAAGGCTTTTTCCCTTGACGGGGGAGGCATTGGGCCTTAAAACGCTGCCTCTTCCGGGGCGGAGGCCCCTCGGAAACGTGATTTATTGAGCCGGGCTGATTTGGGGCCTGCGGAGAGAGATTAAGGAAGAAAGTCATGTCCAGACGTTGCGACATCACCGGCAAAGGCGTTCAGACCGGCAACAATGTGAGCCACGCGCACAACAAAACGCGCCGCCGCTATCTGCCGAACGTACACAAAATGACCCTGCACAGCGATACGCTGGGTCCGGTGACTTTGAAAGTGTCGGCGGCCGGTCTCCGCACCATTGAGCACAATGGCGGACTAGATAAGTTCCTGCTGACTGCCAAGGCCAACAATTTGACCGATGAAGCCAAAAAGCTTCGCAACCGTTTGAAGAAAGCGCAGGCGAAAAACGCCGCATAAGCGATTTCTCCGATTACCTAAAAACCCGCCGTCAGGCGGGTTTCTTATTGCGCGCGGCACATTTGCCATCGCTACAAACGAAATAGCATTGCTCGCAATCCAAATTCAATTGCGAGCATTTTTATAAATATATGATTTTATTGAATTAAATGACGATTAGTGCATCATGCCGGGCTTGGGCCCGTTCGCCTTCTCGTCGAACAGATCGGTCAGATTTTGCATCATGGTGCCGCCCAATTCCTCTGCATCGTTAATGGTGACAGCTCGCTGATAATAGCGGGTCACGTCGTGGCCGATGCCGATGGCGGTGACTTCAATGGGCGTTTTGGTCTCAATAAAGTTGATCACGTCCCGCAAATGTCGTTCCAGGTAGTTGCCGGGGTTCACCGACAGGGTCGCGTCATCGACCGGGGCGCCGTCGGAGATGACCATAAGAATACGACGCTGCTCCGGCCGGCCGATCAGGCGGTTATAGGCCCACAACAGCGCTTCGCCATCGATATTTTCCTTCAACAGCCCTTCGCGCAGCATTAGGCCCAAATTTCGCCGGGCCCGGCGCCAAGGCGCGTCGGCCGCCTTGTAGACAATGTGCCGCAGATCATTAAGCCGGCCCGGATTGAGGCTTTTGCCTTCCTCGACCCAGCGTTCCCGGGCCTGGCCGCCTTTCCAGGCGCGTGTGGTGAAGCCCAAAACCTCGACCTTCACCGCACACCGTTCAAGGGTTCGGGCGATGATATCGGCGGACATGGCCGCGACCGAGATCGGCCGGCCCCGCATGGAGCCCGAATTGTCGATCAGCAGGGTCACCACGGTATCGCGGAATTTATGTTCCTTCTCGATTTTATAAGATAGCGGATGCAGCGGATTGGCGACCACGCGGGCGAGCCGGCCGGAATCCAGGAAGCCTTCGTCCAGATCAAATTCCCACCAGCGCTGCTGTTGTGCCATCAAGCGCCGCTGCAGCCGGTTGGCGAGACGGGAGACGACGCCCTGCAGATGAGAGAGTTGCTGGTCCAGTTGCGCGCGCAGCCGGCCCAGTTCCTCCGGTTCGCACAGCTCTTCAGCGGAGACCACCTCGTCGTATTCGGTCGAATATGCGCGGTAGGGCTCAACATGGCCTTCCGGGAAATCCGGGTGCTGCGGGCGGCCCTGCATGGTGGCGTCCGGGTCTTCTTCCGCGTCTTCCGGATCCATCAGGTCTTCGACGTCTTCCATGGCGTCGGGGTCCAGGAACTCCATTTCCATTTCCTGTTCCTGGGTGTCGTCGCCGTCGGCATCGGATTCCGCGTCCTGGCTGTCCTGTTCGTCCTGATCCTGCTGATCGTCCTGCTCGTCGTCGGACTGGCCTTCCGGTTCCGCATCGCTGTCGGCGGGCAGGTCGAGCTGTTCCAGGATATCCATCAGCGACTCGCCGAACGCTTCCTGGTCGTGCAGAGTTGTTCTCAAGTCATTGAACTTATTACCGATTTTCTCGTCGACCCAGTCCCGCCAGTGACGCATCATTGGCTCGGCGGAGGGCGGTACCGGCTGACCGGTGAGTTTTTCCCGGAGCACCATGCTGACCGCGTCGGCCAGCTGAGCTTCCTGCTGTTCCTCGACCAGGTGTAAGCCCTTGTCGTGGGCCTGGGCTTCCTGAAAATCGTAGAGGTTCTTGGCGACGCCTTCGAGGGTGCGGCAGCCCAGCGCCTCCACTCGCGCCTGTTCAGCCGCGTCGAACAGGGCGGCGCTGGTGCCGCTCGCCGGGCGCTGGCGATTGTAGACGTCGGTATCGTGATAGCGGAGCCGCAACGCGGTGGTATCCGCTTCACCGCGTAGCACGCGCAGGTCATTGGTGTCGAATTGCCGGGTAGGGGTCGGTAGACGCGCGGTCATGCCCACGCCGGTCTGCATCAGGCCATGGGCGCCGGGGGCGAAATTCACCTCCACATCGTTGCGGGCCGCGACTGCCTTGAGGGCAGCTTCGGTAACCCGCTTGACGAGTTCCTGGTTGTCCTGATCCATGGTCCGGCCCAAATCTCCGGCTTAGGAGAGGGTAACGTTGGCCGCGGACTCCGGCAGTTCCTCGCCAAAGCAACGCTGGTAGTACTCGGCGATCACCGGGCGCTCCATCTCGTCGCACTTGTTGAGGAAGGTCAGGCGGAAGGCAAAGCCCAGATCGTTGAAAATCTGCGCGTTTTCGCCCCAAATGATGACGGTCCGGGGCGACATTACGGTTGAGATATCGCCGTTGACGAAGCCGGACCGGGTCAGGTCCGCCAGCTCTACCATCTTGCTCACGGTCTGTTGGCCTTCCGCCGTGTTGTACGCCGGCACCTTGGACAGCACGATTTCCGCTTCGGCGTCATGCTCCAGATAGTTCAGCGTGGTGACAATGTTCCAGCGGTCCATCTGGCCCTGGTTGATCTGCTGTGTGCCGTGATAGAGGCCGGTCGTGTCGCCCAGACCCACCGTGTTCGCCGTGGCAAACATGCGGAAGAACGGGTGGGGCCGCAGCACCTTGCTCTGGTCCATCAGGGTCAGCTTGCCCTCGACCTCCAGCACCCGCTGGATCACGAACATCACGTCCGGCCGGCCGGCGTCATATTCATCGAAGACGAGAGCCGTCGGGTTCTGCAGGCACCAGGGAAGGATGCCTTCCTTAAACTCGGTAACCTGCTGGCCGTCCTTGAGCACGATCGCGTCCTTGCCCACCAGATCGATCCGGCTGATATGACTGTCGAGGTTGACCCGGATGCACGGCCAGTTGAGCCGCGAGGCGACCTGTTCGATATGGGTAGATTTACCGGTGCCGTGATAGCCCTGGATCATCACCCGGCGGTTGTGGGCGAAGCCGGCCAGGATGGCGAGGGTCGTATCCCGGTCAAAGCGGTATGCTTCGTCCAGGATCGGCACGTATTCGTTTCCTTCGGAGAAGGCCGGCACTTCGAGATCGCTGTCGATCCCGAAAACCTGGCGGACGGAAACGGTGATATCCGGTTGTTCGAAGGGAAACACACCCTCCTCGTTTGAAGTGGTCGTATCTTTGCTCATCAATTTTTCCGATTTCAGCTTTTGATGGGGGCTTAGGAAACCATCAACTGCATCAATGTTTCATAAGCCTCGTTAACTCTCTTAAATCTCTCTTCGGCGTCCTTATTGCCTTTGTTGGCGTCGGGGTGGTGGCGTTTCACCAGTATCTTATACCGTGCCTTTACCTCTGCCTCGGTGACCGGATAATTGAGCCCCATCACAGCCAGCGCGCGGCGTTCCGCCGCCAGTGGCGACTTTTTGCGGGGCTCGCTCTCGGACTCACCCGGCCCCATAAATCCGAATGGATCGTTTACGTCCTCGAACCCGGCGTTCGGCTTTATGCTTCCGCCCATCTGTGGCGCGGAGCCCAAAGGCCAGGACGGCCGGTTCCAAGTGATATCGGATCGTACGGCGGCTTCCACCTCCGCATCGGACATGCCTTCATAATAGTTCCAGGCTTTATTGTAAATCCGTACATGATCAAGGCAGAACCAATGGAATTCGTCCAGGTTTTCCCGCGAAACCGGCGCCCGGAATTCACCCGCCGAGGCACAGCCCGACCAGGCGCAATGGCGCTGATGCGGCTCCCGCAGATACTCGAAAACATCTTCGACGGTTTGAGACTGATTTTTCATCGCTTCACTATGAAAGCGTGTCCGTCCGAAGGCAAGTGAAGACAACGAAGAAACCTGTAAACCACTTGATGACCATAATTTTTCTATGGAAAAAATTATCAACCCTGGGGTTAATCCCAGGGGTCACGGGGAAATCCAATGCAATTATTTCTTGAACCAAAATCAGAATGTGAAATTTTTGGAAGGCTGTTCATTTACAGACTTAAAACGTTAAATTCGTATCGAATTAATAAGAGTATTGAGCACCGAGTTTCTCTGTAGAAATGTAACCATCAATGGTCACCGAAGCAGTATCAGCCTGGAAACATCCACGTGGGGCGGGCTGGCGGATATCTGTTCCCGGTAAGGTTTAAGCCTCAATCAGATTTGTTCCGTAGTGGATGCCAGCCGCGGCATTGCCAGCCGCACGTCTACGTTGAGAACCTTCATCCTAAATTATTTCAGAATGGTCGCTGATCACTATGAAGGCGGCGCCAGAGGAAAAAAGCTGACTCTCGGCCCCCGGCTAGAAAAATTTATTCAGGACAACTCCGGCGCGACTTAGCTGCCGTGTTTCCAGTCACCGTTATTCCGTCGCCGCGTATTTCGGCCAAAGCCGTTTGACGATTTCTCCATCCGCCGCATAGGCGTGGCAGGTGCCGATAATCGCCGGCTTTGATTTCGGCTTCTTGACCTTCGAATGTGAATTTTTGATTGGAATAATTGTCTGATAGGCCGTCGTCGCCAGTGGGCCGATGATCATCTGGCTGATGTGGGTGCAGCCATTGACCCCACCCAGCTCTCCGCGCACCGCCTTGGTCCAGCCGGCGGTAATTTTCAGGCCTTTGAGCCGGGCGATATTGCCGGTGATATAGGGGCAAATATTGTACGGCGATGCCTCGGTTGAGGCTTCGGCTTCCTGCACCACCAGGTCATCGTCCACGGTCAGCCTGATCACCATGTCGTGGATCGGTTGCCCGCTGGCCACCAGGCCGCGGTCCTGGTTTTTGAAACTGTATGTCTTGGTGTCGGTGATCCGGCCTTCGATATCCCAAAGACCGTCTTCCCGTTCATAGCCGACGCAGCGGATTTCCCGAGTATGAATCTCTTTGCGTGCGACAGGTTGTGAAAGCGGCATGGTCGCTTGCTCCTTTGATCTATGCTACGCGGTATAGGCAGAGTTCCCGGCGGCGTCAATTAGGTGGCTTTGAAGTCGTCTTTCTCTAATAGCCAGGAGGTAATAAAGCCGAACACCAGCCCCCAAAACGGCGCACCGATATTAAAGATCGGCTCGCCCGCCAGGGTCACCAGGAACGAAATCAGGGCGCCAAAGGTGAACTTCCCGCTGAAGGAAACGACGAAGGCGGACTGAAGAATCCGGATCAGGGCAAGCCCGGCAAGGGTGGCGATAAACGCCGGTGGCGTTGCCAGCAGAAACTTGGTGAAAGTCGGCGCATAGACGCCGAACAGGATCGCCATCAGGCAAATGCAGATGGCGGCGGTGTATTGCCCATTTTTGTCGTCGCTGCTGGACAGGATCGCATTTACCGGACCGGTTAGACAGGTGGAGACACTGCCGAACAGCCCGCCAAAGATGGACCATGCGCCGCAGGCCCCTGTAATGGTGTTGATCGGCGGCGCGTAACCCCTGTTGGTGAGAATGGCGATGCCTTGAGCATTCTGCGCCGCCAGGACTGTCACGGCCAGCGGCAACACCAGCTCCACCATGGCCGCCAGGGAGAATTCCGGCACGTAGAAATTCGGCGAGGCCAACTCAAAGGCGATCTCCGCGTCCGGATCGAAGGAGCCGGTGAGGACGACCGCCAGGATGCCAACGACCAGCACCCCGATCATCGGCGGCAGCTTGGCGGCAATCGTGGCATTCAGGGACAGCAGCACGAACACCGCGGTCATGGAGCCGGCGATCACCGGCGCGTAAAACAGGGACTGGATCCAATCGAGGCCGAATTGAAGAAATACGCCGGCTACCATGGCCATGACGATGGGCATCGGCAGATAAGAGGTGATCTTCTTCACACTGCCGCTGAGCCCGAGGATCATAAGTAACACCCCGGTGCCGAGGAAGGCGCCGATGATTTCCGGGAAGTTGAGATGGGTAAGGGCAGGGCCCACCAGGACCGAGCCGGGGATGGTCCAGAAGAAGACCAAAGGCTGCCTGTAGGCGATAGACGCGACGATGCCGAGTAACCCGTTGAAGACAAAAGCGGCAAATATCCACGACGACAAATCGGATTCCGTCAGGCCGCCCTTCAGCCCGATATTGAGAACGATCGCGATCGGCGCGGACGCGGCGAACAGAAACGCAATGAGAGCGTTGCTGACATGAACCGGCGAAACGTTCGAAAGGATTTGCGCCAGGCTGGGCAGGGGGCGATGAATGGGTTCCAGGGCCACAGGTTTGCCTTAATTGATGGTGCTGATCGGCGCGCAGTTTTCCCCACCAGGCGCGTAAGAGCAAGCGTGCACCAGGACGTGTCTGGACAAATAGGACTGTGTCGGCCACTCTCCCCGCCGCCTTGTCGGAGGTGTTGGATCAGAGGAGAGCCCAAGTGCAGTATTTTGTGTGGGGCGTGAACGCCGAAAACGTGTTGGAGAAGCGCCGGGAGATTGTTCAGACCCATTGGGATTTTATCGCCCAGTATGATGACCAGCTGATCCAGCGTGGACCGGTGATGGATACGAATGATGTGTCCAACGTTCTGGGCTCCACCCATATCGTCGAAGTGGAGACCAAGGAACAGGCGGACGTGTTCGCCTTTGAAGAGCCCTTCTACAAAAACGGTGTGTTCAAGGACGTCCGGATGATGGGCTTCGAGCTGGAATTGGGGCGGACCCAGTTTGTGTTTGAGAGCAACCCCGATTGGCCCCGGTTTTTTGTCTATTGCCCAGCCAGGACCGCGGGCGAATCGAAACGCAAAGAATTGCGGGACGAGCATCATGCCTACTGCAAGGACTTCGACGAGAACTTCGTGTGCCGGGGCGCGATCCTAGCTGAAGACGGGTCCTGGAACGGGCAAGTCTTCTTCATTGAGGCGAAGGACGTGTCCGTCGTCGAGGGGTTCCTGGAGGACGAGCCCTACAATGCTGCCGGCCTCTATGCAGAGACGCAGATTAACCGCTGGACCATGGGCGGCCCCAGAAACCTGAACGCCGGCGGCGCGCTCGATAAATAGGAAATTCAGCCGGGCTTAAACCGCCCGGTCGCTGGAGGACGCCTGGTAGTTTTCCACCCGCAAGCCTTTTTCGTCCGCGCCCACATCGTAGACATAATAGGATTTGCCCGTGGGGCCGAACGGCAGGTCGCCCTTGAGGGTCACCCGCTCCATCCGCCGGCGCGCCGGCAGATAGTCCCGCGCGGCGTAGTGCATCACCAGCCGGTTGTCCCAGAACACCATCTTGTTGACTTTCCAGTGCACCCGGAACTGGTATTCCGGCACATTGGCCTGGGCGTAGAGCATCTGCAGCAACGAGTCGCTCTCATCCTGCTTCATGCCCTTGATCGAGAGCGTGAACTGCGGGCTGACGAACAATGTGTTCTGGCCGGTCACCGGATGGGTGCGGACGACGGGGTGAACCGGGTTCGGAAACTTGTCCATCATTTCCCAGAGCTTTTCCCGGTGTTCCGGGCTGTTGCCGTAGAGCCGCTTGAAATTCTTGAAATCGTGTACGGCTTCCAGGCCTGACACGAAATTCTGCATGTGGTCGCTGAGCCCCTCGAACGCGGCGGTCATGCTGGCGAAGAGCGTATCGCCGCCGACCGGCGGCACTATTGCGGCCCGCAACAGCGTGCCCATCGGCGGTTCCAGCCGGAAGGTTTCGTCGCTGTGCCAGATATCGGTGGACAGTGGCGGATGGTCGCCGTCATTGTCCAGCACGATCATTTCCGGCATTTCTTCCAGATGCGGCGAGAAGGGATGGACCGTAAGTTCGCCGAAATTGGCGGCAAAGGCAGCTTGCTGTTTGCGGGTGATATCCTGATCACTGAAGACGATCACCCCGTTTTCCATGAGGGCATCATAGATGACCTGGCGGGTCTCATCATCCAACGGATCTGCCGCGCTGACGCCATGGATTTCAGCGCCGGCATTCGGGCCAAGCTTTTTGACCCGCACTTTTGTGCCCGTTTGTTCCGCGATGCCATCCATGATTACCTCCCAAATACATCAGCTAGAACTTTCCTCAGGTGGGAAAAGTCTCTAAGTTTCCTGTATTACGCTGACCGCGATGATACATCACGGCGAGCGTGACTGCAATTGAGCATCGCATAGGGAGGTACCAGCATGCTTTCGTCAAAATCCTTTAAGCTCCTGTCCGTGGCCGCCGTTATCGGTGCGGCGGCGGCGTTCGGTGCGCCTCAGGCAAGCGCACAGGAAGTAAAACTTCGCCTTCACACGTTTGTTCCGGCGCCGTCCGGGTCGTTTAAGGCGCTCGTTTGGTGGGCCAAGCAGGTGGAGGAGAAATCTAACAAGCGGATTTCGATCAAACTGTTCCCGTCCCGTCAGCTGGGCGGTAAGCCGTCCGAGCTTTATGATCAGGCGCGGCGCGGTTTCGTCGATATCACTTATGTGCTGCCGGGCTACAGTCCTGGCCGGTTCCCGCGTTCGGAAGTCGCCGAGCTGCCGTTCATCAGCGGCCGTTCGCCGACGGTGATGTCCCCGGCCGTGTGGACCCTGTATCAGTCTCATCTGAAGGAAGAATACAAGGACACTCATCCGCTGCTGGTGTTTTCCGCCGGCTCCATGGGCCTGTTCTCTCACAAGCCAATCAAATCCGTTGAAGACCTCAAGGGCCTGAAGGTTCGCGTCTCCGGTCGCGCGCTGACCGATACGTTCAAGGTGGTCGGCGCCACGCCGGTGGGTATTCCCGGCACCGGCTTTGCCGAAGCCTTCCAGCGGAATGTGATCGACACGGTGCTGACGGCCTGGACCATTTCCCTGCCGACCAAGCTGGTGCGGATGGCGAGCCACTATGCTCAGCCGGCGATCAGCAATCCGGTTCTGATGCTGGTCATGAACAAGGACAGCTATAACAAGATGCCGTCTGATCTGAAGCGGGTCGTTGACGGTGAATCCGGCATGGGCCTGGCGCACAAGTTCGGCGCGCGCTGGCTCAAGGATGACGGACCGGCGTTGAACGTCGCCAATAAGTCCGGCAAGCCTTTCTATACCTTCACCGAAGCGGACCGGAAGAAGTGGGAAGCGGCGGCTGCGCCGGTCTTCACGAGCTGGGTCGCCCGCATGAAAGAGAAGGGCATCGACGGTCGGGAACTGATCGACGCCGCCCGCGCGGCAGTCGCCAAGTTCGAAAAATAGAGTCGAACTCTCTTGCGGCGCAGCGGGGTTACACCTGCTGCGCCGTCGTTCGTCCCGTCATCGACGGAACGGGCAAACGCAATGATGCATAGCTCAGATAAAACCGATGCCGGCGCCCCTCCGAGCGCCTTGGATAAGATTGCCCGAAAGCTGGCGCTCGTGGGCGGCTTTGCGGTCGTGGGGGTCGCTCTGCTGACCCTGGCCAGCGTCATCGGCCGCTACGCATTTTCCAAGCCGATTACCGGAGACTACGAGCTTGTCGAGTACGGTATATCATTTGCCGTTTTTTGCTTCCTGGGCTTCACACATCTGACGAACGGCCACCTGATCGCCGAGTTTTTCTCCAGTAAAATGTCGAAGCGCAAACTGGCGCTCATTGATGTATTTCAGAACATTATTCTGCTGATCATCCTGGTCATTTTGATTTGGCGGGTCGCCTTGGGCGGCATCGATAAGTTCGAAATCGGCGAGGAGAGCATGCTTCTGCAGATGAAGGTCTGGTGGCTGCATCTGATCGGCGTCATCGGACTGCTCATATTCGCCTGGGCGTCCCTCACTAAAATTAATTCAGGACTGAAGAAGTGATCGGGCCGGCGCTGGCGGGCTCGCTGTTTGTCGTCCTCCTGATCTTCATCGGGCTGCGGATGCCCATCGCCATCGCCCTGTTCATGGTCGGCGCCATCGGCATGACCATGGAAACAAGCTTCGATCAACTGTTGATCTGGCTGGAAGCGGCGCCGGTGGGCCGGACCGCGTCCTACCCCCTGTCGGTCATCCCCTTATTTTTATTGATGGGGCACTTGGCGCTCCATTGCGGGCTCAGTTCGGTCCTTTATGAATCCGCCAGAGCCTGGTTCGGGCACCGGCGGGGCGGCATTGCGGTGGCGACCATCGGCGGCTGTGCGGCTTTCGGCGCGATCTGCGGCTCGTCCATCGCCACCGGCGCGACAATGGCGGCTGTCTCTCTGCCGGAGATGCGCAAGCTCGGATACTCCGGGGCGCTGTCGACCGGGTCTCTGGCCGCGGGCGGCACCTTGGGTATTCTGATCCCGCCGTCCATCATCCTGGTGATCTACGCGATCATTACCGAGCAATCGATCGGCGATCTGTTCCTGGCGGCGGTGATTCCGGGCCTGTTGGCCATGCTCTATTACATTATTGCCATCCTTATCTATGTCCACTTCTCGCCCGAGTCGGGTCCGGCCGCGGAGCGCGTCGGCTGGAAGGAGCGGATTATCAGCCTGAAATATGTCTGGCCGATCCTGGTGATTTTCTTTGTGGTGATCGGCGGTATTTACGAAGGCGTGTTCACCCCGACCGAGGGCGCGGCGGTGGGTGCAGCCAGCACCGGCGTCATGGCCTGGTTCAGAAAAATAAGCTGGGAGGCCTTCAAGGAAGCGCTGATCGACACCGCCAAAATCACCGGCATGATTTATTTAATTCTGATCGGTGCGGAGATATACGGCTCCTATATGGCGCTCTCTGAACTGCCGTTGAGTATCGCCGAAATGATCTCCGGCACCCAATTATCGCCGTACATGGTGGTAATCCTGATCCTGGTGATCTACATCGGTCTCGGCGCAGTGATGGACGGCCTCGCCATGATCCTGATCACGGTGCCGGTTTTTCTGCCGATTTTGCTGGGGCTTGATCTCGGCATGTCGAATGAGGCCAAGGCTATCTGGTTCGGCATCCTGGTGCTGAGCGTGGTTGAGACGGGGCTTATTACGCCGCCCGTCGGCTTGAATGTCTATGTCATCAACTCCCTGGCGCCGGATGTGAGCCTGGTGGAGACCTTTAAGGGGGTCATGCCATTCGTGATCAGCGATTTTTTCCGGCTGGCTACAATCGTTGGTTTCCCCGCTGTCGCCCTGTGGGCGCCGGGTCTGCTGTAAATTCGGGGAATTTACGGAAAAGAATACGTCCAATTTTGGGGCATGACCTTAGATTGTGCGAATTTCCCGGATTGAATGTAGAATGGATCGACGCTAACTATTTTGCCGAAGCCCGGAGGAGACCGGGCAAAGGAATTTAAATTCGTCCTCGAATACCCATTTATGTAAGTAGGCGTATAAATAAGCCATACCGCGTTGGCAAACGACCCCATTCGGCCGAAGCTGTTACATGTTTGCGACAAAAATACTAGGTACATCCATTATCCTGCAGTTTTTGGCTGCCGGTCTTGCGTTGAACATGATCTGCGTCACCGGCCGCCGCCGGGCGTGGATTTTTATCGCCGCCGCACTGACTCTGATGGGGGTCCGGCGGGCCATTACTTTCACCGACACGGTCCTGGCCGGCAAAGGCGAACGCGTCGTGGTCGTCAAGGATGATGAAAACGTCCGTGAGGTGACCGTGGAAATGCTGTCCCGCCTCGGCTACGACGTCTTGGACGCCGGTGACGTAAAAGACCTGGAAGCGATGTTGGAGAAGGACGGGCATCACATCGACTTGGTGCTGTCCGATATTGTGCTGGCCAACGGCAGTTCGGGCGTGGAAATCGCATAAATCGCCACAGGGAGGGACCCCACGACCAGAATTCTGTTTATGGCCGGGTATGCCGAATACGACGTCGTTTCCGGGGGGGGCGACGATAGACGGTACCCGGTGATTTCGAAGCCGTTTACCTCGCAGATGCTCGTCGAGAAAATAGCCGAGGCTTTGGCGCCGGCCGCCGAATAGCTTCTCGTTCAAGAAGACTGCCGCCGGACCCTCAACTGCGTGATCTGATGGCGGTGACGGCGAGTGATCTCAAACCTGGTATCATGAAATAGGAATTTCTGCCCCACTTCCGGGATGCGCCGGGATTCGTGCAGAACCAGTCCGGCGACCGTGACCGCTTCTTCGTCGGGGAGGCTCCATTCGAGTTCCCGGTTAAGATCACGGATCGTGAATTCGCCATCGACCAGGTACGAGCCGTCGGGCATCGGGTGCAGTCCCGGAACGGCGACATCATGTTCATCGGCAATTTCTCCGACGATTTCTTCAAGAATGTCTTCCAGGGTGACCACGCCTTCCAGGCTGCCATATTCATCGACCACAATGGCGAAGTGCTCTCGTCTGTCGCGGAACGCGTGAAGTTGGTCTAACAGGCGGGTGGTTTCCGGGATGAACCAAGGCTCTGACGCCAAGCCCAGAATATCCGGACTAGCTTCCCCGTCATTGGGGTGGGCGTGCAAGGCCCGCAACAGTTCCTTGGCGTGAATGACGCCGACGATATTGTCGCGCTCGCCTTTCCAGAGCGGGACCCGGGTATAGGGGCTCTCCAGCACCTGTTCGACGATCTTCGCCGGCGCATCCTCGACATTGATCATTTCCACGGCTTTCCGGTGGGCCATGATTTCGCCCACGTCCACTTCGTTCAGGTCGAGAACACTGCGCAGCATGGCGCGTTCGTGCTGTGCGGCTTCGTGTTCTCCTTCGTGCAGCTCGATGGCGCCGCGTAGCTCCTCCGTGTAGGGGACGAACGTCTCTTCGGTTTGCAGCTTCAGCCCGAACGCCCGCAGCGTGCCCCGAACGATAACCAGAATGGCTTGGGTGATCGGGGCGAGGAGGAAAACGATCGGGCGCATGATCGGCGCTACGATCAGGGCTGTCCGGTCGGCGTTTTGCAGGGCATAAGTTTTGGGTAAAATCTCGGCGAAGATCACCACCAGCGCTGTCATGACGGCGGTGGCATAGGCGACCCCGTCATTACCGAATAAAGAGATCATCAGGCTGGTCGCCAGGGCGGAGGCCAGGATGTTGACCAGATTGTTGCCGATCAAAATCGCGCCGATCAGGGAGCCTTTCTTTTCATTCATCTGGTTGACGATCTGGGCACGCGGATTGCCTCCGGCTTCCAGCTGATACATCACGGGCCGCGAAGACCCTGTGAGCGCGGTCTCCGAACCTGAAAAGAAAGCCGATAGAAAAAGAAGTACGCCAATGGCGACGAGGGTTAACGTCATGAGGTCCTCAATTGGTTATCAATCTGACGTAGGGAAATCCTAATTTCGTCCGAAGTGTGTTTGGTGCTCAGGCGGCGATGGATTGATCGACCACGCGCCGTACGTCATCCATCACCACCTCGGAGGCGATAAAAGCCTGGCCGATCCCGCGAGTGAGAATAAAGGTCACCTTGCCGTCCTTGACCTTTTTGTCGCTGGCCATGTGATGCAGCAGGGCGTCGGTCTTCCAACTCACGTTCGCCAGGCGCGCGGGGCTGGCATAGAGGCCCACCGCCTCGAAGTGGCGTTTGACCCGGCGGCCGTCGTCTTTGTCGCAGAGCCCCATCAACGCCGATAAATCGTGCGCCATGACAATGCCGATGGCGACCGCCTCGCCGTGCAGGAGTTGATCCGAAAATCCCGTTTCCGCTTCCAGGGCGTGACCGAAGGTATGGCCCAGATTCAGCAGCGCTCGGATGCTGGTCTCCCGCTCATCGGTGGCAACAATGTCGGCTTTGGCCCGACAGCTCACCAGGACCGCGTGCTGACGCAAGGCCTTGTCGCCGCTGCATAGGGCCTCACCGTTCTCCTCCAGCCAGGCGAAGAACTCCGGATCATTGATCAGTCCGTATTTCACGACCTCGGCATAACCCGCCAGGACCTCCCGGTGGGGCAGGGTGTCCAGCGTGTCGATATCGGCCAGAACAAGCCGTGGCTGATAAAACGCGCCCAGCAGGTTCTTGCCGTGGCGGGTATTGATGCCGGTCTTGCCGCCGACCGAACTGTCGACCTGCGACAACAGGGTCGTCGGCACTTGGATGAAGTCAACGCCGCGCAGAAGGGTAGCGGCAGCAAACCCCGTCAGGTCGCCGATGACGCCGCCGCCTAGGGCTACCAGCGCGGTGCCGCGCTCGATCTTCTCGTCCAAAATACGATCCGTCAGGTCTTGGAAGTGATCCAGAGACTTGGTTTGCTCCCCCGCCGGCAGAACGATGTCGCTCACGGCGACGCCGGTGGCCTTCAGGCTTTCTGACAGCGGCGCCAAATAGTTGGGCGCCGCGTTTTCATCAGAAATGATGATAACCCGTTTCTGGTGCAACACCGGTGCGATCAGTTCACCGGCGCGCGAGATCAGGCCGGAGCCGACATGGATGTCATAGCTGCGGTCTCCCAGGTCGAGGGTCAGGGTATCGGAGGTGCTCATGTGTCCTCCGCCTCGATCAGGCTCTCACAATGCTCGATCAGCTTGGCCAGCACCCGCTTCGCCGAGTCCGGCGCCGGTTCATCGCTGACGTCGAAGGCGATATCCGCCTCTGCGTAAATGGGATAGCGTGCATAAATCAGGTCCTGCAGAATTTTCTTCGGGTCGCCTTTCTTGAGCAAGGGGCGGTGATCCCGCCAGGAGGTCCGCCGGTGCAGCAGTTCCACATCCGCGCGAAGCCAGATTGAGATCGCTTTCTTTTTGACGCGCTTGCGGGTTTCCTTGTCCATGAACGCGCCACCGCCGGTGGCCACAACCGCCGGTTCACCGCGCAGCACCCGGGCGATCACCCGGCGTTCTCCGGCGCGGAACTCCCTCTCGCCGAACTGCTCGAATATTTCGTCGATGGTGCAGCCGGCAGCCGTCTCGATCTCGTTATCCGTATCAATGAACGGCATGCCCATGGCGGTCGCCAGGCGCCGGCCCAGATTGGACTTGCCGGCCCCCATCAGCCCGATCATGACAATAAACTTGTCCTGCAGGGGCTCGGGCAGTTGATAGAGGGGTTTCTTGCTCATAGGCGTTTTATATCACGGGTCACGCAGGAATCCATGACGTTCAGTTGTGTCGGTGTTTCGTTGAAAGCATTGATGACAAAGACTAAACTGCCGCAAATTCGCCACAGTTGGTGACTACGTATTCGCCTGTATCATTGAGGCCGTAGGTCGGTAAGGTGCCGCAGGTCGCAGACTCACAGCAACATGGAATCGCTGGTTATATGAAGAGACTGTTCAAGTTTATGATCCTTTTGGTTGTCGCGCTGATCGCCGGCGCGACCATATTTATGTCGACCTGGGACATACCGGCACCCGTGGCGAAGGGTGAGAAGGTCATCCCCAATGATCGCTTCCCGAAATAAACGCGCCGGCATGAGGCCGGGCTTCATTGCCGCCGTTGCGGGTGCAGCGTTCCTGTGGGCCGGCGACGTTCAGGCCCAAGGCCCGCAATCGTTGGAGCCGCCAAAGCCTTTGGCGCCGCCGGCTGCGGTGACGCCGGCAGATGCCCCGGCGTCCGAGCCGATCGCCACTGCCCCGGCCCAGCCAGGAGAGACCTCGCCGGCCGTGGGCGGGGTAGAGCTGGAACCATCGAAGCTGGGAACCGGCGCAAACACGTTGTTGCCCGGCAAGATTGAGGTTGAAAGCCTGCAGACCATTGATGCGAACTCGGTCGGTGTTTTGACCGAGGAAGCCGGTGGTTTCGGTATCGGGATGTGGGACGGTACCAGCCGGGCGCGGGTGGAGCGGCTGCTATCCAAACTACCGGTCGGCGCGACCTCCCGTGCGATGCACGGGTTGATGCGGCGGTTGCTTCTCAGCACCGCCAAAGCCCCCGCCGGTGAATCTCTCAGCAAGGATGGTAAATCCGATTTGATCGGCACGCGCGTGGAATTGCTGGCGAATATGGGCGATTTGGCCGGCGTGTCGGACTTGCTGAAAGTCGTACCGGTCGGCGAACAGACCGACCGGCTGCTAAAAAGCGAGGCGGATCTGCTTTTTCTCGGCAACGATAATGCGCGGGTATGTTCGCTGGTCGCGAGCCAGATCAAAGAAGTCGATACCGATTATTGGCAAAAGGCCTTTATCTTTTGCCAGTCCCTGGCGGGTCAGTATGACCGGGCTGCGCTCGGCGCCAATCTGCTGAGAGAGACCGGCACCGATGACAGCGTGTTTTTCGGGATTATTGAGACACTTGCGGGCCTGGATAAGTACGAAGTAGCCAGCCTTTCCGATCCCAAGCCGCTTCATTTCGCGATGATCCGGGCGGCTAGGGTCAAGCTGCCGGCTGATGTCACGTCGGCCAACAACCCGGCTATTCTAAAGACGATCGCCACCAGCCCGAATGCAAGTCCTGAACTCAGGGTCGACGCTGCCGAGCGGGCCGAGGCCATGGGCGCGCTGAATACCGATGTTCTTCGCCAGCTCTATGCGGGGATCACCTTTGGTGACCAGGCGCTGGCCAACCCGCTGACCACGGCGGACGCGGAGCGAAACCCGCTCAGCCGGGCGCTTCTTTACCGGAAAGCGCTGGTCGAGAGCGTGCCTGCTGCGATTGCCGAGGTCCTCGCCAAAGCGTTCAATCTGGCGCGGGAGGAAGGCCGGTTTGAATCGATGGCGCGTGTGTATCTGCCGATCTTGAGAGGAATTGAGCCCGCACAGGATTTCATCTGGTTCGCGCCGGATGCCGTGCGGGCGTTTTTGGCGGCGCGTGAAACCGCCTCCGCCTTACAGTGGTTGTCCATGCTGAAATCGGCCGCTGCCGTGGATGAAGGCGTGGCTGGCGTACTGAACGGTCTGTTGCCGTTGGCGCGGATCGCCGGGTTGGTTCCGGATGAGGAATGGGAACCGGAAATTTTGGACCATTGGTGGGCCGCCAGAACCAAGCAGACCGAAGAGAAGCAGGAGAATATGGAGGGCGCCCTGGCCGATGCCGCGTTGCTCTATGATCTGATGAGTGCCCTCGGCGACAAAGTGCCCGCTGCCAGATGGGATGCGTTGCTGGACGGTCCGCCGCAGGGGACGGCCCTTATGCCTCAGCCCGCGATTTGGCGCTCCCTCCAGTCTGCATCGAATAATGTGCGGGTGGGAGAAACCGTGCTTCTGTCCCTGCTGGCCTTGGGCGGAAACGGTCCGATTCAGGCAAATCCCATTGTCATGAACCGGGTGGTCTACAGTCTATGGAATGTTGGCCTTGGGGATGACGCCCGGTCTCTGGCGTTGGAGGCTGCGCTCGCCGCCGGTATATGAGCCTGACCGAAGAAAAACCGTTCAAATACCCGAGGCGGGCCCGTCCCAAGGCGCCGCCTTCCACACAAGTCGATATCTTTTTGGAGATGATCGCCGCCGAACGCGGGGCGTCGCTGAACACCGTGGCCGCCTATCGCCGCGACCTGGAGGATTTTTCCCTGTTCCAGCACCGGCGCAAGCTGACGATTGAGGCGGCCGGTGATGTTCATATCCGGGATTACCTGGCGCAGCTTCGCAGCCGCAAGAATGCCGTGTCCACTGTGGCGCGGCGATTATCGGTCCTGCGCCAGTTTTTTCAGTTCCTGTTTGCCGAAGGATACCGGACCGAAGACCCCACGGCTGGTATCGATGGACCGAAGCTTGGCCAGTACCTGCCCAAGTATCTCAGAGAGGATGAGGTGGACTGCTTGCTCAGCGAAGCAAGGAGCGGGAATGGCGCGGGGAAAGGCGCGCTCCGCCTGACTGCGCTCATGGAAATACTCTACGCCACGGGGCTCCGCGTGTCGGAGCTGGTGAGCCTTCGCACCAGCTCAATCTCCCGCGACGGGCAAATGCTGACGGTCCGCGGGAAGGGCGACAAGGAACGGCTGGTGCCCCTCAGCGACCCGGCCAGGGAGGCCATCGCGACCTATCTGGCGGAGCAAAGTACTCGCGCTAAATCTGGCGGCGTGTCCCCGTTTCTATTCCCCGCCTCGTCCAAAAGCGGCCATCTGACCCGGGACGCTTTTTCCAAGCAGCTCAAAGATCTCGCCGTCCGCGCGGGCCTCGATCCGGCCCGGGTGTCGCCCCACGTTCTCCGGCACTCCTTCGCCAGCCACCTGCTCGCGCACGGGGCTGACTTGCGGGCGTTACAACAAATGCTGGGTCACGCGGATATCTCCACCACGCAGATCTATACCCATGTGTTGGAAGACCGGCTGAAGAATCTGGTCAACCGAAGTCATCCGCTGGCGGCCTTGTCGTCTAACGTCCGGGCCGGCGATGGTGAAATTGAGGGTTAGGCATTTTCGAATATCGGCGTGTGCCGCGACTTTGCTGTTATGGTTAGGGCACGGTCCGGCCATGGCTCAGGTCACACGCGCCTGTCCGCCCATTCAGGGAGGGGTGAATTTATCCGTTGAAACGGATGGGGGCCGGATTGTCTACGACCATACGCTCAACAAAGAGAAATTGCGCGCTCTTGCCTCGAAGATCGGCAGCATCGCCATGGGGTCTAGACAACAGCCCTTGGGGTTCACCACGGTCAGCCGGATATGGGATCCCGATCTGCGCTTGCAAGGCGCGAATATCGGCCGCAACCGCTATTGTGCGCGGATCGATACGATGAAGATCAGGATCATGTTGAATGATCTTCGGGTCTACGTCGCAAGTGATTATGCGCGCGGCACGTGCCAATACGCGGCCGTCATCGCCCATGAGCATGAGCACGTGGAGGTGTTTCGATCCGTTTTGAGCAAATACCGGGCGATCGTCGAGCG
>JAYPHU010000003.1:19180-98069 GCA_038127535.1 Rhodospirillaceae bacterium | reverse complement strand
AGCACGTGGAGGTGTTTCGATCCGTTTTGAGCAAATACCGGGCGATCGTCGAGCGCCGCTCCCAGAGCTTTGTTTCGCATATGAGACCGGGCTTGGGGCTCAATCAGAAGGAGGCCTACCAAAATGTGATCCGCCGGATTGATCAGCTGTGGGAAGAGCTGGAACGGGAGATGAGCCTGGAGATGGCCGAGAAAAACGCCAAGATAGATTCACCACAATCCTATGCGAAGCTATTCCGTCAATGCCGGAAATGGTAGGCGGCCCGAACGGGCGCTACTGAGGCATAGAGTCGCCGGCCCGGGCCACTGAAATTTTTATCCTCGCGCCGCCGCCTGTCCGGACCATAAAAGGTCGAACATTCGACAAACGGGCGCGGTTTCTCTATAATCGTTTTGATGCCGGAAAACAGGCTCATCGCTGAGACCGGTTTGACCAGGTATTCGGTCACCCCGTCGTCGCGGGCGGCGCGGATGTTGCTGGCCTCGGAATACGCGGCGACCATAATGATACACACAAACCGGTCCGGGCTTTCGTCGCTGGTCCGTACCAGTTTAATAAAATCCAGTCCGCTGAGGGGCTGCATCTCCCAATCCACCAGAATGATGTCGGGCGGAAAGGTTTGCAGCAGCTTGAAGGCCTCGGCCCCGTCGGTGGCCTCGCGCATGAGCCGTACGTTGAACGAGCGCAGCAATTGTTTGAGCACCTGCGTCATGAACGGATTGTCCTCGACAATCATGAAGCGGAGCTGGCTGATATCGAGCGCCGCCATGGTTATGCCGAAGCCTCCCACTTATCGATGACCCGGGTGAGGCCGCTCATCAGTTTCGCCCCGACATCACCGCCGTCGCCGCTGAGCTTCTGGGTGAAGATCGCCTGCAGGGCATGGATGTGCAGCTCGACCACTTCCTGGCCGAGCTCATTGAGGGGGAGGGGGGCGTTTTCCAGGAAGCGGCCCAGTTGATTGCCGACGATGGTCAGCAGGTCATAACCCAAAGTGCCGCCGTTGCCGGTGACGTCGTGGGCGACGCGGGAAATCTCGTCCAGGATTTCCTTTTGAGCGTCCTCCTCGTCGGGCATTTCTTTCAGCCGGGCGCACAGGGCATCGATATCTTGTTCAATGCTCTCGAAGAAGGCATTGGAAAGACCGGGAAGGGCAGCCTGCGCCCGTTCCAAGACGTCGTCAGTAACGGCCAGGGGGCCGTCTATTTTGACCTTGTCGAGGAACTGGTTCGGCGGCTGTATTTTTTTGGCGCCTTTGTCGTCGGCCATGGACGATACCCCAAATTGACTAGCTTCTTAATCTTAAGATGGGGACTAACTCTATGAATTTCCAGGGCGGATTAGCACTGTGTTTATTACGGTTTCCACTTAGTGCGGCTCCCGGCTACTCGGCTTCAACCTTCGCCGTCCAGCCGAAATCGTCGAAAATCGTGTAAAGCGCGGGCAGCATAAACAGGATCAGCACGGTGACCGCCAACAGCCCGAAGGCGATGCTGGTGACCAGCGGGATCAGCACCTGGGCTTGCAGGCTTTTTTCCGTCAGCAACGGCAACAGGCCCATGATCGTTGTGGTGGAGGTGAGCAGGATCGCCCGGAACCGCATCCTGGACGCGTGAATGGAAGCGTCCGCCGCACGCATACCCTCCCGACGTTCGATTTTAATGAACTCCACCAGCAGGATGGCGTTGTTAACGACGATGCCGGCTAGTGACGCAAATCCAATGATGCTCGGCATGGAGAGGTCGAGCCCCAGGAGGAAATGCCCCCACACCACGCCGATGAGTCCCAGCGGGATGGTGATCATCACGATCAACGGTTCGATATAGTTCCGAAACATGAAGCTCAGCAGCAGAAAGACACCAATCAAGCCGATGCCGAACCCATTTCTGACCGAGGCGCCGGTCTGTCCGCCTTCCTGCACCTGTCCGTGGAATTCAATCGACATGCCGGGATACTTGGCCAGGAAGTCCGGCAGGAAGCGTTTCTGGGTATCGGCCAGCACTTCGGCTGTGTTGGCGAGGGCCGTATCCACGTCACCCTGGATGGTGATCGTCCGTTTGCGGTTGACCCGGTTGATGCGGGCGACGCCCCGGCCGCTTTCCAATGTCGCGACGGCGCCCAGCGGCACCTGATCGCCGTTGGACGACGTGACCGTGAAATATTCCAGATCGCTGAGACTGCTTTTGTCGGCTTTGGCGAGACGTACGTCGATCTCGTAGGACTCCTTGCCGACCTGGATCTCGCTCGCCGTCTTGCCGGAGAAGGCGGAGCGTAACTGCCCGGCGATGCTTTGCGCGGTCAGACCCAGGGCGGTCGCGCCTTCTCTTAAGCGCAACTGTATCTCCGGTTTGCCCGGCCGCAGATCATCGGAGAGATCAACCACGCCTTTATAGGAGAGCAGCCAGCGCTGCATCTCCAAGGAGGCCGCTTTAAGCTCGTGCAGGTTTTGCCCGCGAAGCCGGATGTCAATCGCCCGGCCGGCCGGGCCGATCACCGGTTCGGTGAATCTGAGGCTGATCACGTCCGGCGGTGTGCCGATGCCGTCGCGCCATTGGTTGAGAAGTTCGTCCACGCTGATGGTCCGTTGTTCGGTGCCCAGCAGATCGACGGTGACCGTGGCGACATGGGGGCCTGTCTCGAACGCATCGATGTTCTTGTTGAACTGGACATTCACATTGCGGGCCAGCTTCTGTTCGTCGGGCTGCGCCGGCGTCAGCTCCTTGTCGATCTCTGCCAGGACGCCGGTGATCCTGGCGACCACCGCTTCGGTGCGCTGCAGCGGCGTGCCCTGCGGCATCAGCAATCTGGCCTCCACTACATTGCCTTCGATGTCGGGAAAGGCGCGGAACTTGATCTTGCCGCCGGCAAGCATGCTGACTGAGCCCAGGAACACCATCAGGATCACGCCCACGGTCAGGTAGCGCCAGGCCACCGCTCTTTCCACCAATCGATGGACGACGGTCTCCCGGAGCCAGATGATCCCGGCCTCTAGTTTGCGGCGATAGGCGGGCGGTTCGGCTTTCTCCGTATGGGTGAGGGCGCCCTTGATGTGATGGGGCAGGACCAGGAAGGCCTCCACCAGGCTGACGCTCAAGGTCATGATCAGGATGATCGGCATGACCTTGAGGATCGAGCCGATATCGCCCTTGAGGAAGGCCAAGGAGCCGAACACGCAGACCGTGGTCAGGAACGACGAGGCGACGCCCGGCAATACTTCCTTGGTGCCGTTGATGGCGGCTTCCAACGGCGGCTCACCCTTGGCCGAATGGGCGGCGATGTTTTCCGAAATAACAATGGCGTCGTCGACCAGCAAACCGATGCCGATCAACAGCCCGACCATGGTGATCATGTCGAAGGACAGGCCCAGGAACGACATGGCGGCGATGGTGCCGGCGAAGGAGACGGGAAAGCCCATGGCGACCCAGAAGGAAAAACGCATGGAGAAGAACAGACACAAGGTCAGGACCACCAGAAGCAGGCCCTGCCAGCCGTTGCGGATCAACAGACCCAGCCGATCGCGGACGATGGAGGAGATGTCGCGGGTGATTTCGAACTTCACCGCCGGCGGCGCACGCTGACGCTGTTCATCAATAAAAGCGCGGACGGAGTCGATGACCTTCAGCGTGTCCTCGGTCTTGGTTTTGGAAATTTCCAGAACCGCGGCACGGACTCCGTTGAATACGATCTTTTCCTCGTCCTGTTCAAACACGTCGGTGATCCTGGCGATATCGCCAAGGCGTACCTCGGCGCCGCTTTCCGAGCCGACCACGACTAGGTCATCCAATTCCAGCGGGTTTCGACGTTCGTCGCTGAAGCGGATCAATACGTCGTTCTTGTCGGTCTCAATCGTACCGGCCGGCAGATCAACGCTTTGGCGGCGGATGATGTTGGCGATGTCGTCGACGCTGAGCCGGTACTGCCGCAAGGTCTGCGCGCCCAGCTCTACTCGTATCTGATGGTCGGAAAACCCGGCGATCTTGACCTGAGAGATATCGGGCCGTTCCAGCATCTGGGCCTTGAGGTTTTCGGCATAGGCCTTGAGATCGGGCACGGACATGGGGCCGGTCACGGCGACGGCGGCAACGAAATCGACTTGCCCCAATTGGCGGATGATCGGCTTTTCCACCTCGTCGGGGAAATTGTCGATGGCTTCGACCTCGGTTTTGATGTCGTTGAAGAACGTGTCGAAGTTCTTGCCTTCCAGCATCTCAGCCACGCCGACGCCCCGGTTCTCCCGCGCCTCGCAGCGGATTTCTTCGATGTTCTTGACTGTCTCCACCGAGTCTTCGATCCGCTGGCAGATGGCTTCCTCCACGTCTTCCGCTGTGGCGCCGGGATAGAGGACGGATATCTCCACGTTGCGCGGGGGAATTTCCGGGAAAGTCTCCCGCTTCACGCTCGCGGCAAACACCAGCCCGATGGCGAGGAAGCTCACCATCACCAGATTGGCGGCGGTCGGATGCCCGGTGAAATATCGGATCATTGTTCGGCCCCGCCGGCGGCCCGGATCAGGTCCTTGAGCGCTTGGCCGTCATCCACACTGTCGATGCGCATGCCCTCAATCGCCGGGATCAGGTCGGAAATCACGATCCGGTCGCCTGCGTTCAATCCTTCCGCGATCACCGCGATCTCGTCCTGGACATAGCGTAGGCCGATGGTCTTGATCCTGAGCCGGCTATCTTGATCGACAGTATAAATCCTATTGCCGTGCAGCGCAGCGCGGGGCACGACGATCTGATCCGGCTGGGCCGGGCCCCGGAATTCCACCTCGACGAACATGTTTTTAGTGAGGGGTGGGCGGCGCTGGCCGTCCAGCTTGTAGGGATTGTCCACAGCGACGATCACACCGACGGTACGGGTACGCGGATCGACCCGGTCACTGACCCGCGCCACCCGGCCGGGCCAGGAGACAGCCACGTTGCCGGTTTTGAGTTTAACCACCGGTTTCAGGCCCAGCATTTCCTGAAGCTGTTCCGAGGCTTGCCGCGCGTCAATGTTGGCGAAGCGGGACGGATCGACCAGCCAAACCAGCTTGTCGAGCTGAATTTGCGCGGAGACTTCGGACACCGAGATACTGTCGGCGGTGACCACGGTTTGCCCGGCCTTGGCGAATTGCTGGGCCTCTACATTCACCGCCGAGATGCGAGCATCAAAGGGCAAGGTTAGGGTGGTGCGCGTCAGATCCCGCTTGGCGTCTGCCAGCCGGGTTTCCAAAACCGCCACCTGGGCGGCCAGCCGATCCCGTTCCGCCGGAAGAAGATTCAGACTGTTTTGAAGGTTCTGCACGCTTTGCCGGCGCGCCAGCAGGTTCCGTTCTTCCTGATCGACCGCTGCTTGGGCAACCGTCTTGCGCGCCAGCAGTTCTTTCTTTCGCACAAATTCCCGTTCACTCAGCGATAGGCTGCGTTTTTCGATATCAAGGGAGGCTTGGGTGTTCTTGCGCCGGGTGGCGAGCTCTGCCAGTTGCGCCTGCGCCGCCCGGATATCGGCCTCGATCCGGCGCACCGCCAGATCATAGTCGGTTTGATCGATCCGCATCAGAACCGTGTCCTTGGGCATGATTGCGCCGACCTTGAGCAGTGGGTGGATGTCGATCACCGTGCCGGCGATCTCGCTGACGCCTTCCCAGACCTTGCCGGGGGAGACATTGCCGAAGCCGCGGGCCGACGGCACGACGTTCACCTTGGGAACGGTGATGATCCGGGCCTTGCGGGCGGTTTCCTGAATTTCCGCCTGCTGCGGCGCTTGTTTGCTGCGGACCATGACCGCGACGATGGCGATGCCGATCAGGATCGGCGGAATGATCAGCAGTCTCTTTTTCCAGCTCGGCTTTTGTTCCTCGCTCATGGTGCGTCTCCTTGACCCGGTGCGCCGGCGGGGGCGGGGAGCCCCAGCGCCGCCAGCACCGACTGCACAATTGTCTCTTCGATGATTTGAACCCGTTCCGGCGTGTAGCCTTCCCAATCGAGCCGTTTCCAGAGGATCACCCGGGCGATGCCGAACACCAGGATTTGTCCCATGATGGTATGGGCACCGATGGCGGCCCGTTCCTCGTCCGCCGGGTTGTTCGAGGCGGCGGCGACGATCTTGGTGAGAATCTCATGCAGCGGGCGGATGCGGCCCTCGTAGAGAATGTCGAAATCCTCAGACGGCATGGCGTATTCCCGCATCACCAGGGGGGCTCGCCATCTCATGAAATGATCTTCGATGAACATGCGAAGGATGGTGCCGACAAAGCCGGTGACCACGCCCGCCAGCATGTTTTTGTCCCGCCCGGCCGCCGCCACGGCCGTTTGTAATTTTGCCGCCGCCGGAGCGACCACCGGATCCGTATCCGCCACCAATTGGGTGAGCACGGCGCGATAGAGCTCCCGCTTGCCGCCGAAGTGATAGGCAATGGCGGCGATATTCACGCCGGCCTCCTGCGCCAGTTGCCGGGTGGAGACTCCGTCAAACCCCTGATGGGCGAATAGGCGCAAACCGGCGTCGAGCAACTGGGTGCGGGTGTCTTCCCCTCGAACGGGGTTCGTTTGTGGCGACATGCGATGGCTCCAAATTTAATCAAGCGATTAATACAACCGATTGATTAAAACAAGGAGAATTAGAAGTGGGGCATTTAAGTTAATAAAATCAATTAATTAGAAGGATTGATTTCTGGAGCGTTCGGGGCGGAATGTCTACCAAAAGGCCCGTTCGTGGCGTTCCCGTTCCTCGTCGCTGGCCGGGGCGGCGGCGGCGGAAAGGGCTTTGAAGTCTTTCATGGTGGATTTCTTATCGGCCCAGGTTTCGTCGATGGGGGACAGGACTTTGGAGAGGTCCGCCAGTTGCGGCGCCAATTGACAGAAGACCTGGTAGAGCAGGATGTAGGCCTTCTCCTCCAGTTTCGAGGACGTAAAGTCGTCCGGCACATCAAACCACGCCGTGGCGACGATGGCGCCGGCGTCCGCACTCTCCGCCATTTCATGGACCGTGATGCCGAACTTGGCCGCGCCCTCATAGATGGCGAAGTTGGCGGGGTAAACGCCGGGATAAGACGGCGGACCAGGATGAAAATTATAGGACGGCCCGCGAAGCTGATTGAGAATGTCTGCCGGCACAATAACGGAAGAGCAATAGGCGATCAGCCGGGACCCAGCTAGACCCTCAGTCCGCCCGGCAAGCGCGGTCAGCGCCGCCTCGTCGCCCACATGGGTAATCCGCAGCGCTGCATTTTGTTCCTCCAGAACCCTGGTGAGGAACGGCGCCTCGGCTTCGCCCGTGAGAATGATGATTTCATCTGACATGGGCCGGAGCATAACACCCCTTCTTTGGTCAGGACAAACCTGGCACGGGGCATGTTCCCTTCAAATCTTGTTCATTCTGCGAATTATTCCAAATTAGGGATGGAAAGCCGGGAGCAAATCGGCAAAATGGTTTGCACAACGAACAATCTCCAAAAGAGTGAAACGGAACGAGGCGATCATGCGCAAATACCTTCATATCAATCTCAACGACCGCAGAATCGAGACCGATGAAGTCGACGGTCTGGATACCATCAAAGTGGGCCGCTATCTGATAGCGAAGACCTTGCTGGAAAAGAATGTGGCTACGGTGGACCCGCTGGGCCCCGACAATCCGCTGATCTTCTCCGCCGGTCCGTTTGCGGGATCGAACTTCTCCAACGCCAACCGGTTGAGCGTCGGCTGCAAAAGCCCGCTGACAGGCGGCATCAAGGAAGCCAATTCCGGCGGCACCTTTGCTTTTGCCATGGGCCAGCTCGAAATCTCCGGCATTAATCTTTACGGCGCCTCCGACGACTGGGTGGTCATCCGCATCACCAAGGAAGGTGAGATCACGTTCGAGCCGGCCGACGAGTATCTCGGCATGGGCACCACCGAAACGGCGATGAAACTGTTCGAGAAGTACGGCGACAAAATCAGCCTGGGCCTGATCAGCCAGGTCGGCGAGTACCAGGGCCTGATGGCCGGTATCTCCTTCACCGATCCGGAAGGCCGGCCCTATCGGATCGCCGCACGGGGCGGCGTCGGCGCCGTCATGGGCAGCAAGAAGGTCAAAGCCATCGTCATCGACCGCAACAAGATGCCGACCTTCCATGACCGCAAGAAACTCATGGGCTCGGTCCGGCAATACGGCCAATGGCTGGACGAGGATCCGGCGATTGATGCGTTCCGTAAATACGGCACCGCCATGGTCGGCGACTTTACGAATAAAGTAGGCGGCCTGCCGACCCGCAACTTCAGCGCCGGCACCATGGTCGAAGACGGCCCGCTCAAGATCGGCGGCAACTATATCCGTGATCTGAACCTGGAACGGGGTGGCGAGACGACCCACGCCTGCATGCCCGGCTGTCAGATTCAATGCTCTAACATCTATGTGGACGAGAAGGGCGAGGAAATGGTCTCCCCGATGGAGTACGAGACCCTCGGCCTGATGGGCAGCAACTGCGGCATCGAAGACCCGGACGACGTTGCCCGGCTCAACCACATGGCCAACGATCTTGGCATTGATACGATTGAGGTCGGCGCCATGCTCGGCGTTCTTATGGAAGCCGGCGAGGGGGAATTCGGCGATCCAGAATTCATGGCCAAGGCCCTGCAGGATATCCGCGAAGGCAACGAGCGCGGCAAGCTGTTGGCCCAGGGCACGGCCCGGGTCGGCGAACATTACGGCGTAAAGCGCGTGCCCGTGGTCAAAAAGCAGGGGATCAGCGCCTATGACCCCCGCCAGATCGAAGTCACCGGCATCTCCATGATGTCAACGGCTCAAGGCGCGGATCACACCACCGGCAACATCCCGCAGTTCCTGTGCGACGACAAATCGACGGAAGAGCTGGTCGAGGCCAGCTTGGACATCCAGAAGATTTGCGCCGCCGCGGACTCGCTGGGGCTTTGTCTGTTCGGCCGCTCGGTCACCAACGTCCATATGGATTTCGTGGTCAACGCGCTGAACGAAGCGCAGGGCACGGAGCTCACCGAAGACTTCTTCATGGAACTGGGTAAGGAAACTCTGGCCATGGAGTGGGAGTTCAACGAGAAGGCCGGCTTTACGGTCGAAGATGATGAGCTGCCGGAGTTCTTCTTCGATGAAGGCATCCAGCCCACGGGTAAAAAGCAGCGCCACCGCGCAGCCGACGTGAAGAAGTACCTCGACGAAATGATGGCTTAGGGGTCGTCCCCCTTATTCATCCGTCTCTACCAAATGCGTCACCCCCGGCTCGCGAAGCGATTGTCGGGGGACCATGGATCAGCAGCCATGGTTACCCGACAGCCGCCCGATAGATATCGGGCGGGTCGGGCACGACGCAGAAGGGAATGGGGAGCGGACAGCTTCTTTCGTGAACTTCGTGGTGAACTAATTTTGCATCGTGCGCGGGATTATGTCCTATACACAGACAACCCCATTTTCGCCATGCCTGCCTTCGCCGAAGCGAAGCTTCAGCTTCGCGCAGGCAGGCGCGGACCGGCCGTCAGGCCGTGATCCGCGTATCCACGTTAATTTAAAAATGGATCCACGGGTCAAGCCCGTGGATGACGGAAGGGGGGGATTAGGAGAAGCGCCCTAATTCGCGCCGTGGCAGTGCTTGAATTTCTTGCCCGAGCCGCAGGGGCAGGGTGCATTGCGGCCGACCTTGCCCCAGGTCGCGGGGTCGTCAGGATCGGGCTCTTCCGCCGCCTGACGCAGCGTTAGGGGCGAGGATGCCACCGGAGCATATCCCGTTCCGCCGGCCTCTCCCTCCATGACAACCGGCTCCGCATCCGTATCGAAGGCGGTCAGTTCATCGAAGTTCTCGTAGGTCTCGATACCGCTGTTGCCGAACATGTCAAAGCCGTCGACCGGCGCGACCTGCAGCTCCAAGTGGCTCATGATCATGGTGACCCGGTCGTCCAGTTCGGTCAGCATGCCGTTGAACATCTCGAAGGCTTCGGACTTGTATTCGTTGAGCGGGTCTTTCTGGCCATAGGCGCGGAGCCCGATGCCTTGGCGCAGGTGATCCAGGGCGAGCAGATGTTCTTTCCAGACCTGATCCAGAACCTGAAGCAGCAGGCTTTTCTCGACATCGCGCATGACGTCCGGGCCCCAGGTCGCTGCTTTCTCCGCCATTTTCTTTTTGGCGGCATCGGCGATCCGGTCGCTGACCTCGGCATCGGCGACGCCTTCTTCCTTGGCCCAGTCCTGGACCGGCAGATCGAGCCCGAATACCCGTAAGACTTCCTCGTGCAGGAAATCCATCTCCCATTGTTCGGCGTAGGCCTTTTCCGGCATGGCGCGGCTGACCATCAGATCGATGACATTGTCGCGCATATCGCCGATGGTTTCCGACACATCGGTGGCGTCCATCATTTCGCGGCGCTGTTCGTAGACCACTTTCCGCTGATCGTTCATCACGTCGTCGAATTTCAGCAGGTTCTTCCGGATGTCGAAGTTGCGGGCCTCAACCTTCTGCTGCGCTTTTTCGAGCGCCTTGTTGATCCAGCGGTGGACGATGGCTTCGCCGTCTTCCAAGCCCAGTTTTTGCAGCATGCCGTCCATCCGTTCCGAGCCGAAGATACGCATCAGATCGTCTTCCAGGGACAGGAAGAACCGGGACGCGCCGGGATCACCCTGACGGCCGGATCGGCCCCGCAGCTGGTTGTCGATGCGGCGGCTTTCGTGGCGTTCGGTACCGATCACGAATAACCCGCCCGCGGCCTTGGCCTTTTCCTTGCCGTCCGCCACTTCCTGGCGGATGCGTTCATCGATCTCTGCCAGCTTGGCGTCGTCCTTGACCTTTTCGGCTTCCTGCTGGATCAGCATGTCCACATTGCCGCCCAACTGAATATCGGTGCCCCGGCCCGCCATATTGGTGGCGATGGTCACCGTGCCCGGCGCGCCGGCCTGGGCGATGATATAGGCCTCTTGCTCATGGTGCCGAGCGTTCAATACCTGGTGCGGGATCTTTTCCTTGTTGAACAGGGCGGAGATGACCTCAGATTTCTCGATGGAGACCGTGCCGACCAGGACCGGCTGACCGTTCGCCTGACATTCTTTGACCAGCTCGACGATGGCGTTGTGTTTTTCACCGGTGGTCCGATAGACCTCGTCATCGCGATCGGCACGGACGCATTCCAAATTGGTGGGGATTTCCGCGACTTCCAGCTTGTAGATTTCAGAAAACTCACCGGCTTCAGTCATGGCCGTACCGGTCATGCCGGCCAGCTTGGGATACATGCGGAAATAGTTCTGATAGGTTATCGACGCCAGGGTCTGATTTTCGTTGGCGATCTCGACGCCTTCCTTGGCCTCCAACGCCTGGTGCAGGCCCTCTGAATAACGCCGGCCTTCCATCATTCGGCCGGTGAATTCGTCGATGATGATGACCTGGCTGTCCTTGACGATGTAGTCCGTATCCCGCTCGAACAACTTGTGCGCACGCAGCGCCTGGTTGACATGGTGCACAAGTGCGATGTTGGAGAGATCATACATGCCGCCGTCGCTAAGCATGCCCATCTTGCCCAGGATTTCCTCGACCCGTTCATTGCCCTCGTCGGTCAGGGTGACCGACTTGGCTTTTTCGTCTTTTTCGTAATGCTCGGGCTCAAGCTGCGGGATGACCTGATCAATCCGGTTATACATCTCGGATGAGTCTTCGGCTGCACCGGAGATGATCAGCGGAGTCCGCGCCTCATCGATCAGGATCGAGTCGACCTCATCGACGATGGCGTAGTTGAATGGCCGTTGGACCATTTCGTCCAGGGTGAACTTCATATTGTCGCGAAGGTAGTCGAACCCGAATTCGGAGTTGGTGCCGTAGGTGACATCGGCCGCGTAGGCAACCCGGCGCTCCTCGTCCGAGAGGTTCGGAATGATGCAGCCGACGGTCAGGCCCAGCCGCTCGTAAATCCGGCCCATCCATGCGGCGTCGCGCCGGGCCAGATAATCGTTCACGGTAACCACGTGCACGCCCTTGCCGCTAAGCGCATTGAGATAGACGGGTAGGGTACTACAGAGTGTCTTACCTTCGCCGGTCTTCATTTCAGCGATCATGCCCCGGTGCAGGACCATGCCGCCCATGAGCTGCACATCGAAGGGCCGTTCACCCAGAGTGCGTTTAGCAACTTCCCGGACAGTGGCGAAAGCTTCCGGCAGAATCGCATCCAGTTCCTCGCCGTTTTCCAGGCGTTCCCGGAATGCAGGCGTTTGCTGCGCGAGTTGATCGTCGGAGAGTTTTTCCATCTCCGGCTCAAGCGCGCTGATCTCGTCGACGATCTTGGCGAGCCCCTTCACATATCGGTCGTTAGCCGAGCCGAAGAGCCGCTGGGCGAGGGAATCAAGCATTCAAATTCCTCTGAATTTCCTATTATCGGCGCACATCGGGGTGCGTGCGCCTGTCATGGGAGAGAGATAAAACCGGAACGGGCCTCTGTCAACGGCACCAGGGGCCTGAACCACCGTGATTTTGCGCAGGATTCTCCGGCTCGCGCGCTTGTGTGCTGTTTATGGGCTTCACAGTCGGCTACAATCCCGCATCGGTCATCCAATGCCGGAGAAGGAGAGGGATCGTGCGAAAATTGATAACTCTGGGCGCAGCAACAGTTTTGGTCGCAGGATCCCTCGGCGCCGGGGCGTTTGCTGCCGACGGCATCACTCAACAAGTGCCCGTGGCGCAAGTAGATGGCATGATCATCTATCGGTCGGATATCGACGCAGCGAAAGCACAATTGGGGGCGCAGGCGGCCCAATACCCACCCCAGGTCATTCAGCAGTTTATCCTGAACAACATCATTGATGCCCGTCTGGCGGCCCAGGCGGCGCGGGCCCAGGGCATCGACAAGGAAAGCGCTATCAAGCGCCGGATGGAACGCCTCAACGAGCAGGTGTTGCGCCAGGAATTGGTCGAACGTGCCGTGGCCAAGGGCATGTCCAAGGACCGGCTGCAGGCCCACTATAAGGAATTCGTGAAGCAAAACCCCGCCCGGGACGAGGTTCATGCCCGCCATATTTTGCTGAAGACTGAAGGCGAGGCGAAAAAGGTGATCGGCCGCTTGGACAAGGGAGAGGATTTCGCCGCCCTGGCCAAGGAACTCTCCATCGGCCCTTCCGGGAAAAGCGGCGGCGATCTCGGGTTCTTCACGGCGGAACGCATGGTGGCGCCGTTTTCCGTGGCCGCGTTTCAGATCAAACCCGGCAGTCACACGGCTAAGCCGGTGAAAACCCGGTTCGGCTGGCATGTGATTAAGGTCGAGGCCAAACGCAAGGGGAAACCGCCCAGCTTCGAAGAGGCAGTGCCGACGCTGCGGGCAAGCCTGCGTGACGAGATTACCGGCCAGCAGGCGGAGCTGCTGCGCAGCAAGGCCAAGATCGTGATCTTCGGCCCGGATGGAAAGCCGGTTCCGTAGGTTTGGCCCTCCCCTTCACCCCCTCCCACGAGGGGAGGGGGGATCATATCGGGAATCACCCCTCCCTTGATGGGAGGGGTCGCGCATCGCGCGGGGGAGGGTGACCTACGTTTGCCTTCCATAAATTAGGCAACAACCCTAGACCGCAGCCTCGCTTCCCGCTAAAAGAAGCGCCGTTTTCAACAATACCTGAACCGGACAGAGCCATGCCCGAGAAATCGCCTTTGGCGCCCGAGAGATTCCCTGACCTGCCGGCCATCAACGGCCTGGAAATGGCGGCGGGTGTCTGCAATGTGCGCTATGTGAACAAGACCGACGTCCTGTTCGCCTCATTCGCGCCGGGCACCACGGCAGCCGGCGTGTTTACCAAGTCCAAGACGGCCGCCGCGCCCATCGATTGGTGCCGCAAATGCTTGGACGGCGGCGAAGCGCGCGGGCTGGTGGCGAATTCCGGTAATGCCAATGCCTTCACCGGCCGGGCCGGTGTCGAGGCGGTGGAGGCCATGGCGTCCGCGGCGGCCGGTCTCTTGGGCTGCGCGCCGGAAGATATCTTCATCGCTCAGACCGGCGTCATCGGCGAACCGGTGGCGGTTGATAAGATCACCGAGAACCTGCCGGGCCTACAGGCGCAGTTCTCCCAGGATTGGGAATCCGCGGCTGACGCCATCATGACCACGGACACGTTCCCCAAGGGCGCAGCGGCGGTGACCGAGATCAATGGCATCGAGATCACTATCGCCGGGATCGCCAAGGGCTCCGGCATGATTGCGCCGGACATGGCGACTATGCTGGCCTTCATCTTTACCGACGCCAAATTGCCGGCGGACGTGCTGCAGCCGATCCTGGCTGATGTCACCGAGAAAAGCTTTAACGCCATTACCGTGGATTCGGATACCTCGACCAGCGACACGCTGATGCTGTTTGCCACCTGCCAGGCCGGCAATGCCGAGGTCTCTTCTGCCGATGATCCCCAACTGGAGGCGTTCAAAGTGGCGCTAGGTTTGGTTTGTGTCGATCTCGCCCACCAGATCGTCCGGGACGGGGAGGGGGCCACCAAGTTTGTGGAAATCCAGCTCACCGGTGCCGAAGACGACGCGGCAGCAAAGACAATCGGGCTGTCCATCGCCAATTCGCCCTTGGTGAAGACGGCCATTGCCGGCGAAGACGCCAACTGGGGCCGGATTGTCGCTGCGGTCGGTAAGTCCGGCGAGGCGGCGGACCGGGACAAGCTACGCATCACCATCGGCGGGATTGATGTGGCGCGAGACGGTGGTGTGGTTGACGGTTATAACGAAACCCCAGTGGCCGAACACATGAAGGGCCAAAACATCCTCATCCAAGTCGATGTGGGGGTTGGCAAAGGCCGGGCCACCGTCTGGACCTGCGATCTCACCCACGGCTATATCTCGATCAATGCCGATTACCGGTCCTGATCCGGCCTGCCTGGAAGCGGAGGTCCGGACGTCCAAGGCCGGCGCACCGATTGTGCTGGTTGCCGCCGTGGCGCTATTGGATATGGATGACCGGGTGCTGATCGCCAAGCGCCCCGAAGGCAAGGCAATGGCGGGTCTCTGGGAGTTTCCGGGCGGCAAGGTCAAGGATGGTGAGACGCCCGAATCCGCCCTGATCCGGGAATTGCAGGAAGAGCTCGACATCGATGTCAGCCATAGCTGCCTCGCGCCATTATTCTTTGCCTCGCATGCCTATGACGATTTTCACCTGCTGATGCCGCTGTTCCTCTGCCGGGTGTGGAAGGGGACGCCCGCGCCGCAGGAAGGCCAGGAGCTGAAATGGGTGCGCCCCATGCGTTTGGGCGATTATCCCATGCCGCCGGCGGACGAGCCCCTGGTCGCGCTGCTGCAGGATTTTTTGTAGGCCCTTTCTCGCGCCACTTTGGCGAAGCCCATGCCTGTGGACTCATTTTTTACCCACGAAGAACACGAAGATACCGTATTCGAATTACCTTTGTGTCCATTGTGACCTTCGCGGTCAATCAATCTGCTACACCCCCACCCCCGCAGCAGGGGAAGGTGGCCCGCAGGGCCGGAGGGGGGCTCTACTTTTGGCTAACCCCTTGCCATCGGCGGAAAATCCGCCAATGATGGTGGCGCAAATCATCGGACATAGGGACATCATGGCGGACAGTAAAACCATAACGGCGTGTGTATTGATCATCGGCAACGAGGTGCTGTCGGGCCGCACCAAGGACGCCAACATGCACTGGTTGGCCGAGCGTCTGACCGAGATGGGCATCCGATTGCGCGAAGCCCGGGTGATCCCGGACGTGGAAGAAGTCATCGTCGGCGCGCTCAACGAATGCCGCGCCAAATATACCTACGTCTTTACCACGGGCGGCATCGGCCCGACCCACGACGATATCACGGCGGCCTGCGTCGCCAAGGCATTCGGCGTCGAAATCGAACGCCGCAAGGAAGCGGTCGAGCTTCTGGAAAGCTTCATCGCCAAGGAGAACTTGAACGAGGCGCGCCTCAAGATGGCGGAAATTCCCGTCGGCGCGGAGTTGATTTACAACCCGGTCAGCAAGGCGCCGGGATTCCGGATGGACAATGTCTATGTGATGGCCGGCGTGCCATCGATCATGCGCGCCATGTTCGAAGGCTATGCCCTGACCCTGCAAAGCGGGGATAAGGTGCTCTCGGCGGCGGTCGCTTGCTATCTACCTGAAGGTGCGGTGGCGAAGGGTCTCAGCGCCATTCAGGACGAGCATCCGGACGTGGATATCGGCTCTTATCCGTTCCGCCGCGCCGGCAAGTTCGGCTGCACGCTCGTGTCCCGCGGCACCAGCGAGGCCGAGCTGGAAGAGATCGTCGGCAAGATCAAAACCATGATCGTCGATCTGGGCGGCGAGCCCATCGACCAGGATCTGGTCACACCCGAAGGTGAAGCGAAAGACGATTATTAGGGACGATTACTCAAGGGTAGGACAGCCTATGCCATTGGACGGCGGACCCCGCATAACCCGGCTCGCTGAGACATTTTTCGCCGAGGTGACCGAAATCGATATCAGCCAGCCGTTAGATGATGAGCTCTTCGAGGTGCTGCATCAGGCCGCGCTCGAACACGCCGTTTTGGCATTCAAGGTCCAGCATCTGACCGACGAACAGCAGGTGGCCTTTTCAAAGCGCTTCGGGCCGCTGGAAGACGATCTGATGGAACCGTCCCAGCACGTGGCGTTCATGTCCAACAGGGAATCCGACGGCAGTTTGCGCGATCCGGACTCGCGGCTATCGAAGTTCCTGCGCTCGAACCAGCAATGGCATTCGGACAGCACCTTTTATCAGGCCCCGGCCCGCTATTCGTTCCTGTCGGCGCGGCGGATGCCGGCCATCGGCGGCGCCACCCAATGGGCGGACCTGCAAGCCGCATGGGAAGCCCTGCCGGCGTCCCGTCAGGCGGAGTTGGACGGGCTGATCCTGGAGCATGATTTCCAGCGCTCCCGCATGAAGGAGGGGCTGGTCTTTACCGATGAGGAGCGTGCCAAGTGGCCGCCGCTCCGTCATCCGCTGGTCCGCCGGCACGAGGAAACCGGTGCCAAGTGTCTCTATGTGGGCTCACAGGCCGAGACCGTTGTCGGCTGGGGCGAAGACGCAGGCAAGGGGTTGATCGACGAATTACGGGACTTCTGTGCCCAAGACCGGTTCGTCCATACCCACGAGTGGGACGAGGGCGATATCGTCATGTGGGATAACCGCCGGGTGAACCACCGCGGCCGGCCCTGGGACGAAGGGGCCGAGGTACGCATCATGCACCGCACGTCCGGGCGCGGCACCGGCCCGACCATGGAAAACGGTGCGGCGGTGGATGAGTATGAGCGCTGGCGAAATGCTTCTTGATCGTAATGCGCGGACCGGCCGTCAGGCCGTGATCCGCGTACCCACATTAAATTTAACATGGATCCACGGGTTACCGCTGCGCGGGCCCGTGGATGACGGAGGGGGGATAGCAGCGAATTCACCCCTCCCTTGATGGGAGGGGTCGCGCGAAAGCGCGGTGTACGGTGAAAGCAACCCCCAAACCCTCTTTCCCTGATCCGTCCAAAACGATAGGTTGACCGCCCGCTCAACGCAATGCCCGCGTGGTGGAATTGGTAGACACGCGAGACTTAAAATCTCGTTTCCGTAAGGGAGTTCCGGTTCAAGTCCGGACGCGGGCACCAAAAAATAGCGCAGCCCGCTTGGGTTGGTGGGGTTGGCAAGCGGGCGTCCTTTCCCCCTATACAGCGTCATCCCCGACCAGCGGTTCCTTGGCGCCTGGCGTCTCGTCGTCGGCCACACCGACGCTGCCGGAAGCGGTTTCAACCTGCCACTCATTGGGACCCAGATTGGAAGCCGTATTAACCGGCGCCTCCCGGACCGGGACAATGGTTTCGGTCTTGTTACGGTCGTCACCAAAGGAGCCGGCCACCGGCAGCAGAACAATCGCGGCAAACGCCGCCGCTGACAATTTCTGCGCGGTTTTGAGATTGAAACTATTATTAATAGAATATTTCACGATGCTTTTTCCCCGACACCCGGTCTTTCATCGATGTCCTTAATTTGCCCTTCCGTTAGGAACGTCCGGGCAAATTCCCGATTGTGTTCCGCACACTGTCGTTGCCGCATGCCCTTTTAATAATAAGGCGTTCGTTTTGCGAAACCGATATAGGGGTTTGCCACTATCACTAGAGAGATAACGCTACATCAGCTTATTCTATTGGGGATTAAAAGGCCAATGCGACAGCGTTGACCCGAGCCCGCGAAAATCCTTAGATGGTGAGCGAGAGAGGAAATTTCAATGTCGATTCAAATCACACCGCTTCACTCCGTTTTTGCCGCCGAAGTCACCGGCGTTGACCTTCGAGAGCAGCTGACGCCGGATCAGATCTCTTCAATCAAAGGTGGAATTAATGAATATGCCGTATTGTTGTTTCGTAATCAGCCGATTACGGAGGATCAGCATGCGGCCTTCACCAAAAATTTCGGGCCCATCGACGCCGGATTGAACCTGGCCAGCAACCGGAAACAGCGGCTGAAAAACCCGGACGTGATCGATCTGGCAAATGTGGATTATGACGGTGCCGTGCTGGCCACGGACAATGCCCGCAACGTCTCGCTGATCGCCAATCAGATGTGGCACAGCGACAGCTCCTTCAAAAACCCGCCGGCGCAATATTCCATCCTTTGCGGCATCGACCTGCCCGGCGAGGGCGGTCAGACCGAATTCGCCGATCAGCGGGCGGCGTATGATGCGCTGGACGATGATATGAAGGAGCGGGTCAATGATCTGGTCGCCGAGCACTGGGCCTTTCACTCCCGGAACATGCTGGGCGGCGCGCATTTTACCACGGAAGGGATGGAGAAACTGCCCCCGGTCCACTGGCCGATCGTCCATACGATCCCGGAATCCGGGCGAAAATCTCTGTTCATCGGCATTCACACCCGCGAGATTGAAGGCATGCCGACGGCGGCGGCGCGCATGTTCCTGCTGGACCTATTGGAGCATGCGACCCAGCGGGAATTCGTTTATCGCCATGAATGGCAGAACCACGACATCCTGATGTGGGACAACCGCTGTACCCTGCACCGGGGCCGGCCGTATGACTTCGCCCAGAAGCGGGAGCTCCGGCGCTGCTCCACCGAGGTGGTGTTTGCTTAAGCGAACTTCGGCCCTGACCGGACTTTTCGGATACACTTGTCCTTTGCTACTCTGCGGTGACGACAAAAACAATTAGAGGGAGGTCGGTATGGCCTACGAGACCATTCAAGTGGACGAAATGTCGCCGGCTTGCGGTGCGATCATTGAGGGCATCGATCTGTCGCAGGACCTCACTAACCGGCAGTTTGATGAAATTCACCAGGCGTTGCTGGACCGGACGGTCATCGTCTTCCGAGATCAGAACCTGACCGAGGAACAGCAGGTCGCCTTCTCCCGCCGGTTTGGCGATCTGCAGCCCGCGTCCGTCTCTGGTTTCGAGAAACACCCGACCGTGTCGGAAATCGATATCCTGGAATACGATTCGGATAATCCGCCCCATGTCACCCGCGATTTGTGGCACACGGACTTTGTCGGCCGGGAAAAGCCGTCCATGGGCACGACCCTGTATGCGAAGGACATCCCGGTCGAGGGTGGCGATACAATCTGGGTAAACGGCGTCGCTGCCTATGAAGGCCTGTCGGACCGGATGAGGGCTCATGTGGACGGGCTCTGGGCGTATCACGATTCCTATCAGCCCTATGACGAACATGTCCGGCCTGAATTGTGGGAGAAGGACTACCAAATTTATAAGCGCGAGCAGAAGGCGAGCTATACGCCGGCGCTGCACCCCGTGGTTCGCACACACCCAGAAACCGGGCAGAAAGGCCTGTTCGTTAACGAATCTATGACAAGCTTCATCAAGGATATGGACCGGCGGGAAAGCCGTTTCCTGTTGAACTATCTATTCGATCATCTGAGGACGCCGGAATTCCAGTACCGCCACAAATGGCGGACCAATGATCTTGCGGTCTGGGACAACCGGGTGAGCCTGCACTACGCCCTGTTCGACTATACCGAACACCGGCTCATGCACCGGGTGATCATCGCCGGCGACAAGCCTTACTAAGCCGGCATATTTACAGAGTAGGAGAGCGCCATGGCGCATATCGCTGATCTCATCACGGCGCGCTTCGGCCTGCCGTCGGACGTAGACCCGGACTGGCAGGAAGAAGGTGGCATTGCCGATATCCTTAGCCGGAAGAGTTACCGCCGCTATCTGAACCGGGATTTGCCGGAGAGTTTGCGCTCCACGCTCCTGGCCTGCGCTCAATCGGCCTCGGCCAAATCAGATCTTCAGCAGTATTCCATTATTGATGTGCGGGATCAGAGAATCAAAGACCGGTTGTCGGAAATTTCCGCCATGGCGTTCTTGGCCAAGGCGCCGGTGGTGCTGATCTTCTGCGGTGATCTTCGCCGGGCGAAACGAATCACCGAACTCCGTGGCAAGACATATGCCCAGAATAACGCGGATAGTTTCATGAACGCTGCAGTGGATGCGGCGCTGGCGATGCAGACATATGTATTGGCAGCGGAGATGCAGGGTCTGGGCTGCTGCGGCGTAAGTCAGGTGCGCCGTGATATGAACGCCACGTGCGAGCTGTTGAACATTCCGGAAGGGGTGTATCCCATTTGCGGGCTGACCGCCGGCTGGCCGGATGAACAGCGCGATGTCACCCTGCGCCTGCCGCCAGCGGCCGTGGTGCATCGGGACGGCTATGGGGATGAGGACTTCGAGGAGAACATCGATGGCTATGATCAGCGTCGCCACGCGATCCGGCAGATCATGCCGGAAAACTATCTGCAGACGGAGGACTACCCGCCGCCGGAGTTCTATGGCTGGTCGGAACAAGTGTCCCGCCGGCTGTGTAAGATCGGCGATCTATCGGCCATGGGCGCGTTTCTGAAGCGACAAGGCTTTGATCTGAGCTAGCGGGGGCGTCGGGGGTTAATTAGATGAAAATCGGCGTTTTTGATCACCTGGATTATGGCGGAACCGCCACGCCAGGGGAGTTTTACGAGACCCGGCTGAAGCTGGGGGAGCTTTACGAGCAGGTCGGCATCTACGCCTATCATTTGGCAGAACACCATGCGACGCCGCTCGGCATGGCGCCGTCGCCGAACGTGTTTCTCTCCGCTCTGGCGCAGCGAACATCCCGCCTACGCTTCGGACCGGTGGTCTATTGCCTGCCCCTTTATCATCCCATTCGGCTGCTGGAAGAAATTTGCATGCTGGATCAAATGAGCGGCGGCCGGCTGGAGATGGGCATCGGCAAAGGAATTTCGCCCATCGAGCACGGCTATTACGGTTTGGACTACGACCAAGCGCCGGCCCTCTACCGGGAAGCGCTGGAGCTGATCACCGAAGGGATGAAGGGCGGCGTTCTCAATTTCAAGGGCGAGTACTTTCAGGTCGAGGACATGCCGATCAATTGCATGCCCGTCCAGATGCCCCATCCGCCGATGTGGTGCGGGGTGGTCAACCCGGCCAGCGCGCTGTGGCCGGCGGAGAACAATGTGAACGTGGTGACTAACTTGCCGGTCGGTGCTGCCAATGAGGTGGCCGAGGCCTTTTTCGGCAAGTGGCGCGAGACGCATGCGGATGGTGATCCGGAGCCCTTGATGGGCATGACCCGCTATATGGTCATCGCTGAAACGGATGAGGCGGCGCTGAAAACCGCACGCCGGGCTTATCCGATTTGGCGGAAAAGCTTTTTCACCTTGTGGGACCGCTACGGCAAGGGGCCTATCGGCGTCAACTATGCGGAGACGTTCGACGGCATGGTTGAGACAGGGCAGGGCATCGCCGGTACGCCGGAAAGGGTCCGCGACGAAATCCAACGGCAATACGAGGAAGCGGGGATCAACTACTTCCTCTGCCGGTTTGCTTTCGGCGATCAGGCCCTGGATGAACTCCGCCGCACGGTCGAGTTGTTCGGGGAAAAGGTGATCGGGGAGTTATAGGATCACCCCGGTTTAATTGCGTCGCCCCCACCTGCGTTGTCCGGCAGCGCGGGACTCTACACCCTCCCTCGTGAAGGGAGAGGGCAGTAGAGCTGCCATCTTGCATTTGGGATTGCCTTCCCCCCTCGCGGGGGAAGTTAGCCCGCAGGGCCGGATGGAGGGTTAGAATCTATAAAACGCCGCCGGGGTGTCCGTCATGATCTTCTGGCGCATGGCGTCGTCTTCTACCCATTCGGCAAAGGCGTCCGCAAGGTCGCCGTCATTTGGATTGACCTCGTACTTGTTCGGGTGCGGCCAGTCGGTGCCCCACATGACCCGGTCCGGCGCCGCATCGATCAGCGCGCGGGCCATCGGCAGCACGTCATTGTAAGGCGGCAGGTCGGTCTCGCTCACCCGGTTGGCTCCGGAAATTTTGATCCAAGTGTTACCGTCCTTGATCAGCTCCAACAGCGCCTGGAAGCCCGGCGCGTCGATGCCCGCGGTGGCCGGCTGATAGGCGAAGTGGCCGATGGACATGGGGATTTTGGTCTTCTTGAAGACCGGCATCAGGTCGACAATGTCCTTGCCGGGGAACAGCCACTCGAAGTGCCAGTCAAACTGCGCGATCTTGTCGGCGAGACTGTCGAGTTCGTTGAGCTCCACCGGCATGCCGCCCTTGTTGTCGGTATTTAACCGCACGCCGCGCACACCGATCTCGTTCATCTTGGCGAGCTCGTCATCGGAGAAATCCATGGTTATGGCGACCACGGCGCGGGCCCGGCCGGGCATCTCCCTGTTCAGCGCGTTCATGCCGTCCAGGATAGCTGAATTGTCGGTGCCGTAGATGGAGGGCTGGGTGAAGACCACGCGATCAACGCCCAGGGTCGCATGCAGGTGCTTCAGATCATCCAAGGTTGATTCCGGCGGGTTATAGCCCCGGCCCGGTGACAACGGATACTTGTCGTAAAACACATGTACATGGGTGTCGATGGCGCCCGAAGGCAACGTGTAGTCGGGTTTGCGCGGGTTGCGGTCGGGGGCAATGCAATTTCTGATCTGATCGTTCACGTCTACTCTCCTGTTGGTCAAACGGGGCCCGGCTTAGCCGCGGCCGATATAAGGCATGGTGGTGGCCATGAGGGTCATGAATTGAACATTGGTGTCCAGCGGCAGCTCTGCCATCTGGACAATGGCGTTGCCGGCGTGGGTCACGTCGAACACCGGCTCAACCATGATGTCGCCATGGGCTTGCGGCACGCCTTGCTTGAAGCGTTCGGCGAGCGGGGTTTCTGCATTACCTATATCCAGTTGGCTGCAGGCGATATTGTGTTTCCGGCAGTCCAGGGAAATGCTCTTGGTGAGCCCGGTGATCGCGTGCTTGGTGGCGGTGTAGGCCACCGTGTCGGGGCGTGGCGAATGCGCTGAGATGGAGCCGTTATTGATGATCCGCCCGCCCTTCGGGTCTTGGTTTTTCATGATGCGGATGGCCTCCTGGGCGCAAATGAAGCAGGCGGTCAGGTTGACATCCACCGTCCGCCGCCAGTCGGCGATATCCAAATCTTCCATCGGAATACGGGGTGCGCCGCCTCCGGCATTGTTAAACAGCACATCCAAGCGGCCGAACTTGTCCATGGTCGCCTTGAACAGCGCGGTGATTTGTTTCTCGTCCGACACATCCGTCGGCATGGCCAGCATTTCCGGTCCGCTTCCCATATCAACAGTTTCCTGAAGCGCGTCGGCCCGCCGTCCTGCGATAGCGACGTTGTAACCGGCGTTCTGTAGGGCCAGGGCCGAGGCGCGGCCAATTCCTGATCCGCCGCCGGTGACAATGGCAACTTTGACTTTGTCCGACATGTTTCTTCCTTCTCCTAGACCACGCCGTCGTCTTTGAGCGCGGTGATCTCATCGTCGGTCATGCCGACGATTTCTTTTAAGACATCGCCTGTATCCGCGCCCTGCATCGGCGGGGCGGAACGGGGCACGGCAGGGGTGCCGTGGAATGTGTAGGGTACGCCCAATGTTCGCACCTTGCCGGCGGTGGGGTGATCCAGCTCGATCACCATATCATTGGCGGCGGCCTGCGGACTTTCCAGGGCTTCCTCAACCGAATTGATCTTGCTGCAGGGCAGGCCTTCTTTCTCGAACAGCGCGATCCAGTCGTCGGCGGATTTCTTCGACAATGACTCCGCTATCTCTGAATCGAGAATTTCGCGGTTTTCAACACGGCCGGCGTTCTTTTGGAAGCGCTCGTCCGCGGCCCAGTCGGGACGGTCCACCAGCTCGGCAAACTTGGCGAATTGGGTGTCGTTGCCGACCGCCAGCGCGATAGAGCCTTCGCCACAAACATAGTCGGCATAGGGCACGATGTTCGGATGGCCGTTGCCATAGCGGCCCGGCTTCCAGCCGCCAATCAGATAGTTGGACGCCACGTTGACCAGCATGGAAAGCGACGTGTTGAACAGACACAGATCGATCTTCTGGCCCTTGCCCGTGGTGTGCCGCGCCTGCAGGCCGGCCAGGATGGTCATCGCCGCGTACTGGCCGGTGCACACATCAACGATGGCCACGCCCAGTTTGGATGGACTGCCATCGGCTTCACCGGTGATGCTCATCAGGCCGCTCTCGGCCTGAAGCAGGAAATCATAGCCGGGAAAGCCGCCCTTGGGTCCTTTCTCGCCGTAACCGGTGATGGCGCAGTGAACCACTTGCGGCGCGTTTTCCTCCATCCACTCTTTGGTGAACCCCCAGCCGTCCAATTGGCCCGGCTTGAAGTTCTCAATCAGGACGTCGGCTTCTTTGAGGAGCGCGCGGAGGATGTCCCGGCCTTTCTCCGACTTGAGATTGAGATTGATGCTTTTCTTGGAGCGGTTGACGCCCAGGAAATACGCGGCCACGTCGCCGGCAAAGGGCGGGCCCCAGACCCGCGTGTCGTCGCCCCGGCCCGGCTGTTCCACCTTGATGATCTCGGCGCCCATGTCGCCTAGGTTCATGGTGCAGAACGGGCCGGCAAGGATCCGGGTCAAATCGATGACCCGGACTCCGTCTAATGCGCCGGGGGTAGGGGTGGCGGTCATTCGCCTTAGCCCTTCGGCCGCTCGTTGCGGTCGTTGGCGAGGTCGTCCAGATACTGATCGACCATTTCCTTCCGACGCAGCCGGAACTGGTGGAAGTCGGGTTTGCGCTTCTCCATGAAGGCGTTCATGCCCTCGAGGGATTCTTCCGACCCCCAAATCTCCGCCAGCAGTTCCATGCCCTGCTGCCAGGAGGCATAAAGCTCGTCGGATTCAAAGTTCAACGACTTCTTGGTGGCCCGCAGGGTCTGGCCGGAATAGCCTTTCATCTGCTGGCACCAAGCCTCGGTTTCCTCCCGCAGCTTGGCCTTGGGAACCACCTTGTTGATCAGGCCGACCTGAACGGCTTCTTCACCCGAGAAGGTGCGGCAGAGGAAGATCATCTCCTTGGCCTTACGGTCGCCGATGAGGCGCGGGATGTATTGGGTCGCGCCAACGGTGGGGCACGCGCCCACTCTCGCGCCGGTCTGGCCGAATACCCCGTCATCGGCGGAAATCACCAGATCGCACCAGAGCGCCAGTTCGTGTCCGCCGCCCATGCAGTAGCCGTGCACCATGGCGATGACCGGGATCGGCACGCCGCGGATCGCCATTGCAAGTCCAAGCATCCGGTCGTTCCAGTGCATGGCATTTGCCCGATTGAGCTTCATCATGGCGTGAAAGTCGCCGCCGGCCGAAAAAGCCTTGTCGCCCGCGCCGGTAATCACGGCGCAGACGATGGACGCGTCCTCGCGGGTGGATTTGACCGCCTCAATCAGCTCATCCAGGGTTTGCTCCCGGAAGGCGTTCATCACGTCCGCCCGGTTGATGGTGATCCAGGCCACATCGTCTTTGATCTCGAAAATGATTTCCTTGTAGTTGCGTTCAGCGATCACGTCTTTCTCTCCTTCAATTTGTCGTGGCTAGTCCTCGGCTTCCTCGATCTCGATCAGTGCGCCGAGGGAATCCTTGGGATGGATAAAAAACAGATCCCGGCCGTGGTGGCCGGGCTTCGGGTCCGCCAGAACCCGGTAGTTGTCGCCGCCGGCTTTGGCGGCCGTGTCCACATCGTCCGTGGTCAGGCAGAAATGATGGATGCCGCCGGCCGGATTGCGCTCCAGAAACTTGGCGATGGTGGAGGCGTCGTCCAGAGGCTCCATCAACTCGATCTTGGCGTTGCCGAGCAACACATAGGCCATGCGGATGCCTTGCTCCGGCAGGTCTTTGGGCGCGGTGACCTCGCAGCCGAAACGGGTTTGGTACATGTCCAGCGCCGCCGCCAGGTCCGGCACGGCCAGTGAGACATGGTCCAAACTTTTTGCTGGAATCGGTGCTGTCGCCGAGCCCATGAAATTTCCCGAAAGTACGATGTTATGAAGCTTCTAGTATCGTACTTGACCCGGCCAATCAATTGGGCGAACGGAGAAATTTTTGCGATTGGAAACGCCTGTTTACATCCCGTTCATACAATCGACACAGAGGGCTGCTATGGTTCTCCCACAACAAAAGTTTAGTCAGCTCCCATGCGAGAGAATAAAAATAAGGAAGACAGACAATGTCGGAATAGAGATTTGGCCGCTATTTCGTTCTAGAGACAACGGCTCAGGAATTGTTCAATTGGGCTGAAGAAAAATTGCGCGGTGACGCAGCCTTTTACGTGTGCGGCATGTGCCCCCATACCTCCAAGTTCGTGATCAACGGCATCTTTGAACAGGCGGCAGAGCGCGACTATTTCGATCAGGCGTACCTGAATGGGTAGAAGGATGTTGGTTCGGTCTACAGTAACCGGCGCGATTTTCTGTTTGAGTGGCCGGCCGCGAAAGAGCGGCGCACCAATTTTTTCCGCCGCCAATCCGAACGGCGCGGCCAACAGCGGGATACGGGCCGCCGGATGTCCGATTTCGGGATGATCGGCAAGGTCGCCTTTACCGAGGCTTGCTTCGTAAATACCCAATAGCAGATCGGGTCGAAACCAATTAAATACTTATAATTAAACCCCAATTCCGCCTCAATGGGGCACTAAAGCTCTTCGTGGGACTCACTTTGCAGGAATAACTGTTTAGAAAATCGTGTCGCACAAACAAAAAATACTCAATCCACTCGTTCTGTCCCGTTTGTTATTGACGATGGCGTCTATCTTGGCGTTGGCGGCGATATCCACACCGGCGTGCGCCCAAGGTGGCGGCGGCGGATTGATGCCGCTCTCCATTACGGTGAATTCCGGGCTGGATTTCGGCGCGATCGCGGCGGACCCGTCTTTGGCCGGCACGGTCACCATCGATTCCGTAGCGGGCAACAAGACCGTTTCCAACGTCACCGATCTGGGCGGCACCCACAACCGGGCGGAACTGGCGATCTCCGGTGACAAAAATGATGGAATCACCATCTCCATTACCGATCCGTCGTCGGTCGGCAGTCTCAACTTGTCTACCATGGAACATGACTGCAGTTTACCCTGTTCCATCCCGGGCAAGGGCAATTTTACGCTCTTCATCGGCAGGCAAGTCGCTGTCCCTGGTGGCACCAGCGCGCCCAGTCAGACAGGTTCCTTCGATGTGACCGTCGACTATACCGCCAATCTGGGGAACGATGTGACTGTCAGCGTGGGCTCCTCAATCTCGGTTATTCAGCCCATCGGCGTTAGTGAGAGCACCACATTGTAGTTCGGCAACTTTTCCGAAACCGGTAATGGGACGGTAACCGTGGATACCAGCGGAAACCGGACCAGTTCCACCAAGATCAGTTTGCAAGGCGGCACGGTAAATCATGGTTTCTTTACCGTTTCGGGGACGGCGGGTGAGGCCTTTCGGTCACCCTTACTGCTGGCACATTGAACTACACCAGCGGCTGCGATTCAGGCTCCAAAACCACTATGACGTTGGAGAGCTTGACCCACAATGCCGACGGTGTGATCAGCTCTGGCGGCGAGACGTTTAATGTGGGTGTAACCCTGAATTTAAACAGCAACCAAGTTCTCGGCGGCTATACCGGGACCTATTCGGTCCAGGTCAACTACAACTCGCTCTTAAAATTATTGGACGGTTTGGGTCGCTTCGGCGATCTGCTTGCCGCCCTATTTGGCGAGCAGGCTGTAGGTCAATTTGTAGGTGCCTTTCGCCGGGTTAACGCCATCAGGCACGCGTAAGCGGATTTCCACGGTGCGGCTGGCTTTGGGCGTGCAGACGGCCAAGCCTGTCACCTGGCCCAGAACCACTTCGCTTCCACCACCCGTGGGGGTGAGAGAAATCCGAATATCGCCTTAGGACGAGGCGCTTCCGGTCCGGTTCAGATTGAAGCTCAGCCGGGAGAATTGGTTCTTGTCATCGGGCCCGATATATTTGATGTCCGAAATATCGATCTTGGTCTCTATTTTGGCGTGCCGGTCACCTTTCGGCGAGCGGGCTAGTACGTGTAGTCGGGAATATCCGCGAGATGGAAACTACTGAAGACCGACGGCTCGCGCACGGCGTCGCTAGGATGCAGATAATCGGGATTGAGCTGATCCATGCTGGTGATGCCCAAATTGGCCATGGCGTTGATGACTTCCTCTTCCAGGATTTCCAGGACCTTGATCACGCCGGCTTTGCCGCCCGCCGCCAATCCGTATCCGTAAAGCCGACCGATGGCCACCACGTCGGCGCCCAGGGCGATGCATTTCAATAGATCGGTACCGCGATAGACGGCGCCGTCGACGATGACCTTGGCCTTGCCTTCCACGGCATCGACGATCTCCGGGATCAGTTCCGCGCAGCCCCGTCCGTAATCCAACTGCCGTCCACCATGGTTGGAGATATAGACGATCTCGATCCCGTGCTCGACAGCCAGCTTGGCGTCTTCCTCCGTGGCAATGCCTTTGAGCGCCATCGGCAGTTTGCAGTGCGCCCTGATCCTGTCGACCACATTCCAGTCGAGCCCGGCCTGGAAATCTGTGCCGCCGATCCGCCGCCGGGCCGCCGGGGTAAAACCGCGCATCTTGTCCCGTTCCCGCCTGCCGTAATAGGCCGTATCGACGGTCAAACAAAACGCCTTGTAGCCGAGCTCCGTCGCCTGATCGACGTGATCCAGAATCCATTGCTCGTCACCCCGGACATAAAGCTGGAACATCATGTCGCCGTCCGTTTGCTTCATGGTTTCTTCGATGCCGGGCGGGCAAACGGAACTGAGGAAAGACGCGACACCGAATTCCTTAGCCGCAGCGGCCGGCGGAACAGCCGCCGCCGGATCAAGTTGCTGCAGAGACCCCATGGGCGCTAGAAGGAGGGGCAGGCGGAGGTTCCAACCCAAAAAATCCCGGGACGTGTCGATATTGGAAACATCCCGCAGCACGCGCGGCCGGAATGCCATTTTGTCGAGGGCCAGACGATTGCGGCGCAGGGAGGTCTCGGTTTCGGAGCCGCCGACCATATAGTCCCAGGCTTCCGGGTCCGCCTTTTCACGGGCGATCCGGACGATCTCGGCGATCGTCAGCACACTATCGATATCGTTGGTTGCCCTTTTATCCATGCCGCTCCCTCGTTAGACCGGCAGTTCTAGAAGAGCCGGAAGATCGCCTGATCGCTATCCTGCGCGATACTGAGGCTGATGGTGCCCAATTGTTGGCGGGTCTGCAAGGTCAAGAGATTAGCGGATTCTGCGTTCAGATCGGCGTTCACCAGCTTGCCGGCGCCTTTCTCCAACTGGGTGATTAGGGTCTCGACAAAATCGAGCCCGAGGGAGATCAAATCAGCGCTGACCCCGATGATGGTTGCCGAGGAACGCTGCGTCGTCAGAGCGCTATCGAGATCATTGATCGCCCCGTCGATGTCCGTGTCGGCGGCCCAATGAGACGCCGCCGCGACGATGGAAAGGCCCGATGTGTCCGACGCGATGCCCGAGATGGTGAGGGTCGAGCTGCCGTCCTCGCTGAAGGTGACTTTCAGATTGCCGGGTGAGCCCTTCAGAAGGTTCGTCGCGTTGAAAGAGGCGTCGGTGGCCAGATTGTCCAGTTGGGAGCGCAGGTCATTGAACTGCACTGCCGCCTTCGAACGGTTGGTGCTGGAGGAATCGCTCTGCGCGCCGAGCGCCAGGCCTTTCATTTGTTCCACCAAATCTTCGATAGACTCCAGACCGGTGACCGCCACTTCGGCGATGCTGACTGCCTGGTCGATATCGTCTTTCAAAACCTGAAGGTCGGAGGCGCGATTGGTCAGTCCTCGCGCGTCGAAAAAGGCAATCGGATCATCAATTGCCGAATTGACGCGCAGTCCGGTGGATAACCGTTCTTGCGATACTGAAATGGCTTCGGTCGTCCGCCGCAACGCCAGCAGATTCGTGCTGGTTTGGGCCGAAAGGTTGATCGCATCGACCATTTAACGGCTTCTCCGTTGGTCTGACCAAATATCGGCGGGGAAATTCTACCCCGGCCCCGGTCTGCCCGTTCTCATGTCATCCGGCGCTATGTTCACCACTATGGTAAGGGATTCACGGACTCGGTTTCAAGAGTCCACGTGCAAATTCTCAGGCCTGCTCAAATACCAGTAAAATCTATTGATAAATATTGATTATTCCGGCTTTGCGCCGTCGCGGAGCAGTGTCGGCCGCTCGTCGATCAAAACGTACGAGCAGGCGATAAAGCTGAAATACACGAGTGCGAGAAGTGCCAACCATTCCATTTGAGTATCTCCATTACCTGGTGTTTTCCTCTTATGTCCTGATATTAGGCAGAAAGCGGGCATCTGCGCAGTGACTCGGATCACCATCGAAATTTCCCAATTCAGCGCCTTTTCTTTCGCCGCGCGAAGCGTAAACTGACCGAAGACGCAAACCAAAGAAGGCGACAGCCATGGACGTGAAAAATGTATCTGTCGAAGAGATGAGCCAGTATGTGGCCCGCTTTGATAAGCTGCACGGCTCCAGCGAGTCCTATATCGACGACCACCTGCCGGGCCATAAGCGGTTTAAGATCAATCTGGTCGGCATGGGCGTCGTAGAGGCGGCTGCCAATCCCGATTTACGGCCCAACATTCCGCTGCCGGCGCACGGGTTCAATCTAGGCATGATTCAGGCGGAAAGCGGCAACGGCGCCGCGCTCCACGCCCACGAAACCGAAGAAGTGTTCATGCCCCTCATCGGCGATTGGGTGGTGATCTGGATGACCGAGGATGGCGAAAAAGAAATCCTGCTCCGCCCCTTCGATACCATCAATGTTCCTATCGGCGTTTATCGGGGCTTCCGTTATGTGGGAGATGGAACCGGCACACTGTTGACCCTGATCGGCGGGCCTGAGGCAGGCAAGGTGGACTGGCACCCAACCGTGGTCGAAGCGGCCGCCGAAGCGGGGTATTATCGGGATGAAGCCGGGGAGCGTCAGCACGCCCCCGCCGGAGAGTAAGGACAAATAGATGGCGCAAGCTCAGACCAAAGAGGCCGATCTGGCCTTCATTGAGACCGACCTCAACTACATCATCGATGACGGCACCACGCCGGCGGTCTATGTGGACTGGCCGGAGGAAGAGCACAAAGCCAATCCGCCGAAGTACGAGGCGCGCAAGTGCCGCATTTTTGACGCACGGCCGATCCGGGACTCCTTTAATCTCACCACCCACGGTTTTACCATCGCCCACATCCCGTCCAAAATGCAGGACTTTTATGACAAGGACGAGGTGAAGCGGGTTTACGACGTGGAAGTCGCCCAAATCATCAAGGACGCAATGGGCGCGCGCGAGGTGGTCGTCTTTGATCACACATTCCGCACCCTCAATGACGCCGTAATAGAAGCAAAAGGCACCCGCCAGCCGGTGAAAGCCGTCCACAACGACTATACCGACCGCTCAGCGCGCCAGCGCCTCAAGGACATCATGGGCGAGGAAAAAGCCGAAGAGCTGTTGAAAAGCCGTTTCGCCATCGTCCAGACTTGGCGGCCGATCAACCATCCAGTGATGACCGAGCCCTTCGCCCTGGCCGACGGGCGCACCATTCCGGCGTCCGGCTTCGTGGCGATGGAGCGGCGTTATTCGTACCGGACGGCGGAGACCTATCACATCTCCTACCACCCGGATCACCTGTTCTACTACATCCCGGAAATGTCGCCGGAAGACACCTATATCTTCAAGGTCTATGACAGCGATAAGGACGCCGGCGTGCCCTACACTGCGCACACCGCGTTTGACGATCCGACCTCACCGGCCGACGCCCGGCCCAGGGAAAGCGTCGAGTCCCGCGCGTTGGTGTTTTTTTAAGAAGGTGGGGCGACTGGCCCCCTCCTTTACCCCTACCGCGTCATGCCCGAGTTGGGATCAACGATAGGTGAGACCAAGTCTCGGGTATTCATCAACTTATGTCCATGGTTTCCCGACAACCGCTACGCGGGCCTGCCTTCGCCGTAGCGAAGCCCGGCTTTGCGCAGGCTGGTCGGACATGACGCAGTAAAAATTGGAAGCAAACCTACCCGACCGTCGCCTCGCCCGTAACAGCCAGATCACCGTCAGGGCCGGTGGCCCAGAGCGTCGCGTGGCCGCCGTCCAGCTTTCCGTGAACCCCATACGGCCCGGTGTCGACGATGGGCTTTTCAGAGCGATAGGCGAAACTTTTGAGCGCCTTGCCGCTGGCGTTTTCCCGGCAGAGCTCCATCATGTGGAACGACACCAAGGTGACCGGCACCAACAGGCCGCCGTATCCTTCCACCTTGGTGGCATAGTCCCGGTCATAGTGAACTCGGTGGCTGTTGTAGCGTACGGCCGACAGCCGGAACATCATCACCGGCGTGGGCTCGTACGACTTGCTCCAGGCCGCATCGGCGGGCATCTCGGGTTCCGGCCAGAGTTCGCCAGGCCCGCCTTCTTCGTAGCTGAGGAAATCCCGCTCATCGATCACCGCCAGGCCGCGAGGAGAGCTGATCCGATCCCGGACCTTGAACAGGATGGTCGGCCCCGCTTCGTAATCGTGGGAGATCACGTCGATCACTTCGGTCTCCCGGACGATGTCGTCACCGATCAGTAATGGGTCGTGGAACTCGGTTCGGACGCCGATGATCCGCCGGCGCGGCAGGCGCGAATTGGAGGCCGGCTGACCGTCTTCGGCCAAGCCCGAAAGCGGGGCCAGGCCGGGAAAGAACACCGCATGCCAGCCCTCGGGCAGCACGTCGCCTTTTTTGATCGCCCGGTTGGCGACGCCCAGCGCGCTCGCCAGCCGGCCGGCCTGGGACGCGGTGACCACATCCTCGGCCGTGGTGATCTTGCCGATGGCGCTGCCGGGGCCTTCGATTTTCTCGATCATGGATTTACCGCTCTTTCGGGTTGGAGGGAGAACTCTGGAGAACGGGACTGTAACATCTGGTCCGGTGTAGACAAATCCACCCGAGTCCGAAACGAGGTGGGGACAGGCGGGTGCCTGCTTGAAATTTGGCGCAGTAGGTCTACAACGCCAGTTCACGGTTTTTGCGGAAGGGAATCGGTGCCGGTGTGCCGGCTGGTCTTCAAAACCAGTGAAGGCTGTAAGACAGTCTTAGTGGGTTCGACTCCCACTCTCTTCCGCCAGTTCTCCAGCCCTAATGCACCACGTTCTTCCGCAGTTCGTGGACCAGGGCGCCACGGCCTTCCTTGATCTTTTCCCGGTAGGTGACCAGCTCGCGGATTTGGTCTTCCAGAGCGATGTCGAGCGCGTAAACGGTGTGTATGGCGGTGTCCGGGGATGCGTCGGCCAGGTGAGAAACGTCGAGGTTTTCAACGGCGGAGATGAGAGCGTTCATGTGAATGCTCCTCGAATGGGATCAACCTGGGATCGAGGCGTAAAGCATCAACTTCCGACACCATAACCATGACGCGATTTGCCTAGCGAGTCATGAAACGGTGCGTGAAAATTTGTAAGTTGTGTAACAATTTTTTTCTTTGCGGCGGGCAGCCGGAACGGTTGCTTTTTCCGCCCGGTTTGGCCACTTTCGCCGACCACGCGCAACGAACGGATTGACGAACATGACCGACAAAATCATTTCCAAGGTCGAGAACGGCATCGGCTGGCTGATCTTCAACAACGCCGAAAAACGCAACGCGGTGAACCTGGCCATGGCCGCCAAGGTCGCCGAGGTGCTGAACGGTTATGCGGACAATCCCGATGTGAGGGTGGTGGTCCTGAGGGGCGAGGGCGGCAAGTCCTTCGTCGCCGGCATGGATATCTCGGAGTTTGAGGAGCGCCGGTCCTCGCCCGAGCTCATCAAGGAATATGAATCCATCTCCAATGGCATGTACACGTCGATCAAGGAGTGCCCGAAGGCGACCATCGCCATGATCGAAGGGTTCTGCATGGGCGGCGGCGTGGCCGTCGCCTGCGGCTGCGATTTCCGCATTTGCCGGGACGACTCAGTCTTTGCCGTGCCGGCCGCGCGGTTGGGGATCGCCTACCGCTCCCATTTCACAAGATGGGTGCTGGAAGCGGTGGGGCCGTCCACCGCCAAGGAAATTCTCATGACCGCCCGCCGTTATGACGCCGCAAACGCGCACCGGCTCGGGCTGGTGAACCACGTTGTCTCGGCGGATGACATCGAGGCATTCGTTCTCGACTACGCCGCAACCATTGCCGATAACGCGCCGCTATCGGTCATGGCCGCCAAGGAGACCGTCAACCAGGTGAGCAAGAGCTATGGCGACTGGGACCCGGCGATCTGCGAGGCATGGCAGGAAAAGTGCTCGGGCAGCGAGGATTACAAAGAAGGCCGCCGCGCCTTCATGGAAAAGCGCAAGCCCGAATTCAAAGGCGTCTAGCTAGCGTTCCTGCAGCGCCCGGTCGCGGGCGTCCAAAAACGGATCGATCAGGTATTCCAGCACGGTGCGCTGACCGGTATGAATAGAGGTGCTGACCTGCATGCCGCCTTTGCTTACCAATAGAAGATCGCTGCCCAGAGCGACGAAGTCCGCCTGTAAAATCCATCCGCCATCGTGAATGGTCAGGTTTTTACCGCTAGTCATGTTGAGGACTTGTACGCCGGGGCTGACGGGGGCGTCGGTCTGCATACTTTGGATCTCCGGTATTGCTGCTTCTTAGCTGGGGCTTTCGGTTTTGGGTTCAACTGTAAATCAAGAGTCGTAAAATTCGATGAACCGGCGCAAATTTCATTTCGACAATGGGAGATAGGCCGAGACATGACAACAATGCTGTGACTAGGATCATAGTGGTCTATAATTTTTGAGGGGACAGGCCCAAAGGCCTATTCGGCAATCAATTCCAGCCGCAATCGGCCCAAATCGCGGAGCAGGGTAAAAATACCGATAGCGAGGTCCGTTTCTGCTGACGCCGTGTCACTATTAGCATTGTTCAGGTTTGTTTCACCCGCGAGCACATCAAGGAGGGATCGGTTACCCAATTGGCGTTCTTTACGGGCTAGTTCCAAAAACTCTGCAGCGATATACGCTTGATTCCGGCGGAAGTCGTAGTTCTGCTTGTTAGTCATTAGGGTGTCCCAGGAGTCCCGGACTTGGCGTTCGGTCTGATCCCGGGCTTCGCCCAGTCGTTTGTTCTCGGCGATGGCGCTTAATTCGGTAACGGTAAGGGTATTTATCGCAGACAAACCCAGGTTGAAGTCGAAACTCATCTGTACCTTAGCGAACAATTCTCGTTGCAGGCCGCTGGTACCGCCGACATCCTTCTTGGTCTTGGACTCGCCAATGGCGTTGAACGTGGGGAATAGGCCTTGCGCTCGGGCGGTGTTGAGTGCTTCCCGAGCGATGGCGGCGTTGGTGGCTACGACCTTGATGGCCGGATTTTCGCGTACAGAGATCTGAACGGCATCAACTACGGATTTCGGAATTAACTCCAACGGTAATTTAGGCTTTTTCAGGGCATTCAAGTCCGGCACATCCGTTTCAAAGATCGCGCGGTATTGGTTGCGTGCGGCCGCCAATTGTCCCTCCGCCAGCACCCGCCGGGCCTGGGCGCCCGCCAATTGGGTCTTTGCCTGCAGGACGTCTGTCGACAGGCCTGCGCCGCGTCGCACGAGAGCATCCTCCAGTTCGGTTTGCTTGATAATGTTGTTTTCGGATTCCCTGGCGAACATCAAAACCTGATGGGCCCGGCGGACATTGAGATAAGCGCTGATGGCGTCCAGCATCAAATTTTGACGTTGCAATTCCAGGCTATTTTCGGCGGCTTCAACACTTAGCTTCTTTGATCGAATTTGTGAGTTTACGCTGCCGAAATCCCAGAGGAGCTGTTTGATAGTGAGATCAAACTCCCTTGAGACGAAATCGGTATCGTTGGTGCCCTCTGGTTTCTTTTGTTTTTCGTGGCCGACGGTGCCCAGCACGCTGACTGTCGGAAACCAACTGCCCCGCGTAACGTCGACATCCACTTCTGCACGCTCAAGATCGGCTTCAGCCGCTTTGACCAGATTATGAGATTCAAGAATGCGAGGCAGGAGTTCGGACAGGCTATCGGCTCCGGCAGGCGTTCCCTGCACGGTCACAGCTATTGCTATAATTGCCGGGAGACCGATCCCCCTGAGGTAGTCCTTCACCCCAACTTACTCCGCTTCGATGGCCCTGATATTACAAAATTAAGGATGGTTTTTTTTCCCATATAAAAATGACGGAATGGTTTGTTTTTCCCATACAAAAATGACGGAAATGCACTGGCAAATCCGCATTAAATCAAAACCCTACACGCTTATTAAGAGAAATGTACCCAAAAGTTAAGGGTTATTTGATTTTTGGCAGCAATTAAACCATTTTTTCGGATGCTCAATTCGCCCGTTTGGTCAAAAATAGTTTGTGTTATTGAGGGGATTCGCGCAGAACAACCGGGCTGAGGGTGTTCGTGATCGATCCGGGCATTTGATCGGCCAAATCAAATTCATAACCGGTCCACATCATAAAGGGAGGTTCAGATGAAAAAACTGGTTTACACGACCGCGGCGGCCGGCGCTTTGTTCGCCGCTTCACTAACCACGGCCCCAACCGTTCAGGCGGCTGATTTCAGCTGCAGCACTGCGCGGATCATCGTTCCGTGGGGCGCCGGCGGCGGTACAGGCGTGATCTTCGGCACGTTTGAAAAAGCCATCAACGCCACCGGCGTGAAGCCGGCGCTGAAAATGGTGACGATGCCCGGCCAGGGCGGCGGCAAGGGCGCCAAGGAAGCCTACAAAGCCAAGGCCGATGGCTGCACCCTGTTCGCCATTCACCAGCACATTCTGGTGAACTACATCAACGGCGTGACCAACTTCAACTGGGATGGTTTTGAAACCGTCGCCATGCTGACCGATACGCCGGAAATCATCGGCGCCGGCGGCCACGTTCCCTATAACGACCTGAAGGGTATGCTGGCGGCCGTGAAAGCCAAGCCGGGTCAAATTCCGACCGGCGTGTCCATGGGCGCGACCAGCCACTTCCTATGGATCTTGCTCGGCCACAAGACCGGCACATCTTACAAGTATGTTCCGTTTCAGGGCGGCACTGCCGGCCGGATCACGGGCCTGCTGAACAAGTCTATTGATCTCGGCGGCATCAACATGGCGGCGGCGCGCACTCAGCGCAAAGACGGCAAGCTCAAAGCCTTCGCTATCGCTGCTGATAACCGGAGCCCGCTGGTGCCGGATGTCCCGACCCTGAAGGAACTGGGTGTCGACATGACCTATTCACTGACCCGCGGCGTCGTGGTGCCGAAGGGGACGCCCAAGGACAAGATCGAGCACTGGGCCGGCGTTTTCAAAAAGGCGACCCAAGACGAGGCCTTCAAGAAGAGTATGGCCGCCAAGGGTACGGCGCTGGTCTACAAGGGCCCGGCTGAATACGCCGCTTGGTTCAAGGCCACCGCTGCTGACTTCGAAGCTGCCGCCAAGGCGGTTAAGGTCGGCCGCTACGCCAAGTAGCCTTTTCGGGTTAAAGTTGTGTGGTCCGGTTGATTTTGGCCGGACCACACCTTTCCTGATTTCACTCGATTAGCGTTGAGTCGGCGTCAGCCATGAGTCTGAACCGGGATGTCTTCGTCGGCATTTTCCTGCTGGTCATCTGCGGGGCCTTCTTCTACGCCAGTTTCGATATTCAAAAGCCGTTGTTTGGTCAGATGTCTTCGGCCTTGTGGCCCCGTATTGTCTTGACGCCTCTCACCATCCTGTCGCTGATCTTTCTGATCAAGTCAGCCATGACCACGGAACCGGTGCGGGAGGCCAGGGGCGGGCCCAAAGGGTGGCTCGGCTACTATAAGAATCCAATTATTATCTTCCTGCTGTTCGCGATTTTCCTGGCGACCATGCCCTATCTGGGGATGTTGATCGGCGGGATTCTGTTCGTGTTTATCCTGCTGTCCTATCTGGGCGGCTGGACGCCCAGGGACTTGGTCATCCACGGTGCCATCGCCGTCGGCACGGTCGGGTTCATGTGGTCGGTATTCTCGTTCGCGCTGGGAGTTATTCTTCCTCAGGGCGAACTCCTGAGCATTCTGTGAGCACCCGGCGATGATCATCGAAAATATCATCAACGCGTCGGCCGAACTGTTCACCATCAGCACCATCATCCTGATGATGGTCGGCGTCGTCGCGGGCCTGATCGCTGGCGCGATCCCCGGATTCACTTTCGCCATGGCGGTGGTCCTGGTGCTGCCGTTCACCTTTACCATGACGCCGGTCCAGGGCTTGGCGACCATGATGGGCGTCTATGTGGGCGGTCTGTCTGGGGGGTTGATGTCGGGCATTCTGACTGGGATTCCCGGAACGCCGTCATCGGTGGCGACAACCTTCGACGGGTTTCCCATGGCGCGCGGCGGGCGGCCCGGCTTGGCGCTGGGCCTAGGCGTTTGGGCCTCGTTCTTCGGCGGCGTGCTGAGCGCGCTGATTTTGGTTTTGGTCGCGCCGCAGATCGCACTGATTGGTCTAGAATTCCAGCCCTGGGATTTTTTCTCCCTGGTGCTTTTCGCGCTCACCGTGACCGCGAGTCTCTCCGGCGATCAATTGTTGAAGGGACTGATTTCCGGGCTTTTGGGTCTCGTGGTGGCGACTATTGGCACGGATGTCATTTTCGGGTTCCCCCGGTTTACCTTTGGAAGTGATGAATTGCAGCAAGGCTTCCAGTTCCTACCCGTACTCATCGGCCTGTTCGCCTTTAGCCAGCTCTTGAATGACGTGCGGGAGACCAAGGTCGCCCGCGAGAGCCTGTCCGATGGATCGCAACAGGCCATCCGCATCGAACACCGGAAAGCCGCTCTGGCGGTCCTGAAGAGCTGGATCAATCTGCTGCGCTCCTCCGTCATCGGTATCTTCGTCGGCGTATTGCCGGCGGCGGGCAGTTCCATCTCGAACATCCTGGCTTACGATCAGGCGAAGAAAGCCTCCAAAACGCCGGAAGTATTCGGCACGGGCACGCCGGACGGCATTATCGCGCCGGAGTCCGCCAACAACGCGACGGCGGGAGGCACGCTGATCGTCATGATGGCGCTCGGTATTCCCGGCGATATCGTCACGGCGATCATGCTGGGCGCGCTGCTGATCCATGATGTGATTCCGTCGCCGTCGTTCATCGCCGACCAGCCGATCATCGCCTATTCGATCTTCATCTCGTTCTTCGTGGCGAACTTCATGATGCTCGCATTGCAGTCGATCACGCTGAAGGGCTTTGTCCGGATCACCAAGCTCCGTATGTACATCCTGACGGCGGTGATCCTGTTCTATTGCGCGGTCGGGGTGTTTGCCCTGAACAATATCTTCTTCGATATGTGGACATTGTTCCTGTTCGGCCTGATTGGTTTCGCCATGAAGGCGCTGGGCTTCCCCATCGTCCCGATCATTCTGGGCGTGGTGCTGGGCTCCATCGCCGAAAAGAACCTGTCTCAGGCGTTCGCCATCACCACCGACCTGACCCCGTTTATTACACGGCCCTGGTCGCTGTTCTTCCTGACGTTGGGATTGTTCTCCATCGCCTTCCCGGCTTATCAGAAACGCCGCGGCCGGCAGAAATGGACATTGGTTTTCATTCCGCTCTTTTTAATCTGCTTGTCCCCGTCTGTTTTCATGATGGACGGCGTGGTCCGGCCGGTGATCGCCGGGCTCTTAGCGGCGGGCGGTCTCTATCTGTTGTGGAGAAGGTCGCAGGAAGGCTGGATCGCGGATCAGTCAGATATATCCGCCGAACTGCCGGCGTCTGATGCACCTGAAGAATAAGGGGGCGAGATCCGGCCGAAAAGTACTTGCCCAGCCTAGGCGTGGGAGGCTTGGCTCTCCGCCAGCGAGGCGCCAGCCGCTTAACATCATCCAGCCGCTGTAGAGCGATTTCGTACAAACGGGATTGATCCGAGCCAACAATTTGGTCGCCGCGGGTCAACATACAATCAACCAATTTTAGCTGTTCCCGGATATAATCCTGCCAATTGAACGTCATGGGTTTCCTGCCTGACCGCTGTGTTGCAGTTTTTTACCGTCGGTTTTGAACAGACTCACGGTAATCAATTTAAAGTAATCCAAGTGCACCTGCTGAGACGGAGAGTAAGATTTAGACGGGCAGGCGGCTACCCGGCGAGGTCCTAGTTGAGGGCCGGACTCACCAGGGTATTTCCTAGGTTTTCAAAAATTTCGGATGAAATTTTCTTGAAGGTGCGGATTGACGCGGCTCACGCGTCGTCCGGCCAGACCTTATTGGCGACCTCAACGATGCGGGCCAGCTTGGCGCGCTGAACGTCTTCCGAGACCACCCGCTCCTGACCCAGGAGCGTGGCGAAGCCGCATTGGGGGCTCAGGCCCAGTTGACTCACGTCGATAAACTTCGCGGCGTCATTGATGCGGCTACGTAGGAAATCCATGCTCTCCAGCTCCGGATCGTAGGTCGCCACCAGGCCCAGGACGACGGTCTTGTCCTTGGGCACGAAGCGCAGTGGATCGAAGGCGCCGGCGCGCTTCCCTTCATACTCCAGGTAAAAGACCGGGACATTCATCCGGTTGAAAACGGCGTCTGCAATGGGGTCATAGCCCACATTGGCCTGCCAGCTTGGGTCCTGGGACCGGCAGATGTGCACGCCGATAGTCATGCCGTCGGGCTTGCCGGCGACGACCTCGTTGACCACGCGGATATAGGTCTGCAGCAGGTCTTCCCAATTGTCGCCCCGGTCGGCCAAGAGCTGCCGGGCGCGTTCATCGCCCAACTTAACGAGAGAAGTCTCATCCAGTTGCACGAAGGTGCAGCCGGCGGCAGCCAGCGACGCCAGTTCCCGGTGATAGGCCGCGACCATGTCGGCCCAGAACCGATCAATATTGGGATAGACTTTGTCGCTGATATTTACCCGGCCGGCGCGGTAATGGATATAGGCCGGGCCGGGCAGGGTTACCTTGCCGATGGCGTTGGTCGCCGCGTTGAGTTCGGCAAAGTCTCTGGCGTTCTTATCGCCTTTCCAGCGGACCGGGCCGGTGACCTTGGGGATGCGGCGCGCCGTGCGATGGCCGTGCTGATCGGATTTGGACCAACCCCCTTCCTCGCTGAGCTCGATCTCCACCCCGTCCAGGGCCTCGGAAGTAAAAGAATCCGAATAGACGAACCGGCGGAACTCTCCGTCTGTGACGAACTTCAGACCGACATCCTCCTGCATGCGCACGACATCGGCGATGGCCGCGTTCTCGGCTTCCGCCAGGCCGTTCCGGTCAATGCGGCCTGCCTCGAAATCGTCGCGCGCTTTGACCAGCGCATCGGGGCGAAGCAGGCTGCCGATATGGTCAGCGCGGACAGCGGGGAGGGGCTGAGCCATCTTAGTAACCGATGGCCTGACCATCTTTGCGGGGCTCGGACGCGCCTTTCAGCACACCTTCCTCCCAGTCAATCCAGATCGCCTGGGCGCCGCCGATAGGCCGGTTGGGGACATAAGTCTGATGGCCACGCGCCTGCAGGCCTTTCAAGGTTTCTTCCGGCAGGCTTGTTTCCACCTGCACCATGGCCTCGCTTGGATCAGGAAAGCAGCGGGTGCTGTCCAATGCTTCCTGCAGGTCCATGCCGTAGTCGAGCAGGTTGGTGAGCAGATGCATATGCCCGCAGGCCTGATAGGCGCCGCCCATTACCCCGAACGGCATCTGCGCCTTGCCGTCCTTCATCAGCATGCCGGGGATGATGGTGTGCAGCGGACGCTTGTTGGGACCGATGCAGTTGGGATGGTCGGGGTCGAGCACAAACCCCATGCCCCGGTTCTGTAGCAGCACGCCGGTCTTGGGTGACGTAAGACCGGAGCCGAAGGAAGCGAAGATCGTATTGATGAAGCTGACCGCATTTCGGTCCTTGTCCACCACCGTGAGGTACACCGTGTCCTTGTGGGGCGGCAGGCCCGACGGCGGCAAGTCCGCCAACCGCTTGTCGGGATCGATCAGGGAACGCTGTTCGGCGGCGTACTCTTCCGACAGCCATTTTTCGACCGGCACATCGGCATGGTCCGGATCAGCGAGAACGGCATCCCGGTCGCGATAGGCGAGACGCGTCGCTTCGATCTCAAGATGGAAGCGCTCGGCGGAGTGTGGCTCCATCGCGGCCAGGTCAAAGCCCGACAGAATGTTCAGCCCTTCCAGCGCCACAATGCCCTGGCCGTTGGGCGGGCATTCATACACGTCATAGCCCCGGTAGTTGGTGCTGATCGGAGCGACGTACTTGCCGGTGTAGTTGGCGAAGTCGTCCATGGTATGAAGACCGCCGCGGCCTTGCAGATAAGTGACAATGTCCTCGGCCACATGACCCTTGTAGAACACGTCCGGCCCGTCCTCGGCGATATCTTCCAGGGTCTTGGCAAGTAGCGGCAGTTTCACCACTTGGCCCAGGGCCGGGACCTTGCCGTCGATCAGATACTGAGACGCGGTGGTCGGATCACCCTTAATCAGATCAATGCAGAGCTCCCAATCCCATTGGCAGCGATGGTTCACCGGTGCGCCGTCACGGGCATAGCCGATGGCCGGCTGCAGAAGATCGCCCAGGCTCATGGTGCCGTGATCGTTGATCAGCGTCGCCCACGCATCGATTGCGCCGGGAATGGTCACCGCGTGGGGCGACAGTTGGGTGATCCGGTCAATGCCCTGATCCCGGTACCATTCCGCCGTGGCCGCCGCCGGTGCGGTGCCGGAACCGTTGAAGCCGATGACGTCGCCGCCTTTGGGCGCGTAGAGGCAAAAACAGTCGCCGCCGATGGCGGTGGATTGCGGCTCCACGACGCACTGCACGGCTACCGCCGCCACTGCCGCGTCCATGGCGTTGCCGCCCAATTGCAGGACATTGATGGCGGTGCTGGTAGAAAGCGGATGAGAGGTGGCCGCCATACCGTTTCGAGCGTGGACCGTTGATCTGCCTGGCCAATAAAGATCGCGCATAAGAGCTGTCCCTGGGTCTTTGAGGTGTTTGAATTGCTGTTGCCGCGACTCTATACAGACGGTCCGGATAGAACAAATTCAAAAACGCTCAAGGCGAGGAGATCGGGATCATGGATTTAGGGATTAAAGGCAAAACCGCGCTGGTGTTGGGAGCATCTCAGGGCATGGGCGCGGGCATCGCCCGCGTGCTGGCGGAAAACGGCGCTAACGTTATTGTCGGTGCGCGCCGTGCGGACAAACTCGCCGATCTGGTGAGTGAGCTGGAAGGCCATGGTGTGAAGGCCGAGGCCTATCCGATTGATCTCTCTGACAAGGCTTCCGTCGATCAGCTTTGCGCTATGATCACAGACGACTGGCAGATCGATATGCTGCTGAACAATGCCGGCGGCCCGCCGCCGAGCCCGAGCACCGGCGTCGCCGACGAGGTCTGGGCGGCCAGCATTCAGGCGCTGTTGATGAGCACCATCCGCATTACCGAGGCGGCGCTGCACGGGATGAAGGAGCGGAAATGGGGCCGGGTCCTGACTATCGCGTCGTCGGGCGTGAAGCAGCCGATTGATAATCTGGGCGTCTCCAACACGGTGCGCGGCGCAGTGGCCGGCTTCACCAAGTCGCTGTCCAACGAAGTGGCCCAGCACGGCGTCACCGTGAACATGATCCTGCCCGGCCGGATTGAGACCGAGCGGCTGATCAACATGGATATCAATAATTCCAAGCGGAAAGAAATATCCCTGGAGGATCAAAAGGCCCAGAACCAGGGCAGCATCCCGGCCAAGCGCTATGGCACCGTGGAAGAATTCGCCGGTGTGGCGGCTTTCCTGATGAGCGAACGGGCGAGCTATGTCACGGGCTCCCTGATCCGCGTTGACGGCGGACTGATAAACAGCGTTTGACCCTCAAGAGTCCGCTTAGCATGATCGCCAAAAGCCATTCCGGGAGGAGCGAGGCAAAATGACCAATTACCCAATCCCCGAGAACGCCGCACAGGCGCTACTGATGCGGCTCAAATATGTCGGCGTGGACTATCTGTTCGGCAACGCCGGCACCGACTTTGCCCCGGTGATCGAGGCCTTTGCCAACAGCCCGTTGAAGAACCTGCCCATGCCGGAGGCCTTGGTCATGCCCCACGAGACGGCGGCCATCGCCATGGCGCACGGCTACTATCTGGCGACGGGCCGGGCCCAGGCGGCCATGGTGCACGTGAATGTGGGCCTGGCGAACTCGGTCATGGGACTGATCAATGCCAAGAGCGATAATGTGCCGCTGATCATGATGGCCGGCCGCACGCCGCTGACCGAACATGACCGGCTGGGCTCCCGCATGACGCCGATCCAATATGGTCAGGAAATGTTCGATCAGGCGGGTTTGGTCCGGGAAGCGACCAAGTGGAATTACGAACTGCGCTATCCGGAAACGGCAGCCGATTTGGCCGACCGGGCCTACGCCGTTGCCAATGCGTCTCCGCGTGGGCCGGTGTATCTGGAGCTGCCGCGCGAACCCCTGGCCGAGGCCTGGCCTGGCGATAAGCCGGTGGATTTTCCGCGCCAATCCATTCCGGCCTTGCCCGCGCCGGATGCGGCCGCGATTGAGCAGGCGGCCGAGTGGCTGGCGGGCGCCAAGAACCCATTGGTGATTACGCAACGGAGCGATCCTGATAAACGCTTGGGCGGCGTCCTGGACGGCTTCGTGTCCGATTACGCCTTGCCGGTGGTGCAGCATTTTGCGATCCAAAACACGCTGGCCGCGGCGCACCCGATGAACTGCGGGTATGACTTCGGCGACCGGCTTGAGACGGCGGACGTGATCCTGGCCATCGATGCCGAAGTGCCGTGGATCCAGCGTAACCATCAACCGAACGAGAACTGCAAGGTCATCCATGTGGGGCCGGACCCAATCTTCTCCCGCATGCCGGTGCGGAGCTACAAGAACGATCTGGCGATTGTGTCTGATCCGGCGGCTGCGGTGACCGCACTGGCCGGCGCCATGGGTTCGGTCGGAAAGGCCTCCGCCCGGTTCGACGAAATCAAGGCCGCCAACGAAAAGCGCCAGGCGACGATGACGGAGCGTGCTCTGCAAGGCAACGGCGCACCTATGTCTCCGCCATTTATTGCTCACAGTATCTCCGAATATCTGGACGACGAGGCCATGATCTTCACGGAGCTCGGCCCCCCGCCGCCGTTCCTGGACGCCAAGGGACCGCACCAGGTGTTCCTGCCGCCGAACTCCGGCGGCCTGGGATGGGGCGTGCCGGCGGCTCTCGGTGCGGCGCTGGCCAATCCGAACCGGTTGAGTATCGCCGCCATCGGCGACGGCTCTTACATCTTCTGCAATCCGGTGGCATGTCATCAAATTGCCGAGGCGATGAAGCTGCCGATCCTGATCATCGTCATGAACAACGGCATCTGGAATGCGGTGCGCCGTGCCGCCCGTAACGTGTACCCGGATGGTCAGGCGGACAAGCTGAACGTCATGCCGCTGACATCGCTGCAGCCGTCCCCAGATTTCTGCCAGGTGGCGGAAGCCAGCCGGGGCTATGCGGAAAAGGTGGAGCGGGGCGAGGACCTGTCGGCGGCCCTGGCCCGCGCGGTCGAGGTGATCCGGACGGAAAAACGTCACGCGCTTCTAGAGCTGATGGTCTCCGTCCCGAACTAGGGAGAATTTGAGCCATGGCGTCCATCGTTCTTATTCATGGTGCGTTTCACGGCGGCTGGTGCTGGGATCATCTGGTCCCCCATCTGGAGGCCAAAGGTCATACTGTCGCCGCGCCGGACATGCCGTCCAACGGGTCCGATCCGATGCCGCCGGAAGAGGTGGGGCTGAACGATTATATGTCCCGCGTGGGCGAGGTGCTATCGGGCTTTGATGAGAAAGTGCTGTTGGTCGGGCATTCCCTAGGCGGCGCGACCATCACCCAGGCGGGCGAAAACTTCTCTGAGCAGATTGCTGGGCTGGTATATGTGACCGCCGCCATCCCGGCCAACGGCCAATGCAGAGCCGACCTGACGGAGGGTAACGAAAATTCTCTGTTGGGCCAATATCGGCAAACGTCCGAAGATGGAAAGACCTTCACCGTGGATGACGAGGGCATCGCTCCGTGCTTTTACAATGACTGCAGCGAGGAGATGATTGCCTGGGCAAAAAGAAAACTAGTGCCACAGGCGGTGTCGATCTTCACTACGCCCGTCGCCACCACGGACTCGCGCTGGGGCAGTCTGCGCCGGGCCTATGTTTTCTGCAGCGAGGACAACGCCATCAGGCCTGGCAGCCAGCGCGCCATGATGCGCCATCACCCCTGCGATCCGGTGATCGATATGGCCACCAGCCACTCGCCGTTCATGTCTCAGCCCGAGGCCCTGGCCGGGCATCTGGACGCGATCGCCCGCCATTGGAATGTGTGAGCATGGGGCTAAGCCTTATCCTTACCGTAGTAGACTTCCAGAACCTTGCTGGCGTCGTCCTTTGACCAACCGGCGTCCATCGCGCGCTTGAACATCTCCCGCGCAGCTGGCACGACGGTAAGATCAATATCGTGATCCTTGGCGAGGTCGATGGCGAGCCCCATGTCCTTATAATAGATCTCCACCGCGCCACGCGGGGCGAAGTCCCGGTTGAAGAAGCGCGGCATCATGGTTTCAAACATCACGCCCCTGACCGAGCCCATGGATAGGCAATGCATCATGGACTCGCGACTCAGCCCGGCCTTCTCACCGACCACGGCCACCTCGGCCAAGAGCGCGGTCACCGAATTCACATATAGATTAGTGATGACCTTCATGGTCGCGCCGGTGCCGACCGGACCGGTATGGGAGACATCCCGGCCCAAGGGTTCGATGATCGGACGCACTCGCTCGAACGCGGCGTCGGAACCACCGGCCATGAAGGTGATGATCCGGGCTGCAGTCTTGTCGTGGGAGCCGGAGATCGGCGCATCCATCATGTCGATGCCATGATCCGCCAACTTCTGGGCCAGCCCGATCTGGAACGAGGGCGACATGGTGCTCATTTCCACATGGATATGGCTTTCCTTGCCCGCATGGATGATACCGTTCTCACCGATAGTATTCTCCTCGATATGTTCCGGGGCGAGGAGGATGGAGAAGGTGATGTCGCAAATCTCAGCCATGGCTTTGCCGGACTCCACCGGTGTGCCGCCGGCCTCGGCCAGCATCTGCATCCGTTCCGGATCGATGTCATAGCCGTACATTTCATGGCCGTCGATCATCAGCTGCTTTGACAGTTCCAGCCCCATCTTGCCGAGCCCGATCATTCCAAGTTTCTCACCCATAGCGTCCTCTCATGTGTTGGTTTGGTTTTGAAGTGTGGGCGCACTATACGCGGTTGATCTACATGATGACACCATTGAACCGGCCTAGGTCAGCAGCATCAACAGCCCGCCGATCACGGTCACATTGGAAAAAGCAAACGACAAATGGAGATGACGGAGCAGCGGATCAGGCACAGTCCAGAACCGGTGAAAAATGGCGCTGGCGAGCACGGTAAAGATGATCAGGATGATCGCGCCGATTTCCGTATGCCAGTCGATGGTGACCATCACGCTGCCCACCGCCTGCAGGACAAACCCCGCCCACAGCATCTGATACGGCATGGGCAAACCCATGGCAGCCATCCGGTCCGCATGCTGTTTCACCTTGGTGGTCGCATTGACCAGCAACGTGCCGACGAACAGGGTCGCGATCATCAACTGGGCGACGATTTCGAGCGTGGTTTTTTCTTCATAGAACATGGTTTTGGTCCGTATTGATTACTTGGTGAGCCCTCGGATTTGCTGGCGGGCCCATGCGACGCGGAGTTCCCGGCTGTCGTCGAAGTCATTAACCCCGAGCCAGGCCTCGTAGAATTCGGAATCCATGAAGGCCACGGTGACCTCCCCGCCGAGCCGTTCGATGGCTCGCTTGGCCCGGGTAATAAGCGCACCGTGAAGCTGCACAAGATGATCGAAGCGTTCGAACTGGTCGGGCTCGTAGAGCGCGAATTCGTCATCGCTCATAAAGCGCATCAGGACGATGTCCCGTTCTGCGCCCTGGGTGAAATACTCCACCTCGGCCAGGACGGCGGTTTCCACCTCGGCGTTCAATGTGGCGAGCTTACGGAGATGCTCGTCAGGTGCGGGCCTCGCAAAATCCTCAATCAGGCGGACGCTTTCCGGCCCGCCCAGACCCAATAACGCGGCGCAGTCCTCCCGGCTGAGGCCGAGGTCTTCCCGTAGGGATTTCAACTGGTCGCCGCTCATGCCCCGCTCGCCAATTCGACAAGAGCGTGTTGAACGCCGGCGACAACGCCCGCCCAGTCGCCGGCCGTGGGCTGGCGGAACAGCCGGGTGTTCGGATACCAGGGGCTGTCGTCCCGGTCCAGGAACCACCGCCAGTCAGCGGCGAATGGCAGCATTACCCAGCACGGTTTGTTCATCGCACCGGCCAGGTGGACGATGTAGGTGTCGATCGACAGGATGAGGTCCATTTGATCGACGACGGTGGCCGTGTGCACAAAGTCGCCCAGGTCATCCGCCAGATTGAAGACGGTTTCGTTGTTCACATAAGGGGCGAGTTCTTCCGCCGGCGCGCCGAACTGCAAGCCGTAGAGCGACACATTCTCCACCCCGAACAGGGGGCGGAGATCGTCGATGGTGCACACCTTGTTGCGGTATTGGTCTCCGTGATCGCTGGCCCAGGTCAGCCCGACCTTCAGCGACCCCGCCGCCGGCGCGGGCACGTGGAAATACTCCGTCAGGGTGTTGGCGATGTAGGGCGTGTCCGCTGGCGTGGCTTCTTTGACGGACGGCAACCGGAGGGGCAGTCCCATCACGGGCGCATAGAGATCAATGGGCGGCGGGGCGTCGCCGAAATCACCGATCTCATCGATGCCGTCCAGGCCGTCGAACAGGTCCATCAGCTTCTTCGGACAATCAAACAGGATGCGGTTGGTTTCGCCGCCGGGCCAGCTCTTCATCTCCCGGCGTAGGATCGGCAGGTAGCGGGCAAATTGAAGGATATCGCCGAACCCTTGTTCCCAATGCACCAGCAGGGTTTTGCCGGCGAAGGGCGCGCCATCCCAAAGCACGGCGTCATACCGACGTTTCGGCCAAAAATTCGGGCGCTTCACCCGCCACTCGAAATCCTGCCAGCCGGCCTCGAAATCCTCTTCGGCGAGGGACATCATGGCGCGGGCATAGCGGGCTTGGGCAAAGTCGGGGGCCAGCCGGATCGCGTCGTCCACCGCCTGCCGGGCGCCGGCCCGGTCGCCGCTCCGCAGCAGGGTGAAGGAGAGAATGTTGAGCAGTTCGGGCTCTTCGGGCCATTTCTGCAGTGCCTCTTTGGCCAGGGCGGCGGCGGCAACCAGGTCATCATCCTGGGCCAGGATCGAGATCAAATGCGCGGTCGCGCCCACATGACCGGGATTGACCGCTAGGCATTTCCGGTAGGCGTCCTTGGCCTCGTCAAAGTAGCCTAATTCCTGATAGGAAATACCGAGATTGTTGAGGGCCCGGTCAAAATCGGGGGCCAACTCGGCGGCCAACTTATTGTGGGTGAGGGCGGTCTCGAAGTCCCGCATCTCGCGGAGAAGAATGGCGAGATTGTAGTGCGCCAGAACGGAATTCGGCGCAAACTCCACCGCCGCTTCGTATGCCTGACGCGCGTCCTCCATCCGGTCCAGCGCTTTCATGATCATACCTTTGTGGGCGTGGTAGTCGCTGTTACCGCCTTCCAGCGAAATTGCATTGTTGACTTGGGCGAGAGCGGCATCGGGCTGGCCTTGTTGCAGGTGGATCATGGCCGAGAGGTCCATAAACCTGCCATCGAACGGGTTGGCGCGTTGCCCCTCGTCGCACAGCATCCGCGCCCGCACCAGATCGCGGCTCTCGAACGCCTGCAAGGCCATGTCGTAGGGATCGCTCATCGGCTCAGTATGCAAGAAAAGCCGGACCGGGCAACGGACTTAGCCGTCCTCGCCGCTCTTAACTTTCTTCTGGGCGAGGGCCTCGCGCCGGGTGATGTAGTACCCGGCGGAGAAGATAATAATGGCGCCGGCCCAGGACCAGGCGTCCAGGATTTCGGCGAACAGGATGTAGCCCATGGTGACCGCGATCGGTAGGCGCAGGAAATCAAAGGGCATGACCGCGCTGGCGTCCGCATCCCGGAATGACCGGGCCTGGCAATAGTGCGCGGCCCAGCCTGACAAAGCCATGATGCCGAGGGGGATCAGATCGCTCCAATCCGGGGTGACCCACAGAAAGAACAGCGGGATCGCGCAGATCGGAATCATCAACACGTTGAGCCAGAACACGGTGACGCTGGCGTCATCGGTGCGGGTCAGCGACTTCACGCAGAGCCAGGCGGCGGCATAGAGCGACGAGGAGAGGATGACCAGAAGCGCCGGCCAGTCCAGTTCGATAAAGCCGGGCCGGATGATCACCAGCGCGCCCAGAAAGCCGGCCAGTGTGGCGAACCAGCGGTGCACGCCGACGGCTTCGCGCAGCACCAGTCCGGCGCCGATGGTGGTGAAGATCGGGATCAGGAAGGTCAGCGCGATCACCTGGGCCACGGGTGCTGCGGCGAGCGCATAGTACATGGCGGCCATGGCGGTGGTGCCGAACAGCGCGCGGACGATATGCATCGGCATGCGCGTGGTCTTCAGCCGCTGGATGCCTTCCCGGCTGACCAACGGAATGATCATGAACAGGCCGACCAGCGCGCGGACGAACACTACCTCGAAAGCGTCGAACTTGCCGCCCAGATAGCGCACCGAGATCGCCATGATGGCGAAGGACAGCGCCGCCAGGCAGGCCCAAATGGCGCTCCAAAGAAACGGGGAAGGTTGGGCGGATTGATTCATAGTTTCGCTTTATGCAGTGAATATTCGTCCTCGGCAACGCCGACAGTATCCACCTCAGCCGTCATGGGATATAACGCGGGCAGAGGGAGAGCATCCATGCGCATTACTAACATCGAAGACCTGCACGCCGACGGGGGATGGCGGACCTTTTCGTTTCTGAAAGTCTCCACCGATGAGGGTCTCGCCGGCTGGTCGGAATTCGCGGAAACCTGGTGGAACCCCGGCCTGACCGAGGTGATCCGCAAGACCGCAGAGCGCGCTATCGGCCTGGATCCCTGCGCCTTCGCCGCCAACAGCGCGAACCTGACGTCATACATTGCCCTAGCGGCGGGCGGTGTCGGTCAGCAGGCAATCTCGGCAATCGAAAACGCGTGTATCGATATTGCCGCGAAAGCCGCCGGGGTGCCGGCCAACCGCTTGTTCGGCGGACCGGTCCGGGACCGGGTCACCGTCTATTGGTCTCACTGCGGCTCGTTCCGGGTGCGCAATGCAGCGCTGTTCGAGGAACTTCTGGACATCGAACCCATCACCAAGCTGGAAGACTTCGAAGCCCTGGGCAAAGAGGTGGTCGCGAAGGGCTACACCGCTTGCAAAACCAATCCGGTCTTGTTCGGCCCCGACGGCCCCAAGATGTTTAATTCCGGGTTTCAGCCGGGATTGGATCACGGCCGGAATGTGGAAAACGACGTGACCGCCGCGATCTCCGATCAATTGGCGGCGTTCCGGTCCGGCCTAGGGCCTGATGCCGGTCTGCAGCTTGATGTGAATTTAGCCTTTCGGCCGGAGGCGCTGCGCCGGGTGGCGCGTGCGTGCGAGCCCCACAATATGACCTGGCTGGAAGCGGACCTACATGCGCCGGCGGAGCTGGCGAGCATGCGCCGGGACACGTCCGTGCCCATCGCGTCTCTGGAAACGCTGTATGGTCGCCGGGACTATCTGCCCTATTTCCAGGCCCAGGCGGTTGATGTGGCTGTGGTCGATGTACCCTGGAACGGGCTGGCCGAGTCCGTGCGCATCGCAAACTTGGCGGAAACGTTTGAGGTGAACGTGGCGCCCCACAATTTCATCGGCCCGCTGGCCAATCTGATGAGCGCGCATTTCTGCGCCGCCGTGCCCAATGTGCGGATCATGGAGATCGAGGTGGATGATGTGCCGTGGAAGGATGATCTGCTGACATCACCAACCGTGATCGAAGATGGACAGATCGTGGTACCTACCGGACCAGGCTGGGGTGCTGATATCAATGAAGACGCGGTGCGGGCGCACCCGGTGAAAGCTTAAACCTTAAGAGGCCTCATTCTGCAGTTCGCGGATTTCCCGGACTAGGGCTTCGCGTTGATCAAACAGATGTTGGTATTGAGCGTCGCAGCCCGCGATGGGCTGCGGATAGCCCCGAATTTGCTGTTTGATATCCTCTAGTTGGTGTCCCAGCGCATCTTGGGGTGTGGTCATCATGGAGAAAGACCTCTTGTTGTGGGCAAGTATACCACCAATCCGGACGAGTCCCAAATCACCTTGTGGGGGGCTGAATTATCAGGCCATATGCGGGCCATGAAAAATGAAAATAGGTCATAACCGTGGCGGCGGGCGAGGGGTTTCTAGGCGGCATCGGCCGCGCCCTGTCTCACAAGGCTTTCTTCCTGTTGTGGTGGAGTAACGGATTCAATACGACCGGCCGCTGGATGTTTCGCACGGCCTTGGGCGCGCTCACCTGGCAGTTGACTGAATCGCCTTGGTGGCTGGGCGCGCTGGCGTTCGCCGATACGATCCCCATGGTGTTGCTGTCCATTGTCGCCGGAGCTTGGGCGGACCGGTTCGGCAATTTGATCGTCCTCAGGCTCAGTCAGGCGCTTTTGGTGGCGGTGGCGACGATCATGTCGATCCTTGCCCTGCAGGATGGTTTGAATCTGATTTATATTCTGTTCTTCGCGTTCTGGATCGGGGTGGCCGACGCCATCACTACGCCGGCTCGCCTCTCTCTCGTGAACCTCGTGGTGCCCCGGCCTGATTTGTCGGCGGCCATTGCCGTAAATTCCGCGACCTTCAACTTCTCGCGGTTCCTGGGGCCCGCCCTGTTTGGTCTGTTCGTTCAATTCCTCAGTATACCAACCATCATGGCCATGGGCACGGGCATGTTCGGTGTCTTTTATATCGCGCTGTTTTTCCAGGAATCAGACAGCAAACCCAAAGAGCCGGGGAAAAAGCGCCGCTTCTTCCGGGAACTGAAGGAGGGATTCGCGTATGCCACGGCTCACAAGGGCATTTTTTATTTGCTGATCCTGTTGGGTGTAACGGCGCTATTCATGCGGCCTTATATCGATCTGGCGCCGGGAATCTCAGATCAGCTGTTCCAGGCCGGTGAAGAGGGGTTGTCGATCCTGCTGTCGTCCACAGGGTTCGGCGCAATGCTGGCGGGCTTGTGGCTGGCGCACCGGGGGCGGACTGAGGGACTCACCAACATTTTCACCTGGTCCATGCTGTTCTCCGCGTTTTTCATGCTGCTGTTCGTGCTGTCCAGTCATATCTGGATGGGGGCGGCGCTGATGATCTGCGTTGGCTTTACCGTGGTTTGCGGCTCCATCACCTCGCAGGCTCTGGTGCAGAACGCGGTCGATCCAAGCGTCCGCGGGCGTGTCATCGCTATCACCATCGTTCTGGCCTGGGGCATGCCGGCTCTGGGCGCAGCTGGCATGGGCTTGATTGCCGAGTTCCACGGCCTGGCCATCACACTGGCCGGCGGCGCGGTGCTGACCATCCTGTGCTGGGGCTGGGCGATCGCCAACAAAGCCAAAGCGACCCCGCTCCTGGAGGGCGATAAAGACTAACTCGCGAGTCCCAGCAGCCTGGCCGCATTGCCGCCCAGAATTTTTGCCTGATCATCGTTGGGCAGGCCGAGCTTCCGCACATGGGCCGTATCAGAATCGATATACGGGTCGTCCGTCCCCCACAGGATTTGTTCCGGTCCCAGATAGTCATAGGCCATCTTCAATGCCGGCGCGAAGAATGACGCGGAATCGTAATAGAGCTTCTTGGCGAAATGGCTGGGCGGCTTGGTGATATGTTCTCGGCAGTCCGGGAAAATCTTGTAGCCGTTGTCCAGCCGCTGGATCACCATCAGCAGCGTGCCGCCCGTGTGCGCCATGATGTAGGGGAAGTTGGGATAGCGCTCGAACACGCCGCCATAAATCATCCGTGTGACCGCCAGGGTCGTATCAAACACAAAGCCGACGCGAAGCGGCAGCTCGAACTCCTCCATTCCGTCGGTGTTGGTGGGGAACATGGGATGTTCGAACACGGGGATACGATCCCGGTTGAGCCGCTCCCAGATCGCCTCGAACCCCGGATCGTTCATCGGGACGCCCTTGACGTTGGAGCCGATCATCACTCCGGCCATATCCAGTTCGCCCAGGCACCGGTCGAGCTCCTCCAAAGAGGCCTCTACGTCTACGAGTGGTAAGCTGGCCAGCCCGGTGAACCGGTCCGGGTGCGCCGTGCACATCGCGGCGATGGTGTCGTTAATCTTGCGCGAAAGCGCGATCTGTTCGTCCTTCGGCCAGGGGTAGACCTCCGGCGTGGACAGGGAGATCACCCGCCGGTCGATGCCTTTTTTGTCCATATCGCGGAGCCGGTAGTCCCGATCGAACATCTCATCCCAGTACCAGGCCACCGTATGCCCACCCTTCCGCAACAGGGTGTGGCCGGGGGAAGGGGAACTGGCCTTCAACCCCCAAAGATCGGTCAGGGACTCCAGATATCCCCGGTCGACGATATGCGAATGGATGTCGATGATCATTGCCGTTCCCCGTGTGGCATGGTTCACGATAGGATCGACTTTCCCCGCCCGATTGTCGATAACCAATGTGAGATGACGAAGAGCGATCAAAAGAACGATCCTATTCCCTATATGCAGCGGACCAGGGACTGGTACCTGGCGCTCGGCTACGGCAATCCGTATGTCTGGGCGCAGTTTGACGACGTGCCGTTTCAGCCGCTGGATAAGCCGCTGGCGGACTGCACCGTGGCGCTGATTACCACTGCCGCGCCCTACCGGGCCGACGCGGGGGAGCAGGGGCCGAATGCGCCCTATAATGCGGCCGCCAAATTCTATGAGGTCTATTCCGGCGACACGGCGAAAGATCACGATCTGCGTATCTCGCACGTCGCCATCGACCGGGACCACACTAGCATGGAAGACAGCCGGGCCTGGTTTCCGTTGCAGGCGTTGCGGGAGGCAGCGGCGGCGAGACGGATCGGCAAACTGGCGCCACGATTCCACGGCGCGCCGACGAACCGCAGCCAGCGGCATACGGAGGAGGTGGATGCGCCGGAAATTCTGAGGCGCTGTAAAGAAGACGGTGCGGATGCGGCGGTGCTATTTCCAAACTGCCCGGTCTGTCATCAGACCCTCAGCCTTACCGCCCGGCACTTGGAGGCGAACGGCATCGCGACAGTGATTCTGGGCTGCGCTAAGGACATTGTCGAGCATTGCGGCGTACCGCGTTTCCTGTTCAGTGATTTCCCGCTCGGTAACCCCGCCGGCCGGCCCCATGAGCCGGACTCGCAAGCCGAGACGTTGGAGAAGGGGCTCACACTGTTGGAATCCGCCACAGGCCCGCGCACCACGGTGCAGTCGCCGATTATCTGGTCGGAGGACCCAAGCTGGAAGCGGGACTACAACAACGTGGACAAATATTCTGAGGCCGAACTGGCCGAAATGCGGGCCGAGAACGAAGCCGTGCGCATCGCGGCTAAGGAATTGCGGCAAAAGACCATCAACGGATAAGCGGAGGAAGCTCACTCATGGCCATCACAATCGACAAGGGCGTCAAACAACTGGTCGCCGAGGCGAACGCTCAAATCACCACAATCCCCATCGACGAGGCAATTAAACGTCACGCCGACGGGGACGACAGTCTGGTCTTTATCGATATCCGCGATATTCGGGAATTGGAGCGGGAAGGCATGGTGCCCGGCGCCAGCCACGTGCCCCGCGGCATGCTCGAATTCTGGTTCGACCCGGACAGCCCCTATTACAAGGACTGGCTGGGCGATGAGTCCAAGACCTATGTGCTGTATTGCGCCTCGGCCTGGCGCTCGGCCCTGTCCTGCAAAACGCTCAAGGACATGGGCTTTCCCAACGCCGCGCACTTCGAAGGCGGCTTCGGCGCATGGAAGGAAAACGGCGCCCCGATCGCCGAGAAGGAAAAGCGGTAGGGGCTGTTATGAATTGTCCCCTCCCCCTTGATGGGGGAGGGTAAGGGAGGGGGTGTTCTTTGGTTTCACCCTCCCCCGCGCGTTCGCGCGACCCCTCCCATCAAGGGAGGGGTGATAACTTGATCGGGATGGCCCGCGCAGCAATTCTCGGGGGTCCATGCAACCCATGCCCATGGATACCCGACAACCGCCCAAATGAATTGGGCGGGTCGGCACGACGCGGTTGGGTCTGGGGAGAAAAAATTTAAACCACAAAGGACACAAAGCACACGAAGGCGTCCGGGGATTGCTCCTCCTTCGTGAACTTCGTGATCTTCGTGGTTAATTTAATCTGTTTTACCCGTACCAACCCTTCTCTGCGTCGCCCCCGAGTTGGGCTCACGAGAGCGAGGCCAAGTCTCGGGGGGCCATCCGCCGGCGGCCATGGGTCCCCGAGAATTGCTTCGCAACTCGGGGATGACGCGGCCGGATAGGGGGGGACTTGCGACACTCCCCAAGGAACGCTTGCGGGGGCGGGGCAAAGTCTTCAAAATTCCAAACACAGTTTTCATCACCACGTCATTACCCGCCGGACATCTAAGCAGGCCACATGAACGATCCCATCATCAAAGCGCGCGACATCGCCTGGATCCGGCTGCAATCGCCGGACCTGGACCAAGCCGAGACCTTTCTGACCGACTTCGGTCTGCAAAAGGCGGAGCGGACGGAGACCGCGCTCTATATGCGGGGCACCGACGCGGAGCATCATCTCCACGTGACCGAATTGGGCCCGCCCAAGGTTATCGGCGTGGCGTTCCATGCGAACAGCGCGTCTGATCTCGACCGGCTCGCCGACAAAGGCGACGGCGCATCCGACGTGGAAGACATCAACGAGCCCGGCGGCGGCAAGCGGGTGCGCCTCACCAGCCACAATGGTTTCCAAATCGAGGTGGTGCACGGGCTGGACCAGGTCTCCGCCCTGCCGGTGGAACGCCAATTGATGAACACCGGGCCCGCGCGGGTGCGCCAGGGAGAGTACATGCGGACCGATGTGCAGCCGTCCCTGGTCAAGCGGATCGGTCACGCGGTGTTCAGCACGCCGGAGGTGCGGCCGTCTGTCGACTGGGCGCACCGGCATTTGGGCTTCAAGCCGACCGAGATGGTGCACGCCGAAGACGACGAGGATGATGTCCTGGCCTGCTTTATTCATGCGGACCGGGGCTCGGACTATACCGACCATCACACCATGATGTTCGGCAAGCACACTAAGAACGGCCTCAATCATGTGTCGTTTGAGGTTCAGGACCTGGACGACCTGTGGGCCGGCCACGATTACCTGTCCGAGAAAGAGTACGACCACTGCTGGGGCATCGGCCGGCATCTGCTGGGCAGCCAGATCTTTGACTATTGGTTCGACCCGTGGGGCCGCATGCACGAGCACTGGACGGATTCGGACCTGGTCAACGATCAGCACGTTTATCAGTTTGTCCCGCGCAGCCGGGGCTTGCGCTCCCAATGGGGGCCGCAAGCGCCCCAGGCGTTCCGAGACGCGGCCAGCGTTTAATTAATCTCCAAATTAACTTCACCAGGAATTAGAGGCATGGAACAAGAAGTCACCATCATTTCCGACGGCATCGAACTGGCGGGCGATCTGCACATCCCCGACGACTACAAAGAGGGCGAGAAGCTGCCGGCGATCATCATCCTGCATGGCTTTATCGGCTCCAAGGATCAAAGCCATTCCGAGATTATGGCCCGGATGTTTACCGACTGGGGCTATGCCTCTCTGCGGTTTGATTTCCGGGGCTGCGGCAAAAGCGGCGGGGAGCGCGGCTATGTCCTCTGCTTCGATCAGGTGGCGGACACCAAGAACGCGCTCAACTGGCTGTTGGAACGCCCGGAGATCGATCCGGACCGGGTGGCGGTGATCGGCCATAGCTTCGGCGCGGCGGTGGCCTGCTACACGGCCTCCCTCGATCAGCGCTTTGCCGCGATTATTTCGTCCTGCGGCTGGGGCCATGGGGAGCGCAAGTTCCAGGGCCAGCATCTGGGCGAGAACTGGGACAAGTTTGTGGCGCTGCTGGAAAACGGCCGGGCGGAGAAAGAACGCACCGGTAAGGCGCCGATGGTGCCGCGCTTTGACGTGGTGCCCATGGCCGAGCATCTGCGCAAGAACCTGTCGCCCCAGGCGCTGATGGAAGTCTCCGCCGACACGGCGCAGAGCATGTTCGATTTCAAGGCGGAAGAGGTGATCCACTACATTGCGCCCCGGCCGATCCTGTTCCTGCACGCGTCCCGGGACACGGTGACGCCGACGGAGCAATCCATCCGCATGTGGGAGTTGGCGGGCCATCCGAAGGACCTGGTGCTGATTTCCGGCACCGATCACTTCCCGTTGTCTGGAGATGATGAACGGACCCGCGGCATCCTCAAAGGCTGGCTGGACAAGAACTTCCCGGCGGATAAGAGCTAAGCGTGGCCGGCGGGGCACCAACACCGGTCCGGGTACGCGCCGATGACCTGACCCGGTGCGCGGCCGGGATATTCGAGACCGCCGGCCTGTCGCCGGAACACGCGCTCATGTGGTCGGAGAGTCTCGTCTGGGCGAACCTCCGAGGTGTCGATACCCACGGCGTGTTACGCGTGCCGCGCTATATGGAACTGGTCGAAATTGGCGGAGTGAACCCGACCCCTGAGATGAAGGTGCTTCTGAACGACGGCCCGTTCGCCCTGGTCAATGTAGATAAGGCCCCTGGCCCGGTCGGCATGAAGAAGGCCGCCGAGTTGGCCATCGAACGAGCGAAGGAGGCCAAGATCGGCTGGTGCATCGCGCAAAACACCTCGCATTCAGGCGCCATCGGCCAGTTCGCTTTGGAGATCGCCGAAGCCGGCTTTGCCGCCATCATCATGGCCGCGTCACGCCCCTTTATGAGCTATTACGGCAGTAAAGGCCCGGTGGTTTCCACCAACCCGATCGCTATCGCCGTGCCGGCCAAGGATCGCGGGCCCATCGTGTTCGATATGTCGACCGCGACGGTGCCCTTGGGCAAGATCATGGCGGCCCGGCGCAATAAGACCCCGTTGGAAGAGGGCTGGGCGGTGGACGCGAACGGCGCGCCCGCCACTGATCCTGACAAGGCGGTCACCGTTGCGCCCATGGCGGGTCCTAAAGGCTCGGGTCTTTCTTTGATGATTGAATGCTTAGTCAGCCTGATGGGCGGCAATCCGGTTCTCACGGACGCGCTGAACGGCGACAAGGAAATCAATATGAACGGCGCGGCCATTGCGCTTGATCCGGCGGCGTTCGGTCCGGCGGCGGATTACCGGGCGCAGGTGAGTTCCCTGGCGGAGGTCATCGGCGCGCAGCCCACCAACGGCGAGGTCGACAAACTGTTGCTGCCCGGAGAGCGGGGTGACCTGGAACGGGAGCGCCGGATGAAAGACGGCATCCCGCTGCCCAAGGGCGTGTGGGACGCGTTGCTGGCCGCGGCGGAAACGGCGGGGGTCGCACCGCCGGAGACGATTTAGGAGAAGACCAATTTCTCCTTGCAGTACCGCTGATATTGGGGAGACTGCGCGCAACACACCATTTAGTAAGTGTACTTTTTTAACAGGAGAGCATTCATGTTTAAGAAGACTTTTGTCGCTGCGGCGGCTTTAGCCCTCATGGGCACCACGGCGGACGCCGCCGAAAAGACCCTGAAACTGTCATTCTTCGCGCCGCCGAAGGACCCGACCTTCTCTCAAGTGGTGGGCCCGTGGGCCGACGCCATCACGGCCGAAGGTCATGTCAAAATTGACAAGTTCCCGAGCGGTGCGCTGGGCCGGAGCCCGCGCCTGCAGTTGAAAATGGTCTTGGACGGCGTGGCCGATATGGCCTGGATCGTGCCGGCCTATACGCCCGGCCGGTTCCCCGACAACCAGGTCATGGAACTGCCGAATGTGATCAACGACGTGAAAGAGTCTTCTTATGCTTTCCGCAAGCTCTATGACCGGGGCCTGCTGGACGGTTATGGCGATTTCTACGTGCCGCTGTTGTCCACGACTCATCCGTACTTCATCAACACGGTGAAGCCGGTGACCAAGATCGCGGACCTTAAAGGCATGAAGCTCCGCGCCGGTGGCCCGGTGGCGGGCGCCTCCATGAAGGCCTTGGGTGCCGTGCCGGTCGGCATGCCGATCCCGGCCGTGGCGGAAAACATCTCCAAGGGCGTGCTGGACGGTTCTGCCGCTGAATGGAACGTGATGTACGCTTTCCGCATCGTCGAAGTGGCCAAGCACCACTACATGGCGCGCCTGGGCACGGTGCCTCTGACGGTGCTGTTCAACAAGAAAGTCTATGACGGTCTGTCCGCTAAGGCGCGGGCCAGCATCGACAAGCATTCCGGTCTGAGCCTCTCCAAGAAGTTCGGTCAGGTGCACTTCGATATCCAAGCGGATCGTCTGAAGCGGACGCAGGCCCGTCCCGACCACAAGTTCGTCTTCCCCGATGCCGCTGCGCAGAAGGCCTGGGCGGATACGCTGGACGGGGTGACCCAGGACTGGCTGAAGAAGCACCCGAAGGGCCCGAAATTGCTGGCGGCCCTGAAGGAAGAGCTGGCCAACGCACGGGCGGGCAAGTAGCGAAAGCTGCTTTCCCGGCACTCGTTCGTGTCTAATCCCATGGGATCGTTACTGACGGGCGGCACACGTGCCGCCCGTTTGTTCGCCATCGCCGGCCTTGTCGGGCTGGTGGCGCTGGCGCTCATCACCATCGCCGACGTGCTGATGCGCTGGCTGTTGAACAGTCCCATGGATGGTGTCGCGGATTTGGGCCGATTGATGGTCGCGGTGGTCATCTCCACCTTCTTTCCGCTGGCCCTGGCAGAGCGGCACCACATCTCCATCACGTTTCTGGGCAAGGCGCTGGGCCGACGGGGCCATGCCTGGCTGGAAGTGTTCGCCGCCCTGGTCACCACGGTGTTTTTCACGCTCCTCTCGTGGCAGCTCTACCTGTTCACCGAGGAAATGTTCGAGAGCGGTGAGACTACGTGGATTCTCGCCCTGCCGGTCGCGCCCTGGTGGACGGCGGCGACCGTGTTCATGATCACCTGCGTACCGATCCAGCTCGCCGTGCTGATCCAGACCTATCACATCGCCATGGCCGGCGGTGAAGACCTGGCTGCACAGCCGCCGGGTCACTAAGGAACCGTTCAGTCATGGATCCCATTCTCATCGCCACTCTGGGCCTGGTCGGCATGTTTGTGCTGATCGCGCTGCATGTGCCCATCGGCGTCGCCATGGCGACCGCCGGCGTGGTTGGGTTCGGCGCGTTGGGCGGCTGGAAGCCGGCCATGTCGCTGTTGGCTACCGAGCCCGTCAGTGTGATTTCCAGCCTCGATCTGGCGGTGATCCCGCTGTTTCTGCTGATGGGTAGCTTTGCCGGCATCAGCGGGCTTTCATCTGATATCTACCGGCTGGCCTATGCCTTTGTCGGACACCGCCGGGGCGGTCTCGCTTTGGCGACCATCGGCGGCTGCGCGGGTTTTGGCGCGGTCTGTGGCTCATCATTGGCGACGGCGGCGACCATGGGCCGGGTCGCTTTGCCCGAAATGCTGAGCCGGGGTTATTCGACCACATTGGCGACCGGTTCCATCGCCGCCGGCGGCACATTGGGTATGCTGATCCCGCCCAGCGTGGTGATGGTGATCTATGCCTTCTTGACCGAGCAGTTCGTGATCACGCTGTTTGTCGCGGCATTGATCCCTGGCATTATAGCCATCGGCGCGCATTTCATTGCGATCAATATCCTGGTCGCCCGCAACCCGGAGATCGGACCTGCGGGCGACCGGATGCCCTGGCCGGAGCGGCTGGGCGTTCTCAAGGAAAGCTGGGGCGTGCTGGTGCTTCTGCTGGCCGTGATCGGCGGTATTTATGGCGGCGTCTTTACGGTCAATGAGGCGGCCTCCCTGGGCGCAGGCCTTGCGTTCCTGTTCGCCATAGGCCGGCGCAAAATGACCATGGACGCGTTCTGGGATGTCCTGAAAGACACCGCGGCCAACACCGCCATGATCTATTTGATCATTGCCGGCGCGTCCGTGTTTTCCAGCTTCATCACGCTGTCCAAAATGCCGGACGCGCTGGTTACCCTGATCGCCGACGCCAATCTACATCCGCTGATGGTCATCTTTGTGCTTATGGTCGTCTATCTGATCCTGGGCAGCGTGTTTGACACCATCGCCGCCATGGTGATCACCCTGCCGTTCGTGTTCCCATTGATCCTGGACTTGGGCTATCACCCGATTTGGTGGGGGGTGATCCTGGTCATGGTGATCGAGGTCGGCATGATCACGCCGCCTATCGGGATGAACGTCTTCGTTTTATTTGGAGTGGCTAAGACCATCCCCCTGAACGTCATCTTCCGGGGCATCCTGCCGTTCTTCTATGCGGACATCGTACGGATCACCATCATCATTCTGTTCCCAGCGCTGGCCCTCTGGCTGCCGGAGTTCCTGGGCTACAATCTCAAGATATCCCTTGATTAACCTATTGAAGGGAACTTAGGCGAGGTGACCATGAAAGCAATTCAAATCAGTGCGTTCGGCGGACCGGAGGTCCTGAAACTTATCGACGCGCCGGTGCCGGAACCGGGGCCCAAGGAGATCCTGGTGAAGATCGAGGTCGCCGGCATCAACTTTGCCGACATCTATTGGCGGCGCGGGGTCCGAGGCGGGGAGCCGCCCATGGGCTGCGGTGCGGAAGGCGCCGGTACGGTCGCCGCCGTCGGGTCCGAGGTTGCCGATTTCAAGGAAGGGGACCGGGTCGCCTATTGGTATCCGAAAATCGGCGCGTATGCCGAATACGCCCTCTGCCCGGATTTCCGGCTGGTCAAAATTCCCGACGACATGGACTACGGCTCGGCCGCCGCATTGATGCTGCAGGGGCTGACTGCGCATTATCTCATCCGCTCCTCGCCCGAGGTCAAAGCTGGTGAGACCATTCTGTTCCACGCCGGCGCGGGCGGGGTCGGCCAAGTCGCCGTGCAGATCGCCAAGGCCCAAGGCTCGACGGTCTTTGTCACCGTCGGCAATGAAGAGAAGGCCGCGTTCGCCAAAAGCATCGGCGCCGACGAAGCGATCCTCTATGACCAGGTGGACTTTGCCGAGGCGACGCGGGAGCTGACCGGCGGCGATGGCGTGCATGTGGTTTACGACTCCATCGGCAAGACCACCTGGGAGACGTCTCTCAAGGCGCTGCGGACCCGCGGCACGGTCGTCTATTTCGGCCTCGCCTCCGGCCCAATTCCGGAGATGGATCTAGGCATCCTGGCGCGTATGGGCTCGCTCAGCTTGATCCGCACCACGCTGAAGGATTTTGTCCGCGACAAAGAAGAGATCACCTGGCGGGCGTCCGAGATGTTTGATCTGTGGCAGGCGGGCAAGCTGAAGATCAAGATCGGCGAGACCTATCCGCTGGAAGAGGCGGCGCAGGCCCAGGCCGATATGGAAGCCCGCCGAACGTCCGGTAAGCTGCTGCTGACACCGTAGCTGCGGTCGAAAAGCCGTCTAAGCCGCTTTGGTGTCGTTGGCCGGCGGTTGGGGTGGCGGCGCGGCGTCCGGCAAAACGAAATAGAAGGCCGAGCCGTTTCCTTCCTCGCTCTCCACATCGATGATGCCGTTGTGGCCGTCGATAATGTGCTTGCAGATGGCGGGGCCAAGCCCAGTGCCCGGCGCCTTCTTGGTGGTGGAGGAATCCACCTGGGTAAACCGGTCGAACAGCTGTTTTCGGAAGTCTTCCGGGATGCCGGGGGCCTTGTCCTTATCGCGGACGCCGATGCCGCCGTCGATGCTGCCCACACTTATGGTGACTTCTTCGCCCTCCGGAGAGAACTTGGCGGCGTTGGAAATCAGATTGTCGATCACCTGCGCCAGGCGTGTTTCGTCGCCCATCAAGCGCACTTTCTGGCAGTTCCCGGGGCTAGATCACCATAGATTTTAAAGGGCGAGGAAGGGGGCGTATAATTGGCGTCCCGCTCTAACCGGCAAAATAGGCCTTGTCGTCATCGTTGGGCTCCCAGCTCGGCTGGGTCGGCCAGTCCTTGGTGCGGGATTCCATGCTGTCGCCGTAGCGCACCCGGAACAGGATCGAGCGTTCATCGCCGTTCACATATTCATGCAGCTCGCCCGGCGGATGAACGATGAAGCTGCCCGGCGTGATCTGGACCTGCTCGCCATTGACGTTCATCACCCCGCCGCCTTCGACGCAGTAGTAGATCTCCGTAGCAAAAGGGTGGCAATGGTTGGGGCTGGTATGGCCCGGCTCCCAGCAGGCGACGGTGACGTCCCCGTCCTCCACCTTGCCCAGGACCTTCTCCAGATGGCGTTCCGGGCGGAACTCCTGTTCTTCCTTCAGATCAAAGACCAGCATATTGTTGTCTCCATGTTGCTTTTCCTAGTCCGTGAGGCGGCCCGAATTGTAATCGTCCACCGCTTGTTTGATTTCCTCATAGGTGTTCATGACGAACGGTCCCATGCGGGAGATCGGCTCGTTCAGCGGTTTCCCCTCCGCGTAAAGAATGCTCGCGCCGGTCTCGCCGGCCGTTATCTCAATTTCGCCCTGACCATGAAACAGCACCACCGCCGGAGCGTTGATCTCTTGCTCCCGGCCCAGACTGTCATGGCCGGTCACCGCGCCCTCATAGACGCACATGAAGATTTGCGCGCTGGGCGTCGTATCAATGGTCCAGGCCGCGCCGGCGTCCAGGGTGACATCCAGCAACCGCGCTTCGATCTTCGGCACGGCGGGACCGGTGGCGCCTTCGTACACACCGGCGATGACGCGCGCGGAGCCGCCCGGCACCTCGACCTTGGGGATGTCGCCGGCTTGAATGTCCTGATAGCGGGGCTCGATCATCTTCTGATCGGAGGGCAGATTGACCCAAAGCTGAAAGCCTCGCAGGCGGCCTTCCACCATCTCCGGAATCTCCGAATGGATGATGCCCTTGCCGGCGGTCATCCACTGCACGTCGCCCGGGCCCAGCACGCCTTCATTGCCGACCGAGTCGTTGTGGCGCATTACCCCGTCCAGCATGATGGTGACCGTTTCGAACCCACGATGGGGATGATTGGGAAAGCCCGCGATATAGGAATCAGGATCGTCCGAATCCATCCGGTCCAGCATCAGGAACGGGTCCACCATGTCCAACTGCTGAGTGCCGATCATCCGGGTCAGCTTGACGCCCGCCCCGTCTGTGGTGGGCACGCCGGGGACCCAGTGACTGATCACCCGTTTTTTTGAAAGTTCGTTCATTGCGCCGTCTCTTCCAATCCGTGTTCCAGCCAGTGATCAATCACCGGCTTCAGGTTCTCATATGGCTGATAGCCTGCGGTCAACATGGCCAGTTTCTGATTATCGCCGTCACCTTCCATGACGACAAGGGTCGGAAAGCCGGTGACGCCCAGGGATTGCGCCATGCGAAAGTCGTTCAGGGTCTCTTGTTTCATTTCGTCGGACTCGAACAGCCGGGAAAATTCCTCTACATTCAGGCTGGCTTCGTCGGCCAGGGCCTTAAAGGTATCCGGGCTCGTGGTGTCTTTGTTTTCCGAATAGAAACTGCGGCTGACGGACTCGTAGAACCCCAGCATTTTGGTCTTGTCCATGCGCCGGACCGTGGCGGCGGCGCGGCAGGCGGGTTCGGTGTCCAACACGAAGCCGTCGCGGTCGAAAAACCGGTAGTCGAATTCCGCTTCGGTGGCCCGGTTCACGTCTTCCCAATGATGCTTGATGGTCGCCTTGTACTCATCGCTCATGGGATCACTGTCATAGGCATGCAGTCCACCCAGGACGATACTCAACGGTGCGCTATCTGCATAGTCATGGTTGATGCGGTCGATGGTGGGCGCGAAACCCCAGCACCAGGAACACATGGGATCGCCGAAATAGATGATTTCCTTGGACATACGAACGGCCCGCCGGGGAGATGGTGAATTTCTCGCACCATACGCGCCGGACGGGCCGCCGTAAATGTCGGAAGCGGGGAGTGACTAGCCCTTCTTACCCTTCTTACCGTCGTCATCGTTGTTGGACTCGGCCTTGTCCGTGTTCTTCCGGGTCTTGTTACCCATCTGGTAGGCATGCTCCCGGGCGGACGCCTTGCGGCTGCCCTTTTCTTCCTTCTTACCGGAGAAGCTAGGTTTGTCTTGTGCGAAGGCCGGTTCGCACACGGCCACTGTGCCGAACGCAAACGCGGCGGCGACCAGCAGGCAGGCCAGGGATTCCAATAATTTCACACGAGTTATGTCATGATCCTCACAGAACGTTATTGAATTAATTTCTTGGGCAGGAAATCGATTGTACGCGGATTACACTCACCAATCATGGCGATAATATGCCAGGCTGGCCGCAGATCACTATGATCTACATCACAACTATTTCTTGATCCCGGCTTTTTCCTCCAGAACCTCGACATAGGCGAAGAAATCGTCCTCGCCCCGCCCGGCAGTCATCATATCGTCCCAATGGCCGCGTACCATCGAGGTGATGGGCATGGGGACGTTGTATTTTTCTGCCGTTCCTAGCGCCAGATCGAAATCCTTGGCCATCTGGACGGCGGTGAAGGCGGCGGTGAAGTCCCGCTTTTTGAGCATATCGACTTTATAGTTCACCACCGGTGAGCCGACCGCGCTGGCGGCGATGATGTCGATCATGGTGTCCCAGTCGAGCCCGCCGGCTTCGCCGAAGGTCAGGGCTTCCCCCATCATCGAGGACGAGATGCCGATCATAGTGTTGATACAGAGCTTCAGGTAGCGGGCCTGTTCGGTTTCGCCGATGTAGAAAATCTTGTCGCCCATGAGCTGATACAGCGGCAGAACGGCGTCGTAGCTCTCCTTCGGCCCGGAGATCATGATCACCAGGGTCGAGGCTTCCGCCTGCATCACCGTGCCGTTCACAGGTGAGCGTAGATAGGCGATGTTCTTGGCGGCCGCGGCCTCGGCTACTTTCTCGGAGGCCACCGGCGAAACGGTACTCATATCCACGTAGGTGGAACCCTCGGCCAAATTGGCGATCACCCCGTCATCGCCCAGAGCGATTTGTTCGAGAGCATTGTCGTCGGAGATCATGGTGAACACGATATCCGAATTTTGCGCCACCTCGGCAGGGTAGGCGCCCAAGGCGCCGCCGGCATCCGTGTGGGGTTTGGCTTTCCCGGCGCTGCGGTTATAGACGGTAACGTTGTTCCCGGCCTTAATCAGATTCAAGGCCATGGGATCGCCCATTTTTCCGAGGCCGATCCAACCGATTCGCTCAAATTTTGACATTTGTCCCCCTGGCATTCCGTACTGGTTTTCCGGTGCCGCTACTGTCGCAACTCACGCCCGGCAGTCCAAGCCAAAAAATACGGGCCGATAACTATTTGATATTGAGTCGCGAATTGGAACGCCACTCGTCTGGGCTTTCGACGCAATGCGCAGTTTCTGTTATTTGGGAAATCCACAATAAAAGAGACTCCAATTGAGGGTTTTCCTTAGGTATCTAGAAACGATTGGGGAATACGGTATGTTTTCCCTGTCGATGAAGACCGGACGTATAGCCGGTCCCGAGATGGGCCATCGTGTGAGTGTTTTGCGTCTGGAGGGTTTACCGGAAGGGCGAGGGCACGGGTGGGCGGATCGCCTCATAGGCCGCACCGATGGCCAACAGCCGGCGGTCGCCGCCGGCGGGCCCGTCCAGCCCGATGGCCATCGGTAGACCGTCCGAGTTAAGCGCGGTCGCCATGGTGAGGCCCGGCGTACCGCAAAGTGTGGGCGGCTGCACATTGTGATGACAGCCGTGAAGGCCCGGCATTTCTTTGCCACGGTATTCATATGTCCCCGGATCGGCGAGCGGAAACGGCGGGATCAGGGTCGCCGGCAGAATCAGCGCGTCCAAATCGTTATCAGCGAAACAAGCTGCGTGGCGGGCCTGCAGGGTTTTGCGAAGCTCCAGGGATTCCTGATAGGCCTCTTCGGTAATCGTCTCCGGTTTGAGCAGTTTTCGCAGTGTATCCTGCAGGCCGCTGGCGGAGATGCCGTCCAACAGTTGCGCCACACCGATCTTTGCGCCGCTGGCTTTCAGGTAGTCAGGCAGGGCGCGAACGATCTCGTACATGGAAATCGCTTGGCCGAAGGCGCTGATCATTTCTTCCAGGCCCTCGATGCTGACGTCGGTGATCTCTGCGCCGGCGTCCGACAGGCGTTTGGTTTCCTCGTCGAACATAGTGGCAATTTCTGGATCGACGCTGGTGCAGTAATAGTCCCGGTCGATGCCCAGCCGGATGCCGGAGAGGGAAAGGGGGGGCTCCGCCGGTGCGCCTGTGATCACCTGATCCAACAGAAACAGGTCGTTGACCGACCGCGCCATCGGGCCGATCGTGTCCCGGGTCCAGGAGATCGGCACAACCAAATCCTGGGCATAGCGTTTGAGAGAGGGGCGCAGCCCGGTGATGCCGCACCAGGCGGACGGATTGCGCACGCTCCCGCCGGTATCAGAGCCCAGCCCCGCCGGCGCTATCCGGGCGGCGATGGCTGCACCGGTGCCGGACGAGCTGCCCGCCGGGGAACGCGATGTGTCGTACGGATTCAGCGCATTGCCGTGCGCGCCGAATTGGATCGGGCTGCCGTCGGCGGGCGGGATGATGCCCGGCGTAAACGCCAGTTCGTGCATGTTGGCCTTGGCCATGACAATCGCGCCGGCGTTCAGGATCGCGTCCATCACCGGACCCTGCTTGGCCGCCACATGATCCGCCAGGGCCGGGGTTGACGCGGTGGTGATGCAGCCGGCCACATCTACATTGTCCTTCACCACGATGGGCAGGCCATGAAGGGGGCCTTTGATGTTGCCGTCGGCCCGCTCCTCGTCGGATTGCCGGGCTGCGGATAGGAACCTGTCGCCGTCGAAATTGACCAGGGCGTTGAGATGCGCCTGGTCTTCGGCTTGTTCAATGAGCGCCCGGGCCAGTTCCACGGCGGAAAAATCACCCGCATCCAGCCCGTACATCACCTCGACGGCTGTTAGTCCCTTGAGTTCCATGTTGTCGCCCTCCCAAAATTGGCGCCAGACTAGCACTTCCATTTCAGAAGTTCATGATAAGAGTCTGGGAATGTGGGATCGCTTCGTGCGTTAATGTTGCATGGTCAATCAGATCAAATTCGGCATTGTGTTGGCGATCCTGGCTCTACTGTCTGCCTGCCAGACAGCGGCGCCCGACACCGTTTCCGTTCATCCTCTCAGCGCCGGAAAATATGAACTGCGCTATGAATCGGGTGACTTGGAGACCCGTCAGGAGATCGACAACGCCTTTGCGGCGAAAGCAGCTAAAATCTGCGACGGTCGCTACACCCGTGCCGGTGAACTGGACATTGGCTCCATGCATCACCAGTGGATCATTGACTGCACAAAGGCCAACTAAATCACTAAGGACGGTCGGCCCCAGCGGCATCCGGGACGTTTCCACAAGGATTTAATTGCCGTCGGCTCGGTCCGGGCGGCGATGAGTCCTTGGACGACCGGATGCGGCGTGGCATGTTGGCGGAACCGCGAAGGTCGAGGGAGATTCTATGAACGAGCCATTGGAAAAATCGCTGGAAGAAATGGGCGAAGACGCCGGCGCGCCGGATATCGAAGTGCCGGTTTTGATTGTCGGCGGTGGGCCGGTGGGGCTCGCCGCAGCCATCGAACTGGGTTATCAGGGCGTCGAGTGCATCCTGGTGGAACGCCGGGACGGCTCCATCGGGCATCCCAAGATGAACCAGGTCGGTGTGCGCACCTCGGAAATGTGCCGGCGTTGGGGCGTCATCGACCAGGTTCGCGCGCAGAGCATCCCCGACGATTTCCCTCGGAACATCCATTTTGTCACTCAGGCCTACGGTGGGCACGAGCTCGCCCGCTACGAATTCCCTGCACGGAAAGACGAGAAATACATCAATTCACCGGAAGCCCTCCAGCGCTGTTCGCAACTGTGGTTTGATCCGATCTTGCGCGACCACGGCAGGGCCATGCCCAATGTTGATTTCCTGTATGAGACAGAATTTGTCTCCTTCAAGCAGGATTCCGACGGGGTCACCGCACAAATCCGCCACCTCCGCACCGACGAGCCGCGCACCGTCCGAGCACAGTATTTGATTGCCTGCGACGGCGCCATGAGCGATATCCGCGAGCAATTGGGCGTCCAGCTGCAAGGAGATTTCGGGCTCAACTTTAATCAGACCGTGTTCTTCCGCTCGGAACGGAGCGATCTTCTCCTGGAAAAAGGCCGGACCATTATGCAGTGGGTGTTCGGCGAGAACGGAATGTGGGCGGATATCGTCGCCATTAATGGCAAAGATCTCTGGCGGCTCTCCATTATGCATCTGCCCCTCGGTACCGAACTAACCCACGAGGAGGCGGGGGAGCATCTGCGCCGCGCCGTCGGCACGGATTTCGAGTTCGAGGTGATCTCTATCCTACCGTGGGAGCGCAAGCGGGTGACCGCCGAACAATTCTCCAAGGGCCGGGTATTCCTGGCCGGCGATGCGGCCAAGCAGATGTCGCCCACCGGCGGGTTCGGCATGAACACCGGCATCCAGGAAGCGGTGGATGTCGGCTGGAAACTGGCCGCGGTCATTCAGGGCTGGGGCGGGGACAAGCTGCTCGCCAGCTTCGATGCGGAGCGCCGGCCGACGGCGCAGATCATCACCGACGAGGCGGCGCTCAACTTCACCCAGTTCGCCAAACTGCCCAAGGGGCCGCTATTGGTTGCAGACTCGCCGGAAGGGGAGGCGTTCCGGGAAGAATTTAGAAAGGTCCTACACGACATTGATATGGACCGGGAATACGACACAGACGGGCTGGTGCTCGGCTACCGCTACGAGGACTCGCCGATCATCGTCTATAACGGCGACAAGGGCCCGCCGCTGGAAACCATGAACTATGTCCATTCCGCCGCACCGGGCCATCGTGCCCCACACGCGTGGCTGGAAGACGGCTCGTCGACATTGGATTGGTACGGCCATGGTTTTGTGCTGGTGCGGACCGACCCGTCGGTGGGCACCAGCGCGCTGGAAGCGGCGGCCGAGGCCGTCGGCATGCCGTTCAAAACCGTAGACTGCCAGAAGGAGGACGTGGTCCGTTACTACGAAAAGAAGCTTGTTCTTGTGCGACCAGATGGCCACGTGGCCTGGCGCGGCGACGCGGCGCCTAACGACCCGGCGGGCCTCATCGACACCGTCCGCGGGGCGTGAGCCAAATCACGTCACTATCTTTAAATCCGGGTATACTGTTTCCGTGAGATAACAGGACGGAGCGGCGATGTTCCGGCGTATTCGACGAGGTTTGACGTAGATGCCGGCGTTTTTAGCGCTGGTCGGGCCTGTCTGCGCGGCAGGGATGTCCGCGGTGTCCCAAAGCGGGCGGGTGGCGGCGTCCCTGGAAACCCTGCCCGCCAACCCGCCGTTCAACCGCCTGCATCACTGGTATTTGTATCTGAGCCCAATATCCGGGGATTTGCCCGCGCCCGATGAGCTCTCGATCGGGGCGGTGATGAAGCGCCATTCCCACTTCCTGCCGACCACGCCGAAAATTACAAAAGGCCCGCGCGCCGGCGAGCACATTATCGAGGGGGTCAAGTTCGACCGGCTCGGAGAATGGATGGTCCAGTTCGGACTGAAAACCAATGCCGGCGAGGACCGGATCACCTTTGCGGTCAATGTCGGCATAGCGGTCTGGCGCGATTTCGATGACGAATGGACACCGGAAGAGCGCGCGGTCCTGAAAAAGCTGTTGCTTTCCAACCTGCCGGTGCGTGCGGCTGCTTCCGACAATGAGGTTGCCTATAGCGAGGCGGCCGCCGATCTTAGCCACCGGCTGTTTTTTACACGCGACTGAGCGCCAACGGCAAGATCGCTTGTGCCGGCTGCCACAAGCCCGAGTTGATGTTTGCCGATGGGCGTAAGCGGGCGGTCGGCATCGGCCAAACCCAGCGCAATGCGCCCACGGTAATTGGCGCGTCGTTCAGTCCCTGGCAATTTTGAAACGGGCGCAAGGACAGTCTTTGGTCCCAGGCGAGGGCGCCGTTTGAAGCGCCGGAGGAACACGGCACGGACCGCGAACATGTGGTGGAGGTCGTCCGTGGAGATGCGGATTTCCGGCGGCGGTATGAAAACCTCTTCGGCAAATTGCCGACGGTAGATAATATAGCCGGGATCGACCGGGCGTTCGCCAATCTCGGCAAAGCCATCGCCGCCTATGAACGCCGGCTCCGGCCTGGCCCGGCGAAGTTCGACCGCTATGTCGCCGCCGTACTGGCTGGCCATAAGCCCGCGCCGGAAGATCAGTTCAGCCTTGATGAGATCGAAGGCCTCCGCGCCTTCATTGCCGACAATCAGGGGCAATGCATCCGCTGCCATTCCGGGCCGCTGTTCACGGATTTCCAGTTTCACAATATCGGCTCCCACATCGTCGGCGATGATGCGGGGGAGATGGGACGCGCCACCGGCATCAAAGAGGCGCTGGCCGATCCCACCAATTGCCGGAGCCAATTCGGCAAAGATGCGGAGAAGTGTACTGAACTCACTTTTGCTAAGCGGAGCGGGCCGGAATTGGTCGGGTCCTTCAAGACGCCGACACTGCGCATTGTCTCCCGCACCGCGCCCTACATGCACGCGGGTCAGTTTCAGACCCTGGAGGACGCCATCTGGCAATACCGGGACGTGCCGCCGGCGACCGTGGGCGAAACCGAGCTGCGCCAGCTCTCGATGACCTATACGCAATTCAAACAAATCGAGGCATTCCTGCTGACCTTGGACGGGCCGGTCGATGCGCCCGCCAAGTACCTTCAGCCGCCGAAGCTAATGGAATAGTCCGCCGGGATACCGAGCCATTCCAGGGACGGCGGCAGCTCGCGGAACGTCCGGCGTTCGACCTCCGGCACACTCAGCCGCTGGGAGACGCCCCATTGGTGGACCAGGCTGTAGTCCCGGCCATTGTTCACCACCCAGGCAATCCGGATGCTCTTCATCTTCTCCAAGAGTTTGTCCAACTTGGGTTTGGAGCGGCCGGTGAAATACTCGAAACTATATTCCTCCGGCATCGCGATCCCTTCCATCACCCGCAGGATATTGCAGCCGGGGCGGAAGTCCTCGCGCGCCATTAGGTCGCGAAGATGGTGCTGTTCTTCATCGAGTTCATACGCACCGAAGTGGCGGACAAACACACAGTTCAGGTCGGGATCAATATATTACGTGTAGGCCATTCTCTGCGCGGGGTCAGAATTTTCATAAGGCAATTAAATCTGTAGGTTTAGTTATTCATAATTTCAACGAGATTTTTGTGTAATTTCCCACCTGTGTTTGCCAGCTCCCTGGACATGGCGAAATGATGGGCGCCGTCGACGATGACCTCCGTCGCGTCGAACCCGGCGTTCTTCCAGGCTTCGTAGTAGACATGGGATTGGCGCCGGAATTCATCCAGCTCCGGCGCACCATAACCGATAATCAGCGGACAGCCGTTTTCGGGTAGGTGCAACAGCGGGCTGAAGGATTCCGCGGTCGGCAGATCCAATCCGAGTTCCACCTTATAGCCGCCGTCGGCATGGTAGAGTGCGCGCAGATCAAAGATACCACTCATGGCGCACGCGCCTTTCACCACGTCTTCCGGCACGCCGTAGTCTCCGTGCCAGCCGGGCATCAGAATTGTTCCCGTCAGATGACCGCCGGCGGAATTGCCGGAAACAAAAATTCGATCAGGATCGCCGCCGTGCTCGGCGATATTGTTGTAGACCCAGGCCAGCGCGGTGCGCACTTGATTGACGATCTGATCCATGCGGTGATCGGGCGCTAGTCCGTAATCGATAGGCACCCACAGCGCGCCGGCGCCGGTGATGGCCTCGGCGATCATGCTGCGGCCGTCCTTGCTGCCTGCGCGCCAGCCGCCGCCGTGGATATCAATCAGCACCGGAAGGCGGTCGCCTTCGGGGGCGAAAATATCCAGCTTCTGTATGTATTCCGGGCCGTAAGCGATATTGCAATTGCAGGGCAAGCGTTCCCGCGCGGCGGCGCTGAGCACGCCGTTCTCCTGCTGATAGGCGGGTAGGTCGTCGATGGTGACCTCCACGTTGAGGCTCTCCGCCAGCCCGGCGGCGGTGTAGCCCTCATATACGATGTCGGTGTCGCTCATGTGTATGTCCCCCTGGTTTATCCCGGTTGGTCGACGGAGGTCTGTTCTGACTGCCGCCGAGATTCAATATATTGCCGCGCCGCACTGTCGGGCACACCGAGCCCCATCAGGATCAGCTCGCCCATCTGCAGGCTGGCCTGCGTCGCTTCCGGCACCACGTGGGTGGCCCCTTGTTCAATCAGCTTGGCAGCCTGTTTGACATTATGGGCTCTGGCGTAAATTGCAAGATCGGGCCAGTGCGCCCGCGCCGTGGTCACTACCCGCTCGGCAACGGCCGGATCGTCGGTCGTCACCACCAGGGCGGCGGCGGTCTCCGCGCCCAATTTTTCCAGCATATCGATGCGGCTGGCGTTGCCCACATAGACGCAGGCCCCTTGGCTGCGGAAGTCGCTGACCAGGGCCGGGCGGTAGTCTAGGCCGACATGGGGCATGCCACGCTCATCCAGGATGGAGCCGATCATCTGTCCGACCCGGCCATAACCGGCGATGATCACATGACCATTGATGTCGGCGGGGATGTCCGGTTCCTCGTCGGTATAATCGGGATCCTCGCTCTCCATAATGTTGGCCAGCCGGCGGGCGGCGAGGGCGACAAATGGCGTCGCATACATGGTGAGACCGGTGACGATAAGCATGAACTGCGCTGTCGGACCGGGGATCAGGCCGAGACTCGCGCCCAGGCTGACCACTAGGAAGGCGAACTCGCCGCCCTGGCCCAACAGCAACGCACTTTCCAGCGCCGTTGGTTTGCGCTCTCCGAACAGCCGGACCAGGAGATAAATCACCGCGCCTTTGATCATGAACAAGCCGACGACGGAGGAGAACAGCCACACCGGACGGGCCGCCACCTGCCCCAGATCAATGGACATGCCGATGAACATAAAGAACAGCCCAAGCAGCAGGCCCTTAAATGGTTCGATGTCGATCTCGATCTCGTGGCGGTACTCGGTCTCGGCCAATAGCAGCCCGGCCAGGAACGCGCCCAGGCTCATGGAGAGGCCCGCCATCTCCGAGGCGAATCCGGTGGCGACGATGACCAATAAGACGAGCGCCAGGAACATCTCCCGGCTGGCGACGCTGCCGATCAACTGGAACAGGGGCCGGATAACCACCCGCCCGATCACCAGGATAATGGCGATGGCGGCAATGGCTTTGCCGAGGGCAAGCACCAACGGCAGGCCGATTGAGCCGCCGGCATTGGCCCCAAACGCGCCGACCATGAGCAGGATCGGCAGGACGGCCAGGTCTTGGAATAACAGGATGGAGAAGCTGGTTTGTCCGGCCGTCGTGCCGAGCCGGCAGTTTTCCGTCAGCAACTGCATTACGATGGCGGTCGAGGAGAGCGCGAAACCGGCACCGAGGATGAGCGCTGCCGGCAAGGTGTTGTGGAACAGCGATGCCATAAAGGCGATCAGCCCGCCGGTGATCAGCACCTGCGCCGCACCCAAGCCGAACACGGTCCGCCGCAGTGACCACAGCCGGGCAAAGGACAGTTCCAGGCCGATCATGAACAACAGAGAGACGATCCCCCACTCGCCCAGTGTGTGCAAGGCGTCCATACTGTTGACCGTCAGGTTTCCGATCCAGGGGGCGCTCTCGGCCAGGCGCGCAGCGCCATGCGGGCCGATCACAATGCCGACCGTCAAATAGCCCAGAACCGGACTGATTTTTAGTTTGTGCGCCAGCGGGACGACGATCCCGGCAGCCACCAGGAAGATGACGATCTCGCGCAAGGTAAGTATTTCTATGGGCATGGCGGCGTTGGGCTTTGTTTGGGGTTGTTCACACTAATGTATCCTTACGGCGAAGGTAAGCATGCAGAGTGAGTAGCCGCCCAAAAAAGCCGTTTTCTTGGCCGGGTCAATTTGCGAGAATGCCGCAGGTGAACGCCCGGCCACATCCCAGCGCCGGCCATCAAAAAATAATATCCCGAGAACTCATTCCGAGGGGAAGGGCTGAAAACCATGACCGATCGTATTGAAAAGAGCGGCCTGCAGGTCGCGACCGTGTTGGCGGATTTCCTGGCCAATGAACTGGCGCCGGGCACCGGCATAGATCCAGATGACTTCTGGGCCAAGTTTGCCGAGATCGCCGGCGAGATGGCGCCGCTGAATAAGGCCTTGCTGGCCCATCGGGAGGCCTTACAGAAAACCATCGACGCCTGGCATCTGGAGCGTAAGGGCCAGGAGCACGACGCGGACGCCTATAGGGAGTTTTTGACGGAGATCGGATATCTGGTGCCGGAAGGGGATGACTTTCAGGTCGCTACTGACAAAGTCGACCCGGAGATCGCCACCGTGGCCGGCCCGCAACTTGTCGTGCCTGTCAGTAACGCCCGGTTTGCCCTGAACGCTGCCAATGCCCGCTGGGGCAGCCTGTACGATGCGCTCTACGGCACCGACGTGATTGATGAAGACGGCGATAAGGAACGGTCCGGCGGCTACAATGAAACCCGGGGCGCGGCGGTGATCGCCTATGCCGCCAAGGTACTGGATGACGCGGTTCCGCTCGCCGGCGGCAGTCACGCAGATGTCTCCGGCTATAGCGTGGCCGATGGTAAGCTGGTCGCCGGTGATACAAGCCTGGCCGACCCGGCGCAGTTTGCCGGCTACACCGGCGATGCCGCCAATCCGGAGGCCGTCCTGCTTCAGCACAACGGCCTGCATATCGAAATTCAGATCGACCGGGATCACGCCATCGGCAAGTCCAGCCCGGCAGGGGTCAAGGATGTGGTAATGGAAGCGGCCATTACCACCATCCAGGACTTCGAAGACTCCATCGCCGCCGTCGACGCCGACGACAAGGTGGTCGTGTATCGCAATATCATGGGTCTGTTTAAGGGCGATCTGGAAGACACGTTCGAAAAGGGCGGGTCTACCATGACACGGTGCCTGAACCCGGACCGGGAGTATACGATGCCGGACGGCGGCACGCTGACCCTGCCGGGGCGTAGTCTGTTGCTGATCCGCAATGTCGGCCATCTGATGACCAACCCGGCGATCCTGCTTGCCGACGGCAGCGAGGTGCCCGAAGGCATCATGGACGCCATGTTCACCGGTATGGTCGGCCTGCACGACTTGAAGGGTACGGGCACGCTGAAGAACAGCCGGGCCGGCAGCGTCTATATCGTGAAGCCGAAAATGCACGGACCCGAAGAAGCCGGCTTCACCTGCGACTTGTTCGGGATGGTGGAACAGGCGCTTGGCATGCCGGCGAACACATTAAAGGTCGGCATCATGGACGAGGAACGCCGCACCACGGTCAATCTCAAGGAATGTGTCCGCGCCGCCAAGGATCGGGTGGTGTTCATCAATACCGGCTTCCTGGACCGGACCGGCGACGAAATCCACACCTCGATGGAGGCGGGACCGTTCCTGCCCAAAGCCGACATCAAGATGGCCGGCTGGATCGCCGCCTACGAAGACTGGAATGTGGATATCGGTCTGGAAACCGGCATGCGCGGCAAGTCACAGATCGGCAAGGGCATGTGGGCCATGCCGGACGAGATGGCGCAGATGGTGGACGCCAAGATCGGCCATCCCATGGCCGGCGCCAATACCGCCTGGGTGCCGTCGCCGACGGCGGCCACCCTGCACGCCATCCATTATCATCAGGTCAGTGTCGCCGACCGGCAGGCGGAGCTCGCCAGCCGGGCCCGGGCTAGCCTCGACGCCATCCTCGATATTCCGCTCCTTAAGGGCCGCAACCTCTCGGAAGACGAGATCAAGACCGAGCTCGACAATAACTGCCAGGGCATCCTCGGCTATGTGGTGCGCTGGGTGGAACAGGGCGTCGGCTGCTCCAAGGTGCCGGACATCAACAATGTCGGGCTGATGGAAGACCGGGCGACGCTGCGTATCTCGAGCCAGCACATCGCCAACTGGCTGCACCACAGCATCTGCACCGAGGACCAGGTGATGGACGCTATGAAACGGATGGCCGCCGTGGTCGATGGGCAGAATGCGGGCGACCCGGCCTACAACAACATGGCCGGCAACTTCGATAGCAGCATCGCCTTTGAAGCGGCGTGCGACCTGGTGTTCAAGGGCCGGGAACAGCCGTCGGGTTATACCGAGCCGATTCTCCACGCCAAGCGGTTGGAGGCAAAAGCGGCGGGGCTGTAAGGGTATTCTTTCCTCTTCTCGCCGTCATGCCCGAGTTGGGATCAATACATATTGGGACCAATTCTCGGGTATCTGACCATTCCGCATGAGATCCCCGACAGCCGCTGCGCGGATCGGGGATGACGGGTGGTAGGGGGAAAGTGATCCGCGTACCCATTTAAACACGAAGAACACAAAGGATACGAAGGAGGTTGGTAGCACGGCATCTTCGTGAACTTCGTGTTCTTCGTGGTTAAATGATTTATGCGTCATCCTCGGACTTGATCCGCTTAGCTCCCCCACCCGCGTTATCCGGGTGCCCCGGACACCGCACCCTACCCCGTAAAGGGGGAGGGCATTTAGCTGCGGACTTGCTTTCAAGACTACCTTCCC
>JAYPHU010000003.1:0-19080 GCA_038127535.1 Rhodospirillaceae bacterium | reverse complement strand
CCCCGTAAAGGGGGAGGGCATTTAGCTGCGGACTTGCTTTCAAGACTACCTTCCCCCGCACCTGCCTTCGCCGAAGCGAAGCTCTGGCTTCGCGCAGGCAGGTGCGGGGGAAAGTGGCCCGAAGGGCCGGATGGGGGGAGAGAAGTAGACAACACTCTCGCCTTGTTATTCCCCGCTCCATCGGCGAACGTGCCGCATGGAACTCAATCTCTTCGCCCTGGCCATCATGTTCGTCGGGATCGGCGCCGGGGCCTTCGTCAAAGGATTGACCGGGTTCGGCCTGCCGCCGGTGGCGGTGCCGATCATCGCCATCTTTCTGGGCGTCGAGACCGCGGTGGTGGTGCTGACCATCCCCAATTTGGTTTCCAACGGCTGGCTGATTTGGGGGCAGCGGGCGCATTTGAAAACCACTCGTATCCATTGGGACATTTTCATTCCGGCGGCGATCGGGGTGATCGCCGGCGTGTGGTTCCTTCAGGCCATCGACCCACGCCAAACCGTTCAGTGGCTGGCTTTTGCCCTCGGCGTGTTTCTGATCTTTAACTGGCTAAAGCCCGACTACAAGCTGGACGGCAAGATGGGCCGGATCACGGTGCCGCTGGTCGCCATGGTCGGCGGGTTTTCCCAGGGCTCCACGGGCATGTCAGGCGCGATTTTTTCGCCGCTGCTATTGGCGCTCCGGATCGAAAAGGGGGCGTTTGTCCTCTACAGCGGCATCCTGCTGGGATTCTTCAACGTCCTGCAACTGATCACCATGGTGCACCTGGACATGATGACCGAAGAGCGGATTCACCTGGGCATGATCGCCGTCCTGCCGCTGTTTCTCTTCCAGCATTTCGGCATGCGATTGACCGACCGGGTGTCCACCAAAACCTTCAACCGGATCGTGGTGGCGACGCTGATCGGGGTGGAGTGCAAGTTGATCTGGGAAGCCGTCTTTCAATAAGCCGGCGGCCGCTAACCGAAAAGTGAGCGCGCCGCAGCGAATTCCCTGCTAATCTAAGTCACCTAAGGGAGAACAACATGACCCAGCCTCAAACCATCAGACCCGGCCATTGCGTGCTCGGCCGCGCCATTAATCTGCACAATGACCGCAGCAACCTCTACGCGGCGATGGGTTCGCCACTCGCCCAGGGGCTCACGTTCCTCGCCGGCGTGGCGGGCTTCGCCCTTTTGTTCGGCTTTTTGGCCTAGAGGTTAAACAGCGCTTCGGCGTTCTTATTGTAGATCGCGCCGCTTTCCTTGCGGGTGTCGATAATCTCTTTGAGCTTCGGTACATTGTGCGGCATAGGCTGATCCGTGCCGAACATCACCTTTTCCGGCCCGGCAATATCGATCACCAGATCCAATGCGCCTTTGTCATAGACGATGGCGTCGTAGTAAATCCGCTCCAGATACTCGCTGGGCTTGGTCGTGACCGGCATCTTCACCAGCGTCTCCACATCCCAGAACACATCCAGCCGACCGTGAATGAACGGCAGATAGCCGCCGCCGTGGGACGCAATCAGCTTGAAGTTCGGATAGCGGTCCAGGAAACCGTCCACCGCCATGCGGGAGATGGCAAGGGACGTGTCATACATGAAGCCGCAGCCCGGCATCAGAATACGCTCGCGGCCGAAGTTCGCCTGTGGTGAGCCATAGGGCGCTGTCGGATGGACCAGCACCGGCAGCTTTTTGTCGTCAATCGCCTGCCAAATGGGCTCGAACAGCGGATCAACCAGATCGTGCTGGCCCAGGTGCGCCGTGGCGAACACACCCACCGCGCCGATCTCCAGCGCCCGGTCCAACTCGGCAATGGCTTTCTCCGGATATTCCCAAGGGAGCGACGCAAAGAAGCGAATACGGTCCGGATACGCGGTCTGACCCGAAGCCATTTCGTCATTGGCAAGTTTGGCGGTTTCGGCGCTGATGGTTTCGCCGCCCCATTGCACGTTGGGTGAGGTGAGGGAGACAATCGCCAGATCAATGCCGGCCTCGTCCATCATCGCGATCCGCTTGTCGTAGTCGAAGGCTTCCGGTTCGAAGGCGCAGGCGGGTGCGCCCATCTCCATGAGATAGTCCCTGTCGTCCTCCATATGCTCGGAGCCGTAATTCGGCGCGCCATGCTTCTTGAGCATGTCCAGCCAGGCATAGCCGAACATATGGGCGTGGATATCGATAACGGTCATGTTTCAGTCCCTCAGGGTTAAAATAAAACCCGGCCGGTAGGAGTGTTCGCCGGCCAGGATATTAAATTCGATGTACCGCGTCCCTTACTGCGCGTGCATACGCGGCGCATCCAGGAACTCTTCCGGGAAATCCGGTCCCCATTGGTTGGTAAGGGCTTCTTCCGGCGCATATTCGCTGGGAACGTGGTCGGAATTGATCATGTCCGAATCCGTCCAGTGTTCGTGAATGCGGCCCCACGGGTCGCGCCAATAGTCAAAGATCTGGCTGCCGAGCACGTGCCGGCCAATGCCCCAGGCGTGCTTATACTTCTCCTTCCGGATTAGGTAGTCGTGACCCATCAACACGTCGTCCACATTGGCGACCTCGAAGGACAGGTGATTGAATTCAGCCTCGTCCGCCTGAACGGCCAGGAACACGTGATGGTCAACATACTCCTCACCGGCATCAATGTGGTTGAAGTGAGCCAGGTACTCACCCTTCTCCTTATCGATATAGACCGAGTCGGTGAGCGCAAAGCCCAAGTGCTTGTGATACCACTCCTGAAGCGCCGGCAGGTTCGGGGTTTTCACCACGGCGTGGGCGCTGCGCTTGACGTGCGACGGGGCGAATTCAATGCGTTGCAGGCTGGTCCGGTTCAGTTTGTTGGCGCCGGTGTTCAACAGCACTTCCGGGATCGGCAGGGGATCAAGTTGTTCCATACCGGCAATCACCTCAATCTGGCGGCCGTCGGGGTCTGTCATGCGCACCCGCTTGCCGCCGCCGGGCTCATCCACCTCTTCGACTTCCGAAACGCCGTCCATCTTGGACAGCTCTTTCAGGTCGTCTTCGTTCCGCGCATGAAAGGCGATGCCGACAAAATCCGGGTCGCCCAGTTCAGTGACATGCAGGTGATGTTCGGAATCGGTACCGCGCATGAACAGTTTATCCTTGGTGCGGTCGGCACGGACCATGCCGAAGTCCAATAGAAATTCTTCCATCCGGTCCAGATCCGGCGCTTTCAAGCGGCCGTAGGCAATATCGGTGACTTTCACCATAATGGTTCTCCCTGCTGCAAATTCACGTCAATTTACGTAGCTGATAGACCCCAATGCACCATTTTACTCCCCGGATTTCAACCTCCGAAATTAGGCGATGTCGGTAGCCCTGTGATAGACTCATAAGGTTATGGCGGAACTCAAAAAATCCGAACGGACCAAGTTTAAAAAATGGCTGGAGGAAGAGCTCGAGTCGCTTCGGCGGTTGACCGAGTCGACCGAGGCTGACCGCAAGCCCGTGGAGCTCGATCAGACCATTCAGGGGCGCTTGTCCCGTATGGACGCCATGCAGGTGCAGGAAATGGCGCTGGAACAGGAACGCCGCCGCGAGGTAGAGGTTCATAAGATCGAGGCCGCCCTCCAGCGGATCGAGGAAGGAGAGTTCGGCTACTGTGTCACTTGCGGCGAGGATATCGAGAAAAAACGCCTAAACTTCGATCCTGCAACGACGCGATGTCTGGCGTGTGCCCAGGGGTAGCTATGCAGCTTCCAGCCGATCTTTGCGGCACAACCACCAAAATCTGAGTGTCAGCAGGCACATCGACACGATACTGGCGATCAGCACTGCTTCCTGAATGCCGGGCGCCCCTCGGCCATAGGTATGACTAAGCAGCCACGCGCCGGGCATCATTATCATCAAATAAGACACCGTGTGCATGGCGGCGGGCACCCAGGTCTCCGCTCGGCCGCGCAGCGCATGGGCCATGACCGACTGGCCGGCGTCCGCGACCAGGATAAACGCAACCAGGACGATCAGCGGCGCCGCGGCGGCGACGAGTTCCGGGTCGGTCGAGTAAATCCCGGCGATGTCCTCTGAAAATAAAATGAGAAAAACGCCGGCGAGGATCATGGTGACGGTGGAGAGTCCGAGACCCGTCCAGCCGGCGAACGCCATGTTGCGGGTGTCGCCCCGGCCGTGGGCGTTGCCGACACACACGGCGGTCGCCGTGCCGATGCCCAGCGCAACCATGAAGACCAGCGCCAGCATGTTGAACGAGATGGAGAAGGCGGCCAGGGGGATTGTGCCCAACAGGCCGGCGAAGAAGTTCATGCTGGAAAAGGCGGCGGATTCGATGCCGTTGGACGCGCCTGCGCTGTAGCCGATGCGCCGCTGATGAACCCAGGATGACCAGGGCTGGCGCTTAAACCGCCTTACGCCGTATGTCTCTCCGTCCGCCAGCCGCCAGATATAGGTCACTATGGCGACAACACAGATCACCCGCACAGCGAGCGTCGCCCAGGCCGAACCTGCGGCGCCCATCGCATTGAAACCCAGATTGCCGTAGATGAGCATCCAGTTGAGCAGGACGTTTAACAGGTTGGCCGCGATCATGATGACCATGCCCGGCGTGGGGCGTTTCAGACCTTCAAGTAAAAACGCGCTGGTGATGAAGAGAAGCATGACCGGCGTGCTGTAGCCGATGATCCGAACCACCTCACCACCGCCCTTGGAGAGCTCGGCGCTTTGTCCCGTCAGCAGAAGGAGTTCTTCGCCGTAGAGGGAAGCGATCAACCCGGCCATACCGATCAGGAAGGCGTAGCCCAGGGACCGGTGCCAGACCGCGCCGCAATTCTCCGGCGTACCCGCACCCACATTGTGGGCGGTGCGCACAAGCGTCCCGATCAGCAGGCCGATGCTGGTGACCATGATAAACATCATGGGCGCGAGGCCGATGGCTTGAAACGCCAGCTCTTCGGCGGCATAGCGTCCCACCATGATGGCGTCGACGATCATCATGGTCAGCATACCGGCCCGCGCGAAGATCACCGGGATGGCGAGCCGGATCAGCTCCTTGGCATGCCGTGCGGTAGTGGCAAGGATTAGTTCTGTGGGAACTGCGGCTTGTGACACGCTGGTCCGGCGCCCTACCGGTCGTCGGCGGACCCCAGGAAGTGTCGCTTACCCACATCAATGCCGGCGCTCCGCAGAAGTCCGTGTGCCGTGGTGGAATGAAACAACACTTGCGGGATGGCGAAATGCAGCAGGAAATCCCGGCACGTAAATTCCAACAGCGCGACCCGGGTCTGCACCTGGATCGCGGCCTCTTCCCGGCCGGCAAGCCGGCTTACATCGACGCCACGGACAAAATCCCGCGCCGTTTTAACTAGCGCCTTCAAGTCTTCGAAACTGGTCTCGTCATCGGCGAATTCCGGGACGTCGATATCGGCCATTTTGGCCATCGCCTGACAGGCGTGAAATGTTGCGCGTTGAATCTGTTGAGTATACGTGAACATGTCCGGCGCCAGCCTGCTTTCCAGGATCGGCGCCGAGTCCACATTGTTTTCCGTGCAGTGATCGATGGCTATATCGATCTCGGCGGCCTGGGCGGCCAAGGTCTGGCTGAACAACGGAACGGCGATTTGGTCGAGGGTGGTGGACATGGTGATCTCCCTGGATGGCGGTGAACCTGACCAAGTCCCCTATCACACTTCGGGTGGCGGGAAACGCCGTTTTCGCCTGATTGCGTGAAGAAGAGCCGAAAAAAATGATTACAATCGGCAAAAAAACTGGATATCCCCTTATTCATCCCCGGTTGTAGGTCTAGAAATTCGGACTCTGTAAGGGAATTGACGAAATAGGTTTTCTGAACAGCATGAAAATTTCGGTTAAGCTGCCGAGGTGTCTTGTTGGTCCTGACATTCATTGCGGTACTGGCGACCGGCGTCGGCGGGTACTACGAAGGCCGCGTTGAACTTTTCAGCGCCGCTGAGAATAAGATGACGGCTGTATTGCTGACCAGAAAGTCGTCTATCGAACAGTATTTAGCCTCGATCAGTTCCGATCTGCGGTTTCAGGCGGAAAACCCGAATGTAAAAGATGCCGTGGTTGCGTTTACCAAGGCATGGAAAGATATGGGCAGCGGCCAGACCGAAACGCTGCAAAAGCTCTACATCACCGACAACTCAGACCCCACCGGGGAAAAGTAAAAACTGGACTTTGCACCGGATGGTTCGGCCTACAGCGCCGTCCACAAGACCTATCATCCCTAGATCCGGCAATTTTTGCAGGAGCGTGGCTATTACGACATTTTCCTGTTCGATACGGACGGTGATCTCGTCTACACGGTGTTCGAGGAGTTGGACTACGCGACCAACGTGATGAACCGGAAGTACAAAGATACCGATTTGGGTAACGCTTTCCGGGCCGCCATGAAACTGAAGCAAGGCGAGCAGGCGTCTTATAATGTGCAGACGTTTGCCACGGCCGCTGTGGAAATATCTGCCTCGATCAAGGAAATTTCCGAGCAAGTGGAGCGTTCGACGTCGATTTCCTCGAGTGCGGTGGAGCAGGCGCTCAGCACGAACGAGAAGGTGCAAGGGTTGGCTGCGGCAGCGGACAAGGTCGGCGAAGTGATTGATCTGATCAATGAAATCGCCAGTCAGACCAATCTTCTAGCGCTGAATGCAACGATCGAGGTGGCTCGGGCCGGCGAAACGGGCAAAGGTTTTGCCGCCGTGGCGTCCGAGGTCGATAATCTGGCCAATCAAACGGCCAAGGCCACTGAGGATATTGCGGCTCAAGTCGCCAGCATTCAGGGGGCGACCGGGGAGTACGTGTCGGCGATCGAAGGCATTACCTAAACGATCAACCAGATCAGCGAGATCGCGACAACTATCGCCTCAGCCGTCGAGTAACAAGGCGCCGCCACTCAGGAAATCGCCGGCAATGTGGAGCAGGCTTCTGCCGGTACGCGTGAGGTGACCGCGACAATTTCTTCCGTCAGCAAAAAAGCGTCGACCACCGGTGCGGCGGCATCTGAGGTGCAGGAATCCGCGAAGCAACTGAGCGATGAATCCCAGAACCTCAGCAATGTGGTGCAAGGGTTCCTGGTGACGATCCGGACCGATAGCTGCTCATCGGAACAAGCAGATGGCGGCTCAGCGGAACCGGCAGAGCAGGGCTCCGAAGAGGACGATGTTTAAACGTATCGAGAACTGACGAGAAAGGCCGGCTTCAGGCCGCCTTTTTTTATCCCGCTTCGGCTTGGCGGGAATGACGCTTGCGCTCGTGCGGGTCGAGATAGCGTTTACGCAGGCGGATCGACGTCGGGGTCACCTCCACCAGCTCATCATCACCAATGTATGCAATGGACTTATCGAGAGTCATGCGCAGGGGCGGGGTCAAGTCCACCGCGTCATCCTTGCCGGCGGCGCGGATATTGGTGAGCTGCTTGGCCTTGAGAGGGTTCACTTCCAAATCCTGGCCCTTGGCGTGTTCGCCGATGATCATGCCGCCATAGACTTTTTCCTGCGGTCCGATGAATAGGGGGCCGCGTTCCTCCAAGTTCCAAAGCGCATAGGCGACCGCCTTGCCGTCGTTCATGGAGATCAGGGTGCCGTTGCGCCGGCCCTCGATCGCCCCTTTGTAGGGCGCATAACCATGGAACAGCCGGTTCATCACGCCGGTGCCCCGCGTATCCGTCATAAACTCTCCGTGATAACCGATCAGCGCGCGGGACGGCGCATGAAAGGTCAACCGCGTCTTGTCGCTTCCCGAGGGGCGCATTTCCATCAGCTCGGCTTTGCGCTGGGCCAGTTTCTCGACCACGGTGCCGGAATACTCCTCGTCCACATCGATCACCACTTCTTCGATAGGCTCGGTCCGCTGGCCGCTCTCCGGGTCTTCCTGGTAAACCACGCGGGGCCGGCTGATGGAGAGCTCGAAACCCTCCCGGCGCATGGTTTCAATCAGGACGGAAAGTTGCAGTTCGCCCCGGCCGGCGACCTCGAAGGCGTTCATGTCTTCCGTGCGGCCGACGCGGAGGGCCACATTGCCCTCGGCTTCCTGCTGCAACCGGTCCCAGATCACGCGCGAGGTCACCTTGGAGCCCTCTTGCCCCGCCAACGGGGAGTCGTTGATGGAAAACGTCATGGCCAGGGTCGGCGGATCAATGGGCTGAGCGTCCAGCGGCGCATTCACTTCAGGCGCACAGAGAGTATCTGAGACGGTGGAGTCCTGAATGCCGGCCACGGCGACAATGTCGCCGGCCGAAGCCTCGTCCACCGGTACCCGTTCGAGGCCCCGGAAGGCCAATAACTTGGTGACCCGAGTTTGTTCCACGTCCTCGCCGTCCCGGTTGAGCACCTTGATATTCATGTTGCGGGTCAGTTTTCCGGATATGATTCTGCCGGTGAGGATGCGCCCCAGGTAGGGATCGGCTTCGAGGGTGGTAGCCAGCATGCGGAACGGCTCATCCGGGCGGACGTCCGGCGCCGGCGTGTGCTTGACGATTAGGCTGAACAGGGGCGCCATGTCGTCCATGGGGCCTTCCGGGTTCTCCGCCGCCCAGCCGTTCTTGGCCGACGAAAACAGGGTCGGGAAATCCAATTGCTCGTCGGTCGCGTCCAGGGCGGCGAATAGATCAAAGACCTCGTCATGCACTTCGTGGGCGCGCTGATCACTGCGGTCCACCTTGTTGATCAGCACAATGGGTTTAAGGCCCAGCCCCAGCGCTTTCGACAGCACGAATTTGGTCTGCGGCATCGGGCCCTCGGCAGCGTCCACCAGCACAACCACGCCGTCGACCATGGTCAGGATGCGCTCCACCTCGCCGCCGAAATCTGCATGGCCCGGCGTATCGACAATATTGATGCGTACGCCGTCCCACTCGACCGAGGTGCACTTAGCCAGGATGGTGATACCTCGCTCCCGCTCGATATCATTGGAATCCATGGCGCGCTCGGCCACCTGCTGGTTCTCGCGGAAGGTGCCGCTTTGCTTCAGCAGACAGTCCACGAGCGTGGTTTTGCCATGGTCAACATGGGCGATGATCGCGATGTTGCGGATATCCATTTTGGTCTCTCACTGGCCGGATGGCCGGGGGTTATATCCCGCCCTGAAAATTTGGCAAGGCGTCATGGTGCAATTCGGCTTTTCCTGGCGGTTTTCGTGAGTATGATATCGCCTAACGTCATCAATGAATTAAAGATGGCTCCGCAACAGACACGTCGAGGAGAGTGGCGCAATGAAAGGCAAAATCGCATTCGAAGAGCATATGGCGATCCCGGAAACCTTGGAGGAAACCAAGGCCTTCGCCGGGGATTCCGGTAAATGGGATGAATTCCAGACCGAGCTTCTGGATATGGATGACCATCGCCTGGAAATCATGGACAAGACCGGGATCGAATTTGCCATCCTCTCCAATAACGCGCCGGGTATCCAAGGCATCCGCGACGTGAATAAGGCCGTGGACGTTGCCAAAAAAGCCAACGACGCCATGGCCGAAGCCGTGCAGCGCCACCCGGACCGGTATGCGGCCATGGCCTGCCTGCCGATGCACAACCCGGATGTCGCGTCCGAAGAACTAACCCGTTGTGTTAAGGAGCTCGGTTTCGTCGGCGCCATGGTCAACGGTTTCCAGGAAATCGGCGACGGCGACAATGTGCTGTATCTGGACGAAGACATGATCCGCCCGTTCTGGGGCACGGTGTCCGAACTGGATGTGCCGTTCTATCTGCATCCGCGGATGCAGCTCGCCTCCCGCGCGCCGATCTATGACGGCCATCCTTGGCTCAAGAGCGCGCCCTGGGGCTTCGCCATTGAGACCTCCATCCACTCTTTGCGGATGTGTGGCTCTGGCATGTTCGACGATTATCCGAACCTGAAGATCATCATCGGCCACCTGGGTGAACACATTCCGTATGATCTGTGGCGGATTGACGCCAGGATGCGCTTCTCGCGCCGCGCCTATCGCGGCAACCGGCCGTTGGGCGAGTATTTTCTTGATCACTTCCTGATCACCACATCGGGCAACTTCCAAGACCCGGCGTTTAAGTGCTGCCTGGAAGTGGTCGGTATCGACCGGATGTTCTTCTGCGCCGACTATCCGTTCGAACGGATGGAAGACGCCGCCGACTGGTACGACGCCACCGAGGTCATTTCCGAAGAGGATAAGATCAAGATCGGCCGCACCAACGCGATCAAGCTGTTCAATCTCGATTTGGAATGATCAGCGGTCAAATAAGGTAGTCATGCGCGGACCGATCCGCAGGATCGTGATCCGCGTACCCACGTTTATTTTAAGATGGGTCCACGGGTCACGGCTGCGCCGGCCCGTGGATGACTAGTTAGGGTAAGTCCGCGCATGACGCGTAAAACGATGTATGGAGGGGGTGCTACCCGGCTCCCCTCACCGTATCGATAATCCCTTGTGGATCATCAATCTCATTGCCGCGCCATGCGACGGACTGGTCCGGACGGATCAGCGCCATGTCGGCGGCGTAGAGATCGCGGATCGCCTCGCCGGGGGCTTCCAAAACCTGGAGAGGTAGGCCGAACACGACCGCGGCTTTCTCCAAATCATCTGACCCGTTCGCGCCGCCAAGCTTGAGCAGGGTAAATTCCTGTCCGAACGCATCGTAGAGGGATCGCTCTTCATCAAGCCAGGTATGCGGTGCGCGGCCGCCGGGGCAGGCCGAGGGCACGTACTCGTTGACCAGGTCCGGCGGCGGATCGGTCCCGTCCGGCACGATGATGGGGGAGCCGTCAAACCGGGTGCCGAAGGTAATGCCGGGAATATTGAATTCCTTACGGCCATGATTACCAAAATACTCCCCGGCTTCGGCGCGGAGTTTTTCACCTTCCAGCGTCTCATCCTCCAGATGAGGCGAGGGTTTAAAGAGGCCCAACGAGTCGGCGAACCCGCGGGCATAGTTGGTGTTGCGTACCGCCCCCGGATGTCGTTCCAGATGGTAGGAGGCGAGGAGGCTATCACCACCCCAGCCCTTAATCCGGGCGGCCAATTTCCAGCCCAGATTCACCACATCCTCCACCGCCGTGTTGTAGCCGAGACCGCCCGTCGGCGTGAACAGATGCGCCGCATCGCCGGCGATGAACAGCCGGCCCTCGGACAGTTTCTCGGCGACCAGCGTAAAGCCGGCGGTCCAGGACGAGCGGGTGATCACCTCGTGATCCACGTTCCGGCCCATGCACTGGGCGAGCATGGTCCGCGCCTGGGCCTCGGAGATATTGTCCTTGTCTTCGCCCGGCTTGAGTTGGGTGTGGAAGACGAATTCCTCTTTGCCATCCAGGGCGACGAAGAAACAGCGCCGGTCCACGTGGACATTTACGTGCATCCAGCCGGGCTCGCCCACCATTGCGTCATAGATGTGCGGGGAGCGGAGGTAGACCGCATGCATATGCCCACCGACGAAGTCCCGCTCCACGCCGGTCTCGCCCTGGTATTTGATGCCGAGATGTTGGCGGACCAGGCTGCGTGGGCCGTCGCAGCCCACGAGATAGCGTCCGGTGACCGTGATCTCGCCATCCGGTCCCTCGGCTGTGGCGGAGACGTGCTCGCCATGATCTACAACGGCGGTCACCCGGTGTTCATAGCGGAGGTCGGTCGTCGGGTATTTCTTGGCGTGCTTAAACAGCACCTGCTCCACATACATTTGGGAGACCCGGTGGGGCAGTTCCGCCGCACTCCATGACCCGGACAGGGTCTTGGCCAGATCCCGGGCTTTGGCGGCGGAGGGAAGCTGAAACCGAGCCAGCTCGAACGTGCTGAAGCGGGTGTAATACACAATGTCGGTCGGGTAGTCGGGCGGCATGCCCTCGCTCCGTACCTCGTCGGCGAAGCCTAAGCGGCGGTAATGCTCCATGGTGCGGGCCTGGGTCGCATTGGCCTGAGGATTGATCGAGGTTGCCTCGTCCTGATCCAGCAGGATGACCGGTATACCCCGTAGTCCAAGCTCATTGGCCAGGGTGAGGCCGGCGGGGCCGCCGCCGACAATGATGACATCGGTGTCCAGGTTACTCATATCCGGGCGCGCACCTATTTGGTGCCGTTGATGGTGATCCGGCTGATGATGTAGTCGCCACCGTGATTGTTCAGGGTGAACCCGTCAAATACGTTCCGGAAGGATTGATCGGTCGATTTCATTATCTGCTTGCCGTCTACGCTGATTGTCATATCGCCGAATTGATCCCGGGTCCAGGAAATAGCGTGGGTCTTTTTGTCTTCCAGGCTGATGGCAGCATTGTGGGTATCAATGATGCCGCTGCCCCGGGATGAAACCCGCAATAATTCGAATGATGGGTTTTTGCTGGTGTGATAGCGCAGCCGGTAGCCCGCCTCCCGATTGCCGCCTTGATAGGGACCGATTTCCAAAAAGCCTTCGTTCTTCCAACTTGTCAGTTCCAGGTTTATCGAAAACGCGTTGGTAATGGTTTTTGCCGTGTGAATGGCGGCCACCGGAAGTGATGTGTTCTGAGATGTCTTTGAAGAGCTGCTGCTACCTTGCCCGCCACCCAGCGCCTGATTCAGGATCGCGCCCAGCAGTTGCGCGGCAGGGTCAGCCTTTTGCGAACTGCTGCTTGAGCTGCTGGAAGAGGTGGAGGTGCTGTCGAAGAAACCGCGTAGGCCGAAATTCCGCTCGATCCGGTATTGGCCTTTGGTGACTTTCCACACCGGGTTTTGTGTGAAGTCGCCGTCGCTGAAATCGTCTTTAAGTAAAGAGACCCGCCAGGGGTTATCATAACGTCGCGCTAGGTCCCGGACATCACGCAGGAATTGCGGGCTGGCGGCTCGATCCCGCTCAGCCTGATCGATCAATCTGTTCAGATCATCCACGAACTCTTCATTGGGTTTATTCGACGACGTCGTTTGCGGCGCATTGGGATTGGTCCAGGACGGATAGGGCGTGGTTTGCGCGTGAGCGCCGGACACGGCAAATGTGCTCGTTACTGTGGCGGCCACGGCAATGGATGTGATACAGCGGGTCATACGGGTCATGCGATTGCCTCCCCGGAGCCTTGGTGCATGAGGGTCGCCTAGTATAAATGTCCGGCACGTGGAATTCCAAGATTTGTTCGGCGGTGGGCCGTTGCGCAAACGGCCTGGGACGCGTAAAAAGTCGCCGGATCAAGGGAGATATTTCATGGCTGACGAACCAATCAAACTCGTATCCATGGCAGAGCAGGGAGTCGTCGTCGAAGACATCGGCGGGGGCGGGATGATCCTGCGCTCTCCGCAGGAATTGGGTGCCTATCCGGACAGTCAAAGTGACTGGATCGAGGAATGGGCGGCGAAGACGCCGGAGACGACATTTGTCGCCGACAGGTCGGGTGCGAATGGTGATTGGCGGCGGGTGAACTACGCCGATTTTTTCCAGCAGGTGAAGTGTATCGGCCAGGCTGTACTGAACCGTGGCCTGTCCGTGGACCGGCCGGTGATGATCTTGTCCGATGCCAGTGTCAACCACGCGCTGCTGAATTACGGCGCTATGCACGTGGGCGTGCCGGTGACCCCTGTGTCGGCGGCGTATTCGTTGATGTCTCAGGATTTCGGCAAGCTGAAATATATCCTGAGCGTGGTGACCCCCGGCTTGATATTTGTGGAGGATGGTTCCAAATTCGCCAAGGCGCTCAGCAGCGTTGATTTTGGGGGCGCAGAAGTCGTCGTCGCGCAGAACCCGCCCGATGGGATGGAGGTGACCGCGTTCGATGAACTTCTCTCGGTCACGCCGACGGCAGCTGTTGACGAGGCGGCGGCCAAGGTCGGGCCGGACACGATCGCCAAATTCCTGTTTACGTCGGGCTCCACCGGGCAGCCAAAGGGTGTGATCAATACCCAGCGCATGCTGTGTTCCAACCAGCAGGGCATGGCGCAGGTCTGGACCTTCCTCGAGGATCATCCGCCGGTGACGGTCGACTGGCTGCCGTGGAACCACACGTTCGGCGGCAATCACAATATTAATATGATGCTGCGGAACGGCGGCACCATGTATATCGACGCCGGGAAGCCGGCGCCGGGTCTCATTGAGCAAACGGTTGCCAACCTCAATGATATTTCACCGACTCTTTACTATAACGTGCCCCGCGGTTTCGACATGCTGTTGCCGTTCATGGAGAAGGACCCGGCCCTCCGGGATAATTTCTTCAAGGACCTGGACGTGATCTTCTATGCGGCGGCGGCGCTGACCCAGAAAGCGTGGGAGCGGATAGAGTCTCTGTCGGTTGAGTCTCTGGGCGAGAAGGTGATGCTGGTTTCCGGCTGGGGCGCGACAGAAACGGCGCCGGACTGTACTCATGTTCACTGGCCCATCTCAAAGGCCGGCGTGATCGGTGTGCCGATCCCCGGCACCGAGCTGAAACTGATTCCCAACGAAGAGAAGCTGGAAATCAGGGTGCGGGGGCCGAACGTCATGCCCGGCTATTGGAAAAACGAAGAACTGACCGCCGAAATGTTCGACGAGGATGGATTTTACTGCATCGGCGATGCGGTGAAATTCGAGGACCCCGACCGGCCGGAAAAGGGCATCGTATTCGATGGCCGGGTGTCGGAGAATTTCAAGCTGTCCTCTGGAACATGGGTGTTTGTCGGCGGCTTGCGCACCAACGTGGTGAACGCGGTGCAGAACATAATTCAGGATACTGCGATCGCCGGTCAAAATGAGGAAGAGTTGGGCATTCTGGTCTTCCCGAATGTGGCCGGATGCAGGGCCTTGTGCCTCGATTTGGCAGCCGATGCGCCTCTGTCAGACGTGATTGCCAGCGCCGAAGTGCGCGACGCGTTGAAAGCCGGGCTTCAGGCCTACAATGCGGAGCATCCAGGCAGCAGCACGCGCATCAAACGGGCCTTGCTGATGGATGAACCGCCGAACATCGACGCCAACGAAATCACTGATAAGGGTTACCTCAATCAGAGCGCGGTGATCGCCCGCCGGGAGGCCTCGGTGGCGAAACTCTACAGCGACGACGACGCGGTCATTTTGATCGACTAGCCGCGCGCGCTTTTTTATTGGCAAAACCTGTGCCGGTCGACGATATCGGTGAGGTGCTGAGCGGCTCCGATGATCAGAAGTAACCAGTGCCCGGCACCTTGGAACCGGCGTGTCGGAATTATACGGATTCCATTTACCGGCTTGAGAAAGGGCTGCTAGTCGTCCTTGATCTCGCGAAACTGGTCGATCCTAAAGCCGCTGCTTAAGGCTCAGGCGCTTAGCGCCGCCGCAATTTTCCTGATCATCTGAACACGTTCTTCTTCGCCGTGCGGGATCGCCTCGCCTATGCCCCAAACGGGTCCGGGCCAAGCCGCGTCCGACTGCCGGCGGGAAAGCACGTGCACATGAAGCTGCGACACAATGTTGCCGAGCGCACCAACGTTGATCTTATCGGTTTCGAAGAGTGAGGTGAGAGCCTTGGAGGCGGCTGATATTTCCGTCATCAATTGCAGCCGGTCCGCCTCGGCCAGATCATGAATTTCAACGATATTTGGCCGCTTGGGCACGAGGATGACCCACGGATAACGGCTATCATTCATGAAAAGGACCCGGCTGAGGGCCAGATCCTTTATCGGATAAGTGTCCGCGGCCAGGCGGGGGTGGAGTTCGAATCCCCCGCCCGCCGCTGCGTCAGTGCCGGACATTACTTGCCGAACAGGCACTTGATGCCGTCGGTAGCTTTCTTGGCCGCGTCACCGACGCCTTCAGCCGCGCCGCCCGCACCTTCGGTGACCGACTTCATGGCCGCGCCCGCGCCTTCGCTCACGCCTCTCAGGGCGCCGTCAACCATGCCGCCGACTTTCTTGAACATTTCGGTGGCGGTTTTGGTGAGGTCGCCCATCATGGCGTCTATCACCGCGTCCTGAACCTTGGGGATCAGCACGGCGGCGATTTCTTCCGGCGGCAGACCGTTTTCCTTCTTGCCGATATTATCCAGCGAGATCGAGAGTGGGGTAAGGGATTGATCAAGCTTCAGGCCTTCGTGGGCAACCGTTTTGGCTTTCACATCGGTCATGCGGAACTTCTCGATGATCAGTTTCTTTTCAGCGATTGCCGCTTATGCACGGCTTAAATCCTGATCCCCAAGAGCCGTGCCGCATTTTTCCCAAGTATAGCGTCCTGGTCCGCCGTCGAGATACTCGTGGCACTACGTACAAATTCATAGGGCTTCTTTTCCCCGAACGGGTAATCCGTACCCATAACAATATGACTGGTGGGCGTCTTTGTTGCCAGGAATTCTAGCATGTCCGTGTTGAACACGACGGTCTCGTAATAAAACTTGCGGAGATAGCCGCTGATGTTGCGCTTCAAAACGCCGCCGTCGCTGCCCGACTTATACGCATGGTCCTGGCGGCCGGCGTAATAGGGCAGATAGCCGCCGCCGTGGGCGATCAGAACCTTTAGCTTAGGGAACTTGTCCATCACGCCTTCATAAATGAGAGACGACATGGCGAGGGTTTCTTCATAGGGCTGACCCACGGTGAAGGCCATCCCATGCTTGCGCAACCGCTCATCGGAATTGCCGGCAGGGTGGATGAAGATCGGTACGTTCAACCTTTCCGCCTTTCGCCAGAACGGATGAAAATTTTTGTCCCCCAGTTCCCTCTCGCCCAGAATGGTTGGTATTTGCACACCACGAATGCCGAGCTTGTTCACCAGCCGGTCCAGTTCCCGGACAGCGCGCGCCGGGTCCTGCAGCGGCACGATGCCGAGACCGGCCAGCCGGTCCGGATACTTGTCCACGGCTTCCGCCACCGTATCGTTGGCCTGTCGAACAATCTTGGCGGCCGTGGCACCGTCCGCCCAGGTCGTATTGTGGTGGATCAGGCTGGGAGAGACGACCATCATATCGACGCCCATCTTGTCCATGTCTTTGATGCGGAGATCATTATTCACCATTCGGGCCATGGTCTCTTGGGATTTCTTGGCGTTGCCCAGACTGGTTTTTTTGCCGAGGCCGATGCGGGCGTGCAGCGTGTGTTTTGCGGTCAGCGCAAAAATGTCCGGATTCACGATATGGCCGTGAAAGTCGATGATGAAGGGCCGTTTGGGCTTGCCGCGGGCCGGCGCATTTTTCTTTTTTGCGGTGGTGGATTTACGGGCTGCCATGATGTTCTCCCCTGTCAGAGAGGGTAGTTTAATCGGCGGTATCAGGTTCCGGGACTCTTTTTTGCGCGTGTGTTAGAGCGTTTGTTCCTTGGTTTTCAGGAATCGGATGTCGGGGAAATCCTCGCCGGCTCGGTCCAGGTGCCAGGCGTTGCGGGCCAGGAAAACCGGCGCCTCGTCATGGTCATCGGCAATGGCCGCCGAGTTGGAATCGATAAATTTTTTCAGCGTCTGCGGATCGTCCGCTTCGACCCAGCGGGCGGTATAAAGGGACGTGCTCTCAAATCGGACCGGCACGTCGTATTCGGTGCGTATTCTGTCTGCCAGAACATCAAACTGCAGCCCGCCGACCACGCCGACTATCCAGTCCGATCCGATCCGGGGCTTGAACACACTGGCCGCGCCTTCCTCGGCCATTTGCTGCAACGCGCGGCCAAGGTGTTTGGCCCGCATCGGGTCTTCGGGGCGAACGGTTTGCAGCAGTTCCGGCGCAAAGCTCGGAATGCCGGAGAAGATAAGCTCTTCACCCTCGGTCAGGGTATCGCCGATGCGCAAATTGCCGTGGTTCGGGATGCCGATGATGTCGCCGGCCCAGGCTTCTTCCGCCGTTTCCCGGTCTTGGGCCAGGAACAGCACCGGATTGTGCAGGTTGATGGCTTTGCCGCTCCGCACATGGTGCAGCTTCATGCCCCTTTTGAAATGTCCGGACGACAGCCGGAAAAAGGCGATCCGGTCCCGGTGCTTGGGGTCCATGTTGGCTTGGATCTTAAAGACAAAGCCGCTGACTTTATCTTCATCCGGGGTGATCTCCCGGCTGTCTGATTTGTGTGGCCGGGGAGAGGGCGCCATCCCGGCGACCCCGTCCAGCAATTCCCGCACACCGAAATTGTTGATGGCGCTGCCGAAAAACACCGGGCTGAGGTGTCCTGCACGATAGGACTCCAGATCGAATTCAGGACAGAGACCCTTGGCCATCTCTACGTCATCGCGGAGTTTGGTGGCGACATCAGCGCCCAACGCATTATCAAGCCCCGGGTCATCCAAACCCTCGAAGCTGATGATCTCGCTCTCAGAGCCATCCACACTGCCGGTGGCATGGCCTTTAGGCATGAGAATGAGCCGGTCGCCGAGAATGTCATAACAGCCCTTAAAATCCCGGCCCATGCCGATCGGCCAGCTGGCTGGTGTCACGTCGAGCGCCAGGGTCTGTTCGATCTCGTCCAGCAACTCGAACGGGTCCCGGCTTTCCCGGTCCAGCTTATTGATAAAAGTGATGATCGGCACATCACGGAGCCGGCAAACCTCGAACAATTTCCGGGTCTGCTGCTCTATACCCTTCGCCGCATCAATGACCATGACCGCGGAATCCACTGCGGTGAGCGTACGGTAGGTGTCCTCACTGAAATCTTCGTGGCCCGGCGTATCTAGCAGATTGAAGGTGCGGCCGTCATAATCATAGGTCATGACCGACGAGGCGACAGAAATGCCGCGCTCCCGCTCCACTTTCATCCAGTCGGAATGGGCCCGCCGCGCGTCGCCGCGGGCTTTCACCGCGCCGGCCATTTGGATCGCGCCGCCGAACAGCAATAGCTTTTCCGTTAGCGTCGTCTTGCCCGCATCCGGGTGGGAGATAATGGCAAAAGTCCGCCGGTTTTCAATGTGCTGAGTTAGGGCGTTCATGGGTCATGGCTAAAAAAGATATGTCGTCGATTAGGGCCGAGCCCGGCGGAGAGCAATACAGGTTGCTCTGATCGAATGCCAGAGGAAAGTAGCCAGCAGGATTAGTGCCGGCGGCGCTTCTCCATGAAGCTGTAGCGGCTGTCGGAAGTCACAGTGACGTCGATATCCTCTCCGTCGCGCCGGAGGTTCAGTGTGACTTCTACGCCCGCTTCGCCAACGGACCAGAGCTTGCGGTAGAGCTCGGGCAGGGTGTGCACGTTCTCGTCCTCGATGCCCGCGATCAGATCGCCGGCTTCCACGCCGGCTACGTCCGCCGGTCCTTCGTCAATGATGCCCGAGACAAAAAGCCGGCCCATGGCTTCCG
>JAYPHU010000002.1:180839-194856 GCA_038127535.1 Rhodospirillaceae bacterium | reverse complement strand
TCTTCCATGGGGCGGATTTCGTTGACGATCGGCCAGACATCGCCGCGCGCCACCAAATCCAGAACCTCGGTGACTTCGGCTTTGGTCACATAGCGGCTGCCGAGGACATCGATCTCGTTTTCGAGCAGATGCTTGGCGTCCACTTCGAACACATTGCCTGCCCCGCCGAGAGTCACAAAGCGGCCATGCCGGCCCAGGGATTTCACCCCGTCTTCCAGCGTCGACTTGGCGGAGACATAGTCGATGGAGACATCGACGCCTTTTCCGCCGGTCAGGTCCATCAGCGCTTCGACCGTGTCCACCTCGTTCGGGTTCACCACCTCATCCGCGCCGGCCTGACGACAGGCGCCGAACTTGTCGTCCGCCGTGTCCACGGCGATGACCCGGGCTCCGGCCCATTTGGCCAAAATCACCTGATGAATGCCGAGACCGCCGCCCGCGCCGAACACGGCGACCGTGTCCAGTGAGCCCACCTTGGCCCGTTTCAAAACTTTATAGGGTGTGGCGAGTGCATCGGTGATGACGCCGATCTGGGCGGGGTAGGTTTTATAGTCGAGTTCTTCCGGCAGCTTGATGTAGTTGTCGGCCGGCAGCTTGATATATTCCCCATAACCGCCGTCGCAGTTCCGCCCGATATAACCGCCGGTATTTTCGCACAGGGGTTCGGCGTTCTGCCGGCACCATTTGCAGTAGCCGCAGTTGAGATAGAAGTACGCGGTGACCGGATCGCCGACTGCCACGTTTTTGACCGTTGGGCCGACTTCGACGATTTCGGCAGTGATCTCGTGACCGATGATCAGCGGAAAATCCGCTTCCGCGCGGCCCGCCTTCACGTGCTGGATGGTGAGGCCTGCCCCGCAGGCGATGACCTTTGCCACCGCTTCGGCCGGTCCGGCGGCCGGATCCGGCACCTCGGTGAGATCAAACGGCTGGTTCGGTCCGTTGAGTACTAGCGCCTTCATGGTATGGCCTCCCTCTTTTCAGGTTCTTAGTCGTAGTTGGGCGGATCATACATGAAGTTCGCCGCCTTCAGGAACAGGGTGTGGTTCACCCCGTCCGAATGCAGGAACGCCGCCGCGTCGCGGAGCAACTTTTCGACCCCGAATTCCTTCATGAAGCCGTGCCCGCCGTGGATTTCCATGGTCCAGGTGGCGATCTTCCAGGCGGCCTGGGAGGCCATGGTCTTGGGCAGCGCACCCAGGGTTTTGTCCCAGCCCTGGTCCTGGTTGTCAGCCAAATAGCAGGCCCGGTGGATGTATGACCGCGTGGCGTCCATCAACATCCGCATCTCGGCCAGCTTGGCGCGAATTTCGCCGTGCTCGATCAACGGTTTGCCTCCTTGGACCCGGATCTTGGCCCATTCCTCCGCCTTGGCGAAGCAGGCTTCGGCGACGCCCAGAATACTCGCGCCGGCATAGGCGTTGGATTGGGGGAAGAACTCGGCCAGGGTCTGGAAGCCTTTGCCGACCTCGCCGACCACGTCCTCGTCCGGGATGAAGCAGTCCTGGAACACCAGTTCCGCGTTGTTGGCAAGCCGTTCACCCATCTTGTTGTGCACCCGGCCGATGGTGAAGCCCGGCGCGTCCCGCTTGATCAGGAAACAGGTGGAACCATCGGCGAGGCTCTTGCCCCGTTCGGTCTGCACAAAGACCAGATAGTGGCTGGACCGGTTCCCGTTGGAGATGAAGTGCTTCATGCCGTTGACGATCCAGCCGCCATCGGTTTTCTCGGCCGTGGTGCGGAACGGCGACGGGTAGGGCAGGAAATAGTTGGACGCATTGTCCGGCTCGGTGATGCCGATGGCGAGGCAACCGCGCGGGTTCTCCACGAACTCGGGCAGGGTGCGCGCCTTTTGGTCATCATTGAGCGCCTTTTCCATGATCTGCGCCAGCTTCAGCGTTTGCGCAAACACCACGGAGATGCCGAGATCGCCCTTGGCCAGTTCCTCGACCACCATGGAGGTGGTGAGCGAGTCCGTGCCAAGACCGCCATACTCTTCCGACAAGGTCATAGTGCGGATGCCGAGCGCATCCGCCGCTTCGACGATTTCCCAGGAGAACCCGTCTTCCGGATCGATTTGCGCGTCCAGCTCAGCCGCTTTGGGCCGGACCACGTCGTCGGTGAACCGCCGGACGGTGTCCAGAATGGCGCGTTGTTCTTCGGTTTCGATGAATATCTCGTGCATGTCGTACTCCCCCTTCCGGGATTAGTCCATCTGATTTACCGGATACATAATTTCGGTAACGCCGGAGGTCAAACCTGAATCGCGGCGTATCGGCTATTGATTGGCGGATGTCTCCTTGGCCGCCTCCGCCTGGAAGTCGCCGCCCGCACCCGCCATATATTCCGGCCGGTAAATATCGCGGAAGGTGGCGACGATCTCGTCGAAGGGGACGTCAACGAACGATCCCCGATCCTGGACGTATTCCATGTGCTTATTGCCGGCCTGATCGAACTCGTGGAAGAGGGAATCGTTGACCCCGTCGAATTCCAGCGGCTTGAGACCGAACTTCTCGCAGAGGCTCAGGTTAAAGGCCGGCGTGGCCTTGACCCAGCTGCCGTCCAGGAGGATGTCGCAGTAAGAGTGCCAGACGAACAAATCGGTGCCCAACAGGTCGAGCAATCTTTGCGTGGCCAGATGATTTTTCACATCCGCATAGCCGGGCTGGGCCGGAATGCCATAGATCCGGCAGCAGGCGGCCAGCAGCGCCGCTTTGGGCACACACCAGCCTTCGCCGGTCAGCACCGCGTCGCTGGCGCGATAGCTGGTCTTCTCTGTGACCGGCAGATAGGGGTTGTAGCGGATTTTGTCCCGGACGGCATAATAGAAGTTGAGCGCCTGTTCGGTGTCATTGGCCGCGTCGCCGGCATGGGTGTGGGCGAACTCCACGACCGCCGGATGATCCAGATCGACGAATTCCCCGCCACCTAAAAATTCTTCATTCGCCACGCGTCCATCTCCGTAAAATCCAATGAATAGCCGGATAAGTATAGATTCCGGATTTCAGGCTTGAAAGATTTACCGCAGGACCTGAGTGGAATTTGCCACTTGCCTTCCTCATAACACGGTGGCACACCGAGACGAAACGAGGTGAGCGGCGGGCGTAAAATAAGTTATTTCAACTAGTTGATGATCAAATGCTGATGTATTTGGAAGTATTGGCCGGTTTCGTGCTGCTGTTGGGCGGTGCGGAGATTATGGTGCGGGGTGCGGTCTCCGTCTCTGAACGGTTCGGCATTTCCAAACTGGTCATCGGCATGACCGTGGTGGCGTTCGGCACCTCGGCGCCGGAATTGCTGGTCTCCCTGAACGCGTCGCTCTCCGGCGTGTCAGGCCTCGCCATCGGTAATGTGGTCGGCTCTAACATCGCCAATATCCTGCTGGTACTTGGCGTGTCAGGTCTGATCCTGCCGATCGTCAATGAAAAAGGCTCGCTGGTGAAGGACGGTCTAATTCTATTGGTCGGTACGGGCGCGTTCATTCTGCTGTCCCTCCGCGGTACGATTGATTTGACTGGCGGGATTGTCCTGATCGTTCTGTTCGTGGCCTTCCTATTTTATTCCTACAGGCGCGAAGCTAGTTCCGGCGATGACACTTCCAGCGACGTGGTTGATGAAGTCAGCGATTTGGAGGTCAAAAGCGACAGCATCTGGGTGCAGCTTGCCTACCTGTTCGGCGGATTTGCCGGCCTGACCATCGGCTCGGAGTTCCTGGTCGATGGCGGTGTCGAGATCGCCCGGCACTTCGGCGTCAGCGAGGCGGTGATCGGCCTAACCATCATCGCGTTCGGCACATCATTGCCTGAACTGGCCGCCTCCGCCATGGCCGCCTTCCGCAAGCATTCCGATGTGGCGCTGGGTAACGTGGTCGGTAGCAATATCTTTAACGTGGTGGGCATTGTCGGCATCGTCGCCATGGTCACGCCGCTGGAGGTGCCGGAACGCGTCCTGTCCCTCGACAACTGGGCCATGCTGTTGGCGACACTCCTGATGATGCCGTTCATGATTGGCGGGGCGACGACCATCAGCCGGCCGGTCGCCGGGCTCTTCGTCCTGATCTATGTCGGCTATATTGTCTCTATAGGTTTCGGCGTCGCGGCGATCTTTTAGCCGGGCCGGATTTTCAGCCGGATAGGACACATGACCGATCCCACTCACAAAACCGCTTTGGTGACCGGCGCTGCGGCCAGGATCGGCAAGGCCATCGCCTTGGACCTAGCGGACGCCGGCTGGCAGGTTGCGGTGCACTATGGCGGCTCCGATAGCGCGGCTGAGGACACCGTAAACGCGATCCGGGACGCCGGCGGCACGGCGGTAGCGTTTGCCGCCGACTTGCGCGATGACTACCAAACGGCCGGATTGATCAAACGCGTAACCGATGAACTCGGACCGATGACCTGCCTGATCAATAACGCGTCCATCTTCGAGGATGACACCGCGGCGACGGCGACCAGGCAATCCTGGGATGATCATATGTCGGTCAATCTGCGCGCGCCGTTCGTGCTGAGCCAGGCCATGGCCGCGGCATTCGGCAATCAGGAGAAGGGCAATATCATCAACATCGTCGATCAGCGGGTGTTCAATCTGACGCCTTACTTCATGTCTTATACGCTCAGCAAGGCAGGGCTTTGGACGCTCACGCAGACCCTGGCCTTATCATTCGCACCCAACATCCGGGTGAACGCCATCGGGCCCGGCCCCACGTTGCCGTCCAGCCGCCAGTCCGAGGATCAGTTCCGCCGCCAGTTCGAGGCCACGCCCCTGGAACGTCCGGTTGACCCGACGGAAATCTGCGGCGCGGTGCGTTTTATTCTTGCCTCCCCGTCCATGACGGGGCAGATGATTGCACTGGACTCCGGTCAGCATTTGGGTTGGGGCCAGCCGCCCAAGGGCGGGGCCGCAGACGAATAGACCGGCGCGGACAGGAACATCGACCATGACGACGACAGGCGCAAACATACATACATTACACATTGCCGATGCGGGCACCCGCGTCCGGCATGTGTTCATCCGCGATCTGCTCCTGACCTGCCTTATCGGGGTGCATAAGCACGAACAAAAGAAACCCCAGCGGGTCCGGATCAATCTTGATCTTGCCGTGCTGGAGGATGCCGAGGACATCGGCGACCGGCTCTCCGAAGTGGTCTGCTATGAAGACGTCGCCGACGGTATCCGCAATCTCCTCGCCAAAGGTCATGTCAATCTGGTTGAGACCCTGGCAGAACAAATCGCCGAGATGTGCCTGGCCGATGCTCGGGTGCGCACGGCGCGGGTGCGGGTGGAAAAATTGGATGTGTTTCCCGACGCCACCAGCGCCGGGGTGGAAATCGAAAGGTTCAGCCCCCGCTAGCTAGGCCGCGCGCGGCCGCGAATCAACGGCCAATTGACCCGCAACCTATTGCATTTCAATCATTTTTTCGTGACAGGCGCTCGGTGAGTTGTGCACAGGCGCCTTATTCCGCCTTATTTTATCTGACGGCGACTCTTCCCCGACTTTGTCACATGTCGGTCATACTCCTGCACAATATTCGCTATTGTTATCAGTGGGTTGTCAAAGTTGCATAAAAAATATGCAATATTCCTAAGATATCGTATTTATTGGTAAAAACCCTATGGGCCTGTATTTTTCAACAAAGTTATACACAGGCTTCGTGGACAGTGACGTCGGGGCAAATTACATAGAAAACCTGTGGTGGCGTTGAGGCGAAGCAGCCTCAATATTTGACAATTGAAACTAAACGATTTTTTCGGCACGGCGACGTCTTATGAGTGAGCAAGAGCAGCAACTGGCGGACGAGATGACGGGCGTGGAGGTGATTCGTGCCTATCTTGCGAATCTGCCGACGGGACCGGGCGTCTATCGGATGATAAACGGCGGCGGCGACGTGCTCTATGTGGGTAAAGCCAAGAACCTGAAGAAGCGGGTGGCCAACTATACCCAGATCGCCCGCCAGTCGATCCGCATCCAGCGGATGATCCATCAAACCCGCGCCATGGAGTTTGTCTCCACCCATACCGAGGCGGAGGCGTTGCTGCTGGAAGCCAACCTGATTAAGAAGCTGACCCCGCGCTATAATATCCTGCTGCGGGACGATAAGAGCTTCCCCTATATCCTCATCACCGGTGATCACGACTATCCGCAGGTCCTGAAGTATCGCGGCGCGCGCAAACGCAAGGGCGAGTATTTCGGTCCCTTCGCCTCCGCCGGCGCGGTCAATCAGTCGCTCGCCGTGCTGCAGCGGGCGTTTCTGTTGCGCTCCTGTACGGACTCTGTGTTCGCCTCCCGGACCCGGCCGTGCCTCCTCTATCAAATCAAGCGCTGCGCCGGGCCGTGCGTGGACGTGATCGACGAGGCCGGCTACGGCAAGCTGGTGGAACAGGCGCGGGGGTTCCTGACCGGTCAGTCGAACGCCATCCAGAAGCAACTGGCCGCCGAAATGGAGGAGCTCAGCGAGGAGTTGCGCTTCGAAGAGGCCGCGGTGTTGCGGGACCGTATCCGCGCTATGACCACGGTCCAGGCGCACCAGGATATCACCACCCGGGGTGTCGATGATGCGGACGTAGTGGCGCTGCATCACCGGGGCGGGCAGGTTTGCATCCAGGTGTTCTTCCTGCGCGCCGGGACCAACTACGGCAACCGGGCGTATTATCCGGTGCACACTAATGACGCCGATCCGGGCCAAGTGCTGGAGGCCTTCCTGGGCCAGTTCTACGCCAATAAGGTCCCGCCCAAGTTGATCCTGCTGAGCCATCCCGTGCCAGAGAAAGCCGTCCTGACTGAGGCGCTGTGCGAACGGGCCGGGCGCACGGTCTCCGTCCATGTACCGACCCGGGGCGAGAAACGCAATGCGGTCAAATTAGCGGAAGAGAACGCCAAGAAGGCGCTCGGCCGCCGGCTGGCTGAGAGCGCCTCCCAACGGCAACTACTCGAAGGGCTGGCGGAAAAGCTGGAGATGGACGCCGTCCCCGAACGGGTCGAGGTCTATGACAACTCCCACATTTCCGGCACCAATGCGGTCGGGGCGATGATTGTCTCCGGACCCGACGGGTTCGTCAAAAACGCCTACCGCAAGTTCAATATCCGAAGCATCGGCAAGGGCGATGCCAACGCCGGCGACGACTACGCTATGATGCGCGAAGTACTGTCCCGCCGCTTTGCCCGCGCTCAAAAGGAAGACCCGGACCGGACCAAAGGCCAGTGGCCGGACCTGATCCTGATCGACGGTGGCGCGGGTCAACTGGGTGCGACACTGGAGGTGTTCGAGGAGCTGGGCGTCACCGATGTGGCCGTGGCCTCCATCGCCAAAGGCCCGGACCGCAATGCGGGGCGGGAACGGCTGTTTTTACCGGGACGTGAACCGTTTAGCTTGGACAGCCGCGATCCGGTCTTGTATTTTCTCCAGAGACTGAGAGACGAGGCGCACCGGTTTGCCATCGGCACCCACCGCGCCCGCCGCTCGAAGAATATGGAGCGGTCGCCGCTGGACGAAATACAGGGGGTCGGCGGCGCCCGGAAAAAAGCTTTATTGCATCATTTCGGATCCGCCAGAGCCGTTTCACAAGCCGGCCTGACGGATTTGGAAGTAGTCGAAGGGATCAGCCGGGCCATGGCCGGGCGGATTTACGACTGGTTCCATCCGGAAGACGATTAGGGGCGTCGCTGTTAGGACATGTTGACCAATCTGCCAAATCTTTTGACTTTGTCCCGGATCGGCGCGATTCCGCTGCTGATCGCGACCTTCTATCTGGAGTCGCCCTATGGCAATTGGATCGGTCTGGGCGTGCTGACCTATGCCGGCGTCACCGACTTTTTTGACGGATATGTGGCCCGCGCCTGGGAACAGCAGTCCCAGCTCGGCAAGTTTCTGGACCCGATTGCCGATAAGCTTCTGGTCGGATCGCTTTTGGTCATGCTTGTCGCGTTTGACCGCATTCCCGGTCTCGCCGTGCTGCCGGCGGTCGTGATCCTGTGCCGCGAAATTCTGGTCTCGGGTCTCAGGGAATTTTTGGCGGGCGTAAAAATGGGCGTGCCGGTCAGCAAGCTGGCCCAATGGAAGACCGCGTTGCAGATGCTAATGCTGGGTTTTCTGCTGGTTGGTCCCGCCGGTCCCATGTTCGGGCCGTTCTCCACCACTGATATCGGCCTGGCTGGGCTGTGGCTGGCGGCCATCCTGACCCTGATTACCGGCTATGATTACCTCCGCGCGGGCCTCCGCCATGTGGACGATATGGATAGCGCTACCGCCAGGGCTAAACGGGAACAATCCGCGCCGGCGCCTGCGGGAAAAACGGCAGCGGATTCCGGCTGAGAACCCATGAAAATTTTCGGAATCGCCGGGTGGAGCGGCAGCGGCAAAACCACGCTCCTCTCTCATTTGCTGCCGGAACTGATCGGGCGCGGTTATTCGGTTTCGACGGTCAAACACGCCCACCACAAATTCGATATCGATCAGCCCGGTAAGGATTCCTATGAGCATCGCCGCGCCGGCGCGACCGAGGTGATGATCGCGTCCGCCAACCGTTGGGCGCTGATGCACGAATATCAGGATGACAGTCAGCCCGAGCTGCATGAGATCATCGCCCGGATGACGCCCGTCGATCTGTTGCTGGTCGAAGGTTTTAAGTGGGCGGACCACCCCAAGATCGAAGTGCATCGCCCAGCTGTCGGCAAGGCGCTGCTGCAGCCCGATGATCCGCTGATCGTCGGCGTCGCTAGCGATTTGCCTCTGCCGGGCCTGGCGGTGCCCAACCTTGCCTTGGATGACGTGCTGGCCATCGCCGATTTCATTCTCGAACAAAGCAGCCTGAAGGCAGCATGAGGGAGCGGAGATCATGCCGGACCTCAATAATTGTTTCGCCTCCGCCACCGGCCGGCTGACCGTCGCCGACGCGTTGGACCGTTTTACCGGCGGGATCGGCTGCGCGGTGGGGATCGAAGAGGTCTCTGTGCGGGACGCCGCCGGGCGAATACTGGCGGAGGATTTGGTCTCGACACGCAACATTCCGCCTGCTGACAATTCCGCCGTCGATGGATTCCTCGTGGCCATGGAAGATCTCGATCCGGACGGCGAGACCACTCTGCCCGTGGCCGGGCGGATCGCCGCCGGGCATCCGTATGACGATTCGGCGAAGCCCGGTGAGGCGCTGAAAATATTTACCGGTGCGCAGGTGCCGGCGGGCGAAGGCGGCCATACGCCGGATACGATTTTTATGCTGGAAGATGTGCGGGAAGAGGGCGACATGGTTGTTCTTCCCGCCGGTCAAAAACGAGGCGCTAATCTGCGCAAGGCCGGTGAGGACGTGGCCGTGGGCGATATGGTGCTCAAAGCCGGCGCCAGGCTGCGCGCCCAGGATGTGGGCCTGGCGGCGTCATTGGGCTGCGAGACGCTAAATGTATTCAAGCGTCTCCGCGTGGCGATCTTTTCCACCGGCGATGAAATCCGCGATCCTGGCCAGGAGCTCGAGGCCGGCGCGATCTATGACATCAACCGTTATACCCTGATGCCGTTGCTGGAAGGTCTGGGCTGCGCGGTGACTGATCTGGGCATTTGTTCCGACAAGCTCGCGAACATCGAGATAGCGCTGGCGGAGGCGGCTGCCGATCATGATCTGCTGATCACATCGGGTGGGGTGTCCAAAGGCGAGGAAGACCATGTCCGCCGCGCCGTCGAGAATTTGGGCGATCTGCATACCTGGAACCTACTGATCAAGCCGGGCCGCCCCATCGCGCTGGGTCAAATTGCCGCCGGCGACCGCCACGTGCCGTTCATCGGACTGCCGGGCAATCCGGTGGCGGTCATGGTGACGTTCCTGTGTATCGCCCGGACGATCCTGCTGCTTCTGTCCGGGGCGTCGGACCTGACCGCGCATCGATACAAGGTGCCGGCCGGCTTTGCGCTCAATAAGAAGCCTGGCCGGCGGGAATGGCTGCGCGCACACCTGGAACAGGATGGCGACAAGGGACCCAAGGCGGTAAAGTACCCCAACGACGGATCGGGCATCCTGACCTCCATGGTCATCGCCGATGGTCTGGTGGAGCTGCCGGAAGAAGCGGAGCAGGTGGCGGAAGGGGACTTGGTTGACTTCCTGCCGTTCAGTGAGGTGTTTAAATGAAGTTGATGTATTTCGCTTGGGTACGGGAGAAGATCGGGTTTGCCGAGGAAACCGTGCCCAAGCCGGACGAGGTCACTGATGTGGAAAGCCTCGTCGACTGGCTGAAGGACCGGGGCGACAATTATTTTGCGGCGTTCAACCTGCCCGGCGTCGTGCGCGTCGCGGTGAACCACGAACACGCGCATCTGGATCATCCGCTGGTCGACACGGACGAAGTGGCGATCTTTCCGCCGATCACCGGCGGCTAGCAAGGTGATCACGTGATTAGGGTCCAACAGGAAGACTTCGACGCAGGCGTGGAAATCGCCCGGATCACCCACGGCAATCACGCCGTCGGCGGTGTCTGCAGTTTCATCGGTCTGGTCCGGGATATAGCCGGCGGCGAGAAGATCGACAGTATGGAGCTTGAGCACTATCCCGGCATGACCGAGAAAGAGCTCACTCGAATTGAGGCGGAGGCGAAAGACCGCTGGCCGCTGGAAGACACGCTGATCATCCACCGCTACGGCCCGCTCGCGCCCGGCGATCAGATCGTGCTCGTTGTCGCCGCGTCGGCGCATCGCAAGGCCGCGTTCGAGGCCTGCGAATTTCTGATCGATTTTTTGAAGACCAAGGCGCCCTTCTGGAAGAAGGAAGGGACCGGCGACGGCGCCCAATGGGTCGAGGCCAAGGATGAAGACGACCGCGCCGCCGAGAAATGGGAAAAAGCAGAGAATTAGAGAGGGAGAAAGTTCATGACCTATCAGGATCCGTCACGCCCGCCGTTCCGGGCCGATCACGTCGGCAGTCTGTTGCGGCCGCTACGTCTGCACGAAGCCCGGGAGAAAAACGCCAACGGCGATATAGATGATGCCGCCCTTCGCGCCGTCGAAGATGAATGCATCAACGAGGCCGTTGCCCGTCAGGAAGGTGTTGGCCTGAAACTGGTAACCGATGGGGAATTTCGCCGCACCTCCTGGCACTATGATTTCCTCTGCAGCCTGGACGGTATCGACCAGACCGCCGCGCCGCAGGGCCCGTCGTTCCAGGCCGGCCACAACATCAATTCCCTGGAGGTGCACTCCAAGATTGGCAATCCGAACGGCGTCATGCTCGATCACTTTAAGTATCTGAACGCCAACACGAATGTTACCGCCAAGTTCTGCATTCCGTCGCCGAGCCTCGCCTATCACCGGGGCGGGCGCGAATTGATCAACCGCGATGTCTATCCGGATGTGGAAGAATTCTGGGAAGACCTGGCTCAGGCCTATCGCGACGAGGTGCGGCATTTGTATGCGGCCGGCTGCCGGTATCTGCAGTTCGACGACACGACGTTCGCCATGCTCTGCGATCCCAAAGTGCAGGGCCAAATGCGGGAGCGGGGCGACGATCCGGATCAGTTGGTAAAGACCTATGCCAAGGGTATCGCCATGGCGCTCGCCGAAAAGCCTGACGATATGACGGTCACCGTCCATATGTGCCGGGGCAATTTCAAGAGCTCCTGGATCGCCGAAGGCGGCTATGAGCCGGTGGCGGAGAGCATGTTCGCCAACGTCCCCGTCGATGGGTTCTTCATGGAGTGGGATTCGGACCGGGCCGGCGGGTTCGAGCCGTTGCGCTTCGCCCCCAATGACCGAATGGTGGTGCTGGGTCTGGTGACGTCGAAGTTCGCGGAGCTGGAAACCAAAGACGATCTCAAGCGCCGGGTTGACGAGGCGGCCCAATACGTGTCGCTGGAAAATCTCTGCCTCAGCCCCCAATGCGGGTTCGCCAGCATGGTGGTCGGCAACGAACTCGGCGAGGATGCCCAGTGGAAAAAGCTGGAGCGCGTCGTCGAAACGGCCGAGGAGATTTGGGGAACGGCGTAAAGCTCTACGCCGCCGCTTCCTCTGCGATCTTCCGGGAAATGATGTCGGTGGCGGCCACGCCGCCCACATCGCCTGCGAGATTAATCCGGTTCGCGTCGGGGTTCATGTCGATGATCCGCTGCTGCGCCTCAAAGATCGCCTTGTCTTCCAGGAACGCCGTCATCACCGTATCGAACACCAAGTTGGTGATGTTTTCGTTTTTGACATCAAAACTGTGGGCCTGGCCCCAGAAGTAGTGGGTCGAGCGCTCGGTCTCCGGCGTGATGGCGTTGAGGTTGCGCATCTCGATCCCGCCGACGCGATTGCCCTCTGGCGCGCCGGTGCCCGTATCGCAGGCTCCGATATCGAGCCGCACGAAGGCCGGCGGGGAGTAATCGATGATCTGCCAGCGATCCACATTGCCGGTGAAGCCGCCGGATTTGACAAAGGCCGGGGGCGGGGGCTGATCAATGATCCAGCGGGTGACCCGGACCGACCCCGGCTCCCGGTCGAACTTGGTGTCCGCCGCCTCCGCCACCGCGTCATTACCGATAGTGGTACGGTGCACATAGGCGAGGTGGGTCAGATCCAAGAGGTTCTCGACGATCAGTTTATAGTTGCTCTCGATATGGATCAGGGTTGATTTCGCCCCCCAGTTGGGATCGTCCAGCCAATGGAAATCGGTGATCTCGTCGGGATTCGCGAGCTCGGGATCGCCCATCCAAATCCACACCCAGTGATAGCGCTCCACCACCGGGTAGTTGCGCACGCCGGCGCCCTTCGGCACCTGCTTCTGGGACGGTATCTCGACGCAAGCCCCGGTCGCGTCATAGACCATGCCGTGATAACTGCACTGCAGCCGGTCGCCGTGAAGCTCGCCATGGGACAGGGGATAGTGCCGGTGGCAGCAGCGGTCTTCCAGCGCGACGGGCGTGCCGTCCTCTTTGCGGAAAAACACGATGGGCTCGTTGAGGATGACCCGGCCCATGGGTTCCCGGCCGACCTCGGACTCCAGCGCGCCCACATACCAGGCGTTTTTGATGAACATGCTTTCTCCCCCTCGGCCGAAATTTTATCCAAGACGTGGGGGAATTCAAACGGTTATGAGCCGGGCCCCGGCTTTGCTAGACTGGCCGGCATAGTTTCAAACAGGGACAGCATCACATGGCGACGAATAACAGCGGACCGGTCAAGGCCTACAAGAACCTAGATTTCCTGAACTCCCGTGCGGCGCGCTCCATCCGCATCCAGGCGGAGTATCTGGAGCCCGAAGTCCGGTTCGAGAAATACGGCATCAAGGACACGATCGTATTCTTCGGCTCGGCCCGGTTCAAATCAAAGAAAGAGGCGGAGGCTTTGCTGGCCGCCGCGCGGAAGTCGGGAGAGGGGCTAGAGACCGCCGAGCGGGATGTGAGAATGTCGCGCTTCTATGAGGATGCGCGGGAGCTCTCCAAGCGTCTCACGATCTGGTCCAAGGAATTGGGGGACGAGCATAACCGGCGATTTGTGGTCTGCACCGGCGGCGGGCCGGGGATCATGGAGGCGGCTAACCGGGGCGCGTCCGAGGCCAAGGGGATCAATATCGGGCTCAATATTTCCCTGCCGTTCGAACAGCACGATAACCCCTACATCACCCGGGAGCTCTGCTTCGAGTTCCACTATTTCTTCATGCGCAAGTTCTGGTTCCTGTACCCGGCCAAGACCGTGATCGTCTTCCCCGGCGGCTTCGGCACCATGGATGAGCTGTTCGAGGTGCTGACCCTGGATCAGACCGGCAAGCTGACCAAGCAGATTAACATCGTGCTCTACGGCAAGGACTACTGGGACCGGGTCGGGGACTTCGACACGTTCCTAGAATACGGCACTATCAGCCCCGAGGATGTGGAGTTGTTCACGATTACGGATTCAGTCGACGAGGCGTTTGAGATAGTGACCACAGATTTGATGGAGAATGCCCTGAAATCACCGGGCCCGGTGCTGTAGGGGGGTAGGTCTCTTCTCCCTATTCTTACTGCGTCGCCCCTGGCCCTTGTGCCCGGGCCTGATCCGGGTATGCGCAGCAGTTGTCGGGGGTCCAT
>JAYPHU010000002.1:167062-180739 GCA_038127535.1 Rhodospirillaceae bacterium | reverse complement strand
TTGTCGGGGGTCCATTCGGCCCCTCTACTTGCTCTGCTCACGCCCATCGTCCCCCGAGACTTGGCTTCTGATACCCGGAACAAGTCCGGGCACAAGACTCGGGGGTGACGCGCCATGGGGAGGGTAGCAGAAAGGCTGACCGATCATCCAGGCATTGACATGCGCACCGATATATTGTTTTATATATAAACAATTGTTTCATATATAAAACATACAAACCAAGCGATGGATGAAACCTCTTCAACTCGTCCTCAGGGAGCGCCCGCGAAAAATGCCGTCCATCTGGTCGGCAGCATCCCCTTGGACACCGCCGATGAGGTTTTTGAGCTGGTCGGCCCCATACTGAAGGCCTGCTGCAGTCGGTATCCCGACGGAGAGACCGGCGCCCGGAAAAACTGGATCGGCTGGCAGCTTGCCGCTTTTCAGAAACAAGACGCTTTAAGACAGATCGAAGACAGAGAACGGGACTACCAGCTCCATGCGCCCTTTACGTTTGCACCGGGAAAGAGCGCCGGTGACTTGGATTTTTCCGATCTTGGCTTTGCCAGAGAGGCCATCGAGTCCTATTCGAGTTTTGTCCGGCAACAGGAAGCCGGCGTCGTTTCCTCATCGGCAAGATTTTTGGTGGCGATCCCGACGCCATTTGCGCCCGTCTATTCGTTTGCAGCTTATGACTCCCAAGAACAGATATTGCCGGTCTACGAGAAAGCGGTGCTTCAGGAGGTTGACCGAATTGCGGATGCCGTCCCCCACGAACATCTGTCCATCCAGTGGGATGTCGCCACGGAAATGAGCATCTTTGAACAGGTGTTCCCGGCGGTGTTTGATCGTTCCTGGGATGTGTTGATCGGAAAGCTTGCGGCATTGGGGGACCATATCCCCGAGACCATCGAGTTGGGGTACCACCTTTGTTACGGCAGCATGAACAATCGCCATTGGAAGGAACCGGATGATCTGGGCATGTGTGTGAAGGTTTCCAACGCCATTGCCGAACAGGTCGCGCGGCGGATCGATTTTATCCATATGCCGGTTCCGGTGGATCGCGGGGACAACGCATTCTATGCGCCGCTGGAGAAGCTTGCGCTTCCGTCTGACACAGAAGTTGTGTTGGGGTTGGTCCACGATAGTCAGGGCATTGACGAAAATCTGTCCCGGGTGAAGGTGGCCCGGAGTCACTTGGATACGTTTAGTATTTCAACGGAATGCGGACTCGGACGGCGGGATCGAACGGGTATGCCGGCGCTCATGCACCTGCAGGCGGAACTCGCCCAACATTTAGGATAAAGGATCGGGATAATGCGCAATAATGGAATTTGTGGTTCGAAATCAGCCCGTTATTGCGGATTATGGCGGTGATGTTACCATGGGCTCAATCCACATTGAGGTCGAATACGACGGATTTTCAGCATACCGGACGAGCACTCATTCGGGCCGGCGAGGGCCAGCCCTGACTATTCACGAGTAACCATCAACTTCATCACAGAGAGGATCAGTACTATGAAGAAAATTTTGTTAGGCACCACCGTGGCGCTGGCCGTTTCATTTATCGGGTTCACCGCGTCCCAGGCATATGCAGCGGAGGTGACGCTCAAGCTCGTTTCCATGCTGCCGAAGAAAACCCCCATCGGGCAAACCTTTGACGGATTTATCAATCGGCTGAACGCGAAGATGAAGGGCGAGTTCCAGGTTGATTGGCGGGGCGGTCCAGAAGTGGTGCCGCAGTTCAAGCAGCCCAACGCGGTTCGCTTGGGGTCCGTCGATATGACGCTCACCAGCCCGAGCTACGCCAACGGCATCTTGAGCGTGTCCGGATCGGCCAACTATTCCAATCGACAGTACAACGACATCAAGTCCACCGGCTACCATGACCTGATGGCTAAGTTGCACGAGCCGAAAGGCCTGGTTTACATCGGTGAACTGCCGGTGTCGCAGCTCCGCTTCCATATTTTCCTAAAAGACCCGATTGAGAAACTGGATGATCTCAAGGGGTTGAAGATCCGCGTGTTCCCGGCGATTGCGCCGGCCGTCAAGGCGCTGGGCGGGAACCCGGTTGTTCTGCCCATGACCCAAATTTACACGGCGATGGAACGCGGTGTCGTGAAAGGGTTCGCGACCGGCGTTTCCGGCGTTGCGAAGCAGTTCAAGGGACTCATCGGCGCCTATGTCTCCCCTGGTTTTTACCGGGCGACGTTCCACTTGCTGGCAAATCCGAAGGCCTGGGCGAAAGTGCCGGCCCCGACCCAAGCCAAGGTCATCGACTTTGTGCGTAACGCGGACCCGGCCGCCTACGAAGCCAGCTGGGATGCCAGCCTGAAAGACGGCTACGCCCAATTGAAGAAAGACGGCGTCAAGGAAGTCGTTTTCTCGGCGGCTGAAACCGAAAAATTCAGCAAGACCGTTCTCGAAGCAGCCTGGAATGCGGTCAAGGCTAAGGACGCCGAAAATGGTCCGAAGCTTCAGAAAATGCTGATGAAGTAATCAGTTTGGTCTAATCGTTAGTACCTGGCCGGTGATTTTGTACCAATGGCCGGCCAGGTAATCTTTTGCCCCTACAATTTTTGACCGGATGAGATAGGCTTTCGCGCCGTGAGCAATTTTCTCACCTCCCTCGTGGCCTGGTTTGACAGGTTCAATCAGGTTTTGGCGGCCATCGCCTGCACCATGATGGTGCTCATTACTCTGGCGATTTGCGCCGAAATTTTCACCCGGTCTTTTTTGCATATCTCAAACCCGTGGTTGGTTGAGCTCAGCGAGATCACGCTTCTCTATTTGACGTTTCTCGCCGCCGCCTGGGTTCTGGGAAAAGATAGACATGTCTCCATCGACTTGCTTGTCGGCTACATGAGCGCGCGTGTTGCCAAAATCGTACAGTTTGTTTTGTCCTGGGTCGCTGCGCTAGCGTGCTTCATTGTCTGCTGGTTCGGAATTCTCACGGTTATTGATCAATTCCAGAACGACATTCGAGAGCCCACCATCATGGCGCCGCTGACGTTTTGGATCACCGCCGTCGTGCCCTTTGGTCTCTTTCTCCTGGGCTTCCAGTTTGTTCGGCGGGGATTGCGCGTGCTTCTTGGTCTCCCGCTAGCTGTTTCCGGCGGGCACGGTGAGGAGCAGACCTGATGGAATGGTACGAAGCCTTCCTGATCATCATGGGCTCCCTGTTCGTGCTGATGTTCATCGGCATGCCGGTGGCGTTTGCCTTTCTGGTCGTCAATGTGGTTGGGGCGTATCTGTTCTTCGGCGGCCTTCCCGGCATGCTCCAGCTGGTCATCCAAGTTTCTGAATCTCTCAGCACATTCACGCTCGTGCCGGTAGCGCTCTTCCTGGTGATGGGTGAGATCATGTTTCATTCCGGCATCGGCTACAATCTGCTGGATGCCCTCGACAAATGGTTCGGCAGCCTGAAAGGGCGGCTGGCTCTGATGGCCGTCGGCGGCGGCGTGTTGTTCTCGGCCTTGACAGGCAACAGCATGGGCAGCATCGCCTTGTTGGGATCTTCCCTGGTACCCGAAATGGAGAAACGGGGATACAAGAAGCCCATGTCACTGGGCCCGATTTTGGGCAGCGGCGGCTTGGCGATCATGATTCCGCCGAGCGGTCTCGCCGTGCTTTTGGGTGTGGTGGCGGAGCTGTCGATCGGCCGCATCCTGATCGCGATTATTCTGCCGGGTATTATCATGGCCGTGCTCTATACCCTCTATATTGTCGGCCGCTGCATCGTTGATCCGGACGTAGCACCGCCCTTTCAGGTCAAACACATTCCGCTTTCGGAAAAAATCAAGGTCACCGTGACGCAAATTCTGCCGGTGGGGTTCATCATCTTCATGGTGGTGGGTATTATCTTCGTCGGATGGGCGACGCCCAGCGAGTCTGCCGCGTCCGGTGCCTTGGCTACATTCCTGCTGGCCGCGGCTCAGGGCCGGATGAATTGGACCGTCTTCAAACGCGCGATTGTTGGCAGCCTGGAAATCTCGGTCATGCTGCTGTTGATCATCTCCGGGGCCCTGGCCTTTACGCAGATGCTGGCCTTCACCGGCGCGACGGAAGGCTTGGTCAACGTGGTGCTGGGCCTAAGCACCAGCCCGATGGTCGTTGTCGGATTGATGATCGCCACGGTAATCCTGCTGGGCATGCTGATGAGCCCGGTGCCGATCATGCTGGTTACGTTGCCGGTGTTTATCCCGGTCGTCATGAAGCTCGGGTTTGATCCGATTTGGTTCTCGGTTCTCTACCTGATCGCGATCGAGACCGGATCCACATCGCCGCCTTTCGGCGCCGGACTGTTCGTCATGAAGGGCGTGGCGCCTAAGGGCACGACGATGAGCGAAATTTACCGCGCGGCGATCCCGTTTTTAATCTGCGATGTTCTAGCTATTCTCATCGTGATGTTTTTTCCGGTCATCGTCTCCTGGCCGATAAGCTTGATGTCTTAAAGCTGTCCCCTCAGTCAATTGAGCTTGGTACGCGGCACCTGCCAGGCCTCAACGCTACCGTGGCCGAGGGATTCGATGAACTTGATCCCCCGGTGGGTGGCCTCGCAATAGTCCTCCGAGGCGATGACTTCGGTCTCCACGTCGTCCTCGATGATGTTCATTTTACCGACCAGCATGATCGGGGTGTCCTGAAACGCCTGCATGACAGCTCCTTCTTTTGAGCGGTTGTTGTTTTCAGCAATTCTATGCAGGGGCCAGAGGCCCGTCTCGGGCGAGCCGGCGGATAATGTTTGCGATTTCTTCCTCAGAGGATAAGTAGAGGGCCGATTTTTACGGGCAAGAGAGACTGAACCATGATGAACACGGCAATAGTCGGGCTGGGCTGGTGGGGCCGCCATATCGTCGAGACCCTGCAGGGTAAAAGCGACAAGATCAGCTTTTCACGGGGCGTTGATGTGGATCCGAAGGCGGCGGAGCGCTTCGCTCGAGTCCACAAGCTGACTCTATCCGACTCTCTAGCCGACGCCCTGGCCGATGACGAGGTGCACGCGGTGATCCTGGCCACGCCGCACTCCCTGCATGAAGAACAGATCATCGCGGCCGCCGGCGCCGGCAAGCACGTGTTTTGCGAGAAACCCCTGGCGCTGAGTAAGGCCAGCGCGGAGCGCAGTGTCGCGGCTTGCGAGGCGGCCGGCGTGGTCCTGGGCCTTGGGCACGAGCGCCGGTTCGAGCCCGCCATGATCAAAATCCGCGAGTTGGTAAAGACCGGCCTCTTAGGCGAGATCATGCATGTGGAATCCGCTTTCTCTCATGACAAGCTGGCCAACATGCCGGCCGACAATTGGCGAATATCCAAAGCTGAATCCCCCGGCGCGGCGATGACCGCTACCGGCATTCACATCACGGACGCTTACGCCAACATGTTCGGCTCGGTGGACGAAGTGTTCGCCATGACTGCGACCCGCAACCCGGCCAACGCCAACGGGGACGTGTTGTCGTTCCAGGTCCGGTTTAAAAGCGGGGCGACGGGGTACTTCAGCAGCATCCTAGAGACGCCACTGTATATGCGGTTCTGCGTCTACGGCTCTAAGGGCTGGATCGAGGCCAAGGATTTCCATCACCCGAGCGAGCCCGGCCCCACCTATGTCTATATCAGCAAGAAGGAAGGCGTGGTGGATTCCGGCACCTATGAGTGGGCGGACACGGTCAAAATGAATATCGAGGCCTGGGCGACGGCGGCTCTGGGCGGCGATCCGTATCCCTTCACCACCGAAGAGAAGATTGAAAACATCGCTATCTTCGAGGCTATTTGCCAGTCGGCCGAGACCGGACAGCCGGTCAAGCTGGGCTAGGGTTCGGCGAATATCCCTGACACGGGCCAATTGATGCGTAGCATTATGGTCCGCCGCTATACGCGTTCTTGCCGTACTTTCTGCAGAAATTCCGCCGTTTTTCGTCCGCGTCAACTTTGGGTGTGGGGCGGGTAAAACCTGCTTGATTCCCCTAGCAGAGTACTCTACTGATTGATTCCTATAAGACCTTGGGGAAACATTCTGAATGATTCTTGTAATGCTCTGTTTCCTTTAGGGGGATTTTTAGTTTTAGGAGGAAGTTTATGTCCGCTGGTACAGCAAATTTCGGTATTACAGGCGTTGATTGGCAGGAACGGGTCAACTGGGACCGCCTGCGCAAGCATCGAATCGAGCGTGCGCGCCAAAAAATGAAAGAGCACGGCCTCGGCGCCCTTCTTGTGATGTACGACGAAAACGTCCGTTATATTACCAGCACCCTGACGCCGGGATGGAACCGGCTGAAGCCGGGGCTGCGTTACGCCATGCTCTGTGGCGACGGCGATCCCATCCTGTTTGAACAGGGTGATATCGGCATGCAGATTGAAGCCCACGCCCCATGGATTCCGCCCGAAAATATTCGCTACTCCTACGCCTGGATCAAAGGAGCAGCTGGGCCTGCCTCTCAGCAGCAGGTGAAGAAATTTATTGATGCCGCAAAATACGAGATGAAACGCCATGGCGTCGAGGGCGAGAAGCTGGGTGTGGATTTTATTGATATTAACATGCTTGGAGCTTTTGAGGCGGAGGGTATCACTTGGGCGGATGGTATGTCGCCAATGATGGAAGCCCGCGCCGTCAAAAATAAGGACGAGCATGAAATTATGCGGATCGTCGGAGCCATTGGCGACGCGGCCCACTGGGAATGTATGAAGTTCCTGAAGCCCGGCATTACCGAGAACCAGGTGACCGCACATATCATGGAATTTCTTTACAACATCCCCGGCATGGAAGATGTCGAGGATGTGATCGTATCTTCCGGGCCAAATACTTGGCCCAACTGGCGGAACTTCTCCGACCGGATCATTCAGCCTGGCGAAATCGTCTTTATGGATTTGGCTGCGCTAACCTGGAACGGCTACAAGTCTTGCTACTACCGCACCTATTGCGTCGGCGGCAATCCGAGCCAGGAGCAGAAAGATTACTACGCGAAGGCCCTGGACTGGCTGCAAGCCTCCATCGACGCGGTAAAACCCGGAGCTACAACCAGAGAGATTGCGGAAAAATGGCCATCTGCTAAAGAGGCTTATGGCTACGAGGAAGAAGACCAAGCCGCCGCCAACTTGTGGGGCCATGGTCTGGGTCTTGCTCAGTACGACCCGCCGGTGATCTCCCGCATCTGGTCCCTCGATCACCCGATCGAGATCCAGGAAGGCATGGTCTTCGCGCTGGAAACGCAACACGGCAAGCCGCTTGAATGGGGCGTGCGGATCGAGGAAATGGTCATCGTGCACGAGAAAGAGACCGAGTTGATCACCCACTTCCCGATTGATCGGATTATGCCGGTCGACGTGATTTAAGTCGGCTAGAGGTTTGGGGACGCGTACCTGGTGCGCGTCCCTTTGCTTTTCGGGTACTGGTTACCCTGTATAAATTGCCGTCATGCGCGGCAGTTTGTGGGCGGATTTGATCCGCGTATGATCCGCGATCCAGTTTTGAATGGGCATGGATCCACGGGTCGAGCCCGTAGATGACGGAAAAATAAACCTATTTCGCAATAATTAATGTCGGAGACGGAGCCATGTCTCAACTCGTTGTACCTTTGATGTCGCCGGAGGCGGCGAACCCCGATCTGTTCGGCCCCAAGGCGGCTAATCAGGCGGCGCTGGGTCAGGCCGGCCTGCCGATCCCCGACGGATTTGCCGTCAGCTCCGAAGCCTACCGGCTGCAACTTCAGGCCAACGGCCTGCGTGAGCTGATCGCCAAGCTGCCGCAAGCCGATCTGCACGAGGTGCGGCTGCTGACCAACGAAATCCGGCTGCGCATGTTCGACCGGGAGATGGTCGACGAAGTGAAGGAACCGCTATTGGCCGCCCGCCAGGAACTGGCCGACCGGTCGGACACGCCCCTGGTGGTCCGCTCTAGCGCGTTGGTTGAGGACCGTGAAGGCTCCAGCTTTGCCGGCCAATTCGAGAGTTTCCTCGGGCTCGCCAACGAAAATGAATTCATTACCGCTGTCCGCGCCTGTTGGGCGGCGCTCTGGTCCGTCCGCGCGCTCCGTTATATGGCGGCCAACAGTATCGATCCGTCCGATACGGCCATGTCGCTGTTGGTGCAGCCGCTGATCGACGCGGAAAGTTCCGGCGGGGGTTTAAGCGTCACCGCCAACGGCGGCTCCATCCTCAGCGCGACCTGGGGCCTGGGTGAAGCCATTGCCCAGGGCGAGGTGGTACCGGACCGCTACGAGTTGAACGCCGCCGGCGAGATCACTCATGTGGATCTGGGCCGCAAGACCCACAAGGTCGGCTGCCATCTGCATAACGCCCAGCCCACCGCCAAGGTGGATAAGGAGTTGGTCGGCGAGCGCTGCCTCAACGACGAAAAGGTGCTGGAGCTCTACGGCTACATGAAAAAGGCCGAGGCCATGATCGGCATGCAGGCGGAAATCGAATGGGCCCGCGACAAGAAGGGCTTCAAGATGCTGCAGGTCCGCCCGTTGCAGATGGAACAGGAAGACAATATGCCGGAGCGCTGGTCCAACCGGCCCGGCTTGCGCGGCCACCCCGCCGGCATCGGCTGGGGCTCCGGACGCGCCTGCGTGATCAACTGCGAATGCGAGATCAGCCGCGTGGCGCCGGGCGATATCCTGGTGACCCATGTGGCCGGCCCGTCCCTCAGCCAAATCCTGCCCATGGTGTCGGGCGTGGTGGCGGAGCTGGGCGGTTCCACCTCGCACCTGGCCTCTCTGGCCCGCGAACGGGGCATCCCCATGGTTTTGGGCGTGCAGGACGCGACCCAGACGATCCCCGACGGCTCCCAAGTCGCCGTCGACGGCGTGGCGGGCATCGTCAAATGGATGGAGCAGTAGGGGTAGCTCGCCTCTCTTCGTCCCATTACCTTTTATCGCGTCATGCCCGAGTTGGGGTCAACGATAGTTGAGACCAATTCTCGGGTATCTAACTCCATGGCCTGAGATCCCCGACAACTGCTCCGTAGGTCGGGGATGACGATGTTAGGGGATGGGTGATGACACTTCCCCCTTCGTATACTTTGTGGTTTTACTTTGCCGTCATGCGCGGGCTTGACCCGCGTACCATCCGCCCCTCGGGACGCGAGGGGTCCCTCGACCTCGCCAATTGTCGTCATGCCCGGACTTGATCCGGGTATCCACATTTAAGATGGATCCACGGATCAAGCCCGTGGATGACGGTTAAAAGAGGTAGGTAGATACCCGGCAGCCGCTTCGCGGGCCGGGCACAACGCTGGTATTTTATTATTTAATGAGGCAGCTATGCCGCGCAGTGCAGGGCGGCGCGCTGGCAGTCCGGGCAGATGGTGCCGTGAGGCGTTTCCGGGACAAAGGCGGCGTGGCATTTAAAGCAGTGCTGGCGCACCCGGCGGTCGGTCTTGCGGCGCTCCGGGCTTTCGTCCCACGCTCCCCCGCGCCGGTCGCTCTTCCGCCGGTATTTACCGTCCCACGTCTCGCTCATGTCTTATCCTCACCGGTATGTCGGTTTTCCCGAGTGAGTAACATGTGGGGAGGCGCAGTTCGAATTCAAGGGGGAGGGAGGTTGATGCCCGTTCCCCTAGCGTCGTCATGCCCGGACCTATCTTTTAACCACCGAGCACACAGAGAGCACAGAGGGGCCTATCACGCCCCGCTATCTCTGTGTTCTCTGTGTGCTCGGTGGTTTTAAATTTTTACTTTCCTTTCTGCGTCGTCCCCGACCCGGGAAGCGGTTGTCGGGGAACCATGCAAGCCCTGCCCATGGACCCCCGAGACTTGGCCTCAAGTAAATTGAGCCCAACTCGGGGGCGACGCCTAAGGTAGGGGGGAGGGGATAAACATAAAGGGGTCCACGGGTCAGGCCCGTGGATGACGGAAATAGAAAGTGGATTTTTTCGCTCGGCTAAACCGCGGCACGCGCGGCTAATAGATTTTTCACCCGACGGGTAGTCCGTTCTCCGGCTGTCGCTCGCTCATCACTGCCGAGCCGTCCGCCAGGTTCAACAGCTTCACCTGATCGCCGTCGCGGGTCAGGCGGTAGGTCACCGGCTTGAAGGTCACCGTGTCGTATTCCAGATGCAGGACATTGTCTTTCGACAGTGTCCAGTTGCCGGTCTCGATCTGACACGGGAAGTACCAATCAAAGGTCCCGAAGCGGCCGAAGTAGATGGCGTTGTTGCCGCCTTGCCTGTCCGCATAAAGCAGCGTGTGCTCGGTCAGGAAGTTCTTGATCTTGCCCTGATAGTCTTTGTCGGCTTCATCAGCCCATGCCGTGCCGGCGCTCAAAAATGCAACGATGGTCAGAACTGCAAATAGTTTGATCAGGCGCATGCATCTGCTCCCCAATAATCCATGCCGGCAGTCTAGGCCAAACAGCGGCGAAATCCCAGCCGGTTCCTGTTCACAATTGCGCTAACCGGGGTTTGTACAGGATCGATGGATTTGCTACCTAAACACCTCTATTTCGTAGCATCTGCGCCGTCTGCCTGGGAGAGGGCCGAACCATCAACGACAAGCTTTGCACCATCGCGGAAGCGATTCAGGATCATGTGCCGGACGGGGGCAGCATCGTGCTGGGCGCGGCGCTGGAAAACGCCATTCCGTTCGCCGCCACCCATGAACTGATCCGCCAGGAACGCCGCGACCTCAACATGGTCGCGCCCATCTCCGATATCTCCACCGACATGTTGATCGGGGCCGGCTGCGTCAAGGCAGTGACCGGCGCCTGGGTCGGCAATGTATCGGGCGGCATGGGGCACAATTACCGCCGCGCCGCCGAAAAGGGAGAGCCCCACCCGATCGAAATTTTCGACTATTCCAACTTTTCCATCGGCATGGCGTTTTTCGCCGGCGCTTACGGCCTGCCCTATGTGCCGCTGAAGTCGATCCTGGGCTCTGACATTGTGAACTCGAACCCGCGGATCAAGATGGCCAACAACCCGTTTTCCGACGGAGATGATCCGGTGGCCCTGGTCCCAGCGCTCAAGCCCGACGTGGCCTTTCTGGTGGTGCAGCGGGCCGATAAGTTCGGTAATTCCCACATCTGGGGCTCGACCGGTCTGACCCAGGAAGCCTCCATCGCGGCGGAGAAGATCATCGTCCTAGCCGACGAGATCGTCGAGCCGGAGGTGATCGCCTCCGATCCCAGCCGGGTGCTGATCCCCGGTTTCGGCGTGAACGCCGTCTGCCATATTCCGGCAGCCTGCCACCCGGCGCCGCTGATCGGCCGGTGGAAGCGGGACAACGCCTTTTTCCACCACTATCACCAGGAAACCCGCGAGGTCGAAGGGTTCGAGCGCTGGCTGGATGAATGGGTGCGCGATGTGCCCGATCACGCGGCCTATCGCGCCAAGCTGGGCGGCCAGTTGGAAGACCTGCGCATCACCGGGGAGGCGCTTTCCGCCCCGGCCAATTACGCCGCGGAGTAGGGCGATGAGCGAGTATTCAACTCAGGAACTGATGATCATCGCGGCGGCCCGCCAGATCAATGACGGGGAACGCATCTTTGTCGGCATGCGCCTGCCAATCACCGCTTACGGCGTGGCGCGGTTGACCCATGCGCCGAACGCGGTCGGCCTGTTTGAAAGCGGCGTGTCCCGTTACGAGCCCGCTAAAGACATGCTCTACACCATGTGCGACGGGCCTAATCAGCTGGGCGCGGCCTGGACCACCGGGCTGATCCAGATCATGGGACTGTTGAGCGGCGGCCGGGTCCATGCCGGCTTTATCGGCGGCGCCGAGATCGACAAGTTCGGCAACATCAACACGTCTTATATCGGCGACGTGGATAACCCCAAGGTCAAGCTGCCGGGCTCCGGCGGCGCGCCGGATATCGCTGCCATGGCGGAACGACTGATCGCCATCATGAACCATCAGAAACACCGGCTGGTGGAGAAGGTGGACTACATTACGTCTCCCGGTCACCTGACCGGCGGCGACGCCCGAAAGAAAGCCGGCCTGCCCGGCGGCGGCCCGGCCGTGGTCATCACCGACCGGGCGATCCTGCGGCCTTATGGCCCGACGAACGAGCTGCATCTGTCGTCCATCCATCCCGGCCATACGGTCGAGGAAGTGCAGGAAAACACCGGCTGGGCTCTGAAGGCCGCGGCGGACATGGTGGAAACCCCGCCGCCCAGCGCGCAAGAGCTGGACGCCTTGCATCAGATCGACAAGGAAGGCTTCTGGCGCAGCTAGACCCGCTTCCTAATCGTTGCCTCTCAAAAATAATTCGACGGAGTGATCCGCCAACGGCGTTTATCTGTTTGGATATCGATATCCACTTTGCCTTTGACATAGTGGAGACCAATAATGACCAAAAGAAACAAAATCATCCTCGCGTCCAGCGCCGCCTTAGGTGTTTTGGTGCTGGCCTTCTTCGCCGACACGGGCGTCGCGCAAATGATGCACCAGCAACGTGCTGACAAAATTCACGCCGCGGCCGGCGAGGGCGCTCAAGATGGCGATCATCGCGGCGGCTTTATGCAGGCCCGCTACGGCCGGTACGGCGGTGGCCATCGCGGCGGACGCCGGGGTGGACGACTGTTCGATACGTTCGACACGAACGAGGACGGCAAGCTGACCCAAACCGAGATCGACGCGGCCCGCAAGGACCGGTTCGACAAGTTCGATGCGAACAAGGACGGCACCCTCAGCCTCGCCGAATATGAAAAGCTCTGGCTCGACGCCATGCGCGAACGGATGGTGGACCGGTTCCAGCATCACGACGCCGACGGCGACGCCTCGGTGACCCTTGGTGAATTCCAGAAGCGCTTCATCAAGATAGTTCAACGCCTCGATGATGACGGTGACGGGATCATCACCCGCAAGGAATTGCGGGAGCGGTTCCAACGCCATCGGGAATATCGTTCCCGGTAACAGCCCCCTGAACACACGTAATGTGTGGTCATCGATAGGCGCATAGCGGCCTGCCAACAATTTCCCCGATTGTGGCAGGCCGTTTTTTTCGGTCGCGTTCACTTAGTGAAAAATCCCGATTTTACTTTGGCCTCTGGAGATGGAACCCCCTAACGTTCCGGGCACATCAAACGGAGGACCACGCCATGCCGATCAGAACCGGCGCCGACTATCTGGAAAGCCTGCGGGACGACCGCCACGTCTCCATCGACGGGGAGCGGGTGGAGGATGTCACCACCGATCCGCGCTTCGCCGGCGCGGCGCAGACCATGGCGGAGCTGCTGGACCTGCAGCACGACGCGGACCTGATCGACACTATGACCTTCGCCTCGCCGGCCACCGGCGACAAAGTCGGCATGACCCACATCATTCCGGGTTCCGCCGAGGATGTGATCGCCCGCAACCGGGCCATCGAGGTCTGGATGGAATATTCCTGCGGCATGCTGGGCCGCAGCCCCGACTATAAGAACATGTTCATCTCGGCCTATGCGGCCGCCGCCGATAATCTAAAGCGGGACAGTTTCGACGGCTCGGACAATATCCGGAACTACCACAAATATATCCGGGAAAACGACCAGGTAATCACTCATGCGCTGGTCAATCCCCAGGTCGACCGCTCCCACCCGGCGCATCTGGAAACCTCCGACATCGTCGCCCACATCACCAAGGAAACCGACGCCGGCATTCATATCCAGGGTGCGCGCATGGTGGCGACGCTGTGCGGCATGGCGAACGAACTCTTGGTCATGCCGGCGGCGTCGCGCTGGCCCACCGACACCAAGATCGATACGACGGCCTATTCCTTCGGCTTTGC
>JAYPHU010000002.1:118992-166962 GCA_038127535.1 Rhodospirillaceae bacterium | reverse complement strand
TTTGCGCTTTATCTGCCGCCCGCCCGTGGCGCACACCGATGCCGGATCAGCCGCCGATTATCCGCTGGCGGCAAAGTATGACGAATCCGACGGGCTGGTGATCTTCGACGATGTCTTCGTGCCGTGGGAGCGGGTTTTTATCTATCGAGATCCGGACTACGATATACTGATCAACGAAGAGGCCTTCATCGCGCCCAACATGCTGATGCAGTCGGTGGTCCGCGCCGAGTCCAAATCCAAGTTCATGATGGCGTTGACCATGGCCATCGCCCGGGCCTCCAAGATCGACGTCCATGTGCCGGTGCAGGTGCAAATCGCGGAGTCTATGGCCATTGCCGAGTTCGTGCGCACTTGCCGGATCGCGGCGGAGGCCGAATGCTGGGAAACGCCGGTGGGGTACTGGGCGGCGGGCATCCGGCCGCTGATGGTCTGGCAGAACATGTTCTGGAAAATGTACAACCGCCAATGCGACATCATGAACACGCTAGCCGCCGGCGGCATGGTCGCCGTCCCGTCGTTTGCCGAAGTGGCCGGCGAGCTAAAGGAAAATGTGGAGACCTATTTCCAGTCCGCCAATCTGGACAGCCCGACCCGGATCAAGCTCCTCCGGTTGGCCTATGACGCCTCACTGTCCAGCTTCGCCGGCCGGCAGCGCTTATACGAGCAGTTCTATACGGGCGATCCCATGCGCACCCAGTCCCGCTACTTCAACACCTTTAATGTGGACGAACATGTGGACCGCATCCACACTATGCTGGATGGTCTGGGATAGGTTCAGGGGTTGTTGAACTGAGCGGCGATTTGCCAGAGCGCATTCGCCAGGAGAAACGGCAGCCAGACGGCTCCTAATACAAATAACGAGACCCGCGCGCGTGCGGTCCATATCGAGTCGGCAACATTGACCGCCGAGCGCCAGATCGCGCTGAAACACCAGACATGGACCACGATCCACGCGGCCATCGCCGGTATCAGCAGCAAGGACCGGATCAGGATGGAATTTAAGAAATCCCCATCGAGAGTCAGGGGCGGGACGGAAATGCCCAGGTTCAGAAACGCCGCCGTCAGGAAGGACAGCCAGGCGCCCAACCACCAATAAAGCGGGCGCAGCGGCTCATGCCCGGCCCAGGCCCGGGCGAAGAACCCTTTGGGGATGTTTGGGGCCGGGGAATTCTGATCAGCGGGCGTTGGGGAAGTCCTTCACCCAGATGGTGTTGTGCTTGGCCGCGACGGCCGCACCCGTGTCCCAATCGCCCCGCTCATCTTCCGACAGCGCGGTCATGTCGGCGAACATGGCTTCCGTGGTGCCGGGGCTGTAGACCATCAGCATGTGGATGCCGTCGTCGCCGGCCACCACCTGGTGGGGTGTGCCGGGGGGAATGTGGAACAGGTCGCCTTCCCTGCCCTCGAATTCCTCGTCGCCCAGGATGAAGGTCGCGCCGCCCTTGATCACAAAGAACGTCTCGTGGTTTTTCGGGTGCATGTGCGGCCGGGACGCAAAGCCCGGCGGGCAGCGCTCCTCGCACACTTCATAGGCGCCGCCCGTGTCCTGGCTGGTCACCTTGACGAACATGTCGTTGGCCCGCTCGTAGAGATTACCGCCGTCCGGCGTGATCATTTTTCCCTTGGGCATCTCGGCTCTCCTCAGATGAATTGGTTGGGAGGAGTATAGGGGGTGCGGACGGTAAGGGATAGGGGGCTGTTCCTCCCACGCTTCAAGGCGTCACCCCCGGCCCCCGAAGCGGTTTTCGGGTGACCATGGATGTTGCCGGGGTTAGTCGAAACGTTGGATGGGTGCGCGGATCACGGCCTGACGGCCGGTCCGCGCATGACGAGTTAAAGAGCGGGGCAACAAAAAAACCCGGCTGTCTCGCCGCAACCGGGTCTTTCATAACTCTATATTTTCCCTCAATCGCCAGGCGGACGCCTCCGCGTCCTTGGCTTTCGCGCCGAGGGGCGCGGCGCGCAGTCGCGCTTGCCAAAGGGAAGTGAGTTGTCTCACTCCCCTTTGGAGGTGCTAGTTATTCAGCACTTCGCCGGCGATTTTCTTGAACTCGTCCTCGTTCATGAGGCGTTTGTGCACCAGGCCCCAATCCTTGATGGCCATTAGCAGTTCCATGGCTTCGTCTTCGTTGGCCTGGATCTGGAAGCGTTCCAGCCAGTGCTTCACGTTGTCGATGCCGCAGCCTTTACCGATCACGGCTTCCGGCTCTTTCTGGCCGACCAGGCTCGGGCGGAACGGCACGACCTCGGTCTGATCCTCATAGCCGCAATTCAGCAGCCAGGTGGCGATGATGCCGCTTTCGACCTTGAACAGGTCGTCGCCGACAATCGGCCGGTTCTTCGGCACCACAGCGCCGGAAACTTCGGCGACCATGTCGGCCAGCCATTTCAGCTTCTCGGTCTTGATGCCGATGTCGATGTTGTAGAGGGTTAGCAGCGCCATCACGGTTTCTTCCATGGGCACGTTGCCGGCCCGCTCGCCCAGACCCAGAACGGTGGACTGGATCACCTCGACGCCTTCGGACAGCGCCATGATCGTGTTGGCGATGCCGAGGCCGAAGTCCATATGGAAGTGGGCTTCCAACGGCTTGTCGGGGAAGCGGTTCTTCATGGTGCGCACGAAGAACTGCATGGCGTGGATAGAGGTGGCGCCCATCGTATCGACGAGGGCCAGGCCGTCCATATGGCCTTCAACGCCGACCCGTTCGATCAGGTCACACACCCACACCAGATCGGAGCGGGTGAAGTCGATCGGGAAGAAGACCACTTCCAGACCCTGATCATGGGCGAACTTGGTGGACTCGATGGACAGGTCGATGGCCCGGTCCAGCTCCCAGCGGTAGCCTTTTTCAATCAGGTGTGGGGACGCCGGGACTTCCATGATCACGCCGCCGACGCCCGCGTCGACCGCGCGCTTCACGTCGTCAACCATACAGCGGGCGAAGGAATAAACCTTGGGGCCGAAGTCGCGCTTGGCCAGTTCCTGAACAACTTTGGCGTCATCCTTGGAGACCACCGGCATGCCGGCTTCGATCCGGTGCACACCGACCTCGGCGAGGCCTTCGGCGATGCGGATTTTATCTTCGTAGTTAAACGCGAGGCCGGCTTGCTGTTCGCCGTCCCGCAGCGTCACGTCATGGACGGTGATTTTCTCGGGGAACTTCCAATCCTTGGTCACTTCGGGATCGAAGTTCCAGGGGCTGGTATGCCAACCGTCTGTTTTCCACGGTGTGTCAGTCATTGATCTCTCCTCTTGATCATTCCGCCCCTCAACCTGTGTTGTCCGAGGCTGTAAATTCTTGAAATCGGATCGTCTTATATAAGAGCGCTTGGAACGGCGGCGAACATACGGAACGGCACCAGGGGTGTCAACGCGACTCAAGAGCATGGCAGACACACCGTTTGTTGATGTCTCGCACCTGATTGTGCCTGCAAAAACGCCGCAAAAATTTGGGCCTATTGCGCGGTGTAGCCGCCGTCGATCAGCAGGTCCGTCCCGGTGACAAAGGACGCCTCGTCGCTCGCCAGAAACACCACGCCGGCAGCCATCTCGTCAGGATCACCGAGACGGTGAAAGAGGGTGTTGGCGTTGGCGTGGGCCGCTTCTTCGCTGGGCCATTGGCTGAAGAACCGCTCATCGGCGGTGGGGCCGGGGGACAGGGTATTGGCGCGGATATTGTCCTTGGCGTGATCGACGGCCAGGGCTTTGACCAGGCTCATCAGCGCGCCTTTCTGGGACGCATACCAGGCCCGGCCCGGCTTCGGCGCATCGGCGAGCTGGCTGGCGATCAGGATGATGCTGCCCCCGCCGCCGGCGATTATTTCTGGAATCCCGTGGCGCAGCAAGTAAAACGGCCCGGTCAGGTTCACATCAATGGAGCCCGTCCATTCTTCAATGGGCAATTCCGTCACCGGCAAGTACGACACGTCCCGGATGGCGCAGTTGACCAGCGTGGTCAGCCCGCCGAATTCACTTTTCGCGGCGGCGACAAGGTCTTTCGAGGTCTGCTCATCGGCGAGGTTTCCCGCCACCATCGCGGCGCGGCCCCTGGCATCGGTGATCAGTTTCGCGGTCTCGGCCGCTGTCGCCTCGTTAAGATCGCCGCAGACCACGGCCGAGCCTTCCTTCGCCAGCGCCAGACAAATGGCCCGGCCGATGCCGCCGCCGGCCCCGGTGACAATGGCGATTTTTCCGTCCAGACGCATGTGTTCCTCCGTCGTCCTCTGCCCAGACCTTAACGCGGGCCGTCCGATGCGCAACCGGTTTCGCTTGGCCGGATAAGCCGCTACACTCGAGCGGGAGAGAGAGGATCATGGCCAAGTTCACACGAGACGAGATCAACGCCAGACTGGCGGCGGAGCGTAAAGCGGGCCGCGCCGTCTATGACGCGCTCTGCGGCACCGGCATCACCGCCAAGATGGCGGCCAGGGGTGGGGCCGACATGGTCACCACCCATGATCTGGCGTACTTCCGCATGCAGGGGCTGAGCTCCATGGCCGGCTATCTGCCCATCGGCGACGCCAACGCCATCACGTTGGAGCTCTGCGAACGCTCCCTGATCAATGTGGTCAGCGAGTGCCCGGTGATCGCCGGGCTGCTCTGCGTCGATCCGACCCGGGATATGGAACGGTTCGTGGATACCTGCATCGCCGCCGGGGTGGACGGGTTTGTGAACTGCCCGACCGTGGTGCTGATCGACGGCAGGTTCCGCTCCGACTTGGAAGAGACCGGCATTGGCTACGACAAAGAAGTGGCAGTGCTGGCCTACGCGTCATCCCAAGGCATGTTCACCAAGGCCTTTGTCACCAACGTGGACGAAGCGCTGGCCATGGCCGAGGCGGGCGCCAACAACATCATCGTCCACTACGGAAATTCCTCGGGCGGCACCATCGGCTCGCACACCGTGATGGACGCGGATGCGGCGGTGGGCCGCACCGAAAGCGTGCTGGATGCCCTGTCGGGCAAACACAGCGGCATCATGGTGACCTGCCACGGCGGTTCCATCGAGACGCCGGAGGATTTCGCCGCCTTCTGGAAAACTGCGCCCCGGCTCGACGGCTATGTGGGCGGCTCGTCGGCCGAACGGTTCCCCATTGAAGAGTCGGTGCCCCGCGTGACCCAAGGTTTTAAATCCGTGACGAGGCCCGCGTAAGTGGCGGCAAAGCCCGTCATCGCGGTGCTGGCCACCCTCGACAGCAAGGCAGAGGCGGCGGTCTGTGCCTGCGAGAAAGTGCGGGACGCCGGGGCCGAACCCTGGCTGATGGATTTGTCGTTGAAACCGCACAATATTGCGGGCGCGGATATCGGCGGTGATGCGTTGACCCGCCGCGCCGGGGCAAGCTGGGAGTCTTTGGGCGCGCTCGACCGGTTCAAGGCCTCCGACGCCATGATACGGGGCGGGACCGAGGCGCTGCTGGAGAAATTCAACGCCGGCGAAATTTCGGGCGTGATGGGCGTCGGCGGGGCTAACGGCTGCACGGTCTTTTGCGGGATGATGCGGGCCCTGCCACCCTTGTTCCCCAAGGTCATGGTCACGCCTGTCGCGGCGACAGCCGCGGTGCAATGGTACGTGGCGGAAAGCGATATCGCCATGTTCCCGACCATCAGCGACATCGTGATGAACCGGATCGTGAAATCGGTGATCGAGAACGCGGCTCACGCCACGGCCGGCATGGCGCGGGTGTATGACGCGCGCAAATCCCGCACCGAAGATCATCCGCCCCTGGTCGGGCTCTCCACCTTCGGCAATCTGCAGAAAGCTGTGGACCGGATCACCGACCGGCTGGAGGCGGAAGGGTTCGAGGTGATGCACTTTCACGCCTCCGGGCCTGGCGGCAAGGCGCTGGAGAACCTGGCGGCGGCGAAGGAACTGGCCGGCGCGATTGATCTTACCACGTCGGAGATGATCGATCTGTTGAACGACGGGGTCTATAAGCCCGGGGACAACCGGCTGACCTCCGCCGGTGCGGCGGGCCTGCCCCAGGTGGTCGCGCCGGGCGCCATCGATCACTGCAACTGGTGGGTCGGCGAATGCCCGCAACGCTTCCAGGACCGGGAGTTCTATCAGTACAACAACGAGATACTCTTGATGCGGACCAACGGCGACGAAATGGAACGGCTGGGCGATATGTTTGCCGAACGGCTTAACCAGGCCAAAGGCCCGGTCAGCGTGATGATCCCGGCCAAAGGGTTCAGCCAGCACGTGATCCGGGAGACGACTGATTTGGCCGGCAATGTGGTCGGCTCCTGGAACAAGCCGGACGAAGACCAGCGTTTTACCGACCGGATCACATCGAAGCTGACAAGCGGCGAGGTGAAAGTACTGGAGTTGCATATTAATGATCAGGCGTTTGCCGACGCCTGCGTGGAAGAGTTTCTGGGGATGATCAAAGCATGAGTATCGAGACACGAAAGTTCACAACCGATGTGCTGATTGTCGGCGGCGGCGCGGCGGCGGCCATGGCCGCGTTTGAATGCGCGGAAGCAGGCGTCAGCGCCATCCAGGCGACCAAGGGCCGGGCGACCAGCGGCACCACGACGGTGGCGCGCGGCGGGTTTGCCGCTGCGATGGGCAAGGACGATACGCCCGAAATTCACCTCGCCGAAATTTTGGAACACGGCGGCGAGCTGATCGATCCGGAGCTTGCCCGGGTCTGGTGCGAGGATATCGTCCAGGTGGTGAAGGACCTCCAGGCCTGGGGCGCGGACTTTGTCACCGATGATGCCGGCGAGCTGGATCTGAAGCTGTTTCCGAGCCACAGCCGCCCTCGCGCCGTGCATCACTATGACACCACCGGCAATATGGTGACTAAGACCCTGTCGGCGAAACTGCGGGGCGATGCGCGGATCGACAAACATTCCCTGACCGCGATCGTCGATCTGGTGACCGACCGCGGCAAGGTGATCGGCGCCTGGGGCGTGGATTACGGCGACGGCACTTTGGTGGCGTACGCGGCGGATCAGGTGATCCTGTGTACCGGCGGGGGCAGCGGGCTGTTTTATGTAAATGACAATCCGCCCCAGGTAACCGGCGACGGCTATGTGCTGGGCTTCCGCGCCGGCGCGCCGCTGCTGGGGATCGAGATGATCGACTTTCAGGCCATGTGCTGCTCCCCGGAGGAACTGTTCGGCTTCGCACCGCACCCGACGGGCTTCATCAATGCGGGCGCGGTATTCCGCAATCAGGACGGCGAGGAGTTCTTGAAGCGCTATTATCCGGACACGGCGGAGCACAGCACCCGGTCCGAGGTCATTCTCGCCATGGCGCGGGAAATTCACGCGGGCCGGGCCGGGCTCACCGGCGGTATCTTCATGGACGCCACCCAGGTGCCGGTGGAGACCATTCAGAAGGCCATCCCGCACGTCTATAAGACCTGCCTGCATCGGGGTATCGACATCACCGAGACGCCGCTGGAGGTGGCGCCCGGCAGTCACACCTGGCTCGGCGGCTTACGGATCGACACGGACGGCAAGACGCCCGTGGACGGGCTGTGGGCGGCGGGCGAAACGGCGGGGGGCATTCACGGCGGCAACCGGATCGGCGGCTCCGCGCTCTCTGCCTCCCTGGTCTATGGCCGGCGGGCGGGCCGGGCGGCCGCTAAGTCTTTGTCCGGGGATCAATCGCCTGTGGATATCCCGGCGGACGCGGCGGACTGGCTGGCCGAGATGATGGCCAGGGGGTCGGGCCCGCTGCAATCGGAGGTGCGCTTGAACTGTCGGATGCTGGCGCACGAGAAACTGGGACCGCTCCGGACAGAAGAGGGGTGCAACGAGGCGCTCGCCGAATATGCCCGGATCGAGGCAGAGGACATGCCCGCCATGCGCCTGGCCGAAGAGGCGCGGGGCTCGGCCAAGGTGCTGGGCCAGGAGCTGGAAAGCGCGCTCAGTGTACGCAATCTCTCGCTGTTGGGCCGGTTGCTGGCGACGGCGGCGGTCAATCGCACCGAAAGCCGGGGCGCGCACTACCGGCTGGATTATCCCGACACTGACGACGCCAACTGGCGCGCAGTCACCCGGCTGGAGCGGGACAGCGACGGCGGGATCGTGTTTGAGAGGGACGGGGTGCGTCGTCCACGGGCTTGACCCGTGGATCAATACGGTGAATGTAAATGGGTACGCGGATCATACCCGAATCAAGTCCGGGTACAGGCTAACGGCGTATCCCTTCTCCCCCTGTATGCGTCACCCCCGAGTTGGCGAAGCCAAGTCTCGGGGGACCATGGGCATCACAGAGAGAGGATCAAACGTTGGATGGATACCCGAGAATTGCCGCCACGTTGTGGACGGCACCGCGGGCACGACGCGGCTACGGTTTAGAGGGAAGTGGGCGTAGGGCGAAGGCTCTCCCAATCTTTGTATACTTTGGTGGGCCCGCTTGTTAAGCATATGCCGATTTAACTGAGAGAATGAGCCCATGACATCCCCCATTGTTTCCGCCGATTGGCTGGCCGACCGGCTGCTGGACCCCACCATAAAAGTGATCGAAGTCTCCGCCAAGAAAGGCGACGAGGCGGCCTATGCCGAGTCCCACATTCCAGGCGCGATCAATTTCTTCTGGAAGGACCTGTGCTGGCACGACACGGACCGGCAATTTGTGTTCCCTGAGGAACTGGCCAAGCGCTTGAGCGCCGTGGGGATTTCCGAAAAAGACCGGGTGGTGCTCTACGGCGAGCCGGTGCAGTACGGCACCTATGCCTATTGGGCGCTGAAAATGGCGGGCCATCCGGAATTATACTTGCTGGACGGCAGTCGCGTGAAATGGATCAATGACGGCAGGCCGATGACCGATCAGGTCCCGGAAGTGGAGGCGGTCGACTACGTCCCGCAACCGGCTGACGAGTCCATGCGGTTGGGCCGGGAAAACGTCAGGGACCACCTGGGCGATGCCGGCCGGTTCCTCTTGGATGTTCGCAGCCCGGAAGAATACTCCGGCGAGCGGGTGATGGAGTACGGCCAGTTCGACCACGGCGCGGAGCGGGGCGGCCGTATCCCCGGCGCCAAGCACCTGTTCTTTAAAGAGCTGCTGAACGAGGACGACACATTCAAATCGGCGGACGAGATCAAAGAGCGCCTGGGCTCCGTCGGCTGCGAGCCCGATAAGTTTGACGAGGTGGTGTGCTATTGCCGCCTGTCTCACCGGGCGACCTTCGCCTGGATCGCGATGACCTTCATCCTCGGTCATGAGAATGTGTTTGTCTATGACGGCTCCTGGACCGAATGGGGCTCAATCGTTGGATTCCCGGTGGAGCGGTGACGCCCTTTATTTTGTCAACATGAGTCCACGGGTCTCTGCGCGGGCTTAACCCGCGCCGGCCCGTGGATGACTAGTATTTTTTGCAATTAAATTTTTAGTCATGCGCGGACCGCCCGCGGACTTGATCCGCGAGGCGTGATCCGCGCACCTATGTTTATATGGGTCGGGGATGAAGGCTGCTAAATAACCCGAAACAGTCTAGCGTCGTAGGGGCTGCCGCTGAGCGGTAATAAATCAGCGCGGAAGGACATCACGTGCGCCAGGGACAGGTGCCGGGCGCGGCTCTCCGCGTCCCCCCAGACTTCCCACAGGGTCATGTGGTTGCTTTTGCCGATCTGGGCATAACCCCCGGCGACCAGGCACCCGGCCACTCCGATCATTTTCGACGTATGGCCTTCCACTTGCCGGCGGCCGGCGTCTTCGTTCACCGGCACCACGTCCACATGGGTGATCACATGGATGGCATCGGTGTTGTCCAACACCGGCTCGGCCTCGTGCAGCGCGAAATGCCGGCGGATATCCATGGGCGCGACCAGCACACCATCCATTTCATGCAATAAGGACTTGGCGGGACCGGAGGTCCAAAACCCGTCGAGGGCTTCCATATCCTCCCAGGCTTGCGCCAGCGCGAACTCGCCGGGACGGCTCATCGATTGCAGCGCCGCCGCGTATTGGCAGCCCTCAGACTCCTGCGCCAGAGTCCCGAACTCGATCAAACAATCGGCCGCATCGTCCTGGCCGTTCGGCGCGGCCTCCACATAGGCGAACAGATAAACCGCGCGGTCCATGGGCTATATTTTCGCCAGGATATCGAACATTTCGTCGCCGAGTTCGGCCCGTGCTTCCGCATAGATGGGCTCGACCGTCTCGGCAAAGGCCTGGCGATGGGGATCATCAAGCTCGGTCACCGTACAGCCTTCGTCCCGGATGGCCTGCAGGGCGATATCTTCTTCCTCGACGGCAAGGTCCCGCTGATGGTCGATGGCCTCAATCGCGGCGGCCTGAAACGCCGTGGCGATGTCGCCGGGGAGCGCCTCAAAGGTGGGCCGGTGGCAAAACAGCCCGCGGGACAGATAGAAGTGAGAGCTGATGGTGTGGAACTTGTGATACTTGTGCACCCCGTAGGTGACCGTATTGGCGAACGGGTTTTCCTGGGCGTCTATGGTGCCGTTGACCACCCGTTCGATGGCTTCAGTGAGATCAATCCGCCAAGGCTCCGCGCCCAAGAGCTCAAACGTTCTCGCATGCACTTTGCTGGGCAGAACCCGCATGGACATGTCTTTGAGGTCCGCCGGCGTCTCGATGGGCCGTAGCTTGTTGGACATATGCCGGAAACCGTTCTCGAAAAATCCGAGCATCTTGTAGTTGGGCACCCGCATCTCGATGCACTTGATCAGGTGTTGGCCGAGCGCGCCGTCGGTGGCGGCCCGGGCATGGTCATTATCCCGGAACATGAAGGGCAGATCGACGAAACCAAGCTCCGGCACCCGGTCGGTCAGGTAGCTGGTCGACTGATAGGCGAGGGAGAGAATGCCGCATTCGGCAAGCCACAAGGTCGCTTCGCCCTTGTAGCCCAAGTCCATCACGTTCCAGACGTAGTGGATGGAGACCCGGTCACCGAACTGTTCTTCCAGCTTGTCGCCGATGAACTTCAGCCCCCGGCTGTGGGTCGTGGTCGGCGGGCCGTAGCCGCCGAAATACAGGCGGACCAGCTCGGTCATAGGCTTTCGACCGTGATGATGTTGTTGTCGGAGACGGCTTGGCGAATTTTCGCCAGTTCCCGGTATTCGCTTGAGGTCCAAAACCGGTCCAGTGTTTCCTGATCCGGGAATTCGATCAGCACCACTTTCTTCGGCTTCCAATCGCCTTCCAGAACATGCGGCACGGCGGAGGCCAGGAGCTTACCCCCGCTGGCCTTCAACAACGCCCCGGCGGAGGCCAGATATTCCTTCAATTTTCCTTCGTCGCTGATCCCCAGTTCATCGACAATCAAATACACCGACATGGCACACCTCCCTGTTTTATATTCACTGAGACAAGAAATACCTTACCCGGCGGCGGACGTCATCCGTTCCTTGCCTTCCTGGCGCTCCCGCCGCGCGATGTAGATCACTGAGGCGACGACGATCACGCCGCCGATTACCGTGAACGGATCGGGTATTTCATCGAAAAAGACAAAGCCCAAGAGCGCGCCCCAGATCAGCCGCATAAAGGTGGTCGGCTCCACTGCGCCGATATCGGCCAGACGCAACGCCCAGGCGAGACAGAAATGGCTGACGATGGTGAGCGCGGAAATGGCGATCAGCCAAAGCCACTGTACCCCGTTGGGCATTCCCCAGACCGGGATCATGAACGGCAGCAACATGACACTGGCCCAGAACGCCATCCAAACGACGGAGGTCTCGGGGTTGTCCTTGGTGGCGATGGTTTTCACCAACAGCCGGTTGGTGGAAAAAAGAATGGCCGAGGCGATAGTGGCGATGATGCCCGGCGTCATCTCCACGAAGCCGGGGCGCAGGATAATCATCGCGCCGACAAACCCCACCAGCAGCGCCATCCAGCGCCACAGCCGCGCCGTCTCACCTAGGAACAGGATCGCGCCGACGATAGCGTAGATTTGGCTGGTGAAGCCGATGGCGGCCAGAAGATCAAGCTGCACCCGAGGGAGCGCCCAGAACCAGCACAGCACCGCGCCGGTGAAGACCGTGCCGTTGATGATTTGCCGTATATGACTGGACGGGCGTAGCCGGGCGTAGCCATCCTTGCGCATGAACCACGGGAACAGCACGAGGGTCATCATCAGGGAGCGGACAAAGGCAACCACAAACGGGTGCATTTCCTGACCCAGATGTTTGCCGATGGCGCCGTTGCCCATCAGCGCCAGACCTGACGCAATGGCCAGGCAGACGCCGATAAAGTTGCCGGGCTCAACGCCGATGCGGTGAGCGATCTTTTCCGAAAGCCGGGTGATACCTGTGAACATCACCCATACGCCTAAGCCGGTTCGGCCCTTAGCGGGGTTTGACCGGGAACTTGGGCTCTTCGCCGGCCAGCACCGACGCCACGTCTGTGGCGACCGTGCTCTGCAGGTCGAGAAGCGCGTCTTCCGAATAGAACCCGGTGTGCGGCGTAATCACCACATCGTCCCGGCCGACAATCGGATCGTCGGCGGCTGGCGGTTCGGTCGGCAGCACGTCCAGACCGGCACCGGCGAGTTCACCCGCATCCAGGGCAGCAGCCAGATCGTCGGTGTTCACCAGCGGGCCGCGGGCCGTGTTGATCAGGAACGCTGAGCTCTTCATCTTCTTGAAGGCGTCCATGTTGAACATGTTTTCCGTTTCCGGGGTCAGCGGCGCATGCACTGAGATGTAATCGGATTGGGCGAGCAGGTCGTCCAGTTCCACCTTGGTGACGTTCAGGCGCTGGAACACCTCGTCCGGGCAGTAAGGATCGGCGGCGATCACGTTCATGCCGAAAGCCTGCGCCTTGCCGACGATCTGCTGCGGAATGTTGCCAAGCCCGACCAGTCCCATGGTCTTGCCGCGGAACCGGCCAATCGGCACCACCGCCGGCATTTCCCAGCGGCCGTCAGAGACCAGCCGGTTGGCGAACGCGGTTTTTCGCGCGACGGTCAGTAACAGCGCCATGGCGTGGTCTGACACTTCGTCCAGGCAGTACACCGGGGCGTAGCAAACCGTGATTCCTTTTTCCGTGGCGGCGGCGATATCGATATTGTCGATGCCGATACCAAAGCGGCCGATAACCTTACAGTTGTTAAGACCTGCAATGACCTCGGCCGTGATTTGGCCATAGGTGACCAGAACGCCGTCGGCGTCGGCCGCGACTTTGAGAATTTCATCGGGTGTCTTGTCCGCCGCCTCGCGCATCTCCGCGCTCACGCGGGACAAGGCCTCTTTGGCGGGATCAAGATTGGGAAAAACGGAATCGACGACCGCAACAACTGGATTAGCCATGGGAACCCCCTTTTGGAATCAATTAATATGGCTCATGAAATCAGGCAGCGTGCATAGCATTCGGTCCCCGGCGTGGCCAGACCTTTGTGGGGTTTCTGCCGTCGCCCGCGTTCTTGACAGAGTACATAGCCGCTCGTAGGGTGTGCACTCTTATATAAGACTAAAAACAGACATCCCTAGGGGGCATTTCATGAGACAACTTATCGTCGGGGTTATCGGAACCGGTTGGTGCGGCGGGATCCGCGCCAACAGCTGCGCCAATAGCCCGTGGGTTAAGGAACTCCACATCGCCGAGATCAATCCGGAGAGGCTGGAAGAGGTTAAGGCGGAAACCAATCCGGTTTCGGCTACCACGGACTACAAGGATCTTCTTAAGCGCGACGAGATCGAACTGGTGTTCATCTCCGCGACGCCCGAGAACGTGCATTACCCGATAGCCAAGGAAAGTCTGGAAGCCGGCAAACATGTATTCTTGGAGAAACCCTTATCATTGACTCTGGACGAAGCGGACGAGCTGGTGGCGTTGGCCGCCGACAAAGGCCTCAAGTTCTCCATCGGTTATTCTCAACGTTTCAATCCCAAGTTTGCCTATGTGAGGAAAAGCCTGAACGACGGCACCATCGGTAAAGCGGTCTCCATCCTGGTCAGCCGTCATATCACCCGCGGTCTCGGCAACAAGATCGGCGGGCGGATCAAACTGTCTCCGGCGGCCATGGAAGCGACCCACGATCTGGATTTTGTGTTCTGGTGCCTGGAGCCGGCCAAACCGGTGCGTATCTACAGCCAGTCGGCCTATGGCGCCATGAAAGACGTCACCGGCCTGGAAGACACCCAATGGATCATGGCCACTATGGACAATGGCGTGGTGGTGACCATCGGCGCCGGCTGGACCATGCCGCCGGGCTATCCCAACTATTCCGGCACCTGGATTGAAGTGACCGCCACCGATGGGATGCTGGTGATCGACGACACCCACCGGGATGTCATCCTGAACACCATGTCCGACGGCATTCGTCTGCCCATGTCGACCATGCCCGGTGAGCCGGTGGAGCATGTCTTTGCCGGCCCCATGCATGAAGAGACTTTGCATTTCCTACAGGCTGTCGCCATGAATCGGGACGTGATGGTCACCCCGGAACAGGCCCGCCAGGTGATGGAGGTCTATATCGCAGCCGATATTTCAGCAGAGCGGAATGAGCCAGTGAACTTGCCGCTCAATCGGAATGACCTCTCTTCATTGAAGGTCGCGAGTTGATCAGGTAACGAATTAACACCGGGACTCATTGTCCCCGGAATAGCGGCGCTTGTTACGGCAAGCGCCGTTTTCATTTAAAATCAATTGGATGCGTCGCCCCCGAGTTGGGATCAACGATAGTTGAGACCAATTCTCGGGGGTCCAAGCGATGTTATGGTCCCCCGACAACTGCTGTGCAGGTCGGGGGTGACGCGTTTTGGAGAAACCGGTACGTGGATCACGTCGCAGACAAGTCTGCTACGGTCCGCGCACGACTAACGGATGGGGGCTAAATCTTCAAAAAGTCCCGGAAGATCAAAGTGAAGTCATCGTCCGCCATGCCTGCTTTCATGGCCTTCTGCAGATACGTATAGGTGTCCTTGCCCAGGTTGGCAGGCAGGCCGACCTTCTCGGCATAGGCCACGGCCATGCCCACATCCTTATGCAGGTTGTAGACCCGGGACCGGCCGTCCCAGGTTTCGCTCAGGATATGATCGGGGAATCGCCGCTCGGAGATAAAGCTCCGCGCGTTGCCGGCGTTAAACACCTCAACCATATCTTTCAACGGAATGCCGGCCTTTTTGGCCAGGTGTCCAGCCTCGCAGGCGACCAGAAAGTTCGTATGCACCACCATGTTGAAGATGAGCTTCATGGAATGGCCCGCGCCGCTCGGCCCCAGCAGGAAGGTGCTGGCGGCAATGGCGTCCAGTACCGGTTTAATCTTTTTCGCGGCTTTGGCTTCGCCGCCCATCATCAGGGTGAGCGTGCCGTTGTCCGCATGCTGGGCGCCGCCGCTCATCCCCGCGTCCAGATAGGCGACATCTTTGGCCTTGGCCTTGCCGGCGAGCTTCTTGGTTTCGACCGGATCGGAGGTGGTAAAATCACACAACACCAGCCCGCGCCGCGCTTTAGCCAGCATGCCGGTCCGGCCCTTTAACAGCGCGGCGATCTCCGGGGAGCCCGGCACTGCAAAGATCACCACTGCGCACTTTGCCGCCATATCCGCCGGTTTGCTTACCGCGCCGACCTTGAAAAAATCAACGCGCGCCTCTTCGGAGACGTCCCAGACAAAGGTCTCGAAACCTTGCTTGGCGAGATTGCGCGCAATGCCGCCGCCCATATTGCCGAGGCCGATGACCCCGACCTTTTGTTTTTTCTTGGCGGCCATCAGTCGTTACCGTCCTTGGGCGGCCGGTCGTAATTGGCCGCCCGCTCCATGGCTTTTACCACGGCCGCTGCATCCTCATCTAAATGACCCTGCGCCACAGCAGCGTAATAGGATTGGAGGGCAACATGATAGATGGGCGTGGGCACCCGTAGGTCGTGGGCATGCTGTGAGATAAACCGGGAGTCTTTGATCGGCGTCGAGAAGTTAGACCCTTCGTAGTCATAGTCGTCTTTGACCATCAGGGCCCCTCTCGTCTCGAACATGGAGGAGCTGGAGCCCGATCCGCCGATCACCTGGTGCATCATGGCCGGATCAAGGCCTGACTTCATCCCCAGGACCATGACCTCGGCGGCTGCGGCATTGTGGACCAGGTTTAAAATATTGGCGCAGAACTTCATTTTCATGCCCGAACCGAAGGCGCCCACATAGAAAACCCGGAGCGCAAAGCCGTTGATCACGTCTTCGATTTCCTGGAAGTCGGCTTCCTCCCCGCTGGCAAAGGCGGTGAGCTGTTTTTTCTCCGCCAGCATCCGGTTGCCGCTCACCGGGCAGTCCAGCATGCGTTTGCCGCAGGCTTTCATTAGGGCGTGGCACTTTTCCTTTACATCAATCGGGAACGTGCTGGTTTCAATCACGATCTGGCCCGGTTTATTGGCTTTATCTATCCCCTCGTCCCCACCATAGACGGCCAGCATGGCGTCGATACTGGGCAGGCATGTGATGACGACGTCGCTGCGGGACGCCACATCCATAGGAGAGGCGCTGGCCTCCATCCCCAAGGCGGCGAGTTTCACCATGGCTTCGCCGCGCACGTCGTAGCCGATCACTTTGAAACCGTCTTTGATGATGTTGGGCACCATGGCCGAGCCCAGTACGCCGAGGCCGATATATCCGATTGTTTGAGTCACATTGTTCTCCGTCGTGAGAGCCGATTACCCCCGCTCTGCAACGTAGCGGTAGTTATTGTTATCGCAGTGGGTGATGCGCCATTCCACAGGCCGGCCGTCCAACATCTTGGCGATCCGGTCAATCTCCAACAGCGGCTGCCCGAGGTCGATATTCAACAGCGCCGCTTCTTCCGGCGTGGCGGCGACCGCCTGCAAATGTTCTTCCGCTTTGGAGACCGTCACGCCGTATGTCGACTGATAGAACCGGAACAGATTGTTGGGCGGGTCCACCTCCGTGCCGAAGCCGGGGAAATGCTCCAGAGGCAGGGTGATGGATTCGACGATGGTAGGCACATCTTCGAAATAGCGGATGCGGCGGAAGTGTACGACCATATCACCTTCGGCCAGTTGAAGTTTTGCCGCTTCCTCGGGCGTCGAGACCCGCTCTTCGCAGTTCAGAATTTTGCTGACCGGCAAAAGGCGGGCGCCGTCATTGCCGACAATGCTAAAATACAGAAACAACGCCCGGCGTTCCGTATGCTCGGACACAAACGTGCCGATGCCCTGGCGGCGAAACAGCAAGTTCTCCGCGACCAGGTCGTTGAGCGCCTTGCGAACAGTTCCCTGGCTGACGTTCAACTCGGCCGCCAGCTGCATTTCGCTGGGGAGCGCCTCGCCGGGTTTCCAGACATTGTCGATCAGCTGCTGGCGGATGATATTGTCGACTTTCTGATATAACGGCAGGCGCGCGGCGCGTTTTTGAACGCCCGTTTTCGCCGCCCTGTTGGTGTTGGCCGGTTGACTTTTCGAATGAGAACTCACCGTTCTCACCTCCCCTGATTTTGCGCTTTCAGTCTTCTATAAGTCGTTGTGAAAGCCTTTGATTCCAGTATGCTACCGAGAATCATTCAGCGCAAACGGTCAATAAATTCCGGGCCCGCGCGGCCGGAGGAGGAGAACGATGTCCGAGACCAGAATCATGAAAATCGACGATTTGCCCGTGCATGCGCGGGGCGATGGTGTGGAAACCACGCTGATGGCGGCCAAGCATGTTTGTGGCTCCCGTATCACCACCGGGCTCACCAGTTTCCCGCCGGACCGGGAAGTTCCCGTGCATCAGCACAACTGCGACGAACAGGTGACCCTGATCGAAGGCGAGGGTGTGGTCGAGATCGAGGGCGAGGTGACCCCGGTCAACATCATGGACACGACCTATATCAAGGCTGGCACCTGGCACCGCTTTATCAACACCGGCAAGGGCCGGATGACGATCCTTTGGGTGTATGACACTGACGAAGTGACCCGCACCTTCCAATCCACCGGCAAAACCGTCGAGCACCTATCCGGCGAAGACGTGGTGAACTAGGCATGAGCCAGCGGCGCTTCACCAAGGATCAACTGAGCGCGTTCATCTCCCGGTCCCTGGAATCCACAAGTATGCCGGCGGATGATGCCGGAACCATCGCGGACTTGATGGCGGAGGCCGACCTGAACGGCTCCGACGGACATGGAATCTTCCGTCTGCCGGGCTATGTCCGCCGGATCAAGGAAGGCGGGCTGAACCTCACCCCGAACATCCGGATCGACGAGGAAAAGCCGGGGATGGCGCTGGTCAACGGTGACAATGCTCAAGGCCATCTGGTGATGAAGTACTGCGCCGAGGTGGCCATCGAAAAAGCCAAGACCCAAGGCGTGGCTTGGGTCGGCTCTCATCACAGCAACCATGCGGGCCCGGCCAATTTATACGCCAAGATGCCCCTGGCGCACGACATGATCGGGCTCTATGTGGCGGTGGGCAACGCCAATCATATGCCGCCGTGGGGCGGCACCGACATGCTGCTCAGCACCAATCCGATCGCGGCCGCCGTGCCGGGCCTCGAAGAGCCGCCCGTCGTCCTCGACATGGCGACCACCGTGGCGGCCTACGGCAAGGTGAAGACAGCGGCCCAGCGGGGCGAGCAGATGCCCGAAGGCTGGATGATCAGTAAGGACGGCAAGCCGCTCACCGATCCGACCAAATCCGAAGACGGCTTCCTGCTGCCTATCGGCGGGCCCAAGGGTTATGGCCTGTCGTTGTTGTTCGGGCTGCTGGCGGGTTCGCTAAACGGCGCGGCGTTCGGCGAGGATGTGGTCGATTTCAATGCGGACTTCAAGACGGTGACGAACACCGGTCAGTTTATTGTCGCTATCGATATCGCCGCGTTCGGCGACGTAACGGCGTTCAAGCGCCGGGTCGATGCAGCCATTCGTGCGATTAAGGCGTCACCGACACTGCCGGGCTTTGATGAAGTGTTGCTGCCCGGTGAACAGTCCCGGCGCAAACGCCAGGATTATGAGGCGAACGGGATCCCCATGCCTGACGCGCTGTTCGACGCGCTGGCTAAGCTGGCTGATGATTTGGGTGTCGCGGGGTTGGGGTAAGTCTTCCCATTTTAAAACATGGGTACGCGGATCACGTCGCGGATTATCCGCGCTGGTCCGCGCATGACTAGGAACTTAAAGGTAGTAAAATTAGTCATTCACAGGCCGGCGAAGCCGTGACCCGTGGACCCATGTTCAATGGTTTTATTTAGGCTGCTGGATCGACGGCGGTCGGGCCTCTATGTTTCTTGCCCGAACGCTTACCCTATTCCTCGTCGTAGAACTCTTCCGGATCGATCGGCAGGGCGACTTCCTTGCCCAGCTTGGCGGACCGGTCCATCGCCATCGTATGCAGTAGGTTGGCGTGGCCCTCGGCCGCGGTCGCGTGAGGCGTCGGCGTGCCCATCATGATCCGCGTGAACCAGCCGATGGTTTCTTCGCGCATGGGCCCGTAAAGCTGATTGTTCCACAGATCACCCGGCGGGTAGGAGGTCAGGAAGTCGACATGCCGTTCCGGCGCTTTGTAGCCGCCGGAAATATAGCCGCCCGGCAGATTTTGGTTGGTGGCCAGCACCAGATCCCGGTGAGTGTCTTCAATATCGATCACGCCCTCCGCGCCGACAATACCGATTTCCAGACCGTACACCGTGCCCGGCCATACTTCCGGCAGGGCCCAGCAAATGTTCATTGAGAACAGGGTGCCGTCCTCGAAGGTGAAAATGCCGAAGGTGGAATCCTTGGTGCCCCATTCGTTGAGTACTTTCTCGACCGAGCGGGCATAAACCGAGACCGGCTTCTTGCCTTCCAGCAGCCACATGGACATATCCAACGAGTGGGTGCCGGAAACCACCATCGGCGTCAGATTGTGGCGCTGGTTGGTCTTATTGATGGTGGCGATGGGGACCATCCGGTTCATGAAGGCCCGGGTCGTGACTGAGTGCACGTCGCCGATCTGGCCCTGCACCAGCCGCTCCTTGATGGTCAGGAACCGGCGGCGGAACCGTTGGGTGTAGCCGACAACAGCGTCGAGGCCCTCATCCGTGATCGCTTTCAGGATCTGTGCGGACTCCCGGGCTTCCGTCGCCAGCGGTTTCTCGATGAACAGCTTGTGGCCCTGTTCCACTGCGGCCAGGGTCGGATCGGTGTGTTTATTTTCATCGGTGATGATCATGACCGCGTTGACTTCTGGCCGTTTGATCAGCTCGTAGAAGTCATTGGTATAGAAATCGGCCTTGGTGTCTTCGGCCAGCTGCTTGCCCAGATCATCGTTCACATCGCACAGGCCCAGCCATTTAACCCCCGGATATTCACGCGCATACTTGGCACGGATGCGGCCGATCGTGCCGCAGCCGACGATCGCCAGTCCAATTTCATCAACCGTGTTCGTCATGGAAAATCTCTCCTTTCAGATGGTGTCAAAATTCGTTGCGAAAGGCCGCTGTTTCTATCGGGAATCATTGGCTGGGTAAAGCCGTGGGCACCTATCCGTTCCCGGCGGTTTCCTCTTTGAACGTCTCCATCGCGGCCTCGACGGCGGCGTTATTGTCCATGGCCCAATCCCGAAGCGCATCCAGGGCGATTACCAGACTGTCGCCCATTTCCGTTAGCGTATATTCGACCTTGGGCGGAATGACCGGATAGACCTTGCGGGTCACCAGCCCATAGCTTTCCAGTTCCCGTAATGTCTGGGTCAGCACCTTTGCCGAGATATTGCCGATCTCCCGTTTCAGCTCCGACGGACGCATGGTGCGGCCGCTTAACCGGCGAACGACCATCACGTTCCATTTGTTGGATAGACGCACCAGCACTTTCTGGAACGGGCGAGAGTCCTCCAACGCCTTAATTTCGTCGGCGGGAAGATTGACGTATCTGGGGGTGTAAGATTCGGCTTGAGGCATGGCTGTGAAGCTTAATTTTCGGATTAGGTTAATTAAATACGATTCATCGCATAAGTTACTGAATAGTTCATTACAACACATATTTTCTGTAGACCGATCAAGCCACATAAAGGATGCTTTCAACGATATTTCCATTCGGGTCACATAATTGTTACGGGAAAAGCTGGGGCGCGTGATCTAGGGTAGCCCTTCATTTCCTGATGATACCGGGTCTCTTTTGAGGCCTCACCGGCAAGCTTTTGGCGGCCGGAAACCAAAAAGAGGGCGATTGGTCATTTGTGGCCTTAATTTGCAAAGCCCCGAAACAATGAAGGACGGTCTTGAACACACAAAATAGGAGGTAATTTGATGTTCAGAATTTCTAAAATCTTGATCGCTGGTTTGGCCATGCTGCCGGCGTTAACGGCTGCAACCAATGCAGATGCACAAGAACTGAAAGTCGGCGCCGCCAGCAACGTTGGCGGCATGATAGTGTTTGTCGCCCAAGATAAGGGCTTTTTTGCCAAACACGGATTGAACGCCAAGGTCGTTGTCCGGAATACCGGGGCCGCGCTGACCAAGTCACTGCGGGCCGGGGAAATCGATTTCGCCCCTGCGGCTTTTACCAATTTGCCGGTCGCCCTGGAGAAAGGCATCAAATTGCGCGGCGTGGTCGGCTATCTGGGTGGGCACTTCAGTTCCCCCACCAGCGATAACAACGTGGGTATTATCGCCCGGCCAGGGACCGGCATCAAATCGATTGCCGATCTCAAGGGCAAGACGGTTGGCGTGGCGTTCGGCACCACGGGCGATCTCTACCTGCAGGAGTTGCTGAAGCGCGCCGGCATGTCCAAGAACGACATCAAGCGGATCAACGTCCGTCCGCCGAGCCATGTGTCCACGCTGGAATCCGGTGGTGTCGAAGCCGTCGTCGCGTGGGAACCAAACGTGACCCGTGCATTGGACAAAGTCAAAGGATCGAATTTGGTGGTTCGCGGCGGTGGTTATGTTTGCTTCTGTGCGGGTATGCACGGTCAACCGGATAAAGTTTATGGTGACCGCAAGCGAACTCAGGCCTTTGTCGACGCCATGGCGGAGGCGGCGCACTTCCTGCGTGATCCAAAGAACGCAGACGAGGTTGCGCAAATTGGTTCCCGCTTTGTGCGCGGCATGAACGCCGATCTGGTGAAGCGCACCATCAAGCACGTTGTCTATGACGCGCGGATCGGCGGCGGCACGGCGGAAGCGTTCAAAGCCTCGGTCAAGCAGTTGATCGCACAAAAGAAGATGAAGCGGCCCTATGATCCGGCGAAGTATCTAGATACGTCTTTCATCAACAGCACGATCAAACGCCATCCAGAGTGGTTTGCTGACATGAAGTAATCGTTGGTTGGACGATATTGGCGATGCGGCGGACGGTTTTTGACCGTCCGTCGCCGCCAACTTGATACGATCATCGAGTGGTCAGGACATTATGAATAACTTAGCGACAAAACTTGTCGTTCGGGGTCTGAGTCATCATTACCCCGACGAATACACGGGCGAATCCGTACACGCCCTCGAAGACATTAACTTAGAGCTTTATGAAGGCGAACTGGTCTCCGTGGTGGGGCCTAGCGGCTGTGGCAAATCGACCTTGCTGAATATATTGGCGGGACTTCTGCCTTATTCGGTGGGTGAGGTGACAGTCGATGGCAATGTCATTCACGGGCCGGGGCCGGACCGGGGTGTAGTCTTTCAGGAGCACGCGATCCTGCCGTGGCGTACTGTCTCGCGCAATATCGGGCATGGCCTCGAAATCCGGAAACTACCGGTGGCTGAACGCGACGCCAGGGTGCAAGAATTTGTCGATCTGGTTGGACTCACCGGTTTCGAAGACAAATATCCGCACGAACTTTCCGGTGGCATGAAGCAGCGTTGCCAGGTGGCGCGGACTCTCTGTGCTGATCCCGTCGTTATGCTCATGGACGAACCATTTGCCGCGGTTGATGCGCAGACCCGTATTACCCTGCAGGAAGAACTTAATCGGATTGCCTTGGCGACTAAGAAGACGATTCTATTCATCACTCATTCAGTCGAAGAGGCTGCCTTCTTAGGGGATCGGTGTTTTGTGTTTTCCGCCCGTCCCGGCCGGCTCAAAGAAATTGTCGATATCAACATTCCCCGGGAGCGGCGCATCTGGTCGGATATGAACAATGATGCAGAATTTATAGCGGCGCGTGATCACATCCTGAAATCCGTCCGCGAGGAGGTGTCCGTTGCCGTCGAGGAATGAAGGTCCCAGCCTGGGTTGGCGGCTGCATAAGCTTCTGCAAATTGACGCCATGAACCTAGTGATTCTGGTGATCGGGGTTTACGTCATTTGGTCACTGACGTCAGCCTGGATCGACAATCCCGGCCGATATCTGCCATCGCCTATCGCCGTCGCTTTGTCATCGGTGGATATGCTCTACAAGGGATTGCTGCCGAGCTATTTCGGCGACACCATTATGCGGCTGATTGTCGGAAGCACCATTGGGCTGATGATCGGCATACCGTTCGGCTTGTTGTTGGGTATTAACCGGACAATTGCCGACATGTTTCATCCGATCATGAATTTCTTTCAGTCGGTCTCCGGTATCGCCATATTTCCAATCGTGGTGGTTTGGTGGGGGAATAGCGAAAAGACCATCTTTGCGGTCATCCTTTACACAGCGTTCTTTCCGATCGCGTTCAACGTACTTTCTGGAGTCCGGGAGATTCCGGTCCGCTACATCAATGCTGCACGCACCTTGGGGGCGAGCCGTTATCAAATTATCAAGGACGTCTTGTTTCCCGGCGCAATGCCACATATCGCCACCGGTTCCCGGCTTTCAATCGGTTTCGCCTGGCGGGCCGTGATTGCGGGAGAGATGTTGGCCGGCCGCGAAGGGTTGGGATGGATGATCTTCACCGGTCAGGATGCCGACCGGACGGCCGAGGTGATTCTCGGAATGGTCATCATCGGATTCTCCTGGATCCTGTTGGATCATTATCTCCTGCGTCCCATGGAAGCAGATACGATCGAACGATGGGGGCTGGTACAGCGATGAGCAGCGCCAGTCTATCCGTCGCCGTTCAACGCCGGTTTGGCCGGCAGCGTATCCGAAAGTTTGTTCTAGGGTCTATTCCGTTTCTCGTGTTGTTTGCCTTGTGGCAGGCGAATACGTATTTCGAGTGGCTGCCGCCGGTATTTATCCCGCCTTTGGGCGATGTGCTGTCCGCGATTGTCATTTTGCAGGAAGATTGTGTCGGATTGTGGGGTGCAATCACCCTCCACCCGAGCTGCCAGATGTCCAATCATATCTTGTCGAGCATCGGACGGGTTGTTCTGGCTGCCATCGTTGGGCTGCCGCTGGGGATCGCCTTTGGCATTATTGCCGGGATGAACCGACCTCTCTCAAAATTTTTGGAGCCTATCGGTGTGTTCGCGAATTCCATCTCTGGTATAGCCTGGATACCTCTTGCCATCGTCTGGTTCGGCGTCGGCTGGGTGACCACGCTGTTCATCATGCTAAACACCATTTTTTGGCTGATGTTTTTTAACTCGATGCTTGGGGTTCGCAGCGTAGCGCGGGTCTACGAGCAAAGCGTACTGACCATGGGAGGCAGCCGATGGGATGTCATCTGGCATGTCTATTTACCCGGCGCCATGCCCAGCATCATAACCGGAATGCGAATGAGCATGGGTTTCGGCTGGCGGGCGCTCATTGCGGCAGAGATGATCGGGGGCGACAGCGGACTCGGTTTCATGATCTTTACCTCGGCCGAAGAATTTAAGATCGAGGAGGTCTTCCTTGGCGTAATCATCATTTCTATCATCTTCATGGCCACCGATAAGTATCTTCTGGCGCCATTGGAAAAATGGACGGTGGAGCGCTGGGGATTGATTTGGAAACCGACTTAAGATGGCTGAAACCATATCACAAGCTGAGACCGGCGTTGTAACTGACGCCTCGTTTCGCAGGCGCCGCTGGTATCATCGCCGGGACGTCCGTTTCGTAGGCGTTATTGTCGCGCTGTTGGTGGTTTATCATGGGTACGGATATATCAGCGGACCCGACAAAATAACGCCCACTCTGGCGGACGCCATGGATCAATCGGCCGATAGGGTAAACATCGAGGTTCGGGCAAAGTTCCCTCCCGAGGCGTTTCATTTAGGGGTGTTTCAGAAAGCCGGAGTCGTTCGTGGCAGCAAGGGCAATATCACCACGCTATTTCGAGTCAAAAAAAGCGATGTTTACAGCTTGTCCCGAAAATATTGGATTGTAGCGATTGATCTCGCACCGCCTGTTGAGCGCTAAGCCGCGCGTATGGCTATTTCACCACCCTGAGTTCCAGTTCCTCCATAACCGGCTGGTCGCCGGTCAGGCGAAAGGCGCGGGTGTCGCCGGCCTTTCCCTCTGCCACGGACGTGATCAACCAGATGAGGTTGGGCTCATACGCCATCGCCTGGTCCGTGGCTGACGGTTCCGCCGGATGATCTGGGTGTGAGTGATAATGCCCGATGAGAGAGTGATCGCTGCCGCGCAGCCGCCGCTCCGTATCAATCCGCACCTGCGGGTCCACCTCGAACCGGTCGGCACGTTCGTTCGCAAGGATATTGGCGCTCTCGATCACCTCCGCCACATGCCAATGGCCGGTCGCGTCCTGTAATCCTACGATTAAACCGCAGGCCTCGGCCGGATAAGCGGCTTCCGTCGCGCGCTCTATTGAAGTGAGGTGGGCGCCGGAGAGGATAATCACGGCCCAGACGTCAAATTGACGCGGCGAATCATCTCACCCGACCCACTGTCCAGGATCAGGATTCCCGCAGATCCATCCCCGTTGGCGATGTGAACGACAACCTGACGGCCCGATGTCATGATGTTTTCGACTTTTGCGCCCGGCGGAAGTTTGAATTCGAGGTTAATTTTACTGGCTGGAATGTTTCGTTTTGTTCGAAATGACTCCGGCGCGTTACGTTTGAAGAAAGAAAAATCAGGGTCTGACGACTTCTTGATGAACCCGTAACCGAGCGCGACGAACCCGGCGGCGAGGATAACGCCGAGAATGATTACAACAGAAATAATACCCTTGTTCGACTGCATGTTCCTGGGCCACTCTGGCGCATGACCGACACTCCGGCCGAGCGCGAAATTACCGTCACCGTTTCCGAGCGGGACGAGGGCGTCCGCCTGGACAAATTCCTGGGCGAGCAGGTGGATGGTCTGTCCCGATCCCGCCTAAAGACCCTCATTGAATCCGGCTGCGTTTCCGGCGGCGGCGGGACACTAACCGAGCCCTCACGCCGGGTCAAACCGGGAGATGAAATTCTTGTCCGCATCCCGGCTGCCAAGCCTGCCCGGCCGGCGGGTCAGAAAATCGCCCTCGACGTCGTTTATGAGGATGATGATTTAATCGTCATCAACAAGCCGGCGGGCCTGGTAGTGCATCCGGCGCCCGGCAACCTGGACCGGACATTGGTCAATGCGCTGATCGCCCATTGCGGTGGGAGTCTCTCCGGAATCGGCGGAGAATTGCGGCCCGGCATCGTTCACCGGCTCGATAAATACACGTCCGGGCTGATGGTGGCGGCGAAAAACGACGCCGCGCACCAAGGTCTAGCCGCTCAGTTTGCCGAGCATAGTTTGGATCGCGCCTATCAGGCTGTGGTCTGGGGAACGCCGTCTCCCAAAGCGGATACGATCACCGGCAATATCGGGCGCAATCCCCGCAACCGGAAGAAGATGGCCGTGGTCTCCCGTGGGGGTAAGAGAGCGATCACCCACTATTCAACTCTGAGGAAATTGGGCTCGGCGGCGACCCTCGTTGAATGCCGGCTGGAGACCGGCCGGACCCATCAAATTAGAGTCCATCTGGCGTCACGCGGCCATCCGGTTGTGGGTGATCCGCTCTATGGCGGCGGCGACGCCAAGCGGTTGAAAAAGGCACCCGAGGAATTTGCCGAAAGCGTGGCGGTATTGGGCCGTCAGGCGTTGCATGCTTACCTGATCGGATTTACCCACCCTGCCAGTGGAGAGCGGCTTCAATTCCAGAGTAAATTGCCCGCCGACATACAAACGCTGTTGTAACGCAAAAATTTTCGATTCTTACATTCGCTTACACAGTTAAACAGTCCATTCATTGAACGGAAGCGGTCTTCGGATTGATGATCATGTCATCGAAAAACAACCCCGACGAACCGACCCCCAGGGTCACAACACCGGAGTGAAACACAGCGATGGCTGTTCAAACGATCAACATTTCCCTGACCCCCAAAGCGAACCTTTCCCGGTATCTGCAGAAAATCCGCAAGTTCCCTATGCTGGAGCAGGAGGAAGAAGTGGACCTGGCGAACCGTTGGATCAAGAAGGAAGACCATGAAGCTGCTCATGCGATGGTCAACAGCCACCTGCGTCTCGTTGCCAAGATCGCCATGGGTTACCGCGACTACGGACTGCCCGTCGGTGAGCTGATTTCCGAAGGCAATGTCGGCATGATGCAGGCGATGAAGCGCTTTGATCCGGACAAAGGCCTCCGCCTCGCCTTTTACGCCATTTGGTAGATCCGCGCCGCCATCCAGGGATACATCCTGAACTCCTGGTCGCTGGTGAAGATGGGCACCACGGCGGCCCATAAGAAACTGTTCTTCAACCTGCGCAAGCTCAAGAACGAAATGAAGGCGATCGACGATGGCGATCTCCTGCCGGAACAGGTCTCCCAGAACGCCGAGCGCCTCAATGTCTCCGAAAAAGAAGCTGTCTCCATGACCCGCCGGATGGCCAAGCACGACAGTTCCTTGAACGCGCCTGTGCGCGAGGAAGGCGAGGGCGAGTGGCTGGATTGGCTGACCGATGACCAGGTATCCCAGGAGGATCAAATGGCCAGGTCCGAGGAGCTGGACAACCGCCGTATCCTGCTGGCCCATGCCATGGAAGGCTTGACGGAGCGGGAACGTCATATCCTGGTGGAACGCCGTTTGAAGGACTCGCCGGCGACGTTGGAAATCCTCAGCCAGAAATTCGGGATCTCGCGGGAGCGCGTTCGTCAGATCGAAGTGCGCGCCTTTGAGAAGCTACAGAAATCCATGCGTAACGCTGCGTTGGAACAACGCATTGGATAATGTCTCTCGACTGATCTCAGCACTAACGCCCCTTCGGGGGGCTTTGGGGAATTTAAGCGGCGCTGGCCTTGTCCTGTTCGGGCGCTGGTTCGCCCGGTGGCGGCACTTTGCTTTCGGCGTCGGCAGAGGCCTCTTCGCCACTCGGCTCTGAGTCCATATCTCCCTGCTTGTCTGTGTCATCGGGCGGCGGCGGTGCGGCGGCGGCTTCCTGCTCCGCGCGGGCTAAATCCATGGCCTCCGGCCTGACCGCGATGCCATCGCCCCAGTCCTTGATGAGGACCTTTTGCTCTTCCCGCAACTGAGCAATCCGATGCTGCGCGATCACAGTGAGCAGCGCAACGACGATGGGCGGCACGAAGAAATAAATCAGCCAGCCGAAGGACGCGGCGGAAAATATGATAATCAGTTCAAACGGGCTGGTGAGGATGGCAAACGCTTGGGCCACATTGTTGTCGCCGTTCCAGAGTTTCAGCGCCGCGGGGCAGATGCCGGCCAAGTTCATACCGCCGACACAGAATGTGGCGTATTTCTTCGGGGAGCGATCGATAAGGTAGGCGACGATGCCGGGAATCAACCCGCACACAAGCAGCAGCACCATGCCCGTAAAGATAAACAGGGCGCCGGCGATCAGTAACGCCCACCAGGTTATCGCCATTGAACTTTTTCTGAATTCCATGCCGCCCTCAGCCCGAAATAATCAACAATGCGATGACGAATGTCATGATGGTGATCGAGGTGACCGCTGCGACTTGCTTGGCGGTGCGGTCTGTTTTGGTGGAAACGGGTCCCATATCCTCATGAATTTTCTGGATTTCATCTTCCGCCAATTCGAATTGGGCGACCGCCATGGCATAGCCTTGCTGATCGATCAGACGCGCCTCCGGATCGTCGAGAAGCTCGATCAGCGCCGGCAATTGGCCGCTTCGGACCAGGTCGGGCACCGCCGATTCAATCGCCTTGCGGGTGATGCGGCTGTGATAGAGTTTGATCACCGGTCCGACTTGGCCGCCGATCCAACGGGCCAGCCCGAGCAGGCTTTCCGGGCCAAATCGGACCTGCAGTTCCGCTAGCAATTTGAGGATCGCCATAACCTTGAGTGCGTCGTCCGGGTCATTGAGCCCGTTCAACATGGATTCGATGCTGCCCCCGATGCGGGCGGCGATGAATGCCGCGATATGCCGGTCAATGGGCGGGGTTTTCGTATCAACGCGCTTTTCGGCCGAATTCAGGGCCGGCAGCATGTCCTCGATTTTCAGGACATATTCGTTTTTCACCAGCGGGCTTTGGCAGGTGAGGCCGTCATTTAGTTCATAGAGGCAGCGTTCAACGCCAAATCCGGGGCCGGCCTTTTGCAGATAGCCCTTGATCTTGATATAGGCGTCATTCTCGATGAACACTGATTCTTGCGAAACCGCAGAGGCTTTAAACCAGGCCTGCGGCACATTCTTAATAATGGATTCCGCCAGAATTCGCACATTGCTGCCACGCAGCCGCTCAATCGCCAGGGCGGTGCCGAACGCATCCGGCATATAAGACACTCCCTTGTAGCGAATTGGGGCGATGGGATCCATGATCATCAAAATACGGGTGAGCAGCATGTGCTCTTTATCCGGATTTTTCTCGTCCGGGTCGCCAGTCGCCTCAAGCCGGGCCGCGATAGCGGCGGCCATGTCCTTGTTGGTCAGGCCCATGGATACCCATTGTTCAATCGTCCCGTCCCGGATCATTTTGATCGCCGATTCCGGGCGGCGCGCCATGGAATAGGCGAGCGTCCGCGGACTGACATGGCCAAAATCACCGAACATCAGCGGACGTTGTGACTTCTTTTGACCCGAAGACTGGGTCGGCGGGACCCGGCGGCCGCTGGCCCACAGTTCCACCTCATCCAGTCCCCATCTTTCATCGGGATCGTCGTTCAATAGCCCTCGGATCAGATCGAGCATGGTGGCCGTGTACAGATTGCTGCCGACCAGCGCTTGAAAGGAGGTGTCGACGATCTTGGAGATGATCAACGCTTCCTTAGATTTCCCTAGAAAGGGCAGTCCTTTCTGGCAGAGAAAGGCCAACGTGACGCCAAGGGCGTACATGTCGTCGGAGACTTCGCCTGTGCCCCGGCCGCCGTCATCGGCCATGCTCCGTTCAATCGTCTCATAGGCTACCGGCTGGTCAAAACCGGCGGGGGCGGAAACGAAATCACCCAATACCATTTCATCCCGTTTCTCCGTCGTGAAAAACAGATTGTCATGCCGGATCGCCCGGTGAGTCAGATTGCGGAAATTCAGATTGCTGACCGCCAGAAGGATGGTGTCGAGACTTAGCCGGATGTAGTCGACCCTGCGGTAGTCCGAGGTTTCGCCGGCAAATACATCGGTTAACCGTCCGCCTAAGGGTTTTTGATAGATCAGGGCCAGGGCCTTTTGTTCCAGGCTGGGCCAATACACCGTACCGTGGTCGATTAGGTGCATGCAGCCGGGAACTTCACTGTTCGTGATTTCGTCCAGTTCCATAGCGCGCACCGGCAGGTCCGGCGTGCAAATGAGGGCAAATATTTTGACGCCTGGATTTTGGCTGTCGATGACTTCGAAGGCTTTCGCTGAGGGTGAATCAAGTTCCGGCAGGGCTTTGGACGGAAAAATGTCATAGCGCTGACGGAGCGTGACCGGCGGCGCGTCATCCACCTCCTCCGGCGCGTCCAAATCCAGCAGGAGCCCGGCTGACATGGTCGGGTTTTCCTCGGGCAGGAGCTCTTCCATCTCGCCGTCGGGTTCCAGATCGGCTACGGCTCCGACGACGGGTTCGGGCTCGGCCTCCTGTTCTTGTTCCTGTTCTGGGGCGGCGTCACCCGGCGGTGGCGCCACGTCAACTTCATCTTCAAGCGGTGCTTCCGCCATGGGAGTCCGATTCTGCAGCGTTATCCCACGGGCCGGCCGGTCACCCGGCGGCCCGAATAACTACTCTACCCCGTTATACGGCGAGGTCCAAGAAATAATACAGATTAAGACCTTAACTATCGGATAACCGTCCGATTGGCGTTAATCGGCGAACGGATCCCGGACCAGGATCGTGTCATCCCGCTCAGGACTGGTCGAAAGGAGGGCGACCGGAGCTTCGATCAGTTCCTCGACACGGCGGATATACTTCACCGCCGTGGCCGGCAACTCGGCCCAGCTCCTGGCGCCTCGGGTGCTTTCGTCCCAGCCGCCCAGAGTCTCGTAAATGGGCGTGACCTTGGCCTGAGCCGTCGCGGAAGCCGGTAGATAGTCGTAGGTTTCGCCGTCGATTTCGTAGCCAATGCAGACGTTCAGCGACTCCATTCCGTCCAGGACATCTAACTTGGTCAGGGCAATACCGCTGATTCCGCCCACTTTGACCGCCTGGCGCACCAAAACGGCGTCAAACCAACCGCAGCGGCGCTTGCGCCCTGTAACCGTGCCGAATTCGTGGCCGCGCTCGCCCAAAAGCTGTCCGATCTCGTCCTCGAGCTCCGTCGGAAAGGGGCCGGAACCCACGCGCGTGGTATAAGCCTTGGTGATGCCCAGCACATAGTCCGCTACTTTCGGTCCCTGCCCGGAGCCGACGGCAGCCTGGCCCGCGACCGTGTTGGAAGAGGTGACATACGGGTAGGTACCGTGGTCGTTGTCGAGCATGGTGCCTTGAGCGCCCTCAAAAAGGATGCGTTTACCCTGGCGGCGGACTTCATCCAATTTGCGCCAGACGGTGGCCGAATAGGGCAGCAGTTTCGGCGCAATCTCCAATAGTTGATCGATCACCTCGCCCCGATCCACCTCGGTGGAGCCAAGGCCCCGGAGCAGAGCATTGTGATGCAACAGCAGCTGATCAACCCGTTGTTCCAGGAGCTCCCGATCTGCCAAATCGCCGACCCGGATAGCGCGGCGTCCGACCTTATCTTCATACGCCGGGCCGATGCCCCGACCCGTGGTGCCGATCTTGGCGCGCCCCAGGGCCTCTTCCCGAGCTTGATCCAGGCCTTTGTGAAGCGGCAGGATCAGCGAAGCGTTCTCGGCGACGACCAAATTCTCCGGCGACACGGCGACGCCCAATTCGCGGATGGTGTCGATTTCCTTCAATAGCGCCCTCGGGTCGATGACCACGCCGTTGCCGATCACCGACAGTTTGCCCGGCCGGACAATACCCGAGGGCAGAAGGCTCAGCTTGTAGGTCACATTGTCGATGACCAGCGTGTGACCGGCATTGTGTCCGCCCTGAAACCGGACGACCACATCCGCCCGTTCCGACAGCCAGTCCACAATTTTGCCTTTTCCCTCGTCGCCCCATTGGGAGCCGACGACCACTACGTTCGCCATTTATCTCACTCACTTCAAATCATCTGGTTGGTTCAAATTTCCTTCGGTGCGCCGTCCACCAGGACATGGGTGCAGTTGAGCCGCCCGGCTTCCTCGGCCAAATCCGGCCCATGTCCCAGGGAGTTCACCGTAATCCATCCGTTCGCATGCAGAGCCATCAGCGCGTCATTGCCGGTCTCCATAGGCACACACACCCGTTTTGCAGCATGTGCGGCCGGCGCGGCGTTTAGAATTGAATCGACGAATAAGGTAATACCCGTGGCATCTTCTTTCGGCCGGCCGTTATCCGGCCCCGTCCGATACCGGCCACCCCGGCCCAGCTCGCCGATAATATCTCGGGCGAACAGTGTAAAGGTGAGACCCGTATGGTATTCGTATCCGCGAAGTTCGACCGGATCGACGGTCAGCCGGATGTCCGGCATTTTTGACCGCAGGATTGAAATCACCGTTTCCAAATTGGCCAATGCACTTTCCGCATCGCCTGACATGCCGATGGCGCGCAGTTCCGACAAGGCTTTATCCGCCGGGCCCACGGCGTCGATGAGCGCGGTAAAATCCGCGGCCTTGTCGCCAAGCAGCGTTTTGATCTCGGCCGTATCCTTCTGGTTCAGCGCACCCCTCAATTCCTCGCCGATGGCGCCCAGGTCCAGATTGTGCTGGGCGCAGAGTATGGGCACCAATGTTGGCAGTCCCAAATCCACTGAGAGCCCCGTGATGCCCCTGGCTTCCAGTCCTTGGATCGCTAAAAGAATGACCTCCGCGTCCGCGGCCGGTGAGGATGAGCCAATCAGCTCAATCCCTGTTTGGCCGAACTGGCGTTCCGGGCGAAGCGCCGAGCCGCGCACCCTGAGTACCTGGCCGGCATAGCCAAGGCGCAACGGGCGCGGCACATCCGACAGGCGGGTTGCGGCGATCCGGGCGATCTGCAAGGTCATGTCCGCCCGGAGTCCCATCATCCGTTGAGAAATCGGATCCATTAATCTGAACGTCTGAGAGGCGGTTGCCGCACCGCTACCGCCAATCAGGTTTTCCTCGAACTCGAGGAGCGGCGGTTTCACCCGCTCAAAGCCATGCCGGGCGAAATGAGCCATGATAGCCTCGGTTATGCCGGCCTCGAATTCGGCATCGGGCGGCAAAACATCGGCAATACCCGCCGGCAACAGGGCTTTGTGGGCTTTGGTGTTCATCAAAAAAGTCTCGTCGTCAATTCCGGCGGCCGGTTGATCTGATCGGCCAGATGTGAAGCTAAGCTCAAATGGTTCGCAAACGGGGCGTTTATACTGAGATTCCGGCGGGATGACACCCTTAAATCAACAATTTCATCAGCCTAAGGCAGGCTGATCCTGCGTCCGCGCACTGTCTTCGCCAGATGGGGTAACATCTCGGGCACCATCCGCTTCAAGAGCGCGGTCGGGTCGCCACCGGTATATTCCACGGCGACCTGGCCCTCCCTCAGCCTCGGGCCTAGTTTCGGATCCAACATAAATTCCAGTAGATAGCGGGACACCGTGTTGGGCTGACCAGGTCGCCCCGTATTCAGGACCCCGCCGCTTTCACTTGAGAAGAGGTTCAGACGGACACGTGCATTTTCACCGCCTTCCCGGCCTCCATGTCCTTCAAGCTCAAGTAGGTGGCGGCGTTGGCCATCCGTCCAGGTGCCTGTCAAGGGGTTGATTTCAAGAAATAATGCGATATTCGCCTTATCGCTGACCACATAGCCCATAGCTTCTAGCCGCGCTTCGATTTCCTGCGCGATGGCCAAATTCTGATCGGAATTGTCCCAGGCTTTAACGCTGACGGTATTTTCTCCATGGAACGGACGATAGGCGTTGGCGGTCAATATACCGTCTCCGGCCCGGACATCGGAGAGAGGAACGGTAGTCAACAAAGCGGCAAATAGGGCGGCGAATAAGGTTCGCGGGGCCATAACGAACGTCCTCAGTGGCTTATAAGTGGCCGATAGGCCGGATTCCTGGTGTACAAGATCATGAATCCGCCTGGATTCGGAGCCAACAGGCAGAGAACTAAAGGCTTATATGCAGGGGCGTCTCGGGCTGATTCTGGACATCGTAGTTGATGAAGCTGATGAGCAGAAAGCTCCCCACCAGGACAGGCAGCGCCGCCAGGATGATAACGCCCGTGGCAGCGGGAACACCAATCGTGACGCTCTCGTACCAGTGGATCACGCCATAGATGGCGCCAAAACCGCTGAGGATCAGGCCAATGATCAGCTCCACCGACGCGGCGCTGAAATCCCTCAGAAAATACCCATAAAAAATGCGGCGAACCAAATTGCCGGTATGTTTCCAGATAAACGGGAACAAAATCTTTGGGATGCTCAGATGGCTTTTCTCATCGCCGTAGATGGCCTCGATGGGGACGTCCATGACCACGGCCCGGAGGACGCCCAGATGAAACAGGATATCCGATTCAAAAAAATATCCCTTGGCGATGCGGTCGACGGGGAGCAATCGGGCGACCCGAGCATGGATCGCGGTAAAGCCGTTGGTCGGATCAAAAATTTTCCAGTATCCGCTGGACATTTTTGAGGCGAAGGACAGGACCAGATTGCCGATAAGCCGGGTCAGCGGCATGGCCGAGATACCGTCCAGGTTATAGAACCGGTTGCCCTTCGCATAATCTGCGCGCCCGGCCACGATGGGACGAATGAGAGACTCGATCTTGGCCGGATCCATTTGCCCGTCGCCGTCCACCTTGACGATGATATCAGCGCCCAGTTCCAAGGCCTTGGCGTAGCCTGTCATGGTGGCGCCGCCGACCCCCTGGTTGGTGTCGTGAAACACCACATGGATGCGCAGGTCGTCGTGGTTTTCACGCACAAACGCACCGGTTCCTTCCGGGCAGGCGTCGTCGACCACGATGATATGCGCGACCTGGCCGTTAAATTTGTCCAGCACCGCCCCGATCCTGTCTTTCTCCTTATAGCAGGGGATGACGGCGGCGATGCTCGGCGGCGCGTGTGTTGAATTGGTGTTTTCGGACATGAGAGCCGGATTTTGTTTATAGCGTGCCAAACAATACTGGGGGCTGAATCTCTCTGCAAGAGCGCACCGGCAGCGACTGCACGGAAAATACGCACAAATACAAAGGTTTGTATCGTAATCAGATATGCTAGATTCTGTACCGGAACCGATTCCTCCGGCAAAATTAGGGGTGAGGGAAGGTTGGGGTGAGTACGCCTCAGGTACACGATTTGGAGAATATCAGCATTCTTGCTGATTTGACGCCAGAAGAACGGCGCGACTTTGAAATATCGTGCCGATGTAAGCGCTTTTCGCCCGACGAGCAGATCATCGATCAGCAGGAATAGACCCGAGACGTTTACTTTATTACCCGCGGACCGGTCCATGTTGTGAGTTTTATCCTCTCTGGCAAGGAGGTGGCGTTGGAGGATTTGCTCTCCGGTTCATATTTCGGCGAGCTGGCGGCGCTTTATGGTAAGCCGCGCTCGACCAGGGTGCTGGCGGTCGAGGATTCCGATATCGCCGAGATTTCCGGGGAATGTTTTATCCGGGTTTTGGAGAAACACCCGCAGGTGGCGCTCAAAGTGATGCGCAATATGGCGGGCATCATTTGCACCTCAACGGCGAGAATTATCGATCTCAGCACTTTTGGCGCGAATAACAGGGTTCATGGCGAACTATTGCCTCAGGCTCGCGCGGTCTCAAGTGACGATAACATGGCCATTTTGAAGCCTATCCCCGTTCAAAGCGATATGGCGAGCCGCGCCAGCACGACCCGGGAAACCGTGGCAAGGGTACTCAGCGATCTCACAAAGAAGGGAATCGTGAGACCGGAGAAGGATTCCCTGGTGATTTGCGATGTTGAAACTTTGGAAGAGATGGTTGAAGACGTCCGGGGATGAATTCACCTCAGATTGTCACGGTTTTTCATAATTTTTTCCTAGAATTACCCGTATAGACACCAAATCTATAAGAAGCCGGTCGGCGGGTGACCCGTCCGGGAATGTTTGCCAATACCCTTGTCGCATGGAGTATGATCAACTTATGGGTAACACGATTTTGATCGTCGAAGACAACGAGCTCAACATGAAGCTTTTCAGCGACCTATTGCAGGCGCACGGCTATAACACGCTCCAAACAAAAGATGGCCGCGAGGCGGTGGCGCTGACTGAACAACATCACCCCGATCTGATCCTCATGGATATTCAACTGCCGAAGATTTCGGGTCTGGAAATCACCCGGCAGATCAAAGAGCGGGAGGAGCTGAAATCCATTCCGGTGATCGCCGTGACCGCGTTCGCCATGAAGGGCGATGAAGAAAAGATTATGGGGGGCGGCTGCGATGGTTATATCGCCAAGCCGATTTCCGTGCCGATCTTCCTGGAGACTGTGTCCGGCTTTTTGGCCTAAATCCGGCTAAGATAAATCTGCAATGCAACAAGTCGCCCGTTGGGCGACTTGAATGTCTTGGGCTAAAGCCCGCGTGCGGCAAATCTATTTGATTTTGCCTTCCTTGAAGAGCACGTGCTTGCGGGCAACCGGATCATACTTCCGGAATTCCAGCTTTTCGGTCTGGTTGCGCGGGTTCTTCTTGGTCACATAATAGAAGCCGGTGTCAGCGGTGCTGACCAGTTTCACCAAAATCGTTGCCGGTTTCGCCATTTTCAGGCTCCACTCTTAAATCTGTTCATTTACGTTCATTCGGGCGGGCAAGATAGCGTTGTGGCCGCTTCTGTCAAGTGAATTGCCGATTTCGCCTATAAGCCCGGTTTGGCCGCGGACGCCATGGATGGCGAAAGGGTCAAAACCCGATGATAGAGCGCCTTGTCCGAAAGCAGGGTATCGGCGATCTCGATATCCACCTGCGGCCGTTTGTTTGAGGCCAGGCACACATTGCGGAGTGCATCCCGGGAACGATTGTCATCCGGCTTCACCGTGTGCCAGGCGTCCAGGGTTTGGTTCAATCTGTCCGAGTCGGCCAGCGCCCTGGCGATCAGTGCCGAGGCGTTGCCGGTATCCGGACTGGTGCAAACAAGGGGCGGGACGCCAAGTCCGTGGAGAATATAACCCGACGGGGTCACAAAGCGGGACCAGGTCAGGGTCAGTTCGCCGTCATTTGGAAGTTGGCCCACAGACTGCACGGACCCTTTGCCGAACGACGCGGAACCAATCACCACGGCGCGCTCATTGTCCTGCAGGGCGGCGGCGACAATTTCGGCGGCCGAGGCGGAGCGGCCATTGATCAGCACCGCCATGGGCAAGCCGGCGGCGATATCGTTCGCACCGGCTTCATATTCATGAAGGCTGGACGGATGACGTCCTTTGGTCGACAGAATTTTGCCTTTCACCAGAAACAGGTCGGCGACTTTGACAGCTTGATCCAGAATGCCGCCGGGATTGCCGCGAAGGTCCAATATCACGCCTTTGGCGTTACGGCCCAGTTCGGCCCGGGCCTTGATAATTTTACGGGCTAGCCGCTGGGAGGTGCGGACGTTAAAACCCGTGATTCGGACAATTATAATATTGTCCTCGACAACGAGCTTCACCGTCGGCGCAACCACTTTCTCCCGCTTGACCGAATAGGCGTGTGTCTCCGAACCATTCCGAAGAACGACAAGGTCGGCGATCGTGCCGATTCCGCCCCGGACAAGCTCCCGAATTTCCGTTCGCGTCTTACCCGCGAGGCCGATCCCATTCACCCGCGCCACGATATCGTCAGCCTGCAATCCGGCCAAGATCGCCGGAGAGTCCTCGAAAAGCTCGGTGATGCGGGCGCCTTCGGGAAGAACTTTTATGCGGATGCCGATTCCGCCGAACCCGGACCTCTTCGCCCGATTTTCCTGAGCTGCGCCGGCGCCGGCGTAGCGTGAATAAGGATCAGTGACAGACAACGAACCGTCGAACACGGCTTCGATCAGGTCTTCCGACGAGGCCTGCAAAAATTTGTCGGAACTTTGGCGGGCGTAAAGCAATACAGCCGTCGCCAACCGGCCCCAGTCCTCACTGCGTTCCGTGTCCGGCGCGGGAAATGACCGGGCGGAGATGTTGGCTGCACTGAAGCTGACCTGACCGTCCCTGTGCTCGACGGTGACCGTCTCGTCGATTGTGTCCAGCCCACGCATGCCCTCGATGGCGAGACGGCTGACCGGGATCGGTACGATATAGCGGTCGGCGATCTGCTCAAATCCGGATGCAAGAGTGGTGGCCGTCAACTCACTTGGAAATGCCCCATCCGCCGATCGGGGCGAATGGGTCACGCAGGCCGTTAGCGCCAAAGTCAGGAGTATAACAGCCAACCAGGAAGCGTGCTTTGAGGCGCGTCTTCCACGTGCGATGACATTAACAGTGGTTAACAAGGTCCAACGTCCTGGTTATTCTCGTTCACGGCTCTGCCGCGCGTTTGACACCAATCTTATCCCGGTCGCCGGTTCAAAAATAGATCATTTTTTGCGTCTGCGTTTATTTTTACCACCGCCTTTGCGTGGGGCCTTTTGGCCGGCATCTCCCGCCACATCCAGCAGGAGCGAGCCGCTAATCGGATTGGACTCTCGGATAATCACCTCGAGCGCGTCGCCCATCCCGAATCGTAATCCGGAACGCCTGCCTGAAATCAACCGACGTTTTTCATCAAATTGGTAGCGGTCGTCGGGCAGGCTACGTAGCGGCACTAAACCCTCCGACGCTGTGCCTTCCAGGGTGACAAACAAGCCGAACTTGGCGACGCCCGAGACAATACCCTGCATATGGTCACCGACGCGATTTTTGAAGAATTCGGCAACGAACCGGTCCACTGTTTCCCGTTCGGCCGCCGCCGCCCGCCGTTCCGTGGAAGAAACATGCTCGCCCAGCGCGCCGATGGTTTCCGCCTCTTCAACAAATCCGCCGTCGCCCAGTTTGAGGGACTGGATCAATGCCCGGTGCACCACCAGATCGGCATAGCGGCGAATGGGCGAGGTGAAGTGGCAATAGCGGCGCAGCGCCAGTCCGAAATGCCCATCGTTGGACGGCGCGTAGACAGCCTGGGATTGAGAGCGCAACACAGCCTGGCTGATCACCGGGCCGAGCCCTGTATCCTTGGCGCGCCGGATAAACCGGTTGAACCCGCCCGGCGTCAGCACCTGACCCTTAGGAAACTTCAAACCCAGACTGTCGGCAAATTCCCGGAATGCTGCAAGCCGGTCTTCGGCGGGCTCGTCATGGACCCGGTAGAGAAACGGCAGGCCGGTTTTTTCCAGGGACGTGGCGGCGGCCACATTGGCCGCGATCATGAACTCTTCTATGAGCTGGTGGCTGTCCAACTGCTCGCGCACACCGATACCGGTGACAGCGCGGGTCTCCCGGTCGATGATCACCTTGGCCTCGGTGGCGTTCAGCTCAAGCGGCTCCCGGTCGTGCCGCGCAATCAGCAGGCTTTCATAGGCGCCGAACAGCGGCGAGACGACCGTTTCCATCAGCGGTTCCAGCTCGGCCGGTACATTGTCGACCCGCGCCGCCTGAATCTGCGTATAGGTCAGCCGGGCGGCGGAGCGCATGAGACCGCGGATAAACCGGTGGGAAATCACCCGCCCGTCCTCGGTGATCCACATATGGATCGCCAGACAGGGGCGGTCTTCATGGGGTTTCAGCGAGCACCAGCCGTTGGAGAGGGCCTCCGGCAGCATCGGCACGACTCGGTCCGGGAAATAGACGGAATTGCCCCGATCCCTGGCGTCCCGGTCCAGGGCGCTCCCGGGTCGGACATACCAGGCGACATCGGCGATGGCGACGATGACATGCCAGTGACAGGCTTCACCCGATTCGTCCGCCTCACTGCGCTCGGCAAATACCGCGTCATCGAAATCCCGCGCATCCTCGCCGTCGATGGTCACCAGCGGGACGTCGCGAAGATCGGTTCGCTCACCCAATGGAGCAGCCGTGGCCGCTTCGGCGTCGCGGAGGGCGTCTTCCGAAAACAGTTCGGGAATGCCCTGCAGATGAATGGCGATCTTGCTGAAGGCGTTGGGGCCATCCACATCGCCCAATCGTTCGACGATCTTTGCCTGAGCCAATCCATAGCGCCGGCGGGACATCAACTCCGCCGAGACTAGCTCGCCGGGTTCCGCACCCATGGTTTGATTGGGCGGCACCTCGTAGTCGCAGCGCTGACCCTTCATTACCGGATGGAGCCGGTTATCGTGATCAAACACCCCCAGGATGGCTTTCGGCGCCGCGTCCAGTTTGCGGATTATAGTGGCTTGGTAGGTGTGATCGTCCAGCCGGGTGAGTCGCGCCAATATCCGGTCGCCCGCGCCGGGCGCGCTGAAGTTCCGGCCGCCCCGTTTAATCAGGATCACAGGCGGGTCCCGACCTTCCCGCCAATTGGCAGGCCGCGCCGTGGCCTCGCCATCGGAGTCGACCCCGGTAACGTCCACCACCGCGACCGCCGGCAGAACACCTGATTTCACATAGCGGGCGCCCCGATTGCGGGCGATAAGACCCTCGTCTTCCATGTCGTGGAGCACGGCTTTCAGATGATTGCGCTGCTTTGCGCCGACATTGAATGCGCGCGCGATTTCTCGGCGGCCCACGCCCGTGGGGTGGCGTCCGATAAATCCGAGAAGTTCCTGAGGGTCGGGAAAGCCCGATGCCGGGGGTTTGGTCTTCGCCAAGAGGGGAGTCAGTCCGAACTGGAGGCCGCGGCAGCCGACTTCTTGACAGCAGACTTCTTCTTGGCCGCTGACTTTTTCTTACCGGGCGTTTTCTTTTTGCTCGACCGTTTTTTGGAGGCGGCTTTCTTTTTGCCCGCTTTGGCGGTGAGAAGTTCGACCGCCAGTTCCAGGCTCGGCGTCTCATCTTTCTTGTCCTTGGGCAGGGTCGCGCGGACCGAGCCGTGCTGGACAAACGGGCCGAACCGCCCATGACGCAGCGTGATCGGCTTCTTGTCGCTTGGATGCACACCGATCTCCACCGGGGCGGGGCGCTTAGGCGCATCCGTCATCAGGGCCACGGCGCGGTTGTGCTGAATGGTCAGGACATCGTCTTCTTTCAGGGAGACATAGGTGCCGCCTCGTTTGATATAGGGACCAAAGCGGCCAATGCCGGCCTGTATCATTTCGCCCGTTTCCGGGTCGGGACCAATGTCGCGGGGCAGAGACAGTAGGCCCAGCGCCATATGAAGATCAATCTCACCCGGGTTCATATCCTTGGTGATGGTCATCCGCTTGGGCTTCTTTTTGCCTTCCGGCTCGCCCAATTGAACGTAGAAGCCATAGGGCCCGCGCCGCAGGGTCACCTGGAAGCCGGTCTGCGGGTCTAGGCCCAGCTCCTTCGGGCCGTTATCGGCGAGGCCCGTCGTCGGGTCGTCTCCGTTGGGCACTGCCAGCGGACGGGTGTGTTTGCAATCCGGGTAGTTGGAGCAGCCGATAAATGCGCCATAGCGCCCCAGTTTAAGCGACAGCTGGCCATCATCGCAGTTGGGGCATTTGCGCGGGTCTTCGTCGCCGCTGGCCCGGAAGAAGTGCGGACCCAGCAAATCGTTCAGCGCATCCAGCACCTGGCGGACGCGAAGATCGGCGGTGCCGTCGACGGCTTCGCTGAAATTGGTCCAGAACTCGCGCAAAACAGCCTTCCACTCAGTGCGGCCGCCGGAAATATCGTCCAGTTTTTCTTCTAGCTCGGCGGTGAAGTCATACTCCACATACTTGGTGAAGAAGCTCGACAGGAAAGCGGTGACTAGCCGGCCCCGGTCTTCCGGGATGAACCGGCGTTTGTCGATATGGACGTAATTGCGTTCCTGCAAAACGGACAGGATTGAGGCATAGGTCGAGGGCCGGCCGATGCCCAGTTCTTCCAGACGTTTCACCAGGCTCGCTTCGGAGAAGCGGGGCGGCGGCTGGGTAAAGTGCTGCTCGGGCGTGACGCCCGCACGGTTCAGCGCCTCGCCTTCCTTCATGTCGGGCAGGATGCGGTCCTTATCGTCATCGTCCTGATCGTCGCGGCCTTCCTGATAGACAGCAAAGAAACCGTCAAAAGCGATGACCGAGCCGGTCGCGCGCAGGGTCACCGCATTATCCGACGGGCCGCTGCCGGCCGGACGCAGGTCCACGGCCACTTGGTCCAGGACCGCCGATTCCATTTGGCTGGCCACCGTCCGATTCCAGATCAGCTGATAAAGCTTGCGCTGATCGTCATCCAGTATCGACAGGCTGGAGGGCAGCCGGCTGATATCGGTAGGGCGAATGGCTTCATGGGCCTCCTGGGCGTTCTTCGCCTTGCTTTTGTAAACGTGCGGCGAGCCCGGCAGATAATGCGAGCCGTAGCGCAGCCCGATATGGGCGCGGCAGGCATCGATCGCCTCATTGGCCATGGAAACACCGTCGGTCCGCATATAGGTGATCAGGCCGACCGTTTCGCCGTCCAAGTTGATCCCTTCATAGAGTTTCTGCGCGATCTGCATGGTGCGCTTGGCGCTGAAGTAAAGCTTGCGTGCGGCTTCCTGCTGCAGGGTCGAAGTGGTGAAGGGCGGCGGCGGATTGCGCCGGGATTGTTTGCGCTCAATCTTGGAGACACCGAAGTTCGCGCCTTCGATCGTGGCGACGGCGGCCTTGGCGGCCTCTTCCGTACGGATTGCCATCTTGCCCAATTTCTCGCCGTCAAGATGAGTGAGTTGCGCTTGAACGGCCTGACCGGCGGCTGTGTTGAAAAGCGCTTTGATCGACCAATATTCCTCGGAGATGAAATTCTCGATCTCCGTTTCACGCTCGCAGATGAGCCGCAGCGCCACCGACTGCACCCGGCCCGCGGATTTGCTGCCTGGCAGTTTGCGCCAGAGAACCGGTGACAGGGTGAAGCCCACCAGATAGTCGAGAGCGCGGCGCGCCATATAGGCGTCGACCAGTTCATTGTCCACATCACGGGGGTGATCGAAGGCGTCCAGGATGGCGTTCTTGGTGATCTCGTTAAAGACCACCCGTTTGACGTCCACATTGGCGAGAAGCTTCTTCTCTTGGAGAACCTGTTGGACATGCCAGGAGATTGCCTCGCCTTCCCGGTCGGGGTCGGTCGCGAGATAGAGGTGATCGGCTTTCTTAACCGCCTCGGCGATGTCCTTGATGTACTTTTGCGAACGGGAGTCGACCTCCCACTCCATCTCGAAGTCATCCTCCGGGCGCACGGAACCGTTTTTGGACGGCAAGTCGCGGATATGACCATAGCTGGCCAGGACCGTATATTGGCTGCCCAAATACTTATTAATAGTTTTCGCCTTAGCCGGCGATTCGACGACGACAACGTCGGTCATGACTTTTCTTTTTGCTTCTACACTTCGCCAATCAAAGAAACTTTGCCGCCGGGGTGACGTTCCAACCTGTTTGCTAATTCCAGTTGCAAGAGCACCGTCGACACTGCGGCAGGGGACATTTGGCACCGACGAATGACTTCGTCAACAGTAACGGGCGTCGTATTTAAAAATTTTATCAGCGCCTCGCGGGCGTCCCGGACGTCGTCGTCGGAGAGCTCTGTGTTGATTAGTTGTTTAATAACAGGGAGTTCTGGTTACCTCAGTCGAGAGCGATAGGCGTCATTCAAGTGCTGAATAATTTCTTCGGCAGAATCGACTAGATGCGCGCCTTGCCGGATCAGATCGTTTGTTACCTTCGCGCGCGGGTCAAGCGGCGATCCCGGCAGGGCAAAGACCTACCGGTTTCGCCGCGGGAAATGCCGGGCTTGGGGGGCTGTGCCGAGGGGTATTTCCGAAAGCTCGGCGCCCTGATCGACGATCCGGGCGCAGAGCTCGTCGTTTTCTCTCGGGTAGATGATATCGGCGCCGCCGGCGACAATGGCCACCGTCCCGGTCGCCAGTGCGCCTTGATGGGCGACGGTATCAATGCCCCTCGCCAGACCAGAGGCGACCAGAAAACCCGCTTCGCCGAACGAGGCAGCAAAAGAGTGGGCGAGGCGGACACCGGTGATCGATGCATTTCGTGTACCGATGATGGAAACCGTCTTCTTCTTTAAAAAGTGTGCATGCCCCATGACGATGATCAGCGGCGGCGCATCTTCCAGGCACGAGAGAAGGGGTGGATAGGCGGGCTCAGTTCTGGCGATCAGGTGGGCGTTTCTTTGGTTGATCTCCTGCAGTTCCTTCTCGGCCGCGGCGCGGGAGGCTACCTTGATTGACCGGGCGCCGCTTTTGTTCGCCAGTTCCGGCAGGGCATCCAAGGCCGCGGTCGCCGTGCCAAACCGTTTCAGCAGTTTGTAGGAGGTGACCGGTCCGACGTTCTCGCTCCGCAGCAGCCGCAGCCAGTCTAGCTTCTCCGTGGCGCCGAGGGCGCGTTTGGCGTCAGTCATCATATAGGCGCGGTAATGGCATACCGGTCTCCCTACAGGTGGTGTTCACACTACCTATGCAGGAACAAGAGGCTGTTTTTCCGGATTCGGGCGGTCAGCGGCTACTTTTTTTCGCCGATCCGGCTTTCTTCACCGTTGATCAGCCGGCGGATATTGGCGTGGTGGCGGATGAAAATGAGGACAGCCAGGATCAGCGCCAGCCATGCTTCTTGAGGTCCCACAAGCCACCAGGCGTAGATCGGCGCGACGGCGAGCCCGACCAGGGCGGCCAGTGATGAATAGCGGAACAGCCACGCCACCAACAGCCAGGTGGCGCAGGCACACAGACCGGTGGGCCAGGATATGGCGAGCAGGACGCCGAGACTGGTCGCCACGCCTTTGCCGCCCTTGAACTTCAGCCAGATCGGAAAATTATGGCCCAGGACCGCGAACAGCCCGGCGATCAGCGCCACCTCGAAACTTTGGGTGTGATGGGCGATGAGAGCGGCAACTGCGCCCTTTCCGCCGTCCAGGATCAATGTGGCTGCGGCCAATCCCTTGCGCCCGGTGCGCAAAACATTGGTCGCGCCGATATTGCCGGAGCCGATCTGACGCAGATCGCCGGCGCCGGTCAGCTTGGTCAAAACCAGGCCGAACGGAATCGAGCCCAAAAAATAGGACAGGATCGCGGCGATCAGATCAATTTGCGTAAAGGAATCCGGCATGGGTTTGCTGCTAGGCGTCCAGCCGGTAGACGGTGCGGCCGTCGATGACCGTACGCAGGACCACGCCCTGAACGGGCCGGCCATCGAACGGCGTGTTCTTGGCCTTGCTGACCAGCTCGTCGGCATTGACCTTCCAGCCCCGTTCCGGATCGAACACGGTGAAGTCGGCAGGCTCGCCTTTAGCCAGCCGGCCCGCTTTCAGTCCCAGCAGGTCCGCCGGGCGGTAGGTCACAAGGCTCAGCGCGTCCAAAAGGGATAAATGCTCATTGTGGTATAGCTCCAAGGTCACTGGCAGCAGGGTCTGCAGCCCGACGCCGCCGAAGGCCGCCTGCATGAAGGGCAGCCGTTTGCTGTCCTCGTCATGGGGGGAGTGATCGCTGACGATGGCGTCGATGGTGCCGTCCTTGATCGCCTCAATCACCGCCAGCCGGTCTTTCTCGCTGCGAAGCGGTGGGGAAAGCTTGGCGAAGGTCCGATACTCACCCACCGAGGTCTCATTCAGCGCGAAGTAGGGGGGCGCCGTGTCGCAGGTGATGTTCAACCCCCGTGCCTTGGCCTTGCGGATCGCCTTGATGGCTTCCGAGGTGGAGACATGGGCAAAATGCAGCCGCCCCCCGGTCATTTCCACCAGCCGGATATCCCGCTCGACCATGATGGTTTCCGCCGCCGGGGGAATGCCGGGCAGGCCCAGCCGTGTGGCGATCTCGCCGGCGTTCATGCCGCCGCCGGCCAGACTGGGTTCTTCCGGGTGTTGGATGATCAGCAGTCCGAACGTGCTGGCGTAGGTCAGGGCCCGGCGCATCACCTGGGCGTTGGCGATGGCCTTCTCACCGTCGGTGAACCCCAACGCACCGGCCTGCGCCAGCAGACCCATTTCGGTCAGATCGTTGCCTTCTAGGCCCCGGGTAATGGCGGCGTAAGGATAAATCTTGGTCAGTCCGGTGAGACGCGCGCGCCGCGCGACGAATTCCACCACCGGCATGTCTTCGATTACCGGCATGGTGTTAGGCAGGCAGACCATGGTGGTGACCCCGCCTGCGGTGGCGGCGCGGCCGGCGGATTCGATGGTGCCTTTGTATTCCTGGCCGGGCTCCCGAATTTGCATGCGCATATCGACCAGGCCAGCCACCAGACACTGGCCGCCGCAATCGACGCTCGGGATATTTTCGGACGGGCCGGACTTAAACAAGTGCGGGCCGAAATCCTCGATCACCTCGCCGTCGGTCAGGACCGCGCCCATCACGTCAAGACCGGTTGCCGGATCCAGTAGCCGGGCGTTAACATACGCTCTCTGGCCCAGATTTGCTTCCGGCCGGGCGGCAGTCCAGATACCGTTCATCGCCGCACCCCCATCACAGATTCTTCGTCTGCTCGTTATGGAGATTCTTGGCGAGTATCTCCAAGCAAGCCATACGAACGGCGACGCCCATCTCCACCTGCTCGCGGATGACGCTGCGGCTGAAATCGTCGGCGACGACCGAGTCGATTTCCACGCCCCGGTTGGCCGGGCCGGGATGCATGATCAGCGCGTCAGGTTTGGCCTGGGACAATTTGTCGTAGTCGAGACCGAAAAACAGGAAGTATTCCCGGATGGAGGGGATGAAGTTGCCGTCCATCCGCTCGTTCTGCAGGCGCAGCATCATGACGATGTCGCAGTCTTTCAGGCCTTCTTTCATGTCGGTGAAGACCTCGACCCCCATTTTCTCGATACCGCTGGGCAGCAGGGTCTTCGGCGCGACGACCCGGACCCGGGCGCCCATGGTCATCAGCAACAGAATGTTGGAGCGCGCCACCCGGCTGTGCAGGATGTCGCCGCAGATGGCGATCAGCAGACCTTCGAGCCGGCCGCGCCGCCGTCGAATGGTCAGCGCGTCCAGCAGCGCCTGTGTCGGATGCTCGTGGCTGCCGTCGCCGGCGTTGATCACCGAGCAGTTCACTTTCTCGGACAAAAGCCGGGTCGCGCCGCTTTCGCCGTGCCGGACAACCAATATATCCGGATGCATGGCGTTGAGCGTCATCGCCGTGTCGATGAGGGTCTCACCCTTCTTCACCGCGCTTGTGGCGACCGCCATATTGATGACATCGGCGCTCAGCCGTTTGCCGGCAAGCTCGAAAGAGGTCAGGGTGCGGGTGGAATTTTCGAAGAACAGATTGATGAGAGTGCGGCCGCGAAGGGTGTCGACCTTCTTATCCGCCCGACGGTTCTGATCCACATACTCCTCAGCCTTGTCGAGAAGTAGTATAATCTCTTGTTCGGAAAGCCCCTCGATGCCCAGAATATGGCGGTGGGGGAAGTCAGAGGATACCGATTTGTCGGCCATAAAGCGGCAATATAGGGACGCGCCTGAAATTGGGCAAGCGGAACTGTATTGTGAATATGGACTCAAGAAATGCCTTTAAATTTGGACAAGTATGCTCATATAAGTGGAGGGACTTTACGAGCGTAACGAGTGTTAAAATCTCCCGGAATTCCTGGGATGTTGCATGAGAGTAAGAAGTGGGCATGGATGGCCGGCAACTTAAATCGATGGCTGCGTAGACCGAATTGACCATGGACGGGACATCTGACCCCATCGTCCACGTGGTGCTGGACGCGTGCCCCAACAGTATTTTTGTGACCGATTCGACCGGCGTTATCCTACAGGCGAACCGGCATGCCGCCGAAAGCCTCGATACCGAAAGCGATAACCTCACCGGCGTCGCTATCTGCGATATGGTTCCCGCCGACGCCGCCGGGGTGTTGCGGGATATT
>JAYPHU010000002.1:107813-118892 GCA_038127535.1 Rhodospirillaceae bacterium | reverse complement strand
CGTCGCTATCTGCGATATGGTTCCCGCCGACGCCGCCGGGGTGTTGCGGGATATTTGCCGGGCCGCCCTGGAAACCGGTGCGCCGGTGCTGAAAGATGAAGAGCGCGACGGCCGCTTCTACGAAACGCTGATCAAACCACAAGTGTCCGGCGAGGATACGCCGCTCACCATCTATATCCGGAATGTCACCAAACGCCGTCAGGCCGAATTGGATTTGGAGAAAGCCCGTGATGAACTGGAGGTGCGGGTCAGTGAATGCACGGCCGAACTGACCCGGGAAATTACTGAACGTAAATTTATCGAGACCTCCCTGAAGCAAAGTGAGGAAAGGCTCCGGGATATTATCCTGGCCCCCGTCGACCGGTTTTGGGAAACCGATACGGCGCTGCGGTATAGGTTTGTCTCTGACCCAGAGGGTAATTTTTGGCGCGGAAGTGAAGATCTCCTGGGGAAGCAGCTCTGGGGCGTTGCGCCCGAATGGCCTGATGAGAACGGCTGGGCTCAGGTCAAAAGACTTACCGAAGAGAGAAAGCCGATCCGGGATTTCCGCTTCCGGCGCAAACGCAATGACGCCGATGACGGCGATGATTTGCTCTACCTTAGAATATCAGCCGAGCCTTTATAAGACGAGGACGGAGAGTTCCAGGGTTATCGCGGCGCGACGGCGAATGAAAGCGCTGAAGTCGTCGCAAGGCTGAAGGCGGAGGTGTTGCGGCAACAGTTCACCGAGGCCATGGAAAACCTGGCCGAAGGTTTTGTTCTGTGGAACGCGAATGACGAACTGGTGTTTTGCAACAGCCAGATCATCAATGGAGCGCCCGAGGAAATACGACCCCATCTGGCGCCCGGTATGCCTCGGAAAAAGTATATGGAACTGCGTAGCCAGTGCGCTGAAATCACGGATCCCGACGTTAAAATCAGGGATTGGTCGTCCGTTGATTTGGATCCGGGCGTGGCGGAAACCATGGAGTCTCGGCGCGGGGACCGGTGGATCATGGTGCGCGGCTAGGGACTGAAGAACGGGGCGCTGGCGGTTTTCCATTCGGATGTGAACGACCGGCGCAACCGGGAAGATGAATTCACCAAGGCGCACGAGGAAGCGGAGATCGCGAACCGGACAAAGACCAAGTTCCTGACCAATATGAGTCACGAACCGCGTTCGCCGTTGACGGGGATCCTCGTTTATTCCGAAGTGATGCAGGAAGGCACGTTCGGGCCCATCGGCAACGAAAAATATGAAGGCTATGTGGACAATATCCGGATTTCGGGCCTGCATCTGCAGTAGCTGATTAACGATATTCTTGATGTGTCGGCTATTGAGGCCGGCAAGTTCACCCTGCGCGACGAAGAGGTGTCCATTCATCAGGTCTTGGAATCGGTCCAGTTAATGATGGCCATCCGGACCGAGGAAGCCGGTCTGTAAATGGTGACCCATCTGCCGGACAGTCTACCGGTTCTGCGGGCCGATGTGCGCCGGCTGAAACAGATTCTGATCAATCTTCTTTCCAACGCCATCAAGTTCACGCATGAGGATGGTCTGGTCATGCTCAGGGCTGGGCTCACGGACAATGGCGACCTAAAGATCGATATTTCGGACACCGGGATCGGCATGGACGATGACGGCATCCGGACGGCGCTCCGGAAATTTGGTCAGGTGGACGGGTCCATGATCCGGGACCAGGAAGGTTCCGGCCTGGGTCTGGCTTTGACGGAGGGTCTGATCACGGGCTATGACGGCTCCATGGCGATCAAAAGCGCGCCGGGAGAAGGCACCACGGTGACAATCGTGCTGCCGAAGGAGCGGCTGATCAACTTGAAGGAAGCGGTTTAGCCTTCCGACAGGTTGCGGAGCGCGTCCAAGGCACCCTGCAGAATATACGCGGCCGCCATTTTATCCACTACCTCGCCCCGGCGTTTGCGGCTCATATCCGCTTCATCCACCAGAAACCGCTCGATCGCCGAGGTGGACAGCCGCTCGTCCCAAAAAGCAATCGGCAGATCAATCTCTTCGGCCAGATTGGCGGCAAATTGGCGAACTGATTGGCAGGCAGGGCCTTCGGTGCCGTCCATGGAGACCGGCAACCCGATGAAGATGCCGCCGGCGTCCCGCTCAGCCAAAATGTCTTTGAGGAGCACCACATCCTTGGAAAACTTGGTGCGGCGGATCGTCTCGACAGAGGTGGCGACAGCGCGGGCAGAGTCCGAGACCGCGATACCGATGGTCTTGGAACCGACGTCGAGACCAATCAGCCGGCTGCCGGCCGGGACCGTCTCTAGAAATTCATCCAGCGTCTCGCAAATCATATAAGTCCCGCTCCTATCAGGCTTCGGAAAATGATGTAGAGGCCCAAGATCAAAAGCGACACAAAAAACACCTTGCGGAATTTCACCTCATCCAGCCGGTTGCGGATTTTCACGCCTACAAACATGCCGGCAAAGGCGGGGATCAGCGCGATGACCGAGAGGGTGATCAGGTCTTCGGAGATCAGCCCGTGCCCGCTTAAACCGACGCCCAGAGACAGAGACGCCATGGTGAACAGGAAGCCCATGGACTGGATAAAGGTGTTTTTGGAAAAGCCCAAGGACTGCAGATATATGACGCCGGGGACCACGAAGGTGCCGGTGAGACCGGTCACCATCCCGGCGACGGCGCCCAGCGCCGAGGTCGCCGCCAGCTCCCACTTTTTCGGCATGACGAACTGGGGGGTAGCCAGGCTGAGCCCGGCATAAGTGGCGGTCACCAAACCGAGCAGCGCCGGGAGAAAGGGAGAGGACGAGCCGGCAAGGATGCCTGTGCCCAGCCAGGTGCAGACGAAGGCAACCAATATAAAGACCCAGGTGCGTCGCAGGATGTCGAGGAACGCGCCGCCGGTCATCGCCTGGACAATATTGGTGAGAAGCGCCGGCAGTACCAGGACGGCCATGGCCGGTTTCAGCCCGATGGTGGCCGTCAGCAGCGCCAGCGAGACGGTCGGCAGGCCTAGCCCGATCACGCCTTTGACCAGGCCGGCGACGACAAATACCACGCAGGCAATCAGGATGGTTTCGAGCGGCGGCATATCCGGCATAATGCCGGTTTTGTCGGGACTTGCCTAGTCGAAGGCTTCCGCCCAGGTGCCCTGGGTGGCGGCCTTGGAATATTCCGTGGCCCGGTTCTCGAAGAAGTTGGTGTGCTCCACCGCGTTCAGCATCGTGTCCAGCCAGGGGAGGGGGTGCGTTTCCACGTGATAGATCGGCTGCAGGCCAAGCTGAGACAGCCGCCGGTCGGCGATGTAGCGGATATAGGCTTTGACATCTTCCGCCGTCAGCCCTTCCACGGCGCCCAGCTCGAACGCTAGATCAACGAAGGCGTCCTCGTGGGTCACAATGGTTTCGCAGGCCTTGTAGAGATCGCGCTGGAAGTCCGACGTCCAAATCTCCGGGTTCTCGGAAACAAAGGTCCGGAACAGCCGGATGATCGACGCGCAGTGCAGGCTCTCGTCCCGCACCGACCAGGTCACAATCTGGCCCATACCCTTCATTTTGTTGAAGCGCGGGAAGTTCAGTAGGATGGCGAAACTGGCGAAAAGTTGCAGCCCTTCGGTGAATCCGCCGAACACGGCCAAAGTCTTGGCGATGTCTTGCTTGGAGCCGACCCCGAATTCCTGCATGTAATCGTACTTGTCCTTCATCTCCTTGTATTCGAGGAAGGCAGAGTACTCGGCTTGCGGCATGCCGATCGTGTCCAGCAAGTGGGAATAGGCGGCGATGTGCACGGTCTCGATATTGGAGAAGGCGGCCAGCATCATCTGCACCTCGGTCGGTTTAAAAACCTGGGCGTAATGCTTCATGTAGCAATTGTTGACCTCGATATCCGACTGGGTGAAGAATCGGAAAATCTGGGTCATCAAATGCCGCTCGCTCTCGCTGAGCTTGTTATGCCAATCCTTGACGTCATCGGCCAACGGCACTTCTTCCGGCAGCCAATGGACCTGCTGCTGGGTCAGCCAGGCGTCATAGCACCATGGATAGGAAAACGGCTTATAAACGGGACTGGCATCCAATAACGACATCTTGTTCCTCTCGGGTATTCTTTACGTCGGTAAGCCCCGCCTACTGGCAGGCGAGGCATTCCTCGTAATCTATTGACTCGCCGGTCTCATGAACCGGTTGCGCCACCATCGGCAGCTCTTCCGACGGCACACTGGGCAGCGGCATGACGGTGTTATCCGCCGCCTTATCAGATGCGGCCGCCGCCGGTTCCTTGGTGGAGACATCCTCTGCCCGCTGAATGGACTTGGACCGGCAGTAATAAAGGCTCTTCATGCCTTTCTTCCAGGCCATCAGATGGATTTGATGCAGGTCCCGTTTGTGGACATCCGCCGGCAGGAACACGTTTACTGACTGAGACTGATCGATATAGGGCGTGCGGTCGCCGGCCAATTCGATAACCCAGCGCTGATCAAGCTCGAAGGCGGTTTTGAACACCGCCTTCTCATCGTCGGTCAGGCAGTCCAGATGCTGGACGGAGCCCTGGTTGACGGTGATCGATGTCCAGGTCTTTTCCGTGTCCTCGCCCTTCTCAGCCAGCAGCTTTTTGAGATACTTGTTGCGGACGTTGAAGGAGCCCGAGAGCGTCTTGTGGGTATAGCTGTTGCCGCTGATCGGCTCGATCCCCGGCGAGGCGCCGCCACAGATGATCGATATGCTGGCGGTCGGCGCGATGGCCGTCTTGTTGGAGAACCGCTCCATGATGCCGTAATCCTCGGCATCCGGGCAGGCGCCCCGTTCCTCCGCCAACACCTGCGAGGCGGCGTCGACGCCAGCCTTGATGTGGCGGAAGATTTTCAGGTTCCAGGCTTTGGCCATGGCGGATTCGAAGGGTACGTTGTTGGCCTGGAAGAACGAATGTAGCCCCATGACGCCGAGTCCGACCGAACGTTCCCGCGTGGCGGAGTACTTGGCTCGGGACATGCTGTCCGGCGCATTGTCGATGAAGTCCTGCAGCACGTTGTCCAGGAACCGCATGACGTCTTCGATGAAGGTCGGATGATCTTGCCATTCGTTGAACGTCTCAAGATTAAGCGACGACAGGCAGCAAACGGCGGTGCGCTCGTTGCCCAGGTGATCGATGCCGGTGGGCAGCGTAATCTCGCTGCAGAGATTGGACGTCTTGACCTGCAGCCCGGCCAGCTTCTGATGCTCGGGCAGGGACCGGTTCACCTGATCGGAGAAGACGATATAAGGTTCGCCCACTTCGACCCGGGCGGTGAGTATCCGAATCCAAAGATCGCGGGCGTTCACTTTGCGGATCGGCGCCAGGTCTTTGGGCGACAGCAGCGCCCATTCCTCGTCATTGACCACGGCCCGCATGAACGCGTCGGAGACCAGCACGCCGTGATGCAGGTTGGGCGCCTTGCGGTTCGGATCACCGCCTGTGGGCCGGCGGATTTCGATGAACTCTTCGATTTCCGGATGAGTGACCGGCAGATAGACCGCGGCCGAGCCCCGCCGCAGCGAGCCTTGGCTGATTGCCAGAGTCAGGGAATCCATCACCCGGATAAACGGAATGACGCCGGAGGTCTTGCCGGACACGCCGACCTTCTCGCCGATGGAACGCAAATTGCCCCAATAAGACCCGATGCCGCCGCCCGACGACGCCAGCCAGACGTTTTCGGTCCACAGCCCGACTATGCCGTCCAGGCTATCGGTGCTCTCGTTCAAGAAGCAGGATATGGGCAGGCCGCGTTTGGCGCCGCCGTTGGACAGGACGGGCGTCGCCGCCATGAACCACTGATTGCTGAGATAGTTGTAAATGCGCTGAGCATGTTCATCGTCATCGCCGTAGGTGCTGGCGACGCGGGCAAATAGATCCTGAAAATCCTCGCCCGGCAGGAGATACCGGTCTTCCAAGGTCGCTTTGCCGAAGTCGGTCAGTTTGCTGTCTCGGGACTTATCTGTTTCGACCTGCGGACCTTTTGTTGTTTGTATTGAATCAAGCACGTGTGGCCTCCGTATTATTTGTTCAGAGCAGTCAATGGCCGGCACAACTCACCGGATTTACCGAGCTTCCAAACAACGGTCCGGGATCAACTCCCAAAGCCGTTCCCCGTTCGGATACCGGCGGTGTTCGGACCTTATCCACGCTGGCGAAACACAAGATTTTGGCGGTCCAAAAGCAGTCCGGCACTGCTCCGCGAGTTGGCAAATGGGCAGATAAATGGCCGAAAAGTCGCCTAATTTGGCTGGCGAGGCCGGTTTTTTGCCGAAAATCACGGTGTATTCTTGTCTGGCCAGCTTCCCCCAAAACGCCCTGCACGTACCCATATGGGAACTAAACACCTACAAGATATAGTATGAAAATTTAATTTTCGGTCAATAGGTCGTTATCAACAGAGGGCAATTTTTTTGGGGACAAGGCTGTGGAGAACTGAGGTTTCGCGGATTTTTGCCGATTCAACGATGGGCGGCATTGTCCCGGGCTTGTGCGAAACGGCCTCTTCGTAGCGGGAATTCGCTGAATCGACCCCCCATATAGGCGTAGAACGAGAGAATCGCCCTCAAAATCGCTTGAAAATCAGCTGCCGGGTGATAGGTTCCGCGGCGTTCCGGCGGCGCGGTTCTGGGCCGGCCGGGCATAATCCGAAAAAGAGCGTACTTTCATGGCCCTAGACGAAACAACCGTGCGCAAAATCGCCAAGCTGGCGCGCATTCGCGTGCCGGAAGAGGACGTGGCCGGTCTGGCGGGCGAGCTCTCCAACATCATGGATTGGATTGAGCAGTTGAGCGAGGTGGACACCGACGGGGTCGATCCTCTGACCAGCGTCACTGAACTGACCTTGCCCCAGCGCGCCGACGAGGTGAACGACGGCGACTACCGGGACCGGGTGTTGGCCAATGCGCCCGACGCGAAGGGCCCGTTCTACACGGTGCCCAAGGTGGTGGAATAATGGCCGCCACGCTGACACAGATGACGTTGGCCGAGGCCCGGGATGGACTGGCGGCCGGCGACTTTACCTCTGAAGAGCTGACCCAGGCTCATCTCGACTCCACCGAGGTAGCCCGCGATCTCAACGCTTATGTGACCGAAACACCCAAACTGGCGCTGGAGCGCGCCCAGGCCTCCGACACCCGCCGGTCAAAAGGCGAGAGCGCCGGCGCCCTAGACGGCATTCCCCTGGCGATCAAGGATCTATTCTGTACCGAAGGCGTGCTGACCACGGCCTCCTCCCATATTCTGGACGGTTTCACCCCGCCCTATGAATCCACCGTCACCCAAAACTTGCGGAACGCCGGTGCGGTGATGCTCGGCAAGACCAACATGGACGAGTTCGCGATGGGCTCCGCCAACATCACCAGCTATTACGGGCCGGTCAAAAACCCGTGGTATCTGGATGACGGCAAGGACCGGGTGCCGGGCGGCTCATCCGGCGGCTCGGCCGCATCAGTCGCCGCACGGATCGCGCTGGGCGCGGCGGGGTCTGACACCGGCGGCTCCATCCGCCAGCCGGCGTCCTTCTGCGGCATCGTCGGCATGAAGCCTACGTATGGGCGATGTTCCCGCTGGGGGATGGTGGCCTTTGCTTCCAGCCTGGATCAGGCCGGGCCCCTCACCCGTACGGTGCGGGATGCGGCGATCATGCTGCAGGGCATGGTCGGGCACGACGCAAAGGATTCCACCAGCGTCGATCTGCCGATCCCGAATTTCGAGGCGGCCATCGGCGGCGATCTGAAAGGCAAAAAAATCGGCATTCCGGCCGAATATCGGATCGACGGCATGTCGGATGAAATCGAAGACCTGTGGCGCCAGGGCATGGCGTGGCTGAAAGAGGCCGGCGCGGAACCGTTGGAGGTCAGCCTGCCTCATACAAAGTATGCGCTGCCCACCTATTATATTGTCGCGCCGGCGGAGGCGTCGTCCAACCTGGCCCGTTACGACGGGGTGCGCTATGGGCTGCGGGTCGACGGCGAGAGCTTGGAAGACATGTACGAGGCGACGCGGGCTGAAGGCTTCGGCCAGGAAGTGCGCCGCCGGATCATGATCGGTACCTATGTGCTGAGCGCCGGGTATTACGACGCCTATTATGTGAAGGCTCAGAAAGTGCGCTCGCTGATCTTTAAGGATTTCGCCGACGCATTCGAACAGGTGGACGCGATCCTTACGCCGACCGCGCCCTATCCGGCTTTTGCTATCGGCGAGAAGATGGACGATCCGGTGCAGATGTACATCAACGACGTTTTCACCGTGCCGGCGAGCCTAGCAGGCCTGCCCGCGATTTCCGTCCCGGCCGGTCTGTCGAACGATGGTATGCCGCTGGGCCTGCACCTGATCACCAAGCCGTTCGACGAAGAAAGTTTGTTCCAGGTGGCCGATGTCCTGGAGCAGGCGGCCGGGTTCGACCAGCTACCGCCTTTTGTCAGCGGAGGCGCGTCATGACCTATCTCATCCAAGGGGAAACCGGCGATTGGGAAGTGGTGATCGGGCTCGAGGTCCACGCCCAGGTCGTTTCCAACGCCAAGCTTTTTTCCGGCGCGGCCACCGCGTTCGGGGCCGAGCCCAACACCCAGGTCTCCCTGGTCGATGCGGCCATGCCCGGCATGCTGCCCGTGATCAACCATGTGGCGCTGGAACAGGCGGTGCGCACGGGCTTCGGCCTTAATGCCGTGATCAATCTGCATTCGGTATTTGAGCGGAAGAACTATTTCTATCCGGACCTGCCCCAGGGCTATCAGATTTCCCAATATCTCCAACCGATTGTGGGGGAGGGGACGATCACCCTGGATATGCCGGACGGCCCCCGGGATATCGGGGTGGAGCGGCTGCATCTGGAACAAGATGCGGGCAAGTCCTTACACGATCAGGACCCGAAGCGGACGTTTATCGATCTGAACCGGGCTGGTGTCGCGCTGATGGAGATTGTCTCCAAGCCCGATCTCCGCAGCCCGGAAGAAGCCGGCGCCTACCTGCGCAAGCTCCGGGCCATCCTGCGCTATCTGGGCACCTGCGACGGTAATATGGAGCAAGGTTCGCTCCGCTGCGACGCCAACGTAAGTGTGCGCTATCCGGGCACGGAACTCCGCACCCGCGCCGAGATCAAAAACATCAACTCGGTCCGCTTTGTCATGCAGGCCATCGAGATCGAGGCCGAGCGCCAGATCGACCTCTACGAAAATGGCGGCGAGGTGGTGCAGGAAACCCGCTTGTTCGATCCCGACAGGGGAGAGACCCGGTCCATGCGTTCCAAGGAGGATGCGCACGATTACCGCTATTTCCCGGACCCGGATCTGCTGCCGGTCGATCTGGAGCAATCCTTTGTCGATGGGATCAAAGCGTCATTGCCGGAACTCCCCGACGCCAAGAAGGCGCGGTTCGTGAACGACTATGGTCTCAGCGAGACGGATGCCGCCGTGCTGGTGGCTGAGAAGGAAACGGCGTTGTTCTTCGAGGATGTGGCCGCCGGCCGCGACGCCAAAATCGCCGCCAACTGGGTGATCCACGAATTGTTCGGGGTCTTGAAAAAGGACGGCAAGGAGATTACCGACAGCCCGGTCAGCGCCGAGGCCCTCGGCAAGTTGGTGGGTCTTATCTCCGATGACACGATTTCCAACCGCATCGCGAAGGATGTGTTCGAGGAGATGGTGGCGAACGGCGGCGATCCGGAAGCCATCGTCGAGGAAAAAGGCCTGAAGCAGATAACCGACACCGGCGAGATCGAAGCCGCTGTCGATCAGGTTATCGCCGACAACCCGGAACAGGCGCAGCAATACCGCGAAGGCAATCCCAAGGTCGGCGGCTGGCTCGTTGGTCAGGTGATGAAGGCGACCCAGGGCAAGGCCAACCCGCAGATGGTCAACGAGCTGCTGGCGAAAAAGTTGGGCTAAGACCGGCTTAGCCTAAATCGGGAATACCTTACGAAACCGGCAGCGCTTCTCTGTCTTCCCGTTTGGCCACCCGGTGGGACTCCTCGTTGGCGCCGTGCTTCCAATAGCTGGAGATATAGAGCTCGTCCTTGGTGAGCTGCCGGTCTTTTTGCAGATAGTCCCGCACGGTGCGCATGCTGTTGAACTCGCACGCCACCCAGACCGACGGTCGGCCGTCCCGCCATGAAAGATTTCGAACGTGATCGGCCAGTAAGTGCGGGGCTTCGCCGGGCTCGGGATTGACCAGCCACTCCACGTCAAAGCCCGCCGGGATCGGCAGGTCCTGAATATCCGCTTCGTCGATGATTTCAATCGCGATGCAGCCAGCGGCGTCCGCCGGCAATTCTTCGATGTTGACGCTGATCGCCGGTAGGGCGGTCATGTCGCCGGCCATCAAAATCCAGTCCGCGTCATGATCGACGGAGGTCTTCGGGCCCGGCCCGCCGACCATGATCGTTTCGCACGGCTGGCAAGACACTGCCCAGCGCGACGCCGGTCCGCCGTCCCCATGCAGCACGAAGTCGATATCGATCTCGCCGTCCCGCTGGGTGCGTATAGAATAGGTTCGGGTCACCGGGCGGCCGTCTTCCGCCGGCGGGAAGTTCAATTTGATGTAGCCGCCGGCTGCATCCATGGGAAAATCCACCATGCCCGGTCCGCCCAAGGTCACCCGGTGCATGTTCAGGGTGATGCGTTTCGAACCGATAACCTGTAATTCCCGTGGCGGGCGTTTCGCCATGACGATATTCCTAACGCTTTTTCCAGTCGATTACGTATACATATGTAACGTGAACGGAGAGAGGGCAATCCGGGAGTTGGCGACAGCGCCGGGCTACCCCACCGGGATGGCGAAGAAGGTGACCGAGACGAGCGCTAACGCCGCCAGTACGAGAGCCATCCGTAAAGCCCATCGGCGGGCCGGCTGGCCCACCTGCCCTGTCAATTGCAACGCGACCAATGCTTGTAGAGCGTAATACGCCGCAAAGGCCTGCGAAGCGTACGCGATAATTTCGAAAATTTTGCTGACCCAGATCAGATCGATGGCGATCAGGACAATGAACGGATAACCGGAGCCGGCGGACAGTTTGGTTTCTTCCGCGATCAAGCCGCCGGCCTCGGCGGTGTCGGTGACGGCGGCGCTGAACTAGCTCATCATCGCGCCGATGATAAGCAATGGCG
>JAYPHU010000002.1:76835-107713 GCA_038127535.1 Rhodospirillaceae bacterium | reverse complement strand
TCGGTGACGGCGGCGCTGAACTAGCTCATCATCGCGCCGATGATAAGCAATGGCGCCAAAGAGCAGAGGCATGATTAGGACGATAGAGCCGACGTAGATAATGCCGGAAATAATCTGAGGGAGGCGCATGCTGCGCACCCGCGTATTGGCGTCGAACGCCTGACCTAAATTGCGGGATGTTTCAAACCCCTGAACCACCAGCAGCAAACCGGCCAGCGCCCTGGCCTGCTCCCACCAGCTTTGATCCGGCGGCAGGTTGGGGACGGCACCTATTGTCGCGGGATCGAACCCGGCAAGGCCCACCAAAAGTGCGGCGATGACCGCCAGCTTGATGGTCACCGAATATTCCTCGAGTTGGATCAGGCCTTTGAGCCCCTTCCACCAGCCGGTCACAACGATAAAGACCAGGATGACAGTGGTCAGAAGGCGGGCCGGGGTCTCGCCGTCTATGCCGATTCCGTCCAGCGCAAAGGACGCCAAAAGCCGGATATAGAAAGCCACAGAGATGACGTACGCCACGGTCAGGATCAGATCGCTCCCCCGCTCGGTGAGGCGCAGGCGGCGGGGCACTTCGTTGTCATGTAAGGCAGGTTCGGCGTGGACGATGTTGAACCGGACGATAGCGCCGATGCCGTAGGCCCCGGCGACGATTCCCAGCATTGCCCAGGGTGCATCTTTGCCGGTCACCAGATACAGCATCGGAGACTACCAAAAAACCGCTACCGATGATGGACGCGAGGGGCGTCACGGTCGCCTGCCAGAACGCCGCGTTTCTGATAGCAGGCCGGAGCAGGATAATAGCCGCCACAATCGCTACGGCAGGGAGGATGAAGTTCAAGCCGGGCATGGTGATCTCTGGCGCAGGATACAGCGTGCGTGGCTTGGAGAACACTGCTGTTGCGCCACCTTGCCACCCTCGGCGACTCATGGTCTCCTAACGTTTCAATCGCGAGGGGATGTGGACGATGAAAGCGGCATTTTATACGGAACTGGGCGGGCCCGAGGTCTTGCAGGTAGGCGAGGTGGAAACACCGGAACCCGCTGCCGGTGAGGTTCGGGTGCGCATTCATGCCTCTGGCGTCAATCCGTCGGACTGGAAAGCGCGCTACCGGGGCCGGGGCGGCGGCATGGGCTATGACCTGATCATTCCTCACAGCGACGGCGCGGGCATCATCGAAAAAGTGGGCGACGGCGTCAGCGGCTTTGAGTTGGGCCAGCGGGTCTGGGTCCTGAACGCACAATACTTGAGGCCCTTGGGTACCGCCGCCGAATACGTTGTGTTGCCGCAGAACCTGGTTTTACCTCTGCCCGATGGCGCGGATTTGAATGAAGGCGCGTGTTTCGGCATTCCGTTCCTGACCGCCTATCGAGCGCTCACCATGGAAGGCGACATCAAAGGCCAGACCGTGCTGATCCAGGGCGGTGCCGGCGCGGTCGGTCATTACCTAATCCAAATCGCCAAACGTTTGGGCGCGACGGTGCTGAGCACGGTGAGCTCCGAGGAAAAAGCGGCCTACGTGACCGACGCCGCAGCGGACGGCGCGCTCATCTATACAGACAAGGGTTACGTGGCGGGCCTGCTGGAAGCCACGGACGGGGCCGGTGTCGACCGCATTATCGAAGTCAATCTCTCCGGCAACGGGTTGACGTACGGCGAAGTCCTGAAACCCGGCGGCACGGTTATTGTCTACGGCACCAATGATCCGGTGGCCCAGGTGCCGGCCATGGATTTCATCCGCCGGGGCGCGACGTTGAAGTGGTTCATCGTTTACGAGATCGACGACGCCCAACGCCAGGCCGGCGCGGCGATGTTGAACGAGATGGTCGCCGACGGCGAGTTGGTCACCACTATCGCCAAAACATTCCCATTGGATGAGGTCCGGGCGTCCCATGAAACGGTCGAGGCCGCCAAGCATATTGGCAACGTGGTGCTGGAAATCCCGTGAGCAGGATTAAGTCCCATCTCCGCGTATTCCTCTACGCCGTGATCTTCGGGATGGTCGCCTACGGATTTGTCCACGCGGGCATGGCCCTGCACCGGTACATCATGTCGTAATCGGCTAGGGGCGGTCTTTGGAAGCCTGGATTCTCTTCACCATTGCCGCGGCCTTTCTGCAGAACATTCGCAATTCCCTGCAGAAGAGCCTGAACAGTGTGCTCTCTACCGTGGGCGCGGCTTATACCCGCTTCGCCTTCGGCCTGCCGCTTGCGGTCATCTATTGGCTGGTGTTGATTAAGCTGGACGGCGCGCCGCTGAACTGGTCGGTGGCGTTTTGGTGGTTCGCGTTCCTGGGTGGGAGCACACAAATCGCCGCCATGTGGTTCACCCTCCGCGCCTTTGCGCTCCGGGGTTTTGCGGTGGGGACGGCGTATTCCAAGACCGAAACTTTTCAGACGGCTATCTTCACGATTATCATCTTGGGCGAGGCCGTCAGCGGAACCGCCTTCATCGCCATCGCCATCAGTTTCGCCGGCGTCTGTTTCCTGTCCCTCGCCAAATCTGATGTCACCATCAAGGATTTCCTGACCTCCTGGACCCGTAAGGCCGCGCTGATGGGATTGGGCAGCGGCGCCATGCTGGGCGTCTCGGCGACCTCGTATCGGGGGGGTGCCTTGGCGCTAGGCGGCGACAATGTATTGCTGGCGGCAGCCACCACGCTTATGGGTGCGCTGGCCATCCAGACGGTCTTGATGACGATTTACCTTCATCTTCGGGAGAAAGGGGAACTCGCTAATATCTGGAAGCACCGCAACAAGGCCTTCCTGGTGGGTATCGCCAGCATGCTAGGTTCGGTCGGCTGGTTCACCGCGATGACCCTAGTCAACGCAACCTATGTGAGAGTCCTAGGTCAGGTGGAGCTGATCTTCACCTTTGCCACCTCTGTTCTGATCTTTAAGGAAAAGATCACCGCCGCGGAAATCCTGGGCACCGTGCTGATCGTCGGGGGGTTATTGTTCCTTATGCTGGGGTGAGGCTCGCACTTGGCCCAGAAGTTTTTCGAGTGCGCGGTTGAGCGCGGCGTTCTCTGCCTCGCTCAATCCCTCCACCAGATTTTCCTCGAACGCCAGGGCCTCCCGCACAATCTGACGGTAGATGCGCCAGCCCTCTGTCGTCATGTTGAGCACCGAATTCCGCCGGTCCGCCGGGTCTTGTGTGCGGGCGACGAGTCTTAGGTCAATCAGGCCGGCGACGGCGCGGCTTACTTGCACTTTGTCCAGCGCGGCGTGTTCCACCACGTAAGACGCCGAACAATCGGGCGCGCGGCCCAGCGCGAACATCACCCGCCATTGAGCATTGGTGATGCCGAACCGTTCCCCATAGGTCTTGGCAAACGCTGCGCCCACGGCCTTGGCCAGCACGGCCAGCCGGTATGGTAAAAAGTCGTGCAGTTGCAGCGTGGTCTCCACCGGTGCGGCATCATCTTTCATGGCAATATCTTAGTTGCAATTAGTTTCATATGAAACTATTATTTCCGCCATCAGAGGAGGATATCATGGACACGGCTGTCACCACCGGACTGACGTACCAAACCGGCTTCGCCAATGAATTCGCGACCGAGGCGCTGCCCGGCGCGCTGCCCCAGGGCCAAAACTCGCCACAGAAAGTGGCTTATGGCTTGTATGCGGAGCTGTTGAGCGGCAGCGCTTTTACCGCCCCGAGGGACGACAACCGGCGCACTTGGTTTTATCGCATCCGCCCGTCGGTGAAGCATCTGCCGTTCACGCAGATTGACAATGGTCTGGTGCGCGGCGCGCCTTTCGACGAGGCTCCGGCGACGCCCAACCAGATGCGCTGGGACCCGCAGCCGATCCCGGCAGAGGACACGGACTTCATCAAAGGGTTGATGACCCTGATGGGCGCGGGCGACGGCAGCATGACCGGTTTGGCCGTGCATGTGTATGCGGCCAATGCCTCCATGACGGAGAAATATTTTTATAACGCGGACGGTGAGATGCTGTTCGTGCCGCAACAAGGCCGGCTGACCCTGCTCACCGAAATGGGCGTGATGGAGATCGAGCCCAACGAGGTGGCCGTAGTGCCCCGCGGCGTCAAACACCGGATCGAGCTTCCGGACGGACCAAGCCGGGGGTACGTGCTGGAAAATTATGGCGCGGCCTTCCGCCTGCCCAACCTCGGCCCCATCGGGTCCAATGGGCTCGCCAATCCCAGGGATTTCCAAAGCCCCGTCGCCCAGTTCGAAGATCGGGAGGGTGATTTCCGGATGGTCGCCAAGTTTGGTGGCAACCTGTGGGAATGCGAGATCGGCCATTCGCCCCTGGATGTGGTGGCCTGGCACGGCAATCTCGCGCCTTATAAATATGACCTGGCTCGGTTCTGCGCCGTCAATTCGGTGACCTTCGACCATATCGATCCAAGCATCTTTACCGTGCTGACCTCTCCCACGGACACCGAAGGTGTGGCCAATGCGGATTTCGTGATCTTTCCGCCCCGCTGGGTAGTGTCCGAGAACACCTACCGGCCGCCCTGGTACCACCGCAATGTGATGAGCGAGTTCATGGGGCTGATTAAGGGCGAGTATGACGGCCGAAAGGAAGGCTTCGTGCCCGGCGGCGCCAGCTTACACAATAGCTTCGCCGCCCACGGCAATGATGCGGAGGTCTTCGGCAAGGCGAGCGAGGCTGAGCTGACCCCGCAGTTCCTGGGCGGTTCGATGGCGTTTATGTTCGAGACTCGGCACCTTTACAGGCCGACCTCCTTCGCCTACGACACCCCGACCCTGCAAAAGGACTATTTCGAGATTTGGCAGGGCTTACAGAAAAACTTCAACGGTAGGGCTTAAAGTATATGACCGATATCAACGAGACCCACGACCCGGCGCTTGAAAGCTGGGTCGACAGCGCCAACGCGGCCGACTGCGACTACCCGATCCAAAACCTGCCGTTTGGCGTTTTCCGCCGTGACGGCAGCTCCGAGAGCTTTCGCGCCGGTGTGGCCATCGGCGATCAAATCCTCGATCTCGCGGCGGTGAAGGATAGAGGCCTCTTCGGCGATGATCTGGCCGACGCAGTCGAAAGCTTTGACGAGCCCATCCTCAACACCTTTATGTCGCTGGGTAAGGCCCAATGGTCGGCGGTGCGCAAACGGCTCTCAGAACTGTTGAGGGACGGCGGCCCGGGCGATGAGCTGCAGCCCTGCCTGGTCCCCATGGCCGAGGCAGAGATGGATGTGCCGGCCGCCATCGGCGACTACACGGATTTCTATGCGTCGATCAATCACGCGACCAATGTGGGCCGGCTGTTCCGTCCCGACAATCCGCTGATGCCGAACTATAAGTATGTCCCCATCGCCTATCACGGCCGGTCATCCTCCATTTGCGTCAGCGGTACGCCGACGCCGCGGCCCAACGGCCAGATCAAGGCCCCGGATGCGGATGCACCGGTGTTCACGTCGTGCAAGCGGTTAGATTACGAGACCGAGCTCGGCTTCTATATCGGCCCCGGCAACGCTCTGGGCTCCACCGTCAGCGTCGCCGACGCCGATCAGCAAATTTTCGGTTTCTGCATCCTGAACGACTGGTCGGCCCGGGACATACAGGCCTGGGAATATCAGCCCTTGGGCCCGTTCCTGGCCAAGAACTTCATGAGCACGATCTCGCCCTGGATTGTCACCATGGAGGCGCTGGCGCCCTACCGCACCGGTTTCGGGGAACGCCCCGATGGCGATCCGGCGCCTATGCCGCATCTGTGGGATGACGAGCTGTCAAAAACCGGCGCGTTGGACATCAAGATCGAGACCTTGATTTCGACCGAAGCCATGCGTAAGGCCGGCATACCGGCGCAGGTGATCGGCAGCCCGAACGCGCAGGACCTCTACTGGTCGGTATTCCAGATGGTGGCCCAGCATTCCAGCAACGGCTGCAACCTGAACCCCGGCGATTTCTTAGGCTCCGGCACCATCTCCGGCACGTCGCCCGACAAGCTGGGCAGTATCCTGGAGAAATGCGTGGGCGGCAAGGAGCCCATCGACTTCCCGGCCGGCGAAACCCGGACCTTCCTGGAAGACGGCGACGAGGTGATCATGCGCGCTTGGTGCGAAGGCGAGGGCAAGGCCCGGATCGGCTTCGGCGAGTGCTGTTCGATCATCGTGCCGGCGGGGTAGGGGGTCTTTCATGACCGCCCGGGACCTGGTGGACGGGTTCGATATCAACGAACTGACGCCGGATTTTCTCCACGATCCGCAGCCGACCTATCACGCGCTGCGGGAACTTGATCCCGTGCACCGGAATAAAGACGGGTCCTATTTCCTCACCCGCTACCGGGATCTGGAACTGACCTACAAACATCCGGCTATGAGCTCCGACAAGAAAGTGGACTTCAAGCCGGCCATGAAGGACGGCGCGCTGTATCTGCACCATACCACCAGCTTGGTGTTCAACGATGATCCGTATCACGCGCGGGTACGTAAATTGCTGGCCGCCGCGTTCACGCCCCGGAAATTGGCCGAGCTCGAACCCCTCATAGAGCGGGTGATCGATGAGTTGCTGGACGAATTGACGGAGAGGGATACGTTCGATCTGATGGACGATTTCGCTCTGATGCTGCCCATCGAGATCATTTCCAACATGCTGGGTGTGCACCGGGAAAAGCGCCATTTGTTGCACGGCTGGTCCAACACGATTTTGGGCGGGTTGGAACCGGCGCTGTCGGACGAGGCGCGGGACGCGGGTAACCAGGCGGTGGAGGAGTTCAGCGCCTATTTGGAAGAGTTGATCGAGGAGCGCCTTAAAAACCCGGACGAAGGTGGACAAGGGGAAGTCTTGGCCACGCTGATCTTCGGTGAGGTGGATGGAGAGAAGTTAAGCCTGGTGGAGCTGGTGCAGAACTGTATCTTTTTGCTGAACGCAGGACACGAGACCACGGCGAACCTGACGGCTAACGGTATCTGCGCGCTGATCGAGAATCCGGATCAGCTCCGCCGCCTGCAGGACGATCCGTCCCTTATCGATACGGCCGTGGAGGAAACGCTCCGCTATGACAGCCCGGTGCAGCTCGGCAACCGCCGGCTGGCGGAAGACCTGGAGGTGGGCGGCGTCGCAATGAAGGAAGGGGATTATATTCACATGGCCATCGGGGCGGCCAATCGCGATCCCGAAATTTTCGAGAACCCGGATCAGTTCGATGTCGGCCGTAATCCCTCACATCCGCACTTCGCCTTCGCCTGGGGCAAGCATATCTGCCTGGGCGCGACCCTGGGCAAGATCGAAGGCCGAGTGGCCATCGGCAAGTTTGTGCAGAAGTTTCCCAATGTGGAATTTGCGGGCGACAGGGAACGTTTGCTGCGCGCCCGCTTCCGCGGATACAGCCACGTTCCCGTCAAAATATAGTCGCTGGGTTAGCGGCGGATATACGCCACTTTCTTGGCCGTCTTTTCCAACGCCGCCGTTTGGCTTTCCAACATGGAGATCAAACCGTCCACACCCTTTTGGCGGACCACGGAGCGGAATTCCTCCCGCTGGGTCATGGCCATGCTGACGCCCTTAATCACCAGATCAAGAATGCGGTAGCCGTCTTTCTTCTGACGCACGCGCCAACCGGCGACCAGGGGCTTGCCGCTGGGGCGGTCGAACTGCGTGGAGACCAGGACGTCTTTCTTGCCGTAAGGCGTGACGTCGGTCACCGACATGGTGCCGCCGCTGTAGCCCGCCAGCCGCTTGGAATAGGTGCCGAGCACCCAGGCCCGGAACTGGGATTGATAGCGCTCACGTTGTTCCTCGGACGTCTTGCGCAAGGCCGGGCCCAGCACATAGCGGCCGATGACGGCGATGTCGAAGTTCTCGGCCAGAAGATTACGGACATAGCCCTCCCGTTCGGACCGGGTCAGGCTTTCGTCGCTGAGGAGGTTAATGGCTTCCTGGCCCAGCGCCTTCATAAACTTAGTGGCGCCTTCGGGCGAGGTTTTACCGCCCGCGCTATAGCTGGGCTCCGTCGCCAGGACAAACGCCGCAGCAACAACGGAAATGATCAGCATACGCCAGAAATTCGACGGATATACCTGGGATACGCTACGGACAAACATGTTGGTACGTGGCCTCATTCTCTTACCCTCCACCGGTTGCGGTCATTATGGGGTGACCGGTTCAGTGTAATTATTCAGAAATGAGTAGATTACTCAGTGATTTTAGTCACATAAGTGATGAAACTTACACAACACTGGTTAACCGGAGGTTTAAGCAAGATTACCAGACGGAAACGTTGAGATCGTCGGTCTCCCGGCGGCCTTTGGGGTTCTCCCGGCGGTCGCGCCCGGCGATGGGCTTTTTCTGGCGTCGGCGGTCAGGCCCGCGCTTCACCCGCTGGCTGGCGGGCCCGTCCGTGGTTTCTGCCACAGACCATTCTGGTTCTTCTTCCTCTTCCTTGACCCCGCCGATGGGCACCTACATGGGGCCGTCGTCGCCAGGATCGTCTGATTCTTGGCGCTCAAGCCGGGGGGCGGCCAGGGCTTTGCTGACAATAATCCGGCCGTTTTCATCCAGGGCGTTCTCTGCATCCACGACACTTAAAACGTCACAGACGAGCTCCTCAGCGTTGAAACCGCCGCGCAGAAAATTAACCCCAAGTTCATTGACGATCCGGGACACCAGCAACAGCCCGTCCATCTCGATTTTGACCAGCTGAAACAAGAACTTCTCGTTATTATCATTATTGTGGGTGCCCTTGGAGCCGATGGCGCGGGCCAGTAGCGTCTCGCAGAAGCGCACCAGGCTTTGTGCGCTTTTCTCGCCCGCTTTAGTGCCCATGGCATTAAAAATCGGAATTAGATCAAGGATATAGATCTGCCCGGCCTGACCTTTGATCAGGGCCTTGTCGGCGGTGACTTCGACTTCCTGCAGGATTTCGTTGGTGGAGATCTGATGCTCGGGCGGCGCGTCATCCACCTTGATGGTCCCGGTTTCAAGATCGATCGAATCATCCTCGAAATCGGACATGCTCGGCATAGCGCCCGGATTGCGGGCGGCTTTTTTACCGTCGCTTTTAAGCTTGCCTAATAATCCCTTTTTCTCGGCCATCGTGGTCTCAGGGTCATTCAAACCATGCCCAACTCACAAAATGCGCGCGCGGCTGTAAATTACGGGAACCTACTACACGAGATTGGCCGGAGCTTAGGTGTCTTTCACCATATCCCGCACCTCGTGTTTGAGGATTTTACCCATTGCGTTGCGGGGCAGATCGTCGACATAGATGACGTCCTTGGGGTGTTTGAACCGGGCCAGTTGGTCTTCGAACCGGGCCAGGAATTCCGGCGCCTCCGGCGGATCGGCTTTGGGAATTACAACGGCAACCGGCACTTCCCCCCATTTGTCATCAGGTCGGCCCACCACCGTGCCATCCTCTATATCCTCCATCCGGTAGATCACCTGTTCTAGCTCCGCGGGATAAATGTTCTCACCGCCGGAGATGATCACGTCCTTCTTGCGGTCGTTGATCCAGACATAGCCCTCGTAATCCTGGTAGCCGACATCGCCGGTGTAGTACCAGCCGTCGCGCAGGGCTTCCTGGGTGGCTTCTTCATTGCCCCAATATTCAAACAGGATGTTTTTGCCCTTGATGAGAATTTCGCCGGGCGTGCCGGTTTCCACATCATTGCCGTCGTCGTCGATTATCCGCATCTCGCAGTGCATGGCGGCTTTGCCGGTGGAGCCCACCTTGCGCATGGCATCCTCGACCGGTAGATAAATCGCGATCGGGCAGGTCTCCGTTGCCCCATACATTTGAGAGATCGGCACGCCCTTGTCATGAAACTCGTTGATCAGGGTCAGCGGTACGATGGAGGAGCCGCTGAGCACCGTCTTTAGTTGCGGAAACCACGCCTCCTTCCAGCCGGGCTGGCTGGAGACCGCCAGCAATGTCGCCGGCACGAGGCAGGTCAGCGTAATCCGCTCATTCATCATGGAATCGAGTACGGCCTGCGGATCAAAGCGGCGATGCAGGGTCACCGTCGCACCGGCATAGAACGCCGGGGTGGTTTGATTGTTCATGCCGCCCACATGGAACAGAGGCAGCGGGGTCAGTATATGATCGTGAATGCTGATGTCGCCCAGATGCACACCGTTGAGCGCGTTCACCAGCATGGCTTCCTGGGTCAGCAACGCGCCCTTAGGCCGGCCCGTGGTGCCGGATGTATAGACCAGAAGATAGGGCGTTTCCGGCGTGACGTGCGGGTTGCGGTCATCGCCCTTGGCCCCCGCCACTGCGTGGGCCAGGTTCTGCCAAGCATTGGCCTCAAAATCAGAGGCCACCAGTTCGATGTCGGGGAGTTCTTTTTTGAGTTCTTCGCCGCGGGCCTTGTACTCGGAATCACACATCAGAATTTTCGGCGCGGAGTCTTTCAGAATGTAGAGATGTTCCGCTGCGACCAGCCGCCAGTTCAGCGGTGAAAAGATCACGCCGATCCGCGCGCAGGCGAACATGACGAACAGAAATTCCGGCGTATTCATGCCCAGATAGGCGAGCCGGTCGCCCCGGCCAAGGCCGAACACGTGTTTCAGTGCGCGGGCGTGATCCCGCACGGTGGCGGCAAACTCGCCGTAGGTGATTTCCCGCCCCTCAAACCGGAGCGCCACCTTGTCTGGCGAGAAGTCTTCGTGTTTGTCCAGCCAGCCGGAAAGATTAATCACTCGTCCGTTTCTCCCCGTTCGTAGAGCGCATCGCGGCCGATCTTGTCGATGCAGAGTTCCGCCGTCCAGGGCAGCATCAATGAGCCGCAGCGGCTGTCGCGGTAGAGCCGCTCGAGATGCAGGGACTTCAGCATGGATTGACCGCCGCAGGTGCGGATGGCCAGCCGGCAAATGTCATTGGCGTTCTCCATGACACTGTACTGCGCGACCCATGCGCGCATGATCTGTGACTTGGACGGGTTGGGCCGGGCGTCGTTCAGCATTTGCACCCAAATCGCCTTGGTCTGTTCCAGCTTCACAAACATTTCCGCTACCGCGATTTGCTTGGTCGGGTACATGCGGCGTTTGACCGGTGGGGTGCCCGGCATTTCGCCGCGCAAGTAATTCACCGTGAAATCGTAAGCCGCTTGCGCGATCCCCATATAAGACGGCGTGAGCGAGGTGAACATATGAGGCCAGCGGCTGGCTGCCTGGAAATAGACCCCTTGGGGCATCAAGGCTTCGTCGTCCTTCACGAAGACGTTGTCGAAGATCAGATTGCGGGACACCGTCCCCCGCATGCCCAGCGGATCCCAGTCGCCTTCGACCCGGACGCCCTTGGCCTTGGCTGGGATCGCCATATACATGGTGTCCCGCCGGCTGAGCCGGGGCTTTTCTTCGGTGCACAAGACCCCGTAATAATCGGCCGAGCCGGACAGCGACGCGAAAATTTTCTTGCCGTTGATGCGCCAGCCACCCTTTTCGCGGGTCGCGATGGTGCCGAAGGGTTTAAAGCCGGCTGCCGCCGCGCCCCCCTCGGAGAATGGCTGAGCATAGATCGCCCCCTTTTTGAGGATGCGGTCATAATGCTTGGCCCGCCGGCGGTTATGGTTGCGCCGGTCTTCCTTGGACATTGGTAGATCATCCGCCAGGTCGCCGGTCCACAGGCACGAGCTCACATGCATGTTGAAGGTCAGCGCGGTGGATCCGCAATAGCGCCCGATCTCGGCCGCCGCCATGGAATAGGATTTCAGATCGGCGCCCATGCCTTTGTATTTCTTCGGGATGCAGATGCCTAGCAGGCCGGCCTTGTGCATGTCTTTATAGTTTGCCATGGGAAAGATGGCGTCCCGGTCCCACTTGTCCGCACGGGCGGCGAATTTGGATTGGCCCAGCTCCCTGGCGATGGTGCACAGTTTGGCCTGCTGCCGGCTCAGCCCATAGGATTTCGGGTCAAACATCGGCGCATCGAGTTCCGCTTTTGCCTTGGCCATGATCTAGTCCTTCCTGATTTTGTCTAAAAATTGCCGGAGCGTGTCATCGAATGCTTCCGGCATCTGCATATTGGCGAGGTGCCCGGCACCGGCCAGACACACATAGTCCGCCTCCGGTATCTTGGAGGCCATCTTTTCCATCATCGGCGCGGGCGCGTTCTGGTCCAGCTCCCCGGCGATCAGCAATGTGGGCATGGCGAGGTTTGCCAGATTGTCCCGCCGGTCAAAGGTTACCAGGCAATGCATGGCGGCCTTATAGGTCTCCACCGGCACGTTAGACATGCTGCGCATCGCCATCTCCAAACCCTTAGGATTAGCGTTTTCGGTCAGCATGCCTGGCGTCATCTCGGCAGCCAGATCGGCCATGCTTTTGCCCGCTTCCAACGGGGCCAGGCGGGAGGCGACAAACTTCTGCTGAAAGTCGCCGTCGGGCCGGCCGAAAGCCGGGCTGGTCGCCGACAATATAAGACCGGCGATACGGTCTGGGTGATCGGCGGCCGCCTGCTGGGCCACCATGCCGCCCATGGAATGGCCGACGATATGAGCCTGATCGATCTCCAGATGATCCATGAGCCGAAACAAAGCCCCGGCCAGTCCCTCAAAAGTCATGGGTGAAATTATCTCGGAGGCGCCATAGCCCGGCATGTCCCAGGCGATGGTCCGGTAAGCATCGGAAAAACTGTCGATCTGGAAATCCCAGCTATGGGCGTCGCCGCCGATCCCGTGCAGGAAGATCAGTGCCTCGCCGCGGCTTTTTTCGATATGGTTGACGGCGAAGCTCACGCGTAATCGCCCGCCAGTTTGCCGTCTTCGACCACAGTGCTGCCGTCCAGCTTGACGGTGCAGTGGTTCATGGGTAGATCGAAGTGGCCCAGGGTGAAGCGTTTGGCGAATTCGTTGGCCCCAGTGGAATAAAGGAAATTGCCGGCATAGGCGCGGAGTTCAGTGCCGTTGATGTCGTGCTGGTCATACATGGTCAGCGCCTCGTAGCGCGCGCCTTCGTTCATGCCCCAGCCCACATGGGACGTGCCGTAGGCGTCTTTGTCTCCCCAGCTTTCCATGTAGCGGCGGAACAGTTCCGCGTCCGTGCCCTCGCCGTCGATCTTGGTGACGTAGTCGTTCTCGATGGTCAGGATCACCTGGCTTTCCAAATAACGTTTGAAGGTCAGGTTGATGTCGCCGACATCCATCACCAGCTTGCCGTTGACCGTGCCGGCCAGGGGGAAGGCGACGACGATGCCGCCCGGCCAGTGGGCGACGGTCTTGGGCCGGTCGCAATAGCCCCAGACCCCGGCGCTGATGGACCCTTCCATCTTGACGGTCAGATCGGAGCCGGCGGCGGACGTAACCGTCATTTCCTTCGCGCCGCGCACCTGCTTGACCGCCAGCTTCACCCTCTCTTCCAAATCCGGTCCCGGCAGCAGGCGTTCCAAGGCTTCCGGATGTTCGTTGGAAATCATGAAATGCCGGGCGCCCGATTTCACGATCTCCGGTAGTTCCGGCGCGTGCAGCATGCCCTCGACCGTAAGGTCGACGACCATGGTGCAGGCCTTCAGCGCGGCGATGGTGGGGCCGTGTCCCTGCACCGCATTTGACGCTCCGGTGGAGCGCACCGGCACGCCGACTTCCTGGGGCGGGGTCGGCACCACCACGTGGCACGGTTTGGCGCCCATGCGGATCAAAGCAAGCTCCGCCAGGTGCACATTGACCTGACGCGACTGGGTTTCGGACAGGATAGCGATTTCCTCCCCGGGTTCGACCTTGCACAGTTCGAACGCCCTGACGAAGGTCTCAATCCATTTCGCTTCGATGCGGTCCGTGAACATTTGAAATTCCTCCCGGTCAGCGGGTCTTTGTTTTTCCTGCTGATGTCTGGAAAATTAAACCGTACTCCCGCCCGGCGATCAAACCCTTGTTCGGTTGTGGGGGGAATTACAAAAATAAAACATTGTCCTGACCTGTTTTCTTTCGATAAAACAGGGCTCCCAAATCGCGGAGGGGTGGCCGAGCGGCTGAAGGCGCCGGTTTGCTAAACCGGTATAGGGTGTCAAGCTCTATCGAGGGTTCGAATCCCTCTCCCTCCGCCATTCATTCTGTCTCTAAAACGGAGACAGCCGACGCTCTCCGACTAAGTGCGACATATCAAACGATTAGAGTACGTGTGGCGGCGGATAGTCCTACACGGTGGGGTTTGTTTTGCCCCTTTCTGCGAAAACGATGGCGATTTTCTCTGAGGCCATTTTTGCGAGTAGGACTGTGCGGATTTAACGTGGGGAGTTTGGAGTAATTAGGCGTTGGCGAACCCAAGTTCTCTTTTCTGCTCTTCCCAGATGGGAGAAAATCCTTGTCGTAACCGGCGCAGAGTGAGTTCCGGCGGTTGCGTGCCTGCCAATATCTTTTCCACATGCATGCCCCCGCGACCATTAAGACTGTACCGTCGCTTCCATTAGAAGCGGCGGTTTTGTTTTGTTGGGCAAAGGCCATGCCAGTGTGCGGCTTATGAGTTGTTACTCGACTTTCTTCGCCGTAAAGCCTTCGGCGCCTTTACCCTTGCTTCGTGTCACGACGTAGCCCTTACGGCCGAGGTTGAACGACTTGTCCTTCGCCAAACCCGCAATCGCCTCGACTAACTTCTCGGCGACAGGGTCCGCCTTGAGGCTGGTCTTCTTATCCGGTTGCTCCTTCAACCATTCGGCAAACGCTTTCTCGGCAATCTTATCGCCAAGAGACTTACGCAGCGCGTTGAGTTTGCGGATTTGTCCCTTCGATAGACCATGATCTTTAGGCATTTTTGTAAATCTTTCACTAATTCAAGTTAAACCTTCAACTACATTGGTCGCATGTGCTAATTTTGCAATCAATAACTTATAGCTTAACGTTCAGTCGTAAGACGGATGTGTCCAATGATCAGAGTAACTGAGTGGATTTGCGGGAGATACTCTGCGCTGTTTTATGCTACAGCGTTCACCATCGTTTTTGGAGTTGCCGGATTATTTTTTTATCCGTTTTTTATTGTAGCCACATTTTCTTTAATTCTGGCAGTTATAGGAATTTCTAACTTTACTCAAAAAAGTTCGAACGTCCTGGCCAACTATCCATTGTTGGCTTACTTCAGATTTTTCTTTGAAAACATAAGACCCGAACTTCGGCAGTATTTTTGGGAAGCAGATAGTGATGAACTACCGTATTCGCGTCTTCAACGATCGATGGTTTATCAAAGATCCAAATCTGTATCCAGTGTTCGGCCGTTCGGTTCTCAAGCCGACATGTACCATCCAGATCATGAATGGCTAAATCACTCGGTGTCGCCCAGCCACATCCAATCGCAAGACTTTAGGGTTAAAGTCGGGGAAGGAAATCTTTCTTATGAGATGTCAATCCTAAATATCTCTGGGACTTCCTTTGGCGCATTATCTCCGCCAGCAATTCAAGCCCTTAGCACTGGGGCAAGGATCGGTGGCTTTGCTCACAACACAGGTGAGGGAGGCATATCGCCTTATCACATTGCGGGCGGAGGTGATCTGATTTGGCAGGTATCGACCGGCTACTTCGGCTGCAGAAATAAAGATGGCCGTTTTGATCCAGGACTTTTTAGAGAGAAGGCTTCACAGGATCAGATCAAAATGGTCGAGATAAAGCTCAGTCAAGGTGCCAAGCCTGGCCATGGCGGTATGCTTCTTGGCCCAAAGGTCACTGAAGAAATCGCAAGTATTCGGGGTGTTGAGCAGGGGGTCGATTGTATATCTCCCTCGCAACATTCTGAGTTTTCGTCACCAGCAGGATTGCTCGATTTTGCTGCACGACTGCGTGAGATGTCTGGCGACAAGCCGGTCGGCATCAAGCTCTGTCTCGGCCATCCCTGGGAACTAGCGGCCGTTGTCAAAGCAATGGTCGAAAAAAACCAGTTTTTGGATTTCATAACCGTGGATGGCTCAGAGGGGGGAACTGGAGCCGCGCCTCTGGAATTTACGGATCATCTTGGTTGTCCCCTAACGGATGCTCTTGTTTATGTCGATAATGCGCTGATAGGTGCGGGTCTCAGGGAGAGGGTCAAAATCGCAGCCTCGGGTAAAATTGTCAGCGCTTACGACGTTATCAGGTACATTGCCCTTGGTGCTGATTGGTGCAACATGGCGCGTCCATTCATGTTTTCTCTCGGATGCATTCAGGCCCTTGCTTGCTCTTCAGGAAATTGCCCGACCGGTGTTGCAACAATGAATCCGAAACGTCACCGTGTTCTTGATGTCACTGACAGGGCAACACGGGTAGCAAACTTCCATAAAAATACACTGCACGTGGTAAAAGAGATGATCGAGGCATCAGGATTGAACGATCCGTCTGAACTCACTCGACGCCACATAGTTCGAAGGGTGTCATCGAGTAAGATTTTTCTGGCAGATCAGCTTTACCCAAAGGTTACTTCCGGTTCGCTTCTTACGGGAGCCACATGCGAGGATCCTCGACTTGAGGTATATTGGCCGAAGGTCAGCGCTGACAGCTTTCGGGTTCAGTGAACCTGGGCAGATTTGGGCGGACTGCACCTGTCAAAATCAAGTGATGCGACTTCACCCTTTTTCTAGTGGCATAAATTTGGAAATTTACGTCTCCCCCCATTTCCGACCACAACAAAGGGGGTTTTTGTTCCTCTGTCCAGCCCCCTAGTTATGTACCATTTTTTTGCAGAGTTTCGGGAACAACGGTCGATCGATACTTGGGAATGCAGAGAAATAAGCACTCGGATTACCTATTTCCAGGCAGAGGAAAAGAGGACCAGCCGATGTCGACACGCCAGTATGCCCGTTTGGTGGACAAATGGATTTCAGCAATCAATCTTGATCCGGGCAACTTTCCCTTCCAAACGAGCCATATTTACCTCCCATTTCTTGCATCTTTCCCTTTTCTGATTTGGACGAAATCCAACTCCAAGCAGGCATCTATTTAGTTCATGGTCCGCGCAACCGCCCAGACATTTTATAGACCGGAGCATTGAGATCTCTAGTGTCGTCAAATGGCCTCGCCTTCCGGCAAATGTCGGGACGTATTTATTGCCGACCGGAAATTCCACAATCCCAGCATCTCCCGAATATCCTCTGCGCCTTTCATCATTCTTGGTTCAGCGGGTATCCCGGTTCCATTTGCAACACGATCATTCTTAGTGAAGGTTGCAGCAACAATCGATGCGGCAGAGACAGCGGCCGGCCCAAGGGTATCGCTTAGAGCGCTTCTCGCCTTGTTGAGCTCGGCCACGTCGGTTCCAAGAAGGGCGTCGGAAAAGGCCAACAATTCTTCCCCTCCCGGAATCCCAATCTCCTGTTCGCGATCCACGATCGCTTTCAGATTGACATTGTGTCCCAATAGTTTTGCACCCTCACGGAGTGCTTTCGCGTGTCCGTTAGTTCAGTAAAAACACTCATTCAGCGCGGACACCCTTGAGGCAACCGTTTCCGCCTGTGGCCGTGTTAATCCCTCATGGTGCTGATAATCAAACTCCATAAAGTGAGCCGACGGCATGTATTGAATTTCTTCCAAATCATGGTGTGACCTATATTCGTCAGGGACCAGACTGACACCCCGCATAATATATGGCTGCCACGGTCCAAAGAGGGCCAGGCCGAATTCCCCTCCGTCGGGTCCGGCCGGTATGGTTGGCACCCATGCTTTCTCGAGGACGGCTGTGGCGGGGCGATCCCTGGAGGGTTGACCGGGTCGTGGCGCCGGTAGGGGCCTTAAAAGGATATCTATTCCCCGGGCAAATACATCGAAACAGGTAAACCGGGCAATCAAGCCAACAATTTCGACGTACTCGGCATCACTGAGACCATCTGCGATGGCTTCATCGTAAAAATTTTGATCCATGTCTTTTGGAGATACGGCCAGGCGATGGACAACCCGGCGCGCCACTTCAGAGAGCTCTACTTCCGATTCAGTGCCGGGATCGTCGGGTTTCTCCAACACACCGGCTTGATAGCCGGCCTCACGGGCTTCATTGACGATCGCGTTTCGTTGAACAGCGGTTCCCCAACTGCCCGGTGACGCCAACTGCTCGAATTGCTGGGCGTGGATCGCCGCTACGTCATCACGTACCGGATATTTAGAATCTTCATAAAAGCTCATTTTAAAATTAACCTCTAAGATTTGGTGTTAAACCGTCGATGATGAACCCGGAATTGTGGGATCAATGCCCGCGGCATAGGTTGCCTTTTGCCGCCATTCGATGACAGCTTCCTGAAATTGTGGCCGTTGAAGGATAATCTCGTACCAGCGCTCCACGTTTGGATAGGGTGTGAAATCGAACCCGCCTGAGAGGAGTGTTGTGATTGTGGTTGACCAGGAGATGTCGGCTAAGGTGTAGGCATCCCCGACGATGTAGCCCCCGTCAGCAATCGCCGCGTTCATCTTCAAAAAGGCCTCATCGAGAAGCGCAACGGCGTCACCGGCATCGTCCTCGGTAAAGCTGTTGCCATGGCTGTGCTTGCCATGAAACGCTCGCATGTCGGGGTCTTTCTGCAGCGAAAAATAAAGCTTCTCCTCCTCCTCGGTTTTTGGGAGCAGTGCTGCATTGATGTTGTAGTACTGAAACGTCTTTATGGCCGGCAGATGCAGATCACCCGACTGCCTCAGCCAATAGTCAATTTCCGCTTGGCGGTCATCCGGCACCTGCCTAAAGCCAGGCTCGGGAAAGGCCTCCTCTAGATAAACGAGGATATCATTGGATTCGACGACCACTTTTCCGTCCCGGACAAGTGTGGGAACTACCCCTTTCGGATTAATGCCAAAATACTCCTCCGAGATGTTTTCTTTGGCGCCCAAGTCGATGTGATGGCTGGTCCACGCGAGTCCCTTCTCTTCGAGTAACAATCGCACTCGAGCGGAGCAATTTGATCGAGCCGTATGATAAAGATGCAGACCTTCTAACGAGAGGACCGATTTATTTGTTGGATTAATGAGCCCCATATTATCATCTCCCTATTATTACCTATGTACCCGAACTGCCGATTAGTGGGACGCGCGCTATGGCGCAAACGGAGGAAGCGGAGAGGTGGATTGTAACTGCATCATCCGCCGCAACATAATTTCCATGAGTTCAGTCCGAGTACCCGCCGCGTTCGGATCCTCAAACAGGTTGATATTTTCGTCGGGGTCATTCGCCAAATCGTAAAGCTCACCAAACTTGTCATCTGGTGATAGGGTCATTCTATGTCCGCGGGTCACGAGGGTCCGCAGACCCGGAGGATTGGATTGGCCGGGTTTGGGCTGACCGGCCTGTTCTTCGATAACCAAACCGTCAGGCTCTGAATCGCTGAACAAGTCTCGGCCCATGGCGCCATTAAAGGGTTGGATTCCGGCCCTCTTTAGGATCGTCGTCGGGAAGTCGATGGTTGAAACAAGATCGCTCCTGACCGACGAGGCTCCACTTGGCTCCACCCATAATGTCGGCACACGGATCAAGCCTTGATAATGGTGCATCCGTTTGAGCATAACCCCGTGATCGGCGCCCAGATCGCCGTGATCCGACATAAACACAACCACGGTATTCTCGGCTAGCCCGCGGGCATCCAGTTGAGCGAGTATCTCTCCAACCGCATCATCAATGAACGAAATCATTCCATAGGTAAGTGCCAGCAAGGTTCGGGCCTCGTCTGCATCGACCGGCATAGCAAATCCGCCGTTGCGTTTATGCTTTCCGTCGGCATGCAACTTGTGAACTTGCTGGAGGCGGGGTGTCGTTATCTGCCCGAAAGAGCTCGGCAACGGAATATCGCTGGGCTCGTACATATCCCAGTATTTTCCCGGCGGCGTAAAGGGGTGATGAGGATCAGTGAATGAAACCTGAAGGAAAAATGGTTGATCCCTGTCAGCCACTTCAGAAATGTAGGCATTCGACCGCTCAGCAATGAACTGGGTCGAATATAGCTCTGGCGGCACCGCCGTTCGCCACGCCTGAGGTCCCTGACGCTGTTGATCCGGCAATGCATTGCCTGGTCCTACAAGGTTTTTAAAATCAGAGCGCTGGCGCTCGGCCCAGGCGAGATGATGTCCATCGGTGAAATCGGCGTGTCGGGTCACGAGTTCTATATGCTGAAAACCGTAAAAGCCATCTCGATACGGCTCATCGGCAAGTTCGCCTGAGGCGATACGGCGTTCTATGCGGTAGCCTTCCCCCCAACGTGATCGCCGAAGCGCGTCTTGCATTTCTTCTGGTGGTGGGGCGAGTTCATCATCCGCGATGTAGCCGTACATCGGATCCAGGGGCGTGTACCCCTGCAAATGGGATTTGCCAATCAGGCCTGTGTGATAGCCGTGGTGGGCCAGCACATCGACAAATGTGGTCGCTTCCAGATCAAGAGGGATACCGTTGTTGATGCCGCGATGGTCGGATGCCATCTGGCCCGTCATCAAACAGGCCCGGTTTGGCATGCAAACAGGATAGGCTACATAGGAGCGGTCAAATCGCGCGCCGCGGGCGGCTAATCCGTCAATGTGCGGAGTGCGAATAACCGGATTGCCGTAGCAACCAAGATGGTCAGCCCGCAACTGATCACAAATGATAAATAGGAAATTTGGTTTATCGCTTTTGTGGGATTTGTTCATCAGTCGATCAAGTTTTCTTGAGATATCTGCGGCAATATCGCCTCGTACCTAGATTGAACCGAGATTAAAACACGCCCAAGTAACAATGCTTCGGTTCGCACCAAATCTGGTGAGCAAAAACGCTGGGTACTGGGGTGGCAAGAGCGTTCCACATTCATCCAACTCGCCCACCTATCTCAGGTGACTCCGGGGCATAACGGTATGCTCGAAAACACGCATTGCTTGGTCCATCGAAAATTGGGATATCCAAAAAGTATGGATTAATGAAGTCCCACACGAGATAGCCGTCCGCCGTGACTTCAAAAATCCTGCCGTTGGTGGCCTCGCAGATTAAAGTATTTCCGTTGGCGAGACGCTGAACCCCTCCCATGACAGGGCTAAAGAATGTCCATTTCTGTGGGTCCCGATAGAACCAAATGATATCACCCGTCGAAGGGTCCAGCTCCATCGCCCGCGAATGCAGCGGTTGTGCGAGGTTGTTCATGCCGTTGGCCAAAAAAGTTATGTTGCCGTTCGGTTGCATTTCAGCGTGGTGAGGGTGGCCCCAATCAGGGTCACGCTGTTGCCATAAAATTTCACCGTCTTCCCGGCTGACCACCATCATCGTATCGAGGTGGCGAAAATTGATCAGATAGTTTCCGTCGGGTGTCGGCGCCAGAGAATTGGCGTGCGCCCATTCATCGCGCTGACAGTCAATCGCGAGCGGAAAGGCTTCAAGCTCGACATCCTTGAAATGCCATTCCCACACAGTGGCGCCGTCCTGGGTTACCTCCCGGATAACGTCGCCATAGATTTTACCATCGCGCTCTGTATCCGGCACACCGCCGGAGATACGCGCTATGTCATTAGCGCTCAGCTCTTCCCAGGCAAGATAAACTGTGTTGCCATTCTCTAGTCGACGGAAATCATGATGCTGATCATGGTCAATATGTTCCCACACTATATTTCCAGACCAATCGAGTTCCAGCATGTGACCGCCTTTGGCGGACTTTATGGGGGTACCTTCTTCGGTGATAATGGCGCACAGCAAGTTTCCATTGGTCAGCAGGTAAGCATTGGAGGCGAGTGGGCCGGGTAATGCCCACTGGTGAACCGTCGCGCCGGACATGTCGATCAGATAACAGCTGTGATGCCGAAGCGGCGCCACGGTTGTGAAGCCGCGATAAGCCCGGGTCGCATCGTGTTCCAACAGTCCGCTCTGACCTATGCGCATGCGGTGCCCCCCGTAACCAAGATGGCTTGGGCGCCACTCTCAATTGAATTTGAGCGGTGTCGCGCAAGCGCTCTTGTCCGCAAGAGGCCAATTGGACTTGCCAACTCCTTACTTATTGGTCCAACCCAAGGTAATGGGATGAGCCTTCCGCTGTTCTTCCGCCTTACCCACATGTTTTCCCGGTTCCCAACCGACCGGACGCAATACGCTGTTGGCAAAGTCTATTGATTCTTGGTCCGTTACTGTCCCGATCGTATCATTCCAACGATTTAGGAAGCCGCCGCAGGCAATTACCGCCAAAATTTCAATAATTTGTTTGTCGGTGAAATGCTTCCGGAGTTCGACGTAATGTCCGGGCTCTACCTCGTTTGGCGCCATTCCCGCGGCATAGGCCAGATCAAGGGCAGCCCGTTCGGGTTCCGAAAACAAATCCGATTCCTGATAATTCCAAAGAGCCTGAATTTTTTCATCAGACACGCCGATAGCATGTAAGTGGTAGGAACCATGTGATTGACAATGTAGACACCCGCTCGCGAGACTCGCCGCAGTAAACACCAACTGCTTCAGCTCCCCGGAAACCTCTCTGGTCGGAAAAACCAGCTTGAAAAGGTTGTTCATAGACTCCCGTAGCTCAGGCCAATTCTCCATCTCAAAATTCTGGCGATCGTGGTAACCCTGCGTATCCATATTTTCGTTCCCTTCTCTGAAACTCGTGATTTAAATATTGATCAATTGACTGGCTGGATCGGCATCTTGTGCAAACCGCTAAGGCCTATCTGACAGACATTCCAAACGGCCCAGTACCCTCTGAGGGTTCAAATTTTTCGAAGAAGTCGGCAACCATATTCTGGTCACCGTCCAAACTGACATCACCACTATCAATGCCATCGTCGAAGCTCGTACCGCCGCCCGCCCAGATACTTAAGAACTCTCTCTGGAATGACAGAACTGCATCGCACTTTTCCGGCAACGTCGGGTGAAACTGGCAGACGCCGCGTCGGATCTCTAAACCGCACTCCTCTTTTGTGTCTGTCACCTTGAATCCAAGTGTAACATGTGTATCCAGAGCCTCCTCCGCCTTTAACCGAACCGTCAGTAACTCCAGCAACCCACCCGTGGGATAATTGCGCGCCTGATTTGGCTGGATGCCGTGGCCACCCCTTGGCTTACCGAGCGCCCCTTCCAATTCCAATGCTTGGCACAGAGCCCAGTTGCGCCAGGTGCTCGTCTTTTGCAGATATCCCCAGCCACGAAGCGCCGCTGCCTTGAGGTCTCTTGCCTCTTGATCGTCGTTGTCCGACCGCACCAACCAGGTTGCGACGTCCGCAGCCCATTGAAACTCCTCGTCTTGAATGGCCTGGCGCACTTCAGCGAGAATGGCATCACGCCCGCCCATCATCCGGACATACCGCGATGCACGCTCGCGCCAGGGCAAAGGATCCAATTCAATAGCGTCGCCTTGGAACCATCCGATGTAACCGGTATATACGCTACGGATCGAATGCTTATAGCTGCCGTAGAATTCTCCTAGCCACGGATGAGACGCCAGATGTGACGGCATTGTCACTTTTTCGGCCAGTTCGTCCCAAGTGCAGCCCTTGTTTATCCAACGGACGGCCTGGTCATGCAGGTGCTGAATTGCATCGCGATATGAGGTCAACACTTCTTCAACGGCATCCGCGCCTTCCACGGTCGGGCCATGATGGGGAATCAGAATTTCGGCCTTAAACTCACGGAGCCGGTCGATCCCTTTTGCCCACTGCATCGGGTTTCGGAATTGTGTGCCACGCAGCGCATAGACATTTGGAAATGTCATGCCTTGAATTGCATCCGCAGATATGAGGACCTTCTCGTCGGGCAACCAAACGACACTTTGATCGTCGGTCTCGCTAGGCACATGGACGACTTCCACGCGGATACCGGCGATTTCAAGTTCAATACGGTCGTCGAAGGTTCGCGTCGGGTCGACAAATCCCGACTTTCCCCGGCGGGGTAGCGCACCCAATGCACTACCGTAGCCACCCTCCACACCGTGATCCAAGTGGCCGCCGAACTGAAATGGACCCCTTCTACGACGGATGGGAGCCAATATGCCTTCATCCCGCAATAGATTATCCGTCAAGTGGGCTTGGCCGATGACCTCAACATCGCCCGCCTTAATTTCTTCCTCTGAAACGAAACTAAAGATGCCGCTCACATGATCGCCGTGAAAATGAGTAACAATGACGGCTTTAATGGGTTTGTCGGTGATTTCTTTGAATGCAGCCGCTGCTTCGTCTCCGGGAATTTCGCCACTCAATGTATCAACTAGGACCGCGCCATCCTCTCCTTCGATAAGGGTGCAATTTGAGCCGGTATAACAATGGGCCGTATGAATGTGTCCTAGCGTGGTTATGATACGCGGCGTTTTATACAACTCCATCTGGGCAGCAAGTTCGGGATGGACGGATGGTTTTATCTCATTGGGGGACATGTTCTTTACCACTCTTTGAATTAGATTATTTAATCATTAATTGGGATTATTTCGCCAATTTTACAGAATAGAAAACGATAATTTCTAAGGATTATCATTAGTTAATCTATTGAAAATTGGCACCCTTCTGATCACGCACTACCCACTATTAGAAGCTGCAAAAGAACGGCGACCGTAGGAAATTTGGTGCCAGGTGATGTAGGCAAGTGCCGCTGCGGTTGCAGGCCAGTGGACACCCGGGATTGTCACCATGACCAGAACCGCGAGCGCGATTCGGAGGCCCGTCTCCCACAGTGGCAAACGCCGCTGGTCGAATGAGATCACGGCGCTCGAGATCAGATATATGAACACCAGCAGGCGGAACAAAACCAAGAGGAAGTCGTCAATCTGAAAACTCTGCCCTTCCGGGAAGACAACGGGCACAATCAGGATCACCGGATAGTAGGCGAAGATGAACGGGACCGCGAACTTCACCAGTCCCACCCGGAGCGCCAAAACGGCCGTGCGGATGGGAGGCGCATCAGCAATTGAGGCCGCGGCATACGCAGCTACCGCCACCGGGGGCGTGATAGAGGACGCAACGGCGTAATAAAGAACGAACAGATGCGCCGCCAACACCGTTAAACCGAGGTTTTGCATGGCGGGACCCAGGATCAGGACAATGGTAAGGTATGCCGGCAAGGTCGGCATGCCCATGCCCAACATCAACGCTGCGATCGCGGTGACTAGGAGCGTAAGAAATAAATTACCGCCTGCAACCGCATCGATCAGAATAACAAAATCTTTTGGCAGACCTGTCGCCCCCAAGACGGCGACGACGATGCCGACGACGGCAATGGCCATGAGCAGCCGTCCAAAGGTCAGGCCGGCGTGCGACAGCGCCTCGACCAGGATGAACGGCCGTTGCCGAACTTCCGGATTAAAAAAGCTTAAGGGAATGATGGCGAAAAAGGCCGTCATTCCGGCCCCGGCGGCAGACAGCCCTTGCAGCAGGGCGGTAATAACGACAGCAATCGGGACAACAACCATGATCAAATTGATATAGTCTTGGGAATTGACCCGGAGTTCCGGGTTGTCCAAATCCTCACTGCCGACCTCCACGCCCAATCGGCGAGCCTCGAACACGACGCTGGTGAAGAGGCTTGCATAGTACGCTAAGGCCGGAACCAGTGCCGCTATGATTATTGTGAGATAGCTGACGCCTGTGAGGTCCGACATCACGAACGCTGCCGCTCCCATGATCGGCGGCATAATCTGTCCGGCGCTCGAGGCCGTCGCCTCCACGCCTCCTGCGAATGATGAAGAAAACCCGCGCTGTTTGATCATTGGAATTGTGATGACGCCGGTCGCTACGACGTTGGTCACCGAACCGCCAGACATCGTTCCGAAGAGACTTGAAGCCAGGATAGCCGAATGGGCTGGACCTCCCCTGAAACGCTTGGTGACGTGGACGGCCAGTTTTATCAGTGAGCGGCCGCCGCCGGTTCGTTCTAGCATCGTGCCTAGCATAATGAACGGAAAAACCGTGAAGATGATGATCCCCATGATGGTTCCAAGAATGCCGTCACCCTGATTGTACCAAAGGTCTTCCGAGGTCTCGGGCAAATCGACGCGGGCCGTCTCAAATATCCATGGCCAGTATTCACCGGTATAAAAATAGACAAGAGCGAGAGCACCGATAATCGATAGGGGGGCGCCCCAAATCTTCCAGCTCAGAATGATGAACATGCCGGCGGCTATCAGGGATACCCAAAATTGGTACATACCGGTATCGACGAAGCCGCTTTCCTCTTCAGTAATCTGAAGGTGATAGTATTCCCATAGAACCCACCAGGTTAGCAGTAGCACAACGGTATCTATGAGGCGGCCCAACCAAATCCGATCGGGCCACCTGTCCGCAAAAGTGCTGGTGAACGAACTATTGGTGAGAACCAGAAACACTGCGGCGCCGACAAACAACGGACGAAGTACGATCGCCGGAAACGGTCCAATAGGTTCAAACAAGCCATAGGTAGGCATTGAATTCAGAATTCCCGCAAGGGCGATGACCAACGCCACGGCGAATGCTGCTATTCGGATCAACTGTTGGGATTGGTTATCGGATGACTGTCCGTTCATGATGCTGCCCTGCCGGTGACATGATGCTCCGGTTGCGTCCCAGAGTCCTTATATAAAGTATTCGCACTTCAATAAGCATGGCCGCTCAAATTGCGCGACCATGCTTATCGATAATTACCCCGTCCAAAAGTTGGCGAGGTTCGTAAGGGGCTAACCGCCCGGCGCCAATTTCGCCGGAATCTTTTTGCCAGCTTCCATGTAGAAACGGGCCGCACCTGGATGCAATCGGATGTTGCCGCCGCTAAACGGATCCTCGAGAGTGATATCCCTCAGCGTTACGGCTGTTTTCTGCATCTCTGGCAGATTGTCGAAGATTGTCTTCGTAATCTTGTAAACCAGATCATCGCTCAAATCCTTCCGCACGGCCAATTGGTGGCGGAAACCATCAGCGAGAATATCCTGATCATTGTTGGACTGATTCTTGTAAGTCCCGGCCGGGATCGTCACAAACACACGCTCGTCACCCGCCATGAACTTGTCCATTCCCGGCGCCTTGGGATTAACAGGAAGAAGCCGAAACTTCCGCTTGGCCCCTAGTTGGTCGATTGAGGCGGCACCAACGCCTGCCGGGCGAATGAACATATCCAATTTTCCGTCAGACATTGCTTGGATACCTGCATTCCATGGCATTCTCACTTCCCGGTAGTCTTTCTTGTTCACCAAACCCGAGTTCAATTTAACCGATTGAATAGCGACCGGAGACGCTCCACCGCGGGGAGGGCCAACAAAGATTCGTTTTCCTTTCAGATGGGACCATTCCTTGATTCCGGAATCCTCCCATACCATGTAGTGGCGAACGCCGGCGCCATAGGCGATGACCAATCGAACATTATCGATCGCTTTTTTGGCGGCTTCCGGGTTTTTCTTGTAGAAACGGGTGCCTTTTTGCATCCACGGAACCAGAACCGGCGGCGCGATCGACAGATCAATTTTGCCTTGCCCAAGCTTGAGAACTGATTTGGTCAGAGTTTGTGCCTCATTCACCTGCAAATTGATATCCGCCTTTTTTTGCAGGTACTTCGACAAAATGATCATGAAGGAATGATTCACGGTTCCGACACCACCCGTGTCCCCCTTCAAAATTCCTTGCGCCAACGATCCGGTTGAACTGAAAGTAAGCAATCCGACCAAAGCGCTGATTGATACGCTTGCTAACATCTTGTGGTGCATAACGATTTATCTCCCTGTTAAGTACGCATTTCAATGGTTGGGACGCTTAAGTTATGCGGCCCACCCAATTGATGCGAATGACTGACATTGTCAGGGAATCTGCGATGAAAAAAAAACGAGCATTTCTAACTATAATCGTTAGTATATCTAATGCATGTTTCAGAATCTTCGAACCATCCCGATTAACAGCCTCAAAGTCTTTGAGGCCGCAGCACGAATGGGTAATTTTGCCCATGCTGCAGCGGAACTTAATGTGACCCCCGCTGCAGTCAGCCAGCAGATAAAGAAACTGGAAGAATGGTGCGGCGTACCACTCTTTCACCGAGTTGGCCGCTCAATTGAACTCACCCAATCGGGCTACCGATTATTGAGTGGTGTAACGGAAGGTTTGGCGAAATTGGATGACGCGGTCGGACAGATTGTAAGTCATCCAGGTGAAGACCGTATATCAATTAGTACGGTCGGCTCATTCGCCGCTCGCTGGTTGGTTCCCCGTTTGGACCGATGGAGAACGGAAAATCCTGGTATCGATGTGCTGGTCTCGACTGGGGGACAATTGGTTGATTTTAATCGCCAAGACATAGACTTGGCGATTCGATTTGGTGATGGACAATATTCATCGTTACAGAGTGAACAGTTGATGCACGAGGCTCTGGTGCCACTCTGCCATCCAAAACTGCTTGAGACTGATTTATCCTTGAGTGACCCCCGCGACCTAAACAGTCACACATTGATTCACTTTACGCCTGCGGTTAGCGAAATTGATCTTAGCTGGCGCACTTGGCTAGAAGCAATGGGGGTTGATGGCGTCGATTCCGCGCGGGGCCTTTTTTTCAACGATTTTGTGGTTGCCCTAAACGCAGCAATTGCCGGTCAGGGTGTCCTACTAGCCTTGTATACTCTTGTCGCCGATGACCTCAACGCTGGAGGCCTGGTTGCTCCCTTTAATAGTTTGGAACTGGATTCTTTGGGATGGCATATCGTCATGCCAAAATCTAATGCGAAGCGTCCCAACGTTGCGAAATTCTACGAATGGCTGACGTCAGAGGCTCGTGAGACCGAGGCGTCGCGCCTAACCAGTTAGATCGACTTCGATGCACGCGGGATTTTGGTTCTGCATAGGGGTTATCATCGACTCCAACGGCCAACAACCTTTCGCCTAGCCGACAACTATCCACTTAAGCAGCTTTCTCATCCAACGATATTGGGGGTGTTGTCCGAAGGCGATCCCAATCGGCAAGCCAATCAGCCGGCCGGGATTCTCCTGGGGCCGATCCGCAGGTCGCCAGGGGCGGCAGAGACTTGCTCAAGCGCGTAGAACCCTTTGAGATAAAGGTGCCTTTATGCCGAAGGGCAGAAATTGCCTCATACACTGCTTAGATATACTAATGATACGGATTAGAGAAAATCGCTAATTACGGTCGAATATCAAACCTATACTGGAGGCATTAAGTGTCAATTTTTCAATAACAAGGAAACAGAAATGGTCCGTTGCGCGTTCGTCGTTGCCCCGAGCATCAAAATAAATCCTAATGAGCGCGCGCCTCTCGTCGCGATCGTTCGGTACAAGACTGACACAGCCGTTAACATTACCCTCCAAATTGACGACGGTCGGAAAGTACGAAATGTGAGCTACGGGCCGGAACACGACCCGGAAAAAGGCCTGCCCATCGTCGGCATGCGGGCAAACACGGATCACCGGATTTCCGTGACCGCGGAGGGCCTTGATCCTGTAGAGCTGACCTACCGTACGCCTATCCTACCTCCGGACGATACGGAAATGCCCACCTTCACGACGGTAACATCTCGCGCGTCTGAGATGGCGGAGGGATACACCATTCTCAGCATCCGCCGTGGCGCACCCACCCGAGCGATCTGGATGACCCCAGGACAATTCGCATTCATGCGAGACTGGTCCATGCTCGTGGCCTTGGACGACGAGGGAGAGGTGGTCTGGTATTACAAAGCCGACTCCCGCATTGCCGGGGTACATCGGCTCGCAAACGGAAACCTATTTTATCACCATGTTGATTTTCGATCCGTCGAAATCGACATGTGCGGCAATACCGTTCGCACCTTCTTCGCGGACAAGCGGCCATTCGGCCCGGTGGAGGAACCCGGAGCCATCGGAATTGACGCTCAAAGCCTTCATCACCAACCGCACGAGATGCCCAATGGCAACTACCTTGCTCTCACGGCCAACGCCAGAGAGATCGAAAACTATTATACGTCTGAGACCGACCCAGTGGCCCCCCGCGCCACGCAAAAAGTTGTTGGCGACAAAATTGTTGAGTTCACCACTGATGGCGACATCGTTTGGGACTGGAACACATTTGATCATCTCGATATCTGGCGCTTCGGTTATCTGCTGATGGAGGTCTATTGGCACACTCGCGGGTTCCCTGGCCACTGCGACTGGACCCACGGTAACGGCGTCTCCTACGACCCTTACGATGACAGTGTTCTCATCTCTCTTCGGCATCAGGATGCAGTTGTCAAAATCGATAAGAAAACGAAAGACATCAAATGGATCCTGGGGGACCACCGGGGCTGGGAAGGCGATTTAAAAAGTAAATTGCTTACACGCACGGGGGATTTTCGGTGGCACTATCATGGCCACAACCCAAGGGTCACTGGCGAAAACAAGTTTGTCATGTATGACAACGGGGTCATCCGAAACATGCCTCCGGGTCCTATCGCGCCGCCTCATCAATGTTTTGCCCGCGCATTAGAATATGAAGTGAACCCGGAGACCATGGAGGTGTCGGAGCTTTGGTCGTCGTCCGACGATGATGATCCGAACCGGGTAATTTCCTTTGCCATGGGAGACGCCCACCGGCTCACCAATGGCAACATGTTGGTTATCGATTCCGTCTGCTTGCCGGATTATGAACAACTCAACCGAAGGGTCGCGGTAGAAGAGCTCACGTGGAATCAGAAGCGGCGGGATGAATGGCATCCTGCGGACTTCCCCCTATGGGGCCGAATTCGGGAAATGAAACACACCGCCTCTCGCGAAGTTGTGTATGAAGTTCACGTCAAACATCCGCGTGAATTAATCACCTGGGAATGCTTTGGAGGCACACGAGTCGCCAGCCTCTCTCCGGAAGGGGTCGTGGAGAGCTAAAAAATTGACCCAAAATGGGGAACCTTACTTAGTGTTCAAATTAGGTCGTCTGCTATGAACGTTGAATAGGATAACAACGGTTTCGTGGATATCGTCAGTATTAAACGGGGCCTAAAGAGACTAGGGAACTCAGATTTCAGAATCTGCATAAAACGATAGATTGGGAAGCTGCGTATAAAAAAATTATCGCACCCATTGCTCTACATTAGATCGTCTGTTTGGCTGTGACGCTTCGCGCCATTGGTGGATCTCACGGGATGGAGTTTTGGGAAGCGCGCTATCGAAAACTCGACAA
>JAYPHU010000002.1:18721-76735 GCA_038127535.1 Rhodospirillaceae bacterium | reverse complement strand
TTGGTGGATCTCACGGGATGGAGTTTTGGGAAGCGCGCTATCGAAAACTCGACAAACAGGTAATTCATAAAATGGGGGCGGAAAGTGGGGGATTTCGGGGAGTTTCATTAAGCACCGGATAAGTGATGTTCTGGCACGGGTTTAAATAAGTTTGCCCGGAAAAGAACGAGGGGATAAATAGGGTAGGCTTTGATTCGGGGAGATCAGCTCGTGCCTGACGGGGCTTCACGAGGACGGCAATCGGTCGGCGTCGATATAGGCGGCACGTTCACCGATCTTGTCGCCATCCGGGATGGCGGGATCGTCGTCAGCAAATCCTCCACCATCGTGGACGACCCGACCAAAGGCGTCGCCGACTGTGTGGAGATCGCCGGCATCTCCACCGCCGAGATCAACGAATTTCTGCACGGCTCCACCATCGCCATCAACACGGTGTTGGAACGTAAGGGCGCGACTACGGCGCTGTTAACCACCGAAGGGTTCCGGGACGTCTATGCCATCGGCCGGTCCAACCGTCCGGAAGGGTTTAATTTGAATTTTGCCCGGCCCCAGCCCCTGATCCGTCGGGAGCTCACCTTCGAAGCGCCCGAGCGGCTGAACGCCAAGGGGGAGGTGCTGGAAACCCTAGACGAAGATGCCGTTCGCGCCGTCGGGGAAATGCTCTCGGCGCTCGGCGTCGATGCAATCGCGGTCTGCTTTCTTCATTCCTATACCAATCCGGCGCATGAGAACCGGGCCGGCGAAATCCTGAAAGAGGTTTGCCCGGAGATATACGTGACTCTCTCCAATGAAATTCTGCGGGAATACCGGGAATATGAACGCACCTCGACCACCGCGCTCAACGCCTATGTGGGTCCCAGGGTGAGCCGCTATCTGGACCGGCTCGACACCTATCTGAACGAGGGACAGTTCGGCGGCACGATCCAGATCATGCGCTCCAACGGCGGCACCATGTCCTTGAACCAGGCCCACCGCCAGCCGGTGACGATGATGGAATCCGGCCCCGTCGCCGGCATGATCGGCGCCGGGCACTTGGCGAACCAATTGGGCTTTGATCAGTGCATCGGCTTCGACATGGGCGGCACCACTGCCAAGGCCAGCATGTTCCGGAACGGTGAGCCGGCTGTGCATGAAGAATATTTCATCGGCGGCTATGCCAGCGGCCAGCCCATGCAGATGCCCGTGGTCGATATTATCGAAATCGGTGCCGGCGGCGGCAGTATCGCCTGGTGTGATGCGCACGGCGGTCTCCATGTGGGACCGGAAAGCGCCGGTGCACAGCCTGGCCCGGCCTGTTACGGCCTGGGCGGCGACAATCCGGTCATCACAGATGCGGACTTGGTATTGGGCAGACTGAACGCCGGACGGTTTCTGTCGGGCAAGATGGCGCTGGATCCGATGCTGAGTGAGAAAGCCATTCAGGAGAAAGTCGCTGGCCCGTTGGGCCTGAGCGTTGTTGATGCGGCTTTGGGCATCGCCAAGATCGCCGACTCTGCCATGTCCTTGGCGGTGCGCGCCGTTTCTGTGGAGCGCGGCAGCGATCCTCGGGACTGCGCCATGATTGCCTTCGGCGGCGCAGGGCCGTTGCATGCCCTCTCCATCGCTCGGGATATTTCCATTCCGACGGTGATCATTCCGCGCTTCCCCGGCAACTTTTCGGCACTTGGTATGCTGATGGCGCCCTGGCGGCAGGACCTGGTGCAGACATTCGTGACGGATTTGTCGAATGCCGATGCAGCCGCCGCCCAAGCGGCCATGGACAGTTTAGCGGATCAAGGGAAGGCCCTGTTGGCGGCAGACGGGCTGGAGGTGAAAGACGCGACTTTCGCGTATGCCGCCGACCTCCGTTATGTGGGGCAGGAACATGCGATCCCGGTGCCGATGGCCGAAGCCAGCGATTTGGCGAACGGCGGCTCCCCTACCCTTCGGGAAGCCTTCGACCGGCTGCATCAATACCGTTACGGCCATGCCGCCCCAGAGGAACGCATTCAGGTCGCCAAAATCCGCCTCACGGTCACCGTGGTGCGCGGCGATAACTCGGCGCTGAGTTGGCTGTCGGCGGCTTACACGCCGGAAGACGCCCAGGCCGACAGCGAACGCCCTGTTTATTTCGAGGACGCGGACAGACCGCTTACGGCAAAGATTGTCTGGCGGCCCGGCCTCGCGCCCGGTAAAGAAATCCCCGGCCCAGCGGTGGTGGAAGAACCCAATTCGACCACACTCTTGTATCCCGGCGACGTCGGCCGGATCGACGAAAACGGCCATCTGATCGTCTCGGTAGGAGGCGCGTGAGGCTATGGAGAGAGACATGACCGTTCATCCCATCACCCTGGAGGTCGTCCGCAACGCCTTTGTTGCTTATTCCGAGGAAATGGCGACAGCGCTCTGCCGCTCCGCCCACAATATGATGATCTATGAAGTGCGGGATTTTTGCTGCGGTCTGATTGATACGGACGGCAACCTGATCAGTCAAAACTCCGGCGGGTTGCCGATTTTCCTGGCCGACTTAGGAGTCGCCGTAAAGGATGGGGTCGAGCGCTACGGCCTGGACGGGTTTGCGCCCGGCGACGTGGTTATTATGAACCATGCCGGCGTGTGCGGTCAGCACCTCAACAATATCGTTATCTATACGCCCTGCTTCCACGAGGGTGAACTTGTAGCCTTCGCCGCCAATCGAGCCCACTGGGTCGATGTGGGCGGGTCGCGGATCGGGTTCGGCTCTTATGACTCCTTCGAGATTTTCCAAGAGGGGGTGCAGTTCCGCTCCCTCAAGATATACGAAGCGGGCAAGCGCAACGATGCGCTCTGGCAGATCATCCACGACAATCTGCGTTTTCCTGAATCGTCTTTGGGCGATCTCCGCGCGCAGATCGCCGCCTGCAATATTGCGGAGAGGCGCCTGGGCGAGCTCTATAAGCGCTACGACACCGAGACCATCGCCGCCTGCATACAACGCATCTGGGATCAATCCGAGGCTGAAGCCCGCGACGTGGTCGAAGGCTTTCCAGACGGCGTCTACGAAGCCGAAGGCTTTCTGGACAATGACGGCGTCGTCGTCGACAAGCCGTTGATCATTAAGGTCAAAGTGACCGTAGACGGCGGCGAGATGACGATCGACTACACCGGCACCAATCCGCAGGTGCGCTCGCCGCTGAATTCCGGCTCGGGTGATCTGGCGGCGGCGCGGATCGCGTTCAAGGCGCTGACGCTGCCGAATGCGCCGGTGAATGAAGGCTGCTTCCGGCCCCTAAAACTGATCTCGCCGGAAGGTACCATCCTACGGGCCAAGTCGCCTGCCGCAATCGGTCTTTGGAGCGTGGCGCTACCCACAGTCATCGACGTCATCCTGAAGGCTCTGGCGCCGGCGCTGCCCGACCGTATTCCGGCGGCCCACAAGGGCGATATGGGCGGCTGTTCTTTCTATGGCTACCGCGAAGATGATGGCCGGCGCTTCCTGTTGATGAATATCATGGGCGGCGGCTGGGGCGGCCGGCCCCACGGCGACGGGGAAAGCGCTGCTATGTCGGTCTGTCAGGGTGACGTCCGAAACGCGCCTGTGGAAGTACAGGAGATGAACTACCCGTTCATCATTGAATGCCACAAACTCCGAACCGATTCTGGCGGAGCCGGCAAATACCGGGGTGGTCTGGGCGTGGAAATTCGCTACCGATGCCTGCAAAAGACCGTCGCTAACATCAATTTTGACCGGACCTATGATGCGCCCTGGGGTCTGCACGGCGGGCTTGAAGGCGCGGTCAACGAAGCGGTGATCTACCGCACTGACGGCAGCGAGGAACGGGTCCTCAAGCAAACCAATATCCAGCTAGAGTCGGGCGACCGGGTCTCCTTCTTCACCGGCGGCGGTGGCGGCTACGGCGCGCCGGCGGAACGTCCTCACGACGAGATCGTCCAGGATGTGAAAACTGGTCTAGTCTCTGCCGCTGCGGCCAAGCGAGACTATAGGATTGATATTGCTGTGGAGGCCGCCGAATGAACGCCATACACAAGGAACGCCGGGCGCGCCTGCTCGCCGCCATGAAGGCGGAAGACATTGACGTCATGCTGTCCTGGGGCAATGCCTGGCAGGGGGACTATCTGCGCTATGTCTCTGATTATTCCGTATTGGAAGGCGACGGCATCGCTATCGTTATGTCGGACGGCGAAACCCGCCTGATCGTCGAGGGAGAGACCGAGGCGGAGCGCGCCCGCGCCAAGTGCCCGGACGTCACCGTCGAGGCCACCGATGATCTGGTTGAGTCCGCCCGGGCCGTTCTCAAACAGATGGGCAATCGGCGGCTGGTCACGGCGCCGGCTGTCTATCTGCCGTTTGGTTTGGCCCCCGAGAATCTGGACCGGCCGGCCGAAGACGGTACGGCGTTCCTGGATAAGCTTCTGATGACCAAGACGCCGGCGGAGATCGACGCCATGCGCCGGGCCACCAAGATGGCGGACGAGGGCTATCAAGTGTTTCGCGACGCGGCGCGTGTAGGTGTCGCCGAATACGAACTGGTTGCCGAGATCGAGGGCTATTTCCGTGCCGCCGGCAGCCCGGAGAACTTCATGATTATCGGCACCGGCGGTCAGGAAGTGCGCGGCATGCACCCCGCCGGGGAACGCCGGGTACAGGAAGGCGACCTGGTCACCACCGAGCTCAGCCCCTGTGTCGACGGCTATTTCTCGCAGATCTGCCGGACCCTGGTGATCGGCGAGCCGAGCCAGGCGCAGATTGACGCGTTCCAGGTCTATATCGACGCCATGAACGCCGGTTTCAGTGTCTTGAAAGCCGGCGTTACGGCGTCCGAGGTGGCCAAAGCGGAAAACGACGTATTCCGGGAGCGGGGCCTGGGCGAATACTGCACCAGCGAATACACAAGGGTGCGCGGACATGGGCTCGGCCTGTTCCTGGACACCAAGCCGCACATTCTGGAAGACGTGGATACAGTGCTGGAAGACGGCGCGTTCTGCATCGTGCACCCCAACACATATCATCCCGAAGTTGGCTATATGGTCCTGGGCGATGCGGCTCTGGTGACCAAAGACGGGTATCAAACGTTCAGCAATACCCCGTGCAAACTTCTCTCGACGGCGGGCTGAGATCATGCGGCGCGGTCTTTTATCCTGGTCCGAAGAGGAAGTCCCCCGGAGCGTCCTAGACGCCCGCCAAGAGAAATGCTTTGCCGCCATGGCAGACAACAATCTGGATGCGCTGCTAATCTACACCAACTTCCCGCGGCCTTCGGCGGTGTCCTTCCTGACGAACTTCGTTCCCTATTGGTCCCAAGGCGTGCTACTGGTGCTGCCCGGCCAAGCGCCGGTGTTCACCGTCAGCTTGTCAAAACGGGTGGCCAACTGGATCGGGGAAACCGCCCATGTGGGCGAGATCGCCAGCACCCCTAATCCCGGCAAGGAACTAGGCACGCGGCTTGCAGCGGCCGAAGCAAAACGGATCGGCGTGCTGGAACTCGACAAATTGCCGGGTACGATCATCCATAATCTCAGGGGCGAGATCGACGAAGTCGAAATCGTCGACGCGACCCAGATGTACACGTCGATCCGGCATCCGGCGGACGAGACCGAGATCATGCTCAGCAAGTGCGCCACGGAAATCGCGCATACTGCTCTGGCGCTGGCCAAACCCGGCGATGCGCCGGTAACGGCAAGCATTCTCTCTGATATCGAACGGTCGGCGCGCATGCAGGGCTGCGAGGAAATCCTGATCGACATCGCCGAAGACCTGTCGGCGTTGCCCGACTACCGCCGGCTGGACGGAAATAGCACATTCGCCAACCGCTACGCCGTACGGCTGTCGGTTGCCTATAAGGGCCATTGGGTCCGGGTCGGCCGCACGTTTGAGCAGGACAACGACGGCGTGGATCGCACGGCAGCTTTCGGCGCCTATTTGTCAGACGCGTTGCCCACTCTGTGCGAAACCACGCCGGGCGGATTCGCCACGCATGACCGGGTTCTCGAAGCCTGCATCGGCTCGACGCCCTTGCAGACCGTGGTCGGTCCGATCAACGGCGCCGTTATGAGCCTGACCGCCCGCTGGCGTGATGACGCCGGTTATTGGCTGATCAGTGAGCCGGCGCTTGTTCCGGCTGATGGCGGTCCGGCGGAACCTCTCATATAAATTCTAAAGCCAAAGCATTGAGAATAAGGGCAGTGGCTGAACCTGGCAGTATTGAAGTCACACACCCTGAGGTTGCTTCTATGTCGAATGAAGAAAAGAACGCTCCGATATCGATCGTTTCTATTACCGCAGGTTCGGGACACGTTGCAGCCTGGGTATGCGGCAGGGGTCATGAATAGCAGAGGCCAGTGTACAAACAAGTTAAGATTAGATGCTGCCCCGAATGTAAGAAGAGAAACTAGCCAGATTTCTATTGAATGGATAGACGGGTTTCTTTTCAAGAAACAGCACGCTTCAAACTGAGAATATCTAACGATTTAAATTACGACGAACTAAACTGGGACTACAACATTTGTTGCATCAAAGTATGTGACGAAGAAACTGTTGCTTTGGGCCTTTGCTCACGCTGGAACAAGGCGGCCGGGAGTTCCCGGCGGGATTTTAGTCCGCGTTAATGCAGCTAATTCCGGGTCTCAATATTTTTACTGGGTCTAGTGACTGAAGTTGACAACCTGGATAGGGTTTCAAAATAGGCATCATCAACCCGCTCTTTTAGTGCCGGCATTTGAGTCCAGTCGATGTTGCGTTCTGCTTTTTGACAAACACCGTTCGCAACTACGCTTAGGATCTAAATTATGTTAAACTAATTTGAGTTATAATTTATGGGAAAATAGATATGGGCATGACGCCACACGAGATTGCAAAAGTTCAAGCCATGCTCCGTAAGCAGGATATTCGTCAAGCAAGACCTCGACTGTTATTTAACTGGAGGGCATGGATGGTTGTTGTGGCCGCAGCAGTTGCTGCAGGGTTATTAGTCCGAAACTTCGAATTTTAATGCCCATGATCAAAGGTCAGGAATCGACCCCGATTACGCTGGGCGACCGTAACAGGACTTTGCCATAAATCGCCATCTTGCTGCGACGTATCAACCCAACTGGTACGAGCACGATAACGCGTCTAACTCAAACTCTATTGGGTCGGGATTCGACCATGGACTTGAGCAGACCGAAATTGGCCGGATCCATTTCGAGTTCACCTTCGTTGAGACGGCGGTCAATCTCAGTGACGGCGTCATTGCAGGGGACGGAAATGCCGTGTTCCTTGCCAGCCCTAGCCACAAGACCGTTGATAAAAGACATTTCACTTTTACGGCCCTTGATGTGGTCGTGGATAGGCGCGGTCACACTTTCCTTACCCGTATGTTCCTGTAAGGTGCGCATTGCCTTGATAAGAGTGGCGTCATTGGCCGCTGCAAATTCTTCTGCACTGAGTCCAAAAACCGGTTCCAATTCGTAGCCGAGGGCTTTGCCAACTGCCATGGATTCTCGACCGAGTGCGACAGCCATGTCGAACATTCCCGGCAGTTCACGGGCATCCCAGTTCTTAAGTCCGGTCAATCCGATGGGGCCCATGGTCATGGTGTTGGCGATCAACTTGGTCCATTTGGCTCCCTCGACGTTTTGCGTCAGACTGATAGTGGCAACGTTCTCCATGATCTCTTTAACCATGTCGAGACGCGGTGTGAGGGAGCCATCCAGTTCACCCAGGCCGAACCATGTGCCCTTGCGCGTCGTATCCCGCTTAACGACGCCAGGTGTAAAAATTTCCGCCGACAACTCAACAACTGCGCCAATGGTGCGTTCCACTCCAACCACACTCGAAATAGTCTCGTTGTTCATACCATTCTGCAGGCCGATAAATACACCGTCCGGCTTCAGATAAGGTTCGATCAGCTTCGCAAGCCAACCTGTGTCATAGGATTTGACAGCAAGAAAGATGACATCGAAAGCGGGTACATGTTCGGCCAATTCGCACAAATGCCAAGCGGTCACCGGAATCTGGAGGTGTAGCCCCGGCATTGTGATATCCAAACCCTTTTTCTTCATGACTTCCACGTGGGCTGGCCATTGATCGATGATGGTGACGTCCAGACCTGCATCGGTTAGGTCTGCTCCCACAGAACTGCCGATAGAACCCGCCCCGAGGACGGCAATTTTCTGATCCATGTTTCCCCCTGCTACTCCATTATTTGCTTGTCATGGTTACCGCTGCGCGCCCAATCACTAAACCTTGTTCGACCCGGTGGTGCAAGGTTTCAGCCTCCTCCAGCGGGAAGGTTTCGGTGACGATCGGCCAGACCTCCCGGCGGGCGACCAACTCCAAAGCCCGACCAACCTCTGCACGGGTGGCATACCGGCTTCCCAGGATCTCCCGTTCGCCGTTTTTTATCCAATTGCCGTTCACCGGGAATTCGTTTGGCATGCCGCCACCGCCAAGAATGGCTAACCGTCCTCCCTTGCCGAGCATATTGGAGGCCTCTTCCAATGTGGCTGTATTAGCGACGAAGTCGACAACAACATCGGCGCCAGCGCCGTTGGTAAGCTCCTTTATGCGATCGACCGTGCCTCCGTCCCCGGTGGCGATGACCTCTTCTGCGCCCGCGTCCCGGCAGTTGGCAAGCTTGTCCTCCATAATGTCAACGGCAATCACCCTAGCTTTCGCCCATTTGGCAACCATGACCATCTGCAGCCCCAGGCCACCACCCGCGCCGATCACCACCACCCACTCCTCCGGGCGGATGCGCGCCTTGTTGACGAGTTTAACGGGTGTCGCTATCGCGTCCGTAGCCACGCCGATCTCGGCTGCATGAGCCCGATGGTCAAGCCCTTCCGGCAATTTTATGTAAGAGTTGGCCGGCAGCTTGATGTACTCGGCGTAACCACCGTCAATATCCCGGCCGATATTGCCGCCTAAGTTATCGCACAAGGTCTCCCTATCGCTCCGGCACCAACGACAGCTACCGCAAGTCAGGTAATAGTAGGCGGTTACCGGATCACCTGCTCTCAGCTCTCGGACGCCAGCCCCTACCTCGACAATTTCGGCAGTGATTTCATGACCAATGATACGGGGGTAATCCACTTTCATTCGCCCGGCCCGAATGTGTTGTATGGTGAGACCGGCGCCGCAACTTAGAACCCGTGCCACCGCTTCGCCTTTCCCGGCCACAGGGTCGGGCACTTCCATAAGCTGGAACGGCGTGTTCGGCGCCGTCAAGACCATCGCTTTCATTACCAGTTATTCCCCTGTTGTTGTCGAAGACTCAAGTAACTTGACTCATATTAACGAATGGATGAGATTAAAATGAAAAATAAAGATAAATTGGAGATTCCGATTATTCGAGGAAAAAAGCCAATAGCCATTTTGTGTTAGAGTCCTTATCGGGAGGTATACCTATGAAGTATTTGAAGCCAACATTTATGCTCGCAGCGGGTTTAGGGCTTGCAACATTTAATTCGCCGACAAGCTTTGCCGCGGAGCAGCTTTCCATAGCGGTTGGCACATTGGGCGGAACTATGGGCCGTATCGGCGCCGGCTTGGTCGATGTGGTCAATAAGAACCAAACGGCGGTCAAATATAGCGTCTCACCGGGCGGGGGCCGGGCTAACCCTGCCCGCGTCAGTACAGGCGGCGCAGATTTCGGCTATTCTTTTTCCAGCTTCACTGCAACGGCTCTGGCGGGTAAAACTCCCTTCAAGAAGGCCTATCCGAACCTTCGCGTCATAGCTCGTTTCTTTGAATCCTGCTATCACCAGTATGTCGCCAAGGATGTATACGATGCGGGCATTCAGACCTGGGAGGACATTGTCAAATCACCAAAGCCCCTGAAAATTGCGTTGGTCAAAAAAGGCACTAGCTCCGAATACACCGGCAGCCTGATCGTCAAGCATTTGGGCAGCAGCTACGAAAAAATGGCGGCAAGGGGCGACAAGCAGACTTTTTCTGGCACCGGTGCCAACTCCCGCGCCATTCGGTCCGGCCAGATCGATATCTATTTCCATAATTCGGGAGATCCTAATGGCGCCGGCATCCAGGCTGCTCTTGGTCGGCCGCTAACCTTCCTGCGTATGACCGACAACATTAAGACCATGTTGGATGGACACGGCTACGCCCCGTGTGTCATTCCGGGCGGAATTTATAAGGGTAACGACAAGGATACCCATTCCATGGGCCTGTCTGGCGTATTGTTAACCACCGACAAGATGAAGGCAGATCGAGTCTATGACATGCTCAAGATTATCGCCGCTAACAAAAAGACATTGGGGGCGGTGCATAAGACCTACAAGACATGGACGCCCGCGTTTGGCGCCAAGGTAGGGAAGCTGCCGCTTCATGCTGGGGCCGAGCGTTTTTACAAGGAAGTCGGCGCGATCAACTGATCGCGCAGACAATGTAATAAGTTGTGATCCTCTCCCCGTGGGTGCCCTGACCGTCCATGGGGAGAGTTCCCTGCTATGAACATGCAGTTGGATCGATCTGATCACTGGGCTCTAAGGTTTATGGTCTCGGCAATTGCCGTAGGCATGTCAGTATACCATTTGTTTGTCGCCTACACGGGCGGATTTGAATTCGTCTTTCAACGCTCCCTTTCCTATCTGTTCGGCGCTTCGCTTATTATTCTTGTTTACCGTCACTCTGAACGGACCCTCCTAGGCAAAGGGACCAGCTTGCTTCTATTTGTCCTAGTGGTTGTCGCAATCGGATACCCGGTGCTCGATACCGACTACCTCAACGGGAGGCTGTTCTATGTCGATCCCCTGCGGACAGTAGACTATGTCCTTGGCCCGATCGCCATACTATTGACCCTTGAAGTCACACGCCGGACCATCAACACAGCGCTACCTATTATCGTCGCCCTGTTTCTGATTTATACGTATTACGGTGCCTATTTTCCTTGGGAGTTCGCCCACAAAGGCGCCACTATTAAGGACATGATTGACCACCATTATCTTGCCCAGGAAGGTCTTTGGAACCTGCCATTGGGCGTTTTTTCGACTTTCATATTTTTGTTCATCTTGTTTGGCGCCTTTCTGGACCGCATGGGTGCGGCCGACTACTACGTGCGACTATGCATGGCCGCCGCGGGAAGACTCAGAGGAGGTCCCGCCAAGGCGGCAGTTTTTGCTAGCGCCATGACGGGCTCAATCACAGGCAGCGCCAACGCGAATGTCGCCACGACCGGCCCTTTCACCATCCCGATGATGAAGAAATCCGGCTTCAAGGCGGAGACAGCCGCCGGAATCGAAACCGCCGCATCAACTGGCGGGCAAATCATGCCGCCGATCATGGGTGCGTCCGCGTTCCTTATCGTCGAGTTCACCGGTATCAGCTATTGGGAGGTGGTCAAGGTATCTATCCTGCCGGCTGTTCTCTATTTCCTATCCGTTTATACGATCGTGCACCTCGAAGCCCGAAAAGAGGGACTGGTTGGTTTGCCCAGGGAGAAATTAGAACGGGTTTGGACGGTCTTCAAGGAAGGATGGTATTACCTTTTGCCACCGCTGCTGATCATCATCGTCCTCATGCGCGGCCAAAGTGTTCCCTATGCCGGCTTAATCGGCATTGGCTCTGTCATCCTGCTTGGTGGGCTCAAGGGGATGGTTGGCCTGTTCGAAAAGCAAAGAACGGTCGGTATTGGCGTGAACGATGTGATCGATACTATCATCGCCGGCTTGGTCAATGTTTATAAAGCGCTAGAGCAAGGAGCTATTCGCTCCCTTCCTGTTTGCGCGGCCGTGGCGGCTGTGGGCATCGTCATGGGGGCGCTGTTCCAAACGGGCCTCGGCCTAAAATTTTCGTCCGTTGTGGTGGCGTTGGCAGGTGACAGCCTCTTCCTTGCCATCATCCTTGTTGGCGTTGCGTCGTTCGTTCTGGGCATGGGACTGCCGACAAGTGCCGCTTATATTGTGCTCTCGGTGATGGCGGTGCCGGCGCTCTTGGATATCGGTGCGCCCTGGGGGCTATCGTTGTTGGCCGCGCACCTGATCGTTTTCTGGTTCAGCCTGGATAGCTGTTTTACCCCGCCCGTTTGCGTACCCGCATACACCGCCGGCGGCATAGCCCAAGCAAATCCCAGTGCCGCCGCATGGGCGGCTTTCAGAACTGCCAAGGGGATGTATGTTATTCCAGTTATGTTCGGATTCACCTCGATCCTGGCCATAGATCAGCCCCAGGCACTGACCCAAACCTTTGTAGCGGCGGTGTTCGGCTTTCTGGCGACAGGCGCGGTCATTGTCGGACACATGTATGTCCGGCTAGTGGCCATGGAACGCCTGGTTCTAACGCTTGCTGCTCTTGGTTTGTTTTGGCCTAACCTGTTGGCGCAAATTGCGGGCGGCGCCGTTCTTGCGATCATTTTTGCCAGTCAGCGTTCCAGGTACGCGAAATCGACCGTCGCTGATACGACTCCAGCTCAATAAACCCAAGGCAGCCCGAAAGGTATAGCATTATGGATGGACGGATTTCACTTGTAGATTTGGACACGGAAGACTTGTTTGCCCGGCTCCTTTTTGACGGTGCTGAAAAAATGTTGGGCCGCGTACCAAATTCCCATCGAGTGGCCGCACATGCACCCTTCATGCAACTAATGTTGACACCTTTTACCGCCGTCATGCAGCGCGAAGGCGGAGGTAGCGCGCTGACCTCAAAATTGAAGGAAATGGTCATTATTAAGACCAGCCATGTCAACGGGTGTAAATACTGACTGGCCCACAATACGTCGCTTGGTCAAGCGGCAGGCATTACGGAAGAACAAGTACAGGCCATAGGCTCGGACGAATATATGGATTCCGCCCTCTTAAACGCGCGGGAGAAGGCCGCCGTTCTTTGGGCGGAACATGTGACAAAAAACACAGCAAGAAGCCGTGATGACGTATTTGAACAAGTGAAAGAAATCTTCGATGAACAGGAGATTGTCGAACTCACCATGATTTGTGGCCTTTTCAATTTCCGCAACCGCTACATGGATTCACTGCGCATTCCCTTGGAGCCGGTCGAAGAGGTCGATAAGATCAAATCATCATCGCGTCTAAATACTGACAACCTGAAGCGCTATTTGGAATTCGTCCTGGAGAACTGGCCAGAGGAGTTCCCAGAGCCCAATCCTGATGAGTGAATAGCCGGTGGGTGGGATGACTGAATGTCACTAAGAAACTCTAGGTATCATCGATCCTAAATAACCTTTTGGCCGTCCCGTTCATGATACTTTCGATGTCTGCCTCGCTCAGCCCCTCGACGCTCAAGAGATGGGCAACGGCGTTGCGGTTGGTCATGCCGAAATTGTGATCCGTTCCGAGCATCAGTTGGGAGACGCCTACTTCCTTAATCAGGTGAGCTAGGTTTTGGGTCCCGTATACCAAGGTATCAAAGTAGAGGTTGCGGATATACTCGCTGGGCTTTTTCTTCTCCAGGCCCCGACCGCCACGGTCCTCGCTATTGTGACCGTGGTCGAAGCGACCGATATAGGACGGCAGGTATCCTCCACCATGGGCTGCGGCGATCTTCAGACCAGGGAAGCGGTCGAGGGTCCCCTCGTAAATGAGATGGGCGAGGGCTGTGGCCGTTTCAAGTGGATTGCCGATCATGTTGGAGAGAAATCCTCTTCCCAGGAGTCTGGGATTACCCATTTTTGGAACCCGGGGATGAATAAAGACAACGATGTCCAGTTCCTCGGCCTTGGCCCAGAAGGGGTGGAACTTTCTGTCTGACAATTCCTGACCCAGGATATTGCCCGTGATCATGCAGCCCCGGTGGCCCAATTTCGTCACAGACTCTTCCAACTGCTCCGCCGCGAGAAAGGGATGCTGTAACGATACCACGCCAAGGGGTACAAAGCGTTCCGGATTAGCGGCGCAAACCTCGGTAAGGCTCTCGTTCTGCAGTCTGGCTATGTCGCGGGCAAGCTCATACTCGGCCCAGGGAAAGTGCTGCTCGGTGCCGATGCTGAGAACCTCCATATCGGTTCCCATCTCATCCATATGTCGTAAACGCACCTGGATATCCTCGACTTCCTTGAGCTGCCCCTCGTAAGGATTGCCCCCCTTTAGCTCCTCGCGCCCCTCCACCATCGGCCAGACGTTGGACAGTTGGCAATGAGCGTGCATATCGATGACCTTCATCCGTTTGCCGTTCACGGACACCGGCCTTGGCGTCTGGGATTCGATAGTCGTCGGATTTTTTTCGAATGCCGGAGCATCGGCATGATAATGAAGGTCGCATCCGACCATTTGCAAATTTGACACTATGTTTTACTCCCTGCGAGCACAAATAATTAAGCTGAACGTGCATTCGATCCCACTGAATGCCGGTTCGCAAGCTTGCAAATCAATAGTGATGTGTCCAACATTTGTTCAACTTTTCATCCGCACCATCGATCTCAATTGAACAAGATAATCCTACGTTAAATCAGCGGCGATCTTTTCTGCCAGCATGATCGTCGGAATATTCGTGTTGGCGCGAGGCACCCAAGGCATGATCGAAGCATCAATTACCCGCAATCCCTCCACGCCGTATACGCGGCCCTCGGAGTCAACGACGGCATCCGGGTCATCGACCGCTCCCATACGGCAGGTTCCCACGTGATGGGCAGGTCCACTGACGGCATCCCCTACAAACTCTGACAGTGCGTCATGGTCGTTGGCAAGCTTGAGGATATCGACTCCTGGTTTGGTTAGTGTGCCCAGGACCGGCCGGCTTGCCGCCGGGATCAGGTCCAAGAGCGTCGCCATTGCGCGCGCCCGGAAAGCATTGGCTCGGGAAATACTATTGAATTGGCTCATCCGTTCATTGCGGAACATGGGAACTGCGGTTCTCCAGAGGGGCCTTGTTTCTGGAGAAAGCAGCATAGCAACGGCGCGGCGGACCGCATCCATGTGGCGCGCTCGGTCCCGGTGGTCGCCATGATAATTGAATTCGATAAGCGGACGTGGTCCTGCTTCACTGTTCGTGAGCGTGATACGACCTCGGGATACAGGCTTGGCAACACTCGGCGTGAGTGCACTCAAACGGTCGCCCAACGCATGCCAGCCGGTATTTGCGAGAAACGGAATATACATATCCTTCACCGGGCAGCCCTCGACATTTGAGGAATAACGGAGCGTTGAAGTCGTGTGTCCACGAACTCCCTTGGGCGCACGAGCGTGATGGTGAAGGTGAAACACCAGAAACAAAACATGATGGTTGTGCAGATTCTTACCGACACCGGGCCGTTCGGCGACAACCTCTACGCCGATCCGGTTTAGTTCCTCCGCCGGTCCGATGCCGGCGCGCAGAAGGATAACGGGAGATTGCAGAGTGCCAGCGGATACGATTACCTCATTGCCGGCAAATGAAATGGTTTCACCGCCGATTTTAGCGCTGACCCCCGATACCCGGCGCCGGCCCTCGGCCCCACTGAAATTGAGTGATTCTACCTTGGCGTCGGTAAGGATCCGTAGGTTTGATCGTGTCCTGACATCGTTACCGAGGTAGCAAATTGCGGCGGAAGCGCGTTTGTCTGCAAACCGGCTAATGGGAATGATGCCAAAACCTTCCTGAAAGTCGCTATTAAGGTCCTCAATCAGATTAATTTGCTGATTGCGGCAATATTCCTGCATTGCCCAAACCATTGGTGGCAACTCTTGGGGTTTGGGGCGACGAATTGGAACTGGTCCGCACTGGCCATGCAGGCTACCGTCGAAGTCTTGGTCTGTCTCAAGTTTCTTGAAAAACGGTAGTACGTCATTCCATGCCCAGCCGTTGGCGCCTTGGGCTTCCCATTCATCATAATCTTCGGGCATCCCGCGCAAAGCGATCATCCCCATGACTGAGGAACTGCCGCCCAAGATGCGGCCCTGAGGCAGGTTCATGGAAGGTGAGGTATCCGCTTCTTTCCAGTGCGCTGAAATATTTGGCCACATGTAGTCCTTATTGAAATAGGACAAGGGATAAGTCGCTCTAACGTCAGCCGGTTCTGCGCCTGGTGGCGTATCCTGTCCGGCTTCCAAGAGGAGTACACTGTTGGCGCTCCGGGCCGAAAGCCGGTTTGCTAGCACGCAGCCAGCCGAACCGCCGCCGACAATGATGTAATCGTAGCGATGTGAGGAATGCCGAAAACTCTGAGAGAATTGATTTGCCATTGGAAATGCCCGAGAGAATAGCTTGTCAATATTCTAAAGACTGTAAATTCGCCAGCAAAGGTATGATTAATTAGGAAATAATGCGTGAGCCCCTTTGATGATAAGCAAACGATCTTGTTCTTCACCCCTGCGACTGTTTTTAGGCAACAAAACCGACCGACAAATTGGACGTGCGTTTCGTGTCTACATTATAACGTCGTGGGCGTACTGTAGAACGGCGTATTTGACGGTCATCAATTATCAGGAGTTTCCATAATTCCCACGCGATTGTTCAATCCAACCAAAATATCTACTATGGCAATTCCCTATACCGATGCTGCTGAAGTCGAGGCGGGGTCTCGACTACTTTTCATGTCGGGACAAGTAGGCCGGACGCTACCCGACGGCGATATTCTGCCTGACTTTGAGAGCCAAATCCGCCAGACCTATGTAAACATTAAATCGGTGCGTTCTTCAGAAATTAAAGAGATTGGCTCTGGGTCGAAGGTGGAGGCTTTTGTATGACGGACAATATGTCGGCTGATTGCTAATCTCCCAAACTATTTCCCCGGAACAATAGCTCTTTTTCTGAATTTGCCTAAAACGGCGCCTATTCCACCATTTTACCGACGGCTTTCCTGGCCAGCGCCATAAACTGATCTCGCTCCGTTGGCTCAAGCCCAGGTAGAATCTCGCCCTGCAGCTCGGTCACCACGGGCAGGATATCTTCAAACAGGCGCGCGCCTTTTTTAGTGAGGCGCACCTCGCGGGCGCGGCGGTCCTGCTTGCTGACCTGCCTGCTGACATAGCCTTTTTGTTCCAGCCGATCGATCACGCCACCGATGGTCGCTCTATCATAGGCGATCCTGGCGGCCACACCGGCCTGATCGATCCTCGGAAACGCGGCGATGGCGTCCATGGCCGCAAACTGGACCGGGGTCAGATCAATGCCTACCGCTTGCATATACTGGGCAAACACGTGGGTCGAGATTTGATTAAGCCGACGTATCAGGTGTCCGGCCATGTGTTGCGACTCCATTCCGAGCCCCTAAATTCAGTCGGTAAAAACGTGATCACTCATAGCGTAATAAAAATAGTAAGTACACTTATTTTTTGTTGCCAAAATTAGTAAGTATAGTTATTAATCCATCCATCAGGATTTGGTGACCGGTTTCCAAGGCGTAGGGAGGAACCACGATGCAGTACTACACGGACGGATTTCGGCCAGGCAGCCCGGATGTAAAAGACGCCGCGGCTCACCGGCGGCCGACGGTGGGCGGCTACCGGCCGTTGCCAGACCAGGTGGACGTGCTGATCGCCGGATGCGGTCCGGCGGGCCTCTGTCTGGCCGCACAGTTGGCGCAGTTCCCCGAAATTACAACGATGATTGTCGAGCCCAAGCCGGGCCCCATCCAAAAAGGCCAGGCCGACGGGGTGAACACCCGGTCCATGGAAATGTTCCAGGCCTTCGGTTTCGGCGAGCGGGTGAAGCGCGAAGCCTATTGGGTCAATCAGACCGCCTTCTGGATGCCTGACTTGGATAAGCCGGGGCACATCAAACGGGTCGGCCGGGTGCAGGACGTGGCGGATGACTCGTCCGAAATGCCACACACGTTGATGAACCAGGCGCGCATTCACGAACTGTTCCTCACCGTCATGTCGAATTCGCGGACCCGGCTGGAGCCCGACTACAATTGGGCGGTCAAAGACCTGGAGATCGACAATTCAAAGAACGACTACCCCGTCACGGTGACCCTAGAGAACACAGGGGTTAATCCTGGTGACGCCAAGACCGTGCGCGCCAATTATGTGGTCGGCTGCGACGGCGCCCGCTCGACCGTACGCAAAGCCATCGGCCGGGAGTTGCACGGCGAGGCGGCACACCAAGCCTGGGGCGTTATGGACATTCTGTGCAACACGGATTTTCCCGATATCCGTCAGAAATGCCTGGTGGCGTCGGCGGAAGAGGGCAACGTGCTGATCCTGCCACGGGAAGGCGGCTATCTAGTTCGCATGTATGCGGAACTGGACAAGCTCAACGAGGACGAGCGGGTTTCCAACCGCAATCTGACCATCGACCATTTGCTGGACGCCACCAACCGGATCATGCGGCCTTATACCATTGATGTGAAGCAGGTGGTCTGGTGGTCGATCTATGAGATCGGCCACAGGCTGACGGAAAAATTCGACGATGTGCCGGAAAGAGAAACCGGGTCCCGCAACCCCCGGGTTTTCATCGCCGGCGACGCTTGCCACACCCACAGTCCAAAGGCGGGGCAGGGGATGAATGTGTCCATGGGCGACACGTTCAATCTCGGCTGGAAGCTGGTGCATGTGCTCACCGGCCGGTCCGATGAGAGCCTGCTCAAAAGCTATCACGCGGAACGCTGGGGCGAGGCCAAGCGCCTGATCGACACGGACCATGAATGGTCCAGGATCATGTCCGCGCCGCCGGGCGAGTCCGAACTGGACGGCAATGACATGCCGCGCATCCAGAGCCATTTCATCGCCAACCTGGAATTCACCGGCGGGCTGTCGGTGAAGTATGACCCCTCCGCGCTCACCGGTGAGCCCGCGCATCAAGCGCTGGTCGAGGGGCAGATCATCGGTAAACGATTCCATTCGGCGCCGGTGGTGCGACTGGCGGACGCCATGCAGATGCAGCTCGGCCATGTGGCCGATGCGGATGCGCGCTGGCGGATTTACGCCTTCGCCGGCAAGTCGGACAGTACGGCCGCCGGCTCGGCCATTCACAAACTTGGTGAGTGGCTGCAAAACGATCCCGCCTCGCCGGTGGTCAAGTACACCAGAAAAGGCGAAGACATCGATGGGCTGATCGATGTGCGCGCCGTCTATCAGCAGACCTTTGAGGAGCTCGCCATCGAAGACGCACACGATTTCTTCAAGCCGCGGAAAGGCAAGCTCGGCTTGATGGACTTCGAAAAAATATTCTGTATCGACCACAAGGGCCTGGGCGATATCTTCGACATGCGCGGCATCGACCGGGAAAAGGGCGGCATGGTGGTGGTCCGCCCCGATCAGTATGTATCGCACGTCCTGCCCCTTGATGGGTTCACGGAATTGGCGGCCCTGTTCGACGGGATTTATTTGGCGGCTTGATCCGCCAATGAACGCCCGTTGCGCTCATCAGGGGCTTTGCTTTAGGCTCTCGTGAAATTGGTATAGAAAGAGCGTCAAACACCAACCAACAGGAAATTTCCCGTGACAGACCAATCCGACTACGAACCCCCCAAAGTCTGGCAATGGGACAAGGACAATGGCGGCAAGTTCGCCAGCACCAACCGTCCCACCGCCGGTCCCACCCACGACAAGGACCTGCCGGTCGGCGAGCATCCGCTGCAGCTTTATTCCCTGGCGACGCCTAATGGCGTCAAGGTGGCCGTGATGCTGGAAGAGCTGCTGGCGCTGGGCAAAACCGGCGCGGAGTATGACGCCTACCTGATCCAGATCGGCGACGGCGATCAATTCGGTAGCGGCTTTGTCGGCGCCAACCCTAATTCCAAAATTCCGGCCCTGGTAGATCATAGCATGGACCCGCCGCTCCGCGTGTTTGAATCCGGCTCCATCCTGCTGTATCTGGCGGAAAAGTTTGGCGCGTTCATTCCGACGGACCCGGCGGCAAGGACCGAGTGCCTGAACTGGCTGTTCTGGCAGATGGGCAGCGCGCCCTATCTGGGCGGCGGCTTCGGGCATTTCTATGCCTATGCGCCGGTGAAGATCAAATACGCCATCGACCGCTTCGCCATGGAGACCAAGCGCCAGTTGGACGTCATGGACCGGCAATTGGCCGAGAATCAGTATATGGCCGGCGATGAATACACCATCGCCGACATCGGCATCTGGCCCTGGTACGGCCAGCTTGCCCTGGGCAAGGTCTATGGCGCGGGCGAGTTCCTGGATGTGGACTCATATAAGAACGTGCAGCGCTGGACCAGGGAGATCGGGGTGCGTCCCGCCGTCGAGCGGGGCCGCATGGTCAACCGCGTCTCCGGCGAGGAAAACGAGCAGGTGCGTGAACGCCACAGCGCCGCCGACTTCGACGGCAAGTCGTTCATTAAAATATAGAGAGGGAAGAATGAGTCTCGCGGGTCAAACAATCTTAGTCATTGGCGGCAGTTCCGGGATCGGCCTGGAAACCGCGCGTTGCGCCCAAGCCGCCGGCGCCGAGGTGATTATCGCCAGCCGGTCGCAAGATAAGCTGGATGCGGCGGTGGCTGATCTCGGCGGCAGTGCTTCAGCCCTGCAGATGGATGTGACCTCGGATGATAGTGTGGCCGGCGTGTTCGAACAAACCGGCGCGGTGGACCATGTTCTCTTCACGCCCCCCGGCGGTACGGTCGGTAAAATCCGTGAACTGGACACGGCGGAAGTGTTGAACGGTTTGGACGCGAAGTTGATCGCCGCCGTGCGCTCCGCCAAATATGCCAAGATTAAGGAAACTGGTTCCCTCACCTTCATAACCGGGCAGTTCGCCCGCCGGCCCGTGCCGGGGGTCCTCATGGTGGCGGCGATCAACGGAGCGATCGATGTGCTGGGTAAGGGGTTAGCGGTGGAGTTTGCGCCGATTCGGGTCAACATGATTTCACCCGGCGTTATCGACACGCCGCTTCATGCCCGACTGCCCGACGAGATGCGGGACAATATGTTCGAGAGTTCGGCGGCGCGGTTACCGGTGGGCCGGGTCGGCCGGCCGGAGGATATCGGCATGATGGCGGTGCAGGTGATGGAAAACGGTTTTCTGACGGGTGCAATCATCGAGGTTGATGGCGGCGCCAACGTGCTCGTCTAGGCCCGTCTAGCTCAGATACTGTACGGCGATCTTATAGCCCCGTGTTTCCCGGTGAAAACTAGCCTGCATCACCGCGCGATTGTCGATGACGCACATCTCGCCGGTGCCGGACGGTGCGGACCAGGGTTGCTCCAGCACCACTTCACCGACCGCATTCCGGATCGACTCGTGGGAAAACAGAACGCTGTTTTTTGACCGGGCCTTTTCGCCAATTCCTTCCCGCTTGGCCTGCAGACAATAGCCGCTGTTCGCGATGATGACGGTCGAGGTGATGCGGGACTCCCGATGCTCCGGGGTTTCGGGATTCCGGTAGAAAAGGGAATATTGACTGTCGAAGGTGGACCCCCGGTCCACATGGAACTGCAGATCCGGAGAGATATTGTGCTGAAACTGATTGCCGTTAATGACCGGCAGGCGGACGTTCCGGATGATGCAGGCGCCGAAGGTGGACACGGCGTCCTTCAGGACCGGATGCAGTTTTAACGCGCCGTCGAAGGCGTCCAGCAACACTTGCGACTATAATTCAATCACCAGGCCGAAATGGTCAAATCGATTCCTCTTGGCGACGGCGTTGGTGCTTCGCTCGTTATCATACCATTGCCGGGTTTTATCGCGGATATCAGGAATGGCGATCCTTGCCGAGAAGGAGCAGCCGGCCGCCGCCCCGTTTAGTTCCTGCGCTGGATTGGTTTGTAGGCCGTTCAGGCCGGCCGCCATGATGGACTCTGTGGTGCTAGTGGGCATGTTTGCTCAATTTCCGACAAGCATTCGGAAGAACCTCGACTGCCGGCCATGGTTGCCGCCGAATAGAACACTCCGCCGGGGGAGCGTCTCGCCCCCGGTCTTCTCTCGGGTTGGGGCTGCATCGCCCCGGATCCACTTCAACACCCCGTCCGGCCCCCCGCCGGGCGGGGATTTTTCTAGTCAGATAGAAAGCCGAGGACGGCTTGGTTGAAGGCGTCCGGGTTTTCCAGGCACGACAAATGCCCGGCCGGATCAATCTCCACAAACCGGGAGTCGGGGGTGGCCTCGTGCATCTGTTTGACCCCGTCGGCGGCCGCGCCCTTGTCCTGCGCGCCGGCGATATAGAGCGTCGGTACGCTGATCTCACCCAACCGGTCGCCATAGTTGATCCCCTGCAAAGCGCGGGCCCCACCCACATAGCCATCGACGCTGGTTTCCGTGATCATCCGGGTGACCGCCACCATTGTGTCGGGGTCCCGCGCCTGGACGTCTGGCTCGAACCAGCGGTCGAGGGTTGAAGGTACCAGCGCCGCCATGCCGGAACTCTCCGCGAGTTCAATCCGGGGCTCCCACGCCGCCTTGAACGGTGGATGGGCCTGGCCATGGCAGTCGCAGGCGATCAGCTTCAACAGCCGCTCCGGATACCGGATGGCGATCCCCAGGCCGGTCGTGCCGCCCATGGATAGGCCGATGAAATGGCTCTGAGAAATCCCCAGCCCGTCCCAAATAGCGATGACATCATCCGACAGCATCTCGATGGAGTAGGGCGGCGGTGTCGCCGGGCTCTTTCCGTGGCCCCGCACTTCATAGTCGAGCACGTGATAATCGGCCGCCAGCGCCACGATCTGATGCCGCCAAAGAGCATTGTTCGTGGCGTGGGAATGGCTGAGGGTCACCCATGGTCCGGCGGCGTTGCCGGAAATTTCGTAATTCAACTCGGTCGCCCCGATACTGATCATGGGCATAGACATTGTCTCCTTAGCTTAACCAATCGTCCCAGGGGATGTCGGCCACCCCGCGATAGACCAGCACCAGCGCCGTCGCGATCAGCAATCCGGTAATGATCAAATTGAACCGGCGATGATCCAGTTTCGGCCCGACCTTTAAACCCACGGCCAAGGCCAAGAACATCGGGATCAAAGCAGCTGCCCCCTGGGTCATCCGTTCCGGCGTTAGCATGCCGAGATTGAGGAAGCTGATCCCCTGGATGAAGCTGAACGACATCAAAAGCGCGGACGCATTGAAGGCAAACCGGTCCCGGCTCAGGTTCCGCGCCTGCCAATAGGGCCCGAACACGGGGAAGGATAGACCTGTGGCGCTCTGGAAAATGCCGGTGACAAAGCCGACGGGCGGGGCGACGATTCCGGTGCGTTCATCGGGGATTTGGAAATCCGGCTTAGTTTTGCGAAGCAGCAGATAGAATCCGACCCAGGCGGCGAGCACCAAAAACATCAGTTCCCGGTTGGCGATGGCCAGCAGCCAGGCGCCCAGCGTGGTGCCAACGAGCCCGAAGCCGATGCAGGACAATAGCTCCCAATTCGCCCGCATCTCTTTCCTAAGCATATACACCACCGCCACGTTGGAGACGAAGGACGGGATGATCATGACCGAGATGGCGTGCTCCACTCCGACGATGGCGGAGAGGAGCGGCACCGCTAGGATCGGCAGGCCGGCCCCGGCGACGCCTTTGACGAACGCGCCGAAGGCAATAGCCAAGCTCACCAGAACATAGAGCGTGACGCCGTCGAGTTGGTGGAGAAAGTCGATGGAAGGATACTCCTAAACGCTAGTCCGTGCTTTCACTCAGCAGCCGCATGCCCTGGTCCAGCATCTGGATTGCCTGTTCGTTCCCCTGGGCGGGGTCCTCGTGATACAACATGGTGGCGGCGGCGTTGTCTCGGGCCACACCCCGGCCGATATTGAGCATGTCGGCCACCATTAACTGCGCCTCCGCCTTCCCTGCCTCCGCGTGGGGCAGCAGAATCTTGAGTGCGGTCTCATAGTTCTTGCCGTCTTCGAAGGACGAGCCCGCCGCCGGGCCGCACGCGGCTACACGACCGAGACCAAAAACAAGACAAAGGGCGATGACGCCGATGCGCATGGGGCAGGTCCTTCCGTTTGCCCAAGCATATACCAATGATGGGCGCGGCGAAATCCGACTCGTATGTCCCCGTTCGCCTATCCCGTACTCGACTAATGTGGAGAGTTTTTGTTGTGATTGTTGTGTTGGCTGCGGGGTGGACCGGCGGGCCTGCGCGCGCGCAATAAACCCTCGAAGCCGAGTTCAACAAGGGCACCACCGCATATAATATCGGCGAATTCGGCAACGCCGCCTTCATCTGGGGCAATCTGGCGGACGAGGGCTCGGCCAAAGTGAAAAGCGCGCTCGGTAGGCTCTATTACACCGGTAGCGGCGTGCCCCGGAATTTTGACCGGACGCGGGAACTGTTTCTGGAGGCAGCCGCCGACAACGTGCCCCAGGCCCACATGTTTTTGTCCCTAATGTGCAGAAAGGGCGACGGTGTCCGGCAATCTTATACCCTGCCCTACATGTGGTGCGATATCGCCATCTCCGCCGGCCATGAAGGCGCGAGCTACGTTATCCTAAATCTCGCCGAACACCTGACCGGCGAGGAGACCCTGGAAGCCCAGCGCCCCGCCGCCGAGTGGCGGTCCATTCATTTGAAGGGGGTCGGGGAGTAAAATGGCGCGCGCCTGGGGTGAACTGCAGAGGATAAGTTTAACAGTCCATGGCCAATAAGAACACGGGAGAGTCACCAAGGGAACACGTATTGCTGCGTGTTCTCGGACCTCCGATCCTTGTTCTTTACGGGGTCGGTTTCACCGTCGGCGCGGGTATCTGTGTGCTTATCGGCAATGTCGTTGACGTTGCCGGATCAAGGGCCCCATTGCCTTTGTCCTAGAAACTGTTGTGGCGGGGATAACTGCGGTTAGTTACGCGACTCTGTCGCGGAGATTTCCGTAAGCCGCGGTCGCATCTCTTTACGCTAAGGTGGCTTTTGGACGTAGACCGGGTGTGATTTTCGGGGTGGGGGTCGCGCTGACGGCTATCATTTCCAGTGCCACAATCGTGTTAGGTTTCGCGGGCTATGTCATTGATTTGATCGACATTCCCACGCCGATCATTGCCCTGCTGTCCGTGGGCGCGATTGGTCTTCTTGTCCAATGCGGGGTCACGGAAAGTGTGGGGGTGGCCGCCGCGATTACATTGGTTGAAATTGGAATACTCGTGGCCGTTATATCGGTAGGCGGGATCGTCTCTACCGCTATTCTGGCATTCTTTGCCGTCATCGGGTTTGAAGGCGTGGTCAATATGCCTGAAGAAACCTTGGCTCCGAAAAACACGATGGGCAAAGCAATTCTAGGCACTCTCCTAATTACAACTGTTATGCAAGTGCTTCTCGCCTTGATCGCAGTTGGTATGCCGGACCGAGCTGGGCGACGAGATTACCGTCTGAAATCATTCTCTAGACCCCTAATCCATAACCGCGATGAATTCGATCTGGACCTTACGGCCCGGGACCATGTCGTGGATCGAGGTGTGGCGCACCGGTCGGTCGTCCTCGTCGGGAAACATCTTGATCCATTCCGGGTTGATGAATTTGCGGTCGTCCCGGTCCTTCACATAGACCGACGCCTTGGCGATATCCGCCGGGGAGCCACCGGCTCGCTCCATAATATTGCGGACGTTCTGGAACATGTTCTTCACCTGGGCCTCGATGTCTTCCGGAATCTCGTGGGTTTCCGGATCGTCGCCGCCCACGGCCGCGGAAAAGACCATGTTGCCGACTTTGACCGCCGGCGGGAACGGCTGGTTGTGTTCGGGGATATTGGGTCCGGTGAGTGCTTCGCGTTTCGGCATTTGAGTGTGTCCTCCTCTGAAAATAGTGATGCCCGGCTTAGCGCCAGGCGGCAAATCCCATTGCCGTACCGGTGCCGGCCTCCGACCGGTAGCACGGTACGTAATCAATCAGCTCCATTTCGAAGTCACAGTCCGAGATGGCGCCCAGCATGATCAGCCAGTTCTTCACCTCCGACGTGCCGGAGCGGTAGATGATGTCGGGCTCGTCCACCAGGACCTGGAAGTCGCCGGTGCTCATGGCCTCCAGCATCCGGTGGTCCCAATCCTCATCAATCACAAAATGGCTCAGCCCGCCTGAGCCCAACAGCGCGACCCGCTGATTGCCGTCCCAGGAGCGGATCGCCTTGCCGAGCGTCTTGCCGAACTCGAAGCAGCGCCGGGGTGACGGCTTGTTGGGCGGGTAATAGGTGTTCACCAGTATCGGTACCATGGTGATTGGCTTGTCCTGCAGCACCCGGCGATAGATGAACGTATAGGCATGGCCAATGCCGATGGGCTTGCCGTTCTTGTCATGGGGCATGTCCTTGGATGAGGTGACCTCGAAATCATTGGCCGCCGCCGTGGTGATCATGTGTTCCGCCAGCTCTGACGCTACAGGGTAAAGCGTGTCTTCGGGCGTGTGGCGTTTGCTTTCCACCATCTGGATGGTGGGATGCTTGTGTTCATGATCCTTCGGGTCGTAGGCCGAGTTCAGAATGCCGTCGCCGTGAAAGATGGTGATCGCCGGCTGCATGGCGGCAGAATACCATTCGTTCTGATCATCGCCGATGACCACCAGGACGTCCGGGTTCACCTCCCGGATCGTGTCGCCCAGATTGGCGATGGCGGCTTGGTTGCGGTCATGATGGATCTGCCGCTGGGCATCGCCGCAGAGGGTTTCATAGTCTTTGTCCGTGCGGATTTCCTTGAGCTCGTCGAACGTATACTCCTTGCCGCGATAGGGATGGCTGATGGTGCGGTCGAACTTGGCACGCGCCACCCAATCCTCCGGTTCCATGACCAGGATAAGACTGTGCGATGATCCGAATCCGGCGACAATTTCCGCCATCAATTTCCTCCCTCTCGGCCCGGCTACGTTAAGCCGCCGGATGGGGCTCGGCAAGGCGCGAATACCCGGCGCAACATGGCGCTTTCGCGACAAAAGCCTTGCAATATAGGGTGGCGGATATGAAAACGAAGGACCATAAAACAAACCAAAACCGGGGATGATCAGTTATGAGCGACCTGCCTCGCCTGAACGGCATAATCGCGGCCCTGGAAAAGGGCATCGCCTTTTCCGCCTTCTCGCCGATCGACCAGCAATCGGCAATCGCCATGACCAACAGCAAGTTCGACGGCATCGTCTTCGAAGCGGAACACAATCCGTGGGATGCGGGCGAGTTGAGTATGGCGCTGCAGTTCATGCTGGATCGCCGCGCCATCGCGAGCTCGGACTCGGTCGCGCCGGCGGTGACGCCGCTGGTCCGGGTGCCGGTCAACGGGGTGGAGATGGCGCAGTGGCAGGCCAAGCAGGCGCTCGACAGCGGCGTCTACGGCGTTGTCTGGCCGCATATTTCGACCGCTGAAGAAGCTTATAACGCGGTGGCCGCCTGCCGGTATCCGCGCCTGCCCGACAAACCGAATTTCGAGCCCCAGGGCATCCGCGGCGACGGACCGACCCGGGCCTGCCGTTATTGGGGCCTCACCAATCAGGAATATTATAAAAAGGCCGACGTCTGGCCGCTGGACCCGAACGGGGAAATCCTGGTGGTCATCCAGATCGAGGACACCAAGGGCATCGACAACCTGGAAGACATGTTGAAAAACGTGCCGGGCATCGGGGTGATCCTGATCGGCGAGGGCGATCTGGGCCAGGAACTGGGCTACCCCCGCGAATATGACCATCCGGAACTGCTGAAGGCCATGGCCGAAGTGGTCAAGATTTGTAAGGACAATAATGTAGTGGTCGGACACCCCCACGCCAATCCGGGCAACATGCAGCGCATCATGGACGAGGGCTACCGGTTCATCATGTCCGGGCCTACCCGGTCTTATGCCGGCCTGGAAAAAGGCCTGGAACTGACCGGCCGCAGCTAAGAAAAGACAGGAGACAGAGAGATGATCATCGATATTCATGGCCACTACACGACCGAGCCGGAAAAATTCAAACAATGGCGTCAGGACCAGTTGAAGTCGGTCGAGGACGGCAACTACAAACGCACCATTGAACTCCTGGATTTCACCGACGACGAGATCAAGGAAACCATCGAGCCGAACCAGCGGCAAAAGCAGCTGGAACGCGGTACCGATGTCACCATTATTTCACCCCGCGCCTCCGGCATGGGCCATCACCTGGGCACGGCGGAGACCTCCATCGAATGGTCTCAGGCCTCCAACGACATGATCTACCGGATCACCCAATTGTATCCCGACAATTTCATCGGCGTTTGCCAGTTGCCGCAGTTTCCGGGGGCCGAGCCCAAGGACTCCATCCCGGAACTGGAGCGCTGCGTCAACGAGCTGGGCTTTGTCGGCTGCAACCTGAACCCCGATCCGTCGGGCGCGTACTGGACCGATCCGCCGCTAACCGACAAGTGGTGGTATCCGATCTATGAAAAGATGGAAGAACTGCAGGTCCCGGCGATGATCCACGTCTCCAGCTCCTGCAATCCGAACTTCCACGCCACCGGCGCGCACTATATCGCCGCCGACACGACGGCGTTCATGCAATTGATCCTGGGTGATCTGTTCAAGGATTTCCCGACGCTGAAATTCGTCATCCCCCACGGTGGCGGCGCGGTGCCGTTCCACTGGGGCCGGTATCGGGGTTTGGCCCAGGATATGGGCAAGCCGTTGCTGGAGGATCACTTGCTGGACAACGTGTTCTTTGACACCTGCGTCTATCACCAGGCGGGCATTGACTGCATGTCCAAGGTGATCCCGGTCAAGAACATCCTGTTCGCGTCTGAACTGCTGGGCGCAGTGAAAGGCATCGACCCCACCACCGGGCATAACTATGACGATACGAAGCGCTATATCGATGCGACGCCGCACCTCAACGATGATGAGAAGCAGTTGATCTTCGAAGGCAATGCCCGCCGGGTCTATCCGCGCCTCAAAGTATAGAGGCACGTAAAAATAGAGAAGACGATCATGAGCCAACTACCGAGAATTAGCCTCAACCACGCCGGCATCTGGGTGGCAGAATGCGAACCCATGTTCGAATTCTGCACGCGGGTGATGGGAGTCGCGGTGTCCGACCGGGCGATCCGCGACAATGGAGACGAGATCGAGTTCCTGACCAACGATCCCAACACTTAGTACAAACTGGTATTAGCCAGTGGTTGGGATGCGAATTAATTAGTTTTGTAGAGGGATAATTGAGATAGATTAGGCTTAATGCCGCGTTAAAGAGATCTACGCTGCTGTTTTTATTTTCAGCTGTGAAGCAATTCCACGCCAGAACCGGCCTCGCATCCGCAAAGCGTCCACTCCAGCGTTCTCAGCCTCGGCGAGCCTGCTAGGAATGTCTTCGCACAATCTGTTCAAAAGACGAAGTGCTAATTCGCCGTGTCCCGGACTGTTTGTGGCCCCGCCGTCTACTTCGATGTGGCGGGCAAGGTAGTAGTCAAATGCAGGGCAATCTAGGCTCTGCATCGCTTGCGATTTTCTAAAGTGTTGGAACATATCGGGAATGATCGACTCACGTCCATGAGCAAAAGTGGCACATATAATCCAGGGTTTGTTGGATCTGATTATACCGAATGTATGCTTAACGAACTGATCAATTGCCGAAGGTAGGTTCGCCTCGTTTAATGCTTGGTCAAAGCCTCTTTGAGCGACGGTGTAAATAAAATTCTCTATACGGGCTGTATCCGCGCCCACTTCGCGCATACTCTCCAGATACAATTCAAAATGAGATAATGGTGTCTCTCCATCTGGACCGTAATCGCTTTCTTCACATAGAACGATCTCGTTAATCATCCGGGCTCCCTCACGATCACGTGGCGGCAACCATACTCGGCGCACGGGCGCTAATTCACGTTGCAGGGCTTTCACCAGGCACATAAAATCCCAGACAGCGAAGACGTGATGCTCCATCAGTTTTCGCAGGTCACCGATAGTCCGTATCGCGTCAGGTCTGAAGATTGGAGACGTAAGAAGCTCATAACGTGCTTGGAGCAGATCACTCATGCTAGCAACTATCCTATAGACATGACCTTGAACCCTTTAATTGAAATAGGCAGAAAAAGCTCAATATCAATGCTCGTAAACCATTATTTTAGTAATCAAGCAAATCCGGTACTAGTGGATTTGCCAGAACTTCTGCTTCTACAGCCTAGCGTTAGACAGTACCATTATCTTTTGGGGCTGACCCAGATAACTATCTTAGATGACGTTTAACCCATTGTCTTATCTGGATTAATTGAGTTGACGGATCACTGTTGTTCAACCGCCAATCACACTCCTTCAAAAATAGCCCGAAATATGCCTTTGGAACACCGTTGAATTTGCGCATGTGGCGTTCCTTGTTCTTTGCGCTCAGGTAGAGATCCGATCAAACAAGTAGCAGACGTGATTGTAGGTCTCTGGTTTTAGGCGAACTCATAAACGCGATAGGATGGTTAGGGAGACTTGGCCTAGCTGGTCGACTGTAGAAGCCGTTTGTGCCATGGACTTAATCCATAATCAGCTTGGTTCAGGGGATCTAAAGCTCTGACGACTAGCGGTCTATTTATCTGAGAGCTCGCGGTTCTTCTGTAATGTAACCAACAAAAATTCAGCAGCATCTGCCACGTCTTGTGTTGGGTTTCGGGAGCAGTAGTTGTCTACCCACGCGACTAGCCCCTCATGATTAGATCCTCTTGCTATGTTCACGATACTTGGTACCCATCGATTAAAGCTAGTTACATAGCCAAATAACCATTGTTCAAGACTGGTGCTGGCATCGCCATTATCACCTCGTCGGGAACTCCAAATTTCGCAGGAAATGCGTCCATCCCCAACGACCATATATTTACCATTTTCGTCTGCCGCCAAACTTTGCGGACCCCAGCTCAGCATTCCGATAGCGACTAAAAGTACATATTTCATTGGGCTTCCTAGGTTAAATATCGATATCAGCCGATAACGTTTGCAGTTCAAACAGTCAGATCGACAAACAGCATTATAAAGTTTCCGAGATTGGATTAAATTATTTCATTTTGTAAGAGCCTAGGGTACTAGTGAATGATACACGGCGATTGGGCACTTTTCGGCGAAATACCGATAAATTTTTGCTTTTCTGGGGAATGAGGGGCGAACTCATCGCGCGTGTTTCGCCATTACTTTTATTCCCGGGGCTATTATTTCCCATCTATCTCAAGCCGGTTCTAGCCACGGGTCGACTTGTGTCCGGTTTAGCGGCCGCATGGCGGTGTCAAGCCCATAGCCGCTAACAGGCCGCAGATCACGATGACGATGCCGGAGATTTCTAACATGCCGGGAACCTCGCCCAGGAACGGGATGGCCAGCAGCGTGCCGAATACCGGGACCAGCACCATGAACAGTGCCGTTCGGCCCGGTCCGATCACAGGGATGGAGATGGTGAACAGAGTGACCGCGACCGTACCCACCAGGATACACTGATAGAACAATTGCAGCAGAAGGTTCGGCCATGGCACTCGTCCAAACGCCGGCTCGCATAGTCCGAAATAGATCGGCGTAAATGTGATCAGGCTCAACACCGCTACCAGGGAAATACCGTACAGCGGATCTATGTTCCACTTGCGCATGCCGACGGCGAACCCGGCCCAGCAAAGCGCGGCTGATGCAAACAGTAGATCACCCTTCCAGGCGTCGGGCGCGCTTTCGAAAAAGCCGCCGCCGCCGAGCATGATCAGGCCGACGAAAATCACCGTTAGTCCGGCGATCCGCCAGGGAGTAAGCTTGTCACCCAGGATAAGCCAGCTTAGGAGCACTGTGAAGCTGGGCATGGTGCCCGGACCGAAAACCGCGCCATGAGACGCTGGCGCAAAGTGAAATCCCGACATCAGAAGCATATTGAATACCCAGCCCGCCGTGATGGTGAGAAAAATCCCCTTGGTCCAGCCGACGCCGCCCAGATTTCCCACCGGCCGCTTGAGGAAAATCGGCAGCAAAACGAGTCCCGACAGATAGCGAAAGAAGGTCAGATCAGCCGGGGTAATTACATCGCGGACTCCGAAGCGGGAGATCACGATAAACCCGCCCATGATCAGCGAGGTAAAGGCCGCGCCCATGATGGCCCGACGAGGGGTGAGGTTGGAAAGCATCGGATACTTTGAAGAGGCGTTAATCAGATGATAACAAAAAAGTCGCACGCACCCTATGCCCTTTGGCGGTTGTTTGCACACCTCGCCTGCCAACATCGTGGCTGTGGCCGGGAATAAGTATATAGTCTGGCCATGACGTTGATCATTAATGTGGTCCTGCCGGTGTTTGCCATTCTCGGCGCGGGATACTTTGCCGGCCGGATGAAAATGGTGGGCGAAGGCGGCAGTGATGCGCTCAACGTCTTCGTCTACTACTTCGCCTTGCCGATCCTGCTGTTTAAGGCCATGGCCCAGGTCGACGCCGCCACTGTGCTGAACGGACCCTATATCGGCGCATATCTTGCCGGTCAGGCGGTCACCTTCGGTCTCGGCATTGCGCTGGCATGGATCGTGTTCAGATTGTCTCTGGCGGAGGCGGCCAGCCATGGCACCGTCGGCATTTATGGCAATGTCGGGTATATGGGCATCCCGCTGGTGCTGGCCGTGTTCGGCGAGGGGGCGTTGCCGCCGGTGGTGATCGCCACCATCATCAACGCCGCTTTTAACATTGCCGTCCTCACGATATTTATCGAGATCGGTCAGAGATCGGGGCAAGGTGGCCATAGCGGACGGATGGTCCGGGATGTCCTTTGGGCGGTCTCGAAAAACCCCATACTCGTCGCCCCCATCCTTGGGTTTCTCTGGGCGCTGACCGGCGCGCCCTTGCCCCAGTCACTGATCACCTTCGGATCAATCTTCGGGGCGGCGGCAGGACCCTGCGCGCTGTTCTCCATCGGACTATTCCTGGTGGGCAAGCCGTTGAGCGAGGGCCGGGCGGAAGTTGCCTTAATGACCGCGTTGAAGCTTGTGTTTCATCCGATTGTGACTTTCGGGTTCGCCTGGTGGCTGTTGCGTGATCAGCTGCAATTGATGACGATTTGTGTGTTGATGGCGGCCCTGCCGACCGGAGCAAACCTGTTTATTCTGGCGCAGCGCTACGGCGTCTATGTGTATCGCACGTCGACGGCCATTCTCGCCTCCACCGTGCTGAGCGTGGCGACGCTGTCGGTCTTCTTTCTGTTGTTCGAAGTCCGGTAACTGGCCGGCTCAGGCGGCTGCCTCGTCACCGGGATTGACCAGGAAGGCCTCACCCCGCGTCAGGAAGTCACCGACCAGGGCGGCGAACCGCTCCGGCTGGTCCACTTCGATATTGTGGGCCGCGTCGTAGATATAGTTGAGATAAATCCGCGGGATTTTCTCTTTCAATATCCGGCAGGTCTCCAGCGGGATGAGGGTTTCTTCCGTGCCGTGCACCAGTAGGGTCGACGATTGAACATCGCCAAGACGGGCGACCAAATCCTCATCCAAGGGCACGCCCTTGTGATAATGAAGGGGGACCTTCTCCCGGTTGTGGCGGATCATCTCGGCCGGCCGGTCGTCCTCCAGCCGTTTCTCCGGATAGACCGTCATGATCTTTAACAGCTCTTCATAGGAACTTGGGCTGGCGCCTGCGCCGCCCGGCCGAAAGCCCGCGGGCGCGGCGATCACCAAAAGCTCCACCTTATCCGGATGGTTGACCGCGACCCAGCAGGCGTGCCAGCCGCCCAGGGAATGGCCGACCACGTCGCAGGGCTCACCCACGACCGTGTCGATGAACTCGGCAGTGAGCGCCGCCAGCGCCGGCATGCTGTCGACGCCCTCTAGAAACTCAGTGCCGTCAAAGCCCGGCGCAATCGGCAAATACAGTTTGAACTTCTCCGCCAGAATTTCGTGGGCCTTGGATTTTAACAGCCCGCCTCTTCCATGGAGGTACACGACGGGCGCGCCTTCGCCGGCGGTGAAATAGGTGACCTCGCCCTTGCTGAGGTTGGCGGTGTAGCGTTCGAAACTCATCTGCGCCTCCTACTCGCCGGCCAGGGCCAGGGCCGGCTCCGGCGCTGAGCTGAGATCACGCACTTCCGGCGCGACATAATCCCGGAACAGCTCCATGCCTTTGATCACCGCGTCGTTGGGCAGGTTGCCGATCTTCATGTTGGTGTTGATCCAGCCGACCCCTAGTTCTTTCTGCGCCCGCTTGATTTGCTTCACCACGGTCTCGGGCTTGCCGCAAAGCACCGTACCGTCATGAACCGCTTCTTCGATGGTGCGGGACTTGGCCTTCTTCAGCCGCTCCATAAAGAAATCGCGGTTTTGTTCGGAGCGGTAGAACTTGGTCTTTTGCAGCACGATCTGCTGAGCGTTGCGTTGCACGTTCATTAGTACCGAATTGAAATAGTCCACCCCACCCTGCAGGGTTTTAATCGCCGCCTCGTCGGTTTCGGCAATGCAGGTGTGGAAGGTGATCAGCAGATGTTCTGGTCCCGGCTCCCAGCCGCAGGCTCGCGCCTCATCGATATAGGCGTCGATGATCTCCCGGCCTTTTTCCAGGGTCGGAATGAAGTTGATACCTAGCATCGCCTTATTGCGGGCCGCGTTGCGCGCCGATTCCGGATTGCCGCCGGACATTAGAATCGATGGATGAGGCTGCTGCACCGGTCGGGGCCAGATCGAGACGGAGCGGAACTGATAATGCTCACCTTCCCAGCCGAACGGGTCAGGCTCGGTCCAAGCCTTTTTGATCAGTTGGGTCGCTTCCGCCAGCCGAGAGCGGGAATCACTCGGCGGCAGATTGTAGGCGATGTATTCATGGGGGATGCCGCGCATAAAGCCGCACATCAGCCGGCCGCCGCTGATCACGTCCAGCATCGTGTATTCTTCAGCCACCCTGATAGGATTCAACAGCGGCACCAGATTGCCGAACATGCAGATTTTCGCCTTCTCGGTTCGCTGCGCCAGCATGGAGCCGATCAGGTTGCAGTTGTTCATCATGCCGTAGGGGCTGAAATGGTGTTCGTTGCAGCCGACCCCGTCCCACCCGCATTCCTCGGCATAGGCCATTGTGTCGATATAGGTTTTGTAGAGTTCCGTCGCCTCGTTCGGATCGAAGGATGTATTCTTGACCGGCCACTCAAGCTCCCGGTCGTCGAACCGGTCCCAGGGCATCAGATGAAAGAAGATAAATCGCATGTTCGCCTCGGCGGGCTGTTGTTTGCTGCTGAGGAAGCTTAACCTTCCCCGCTGTCCAAGCCAATACCGCGCCTATAGGAACGGCAAACTGGTTGGCAGGTCTCTTTGTCCATGTAAGATAATCCAAAGACCAATAATTGACCGTAGATTTTTCTTGGGGAGGAATTATGAGCGAGTTTGGGATTGGCCGGCCGGTGCGGCGCGTCGAGGATGCCGCCTTTCTCACCGGCAACGGCAACTATGTCGACGACATTTCCCTACCGGCGCAGAGCTATGCCTACATCCTCCGCTCCCCCCATCCCCATGCGGACATCAAAAGCATAGATACAGAAAAGGCGGCCGCCTCGCTCGGCGTACTTGCCATCCTGACCGGCGAGGATGTGGCGGCCGACGGTTTGGGCGGCATTCCGTGTACCCAGCTTGCGGACGGCGGCGGCTGGCTGCCCGGCAATAACACGTTCCAGCCGTTGTTGGCCCAGGAACGTGTCCGATTTGTCGGCGAAGGCGTCGCGATGGTGATTGCCGAGACCCGGGAACAGGCCATGGATGCCGCAGCCCTGATCGAGACCGACTATGCGCCGCTGCCCTTTGTCACCGATGCCAGGGACGCGGCAAGCGCCGATGTCCCGCAAGTTTGGGAAGGGGCGGCGGAGAACCTCTGCTTCCAGATGAATGTGGGGGACAGCGGCGCCGTTGATGAGGAGCTAGCCAAGGCACACTCGGTGCACACCGTTTCCGCCTACAGCAACCGCATCTCCGCCTGTCCGCTGGAGCCCCGGGTGACCCTGGGCGATTACCGGCTGGGCCGTTATGAGCTGCAAACCACCTGTCAGAAACCCCACACCGTGCGCCAGCTTTTGGCCGGTGCGGTGTTCCACACCTCGGAAGAGGACTTGCATGTGATCTGCCCGGACGTGGGTGGCGGGTTCGGCCTCAAAGGTACGGTCTATGTGGAGGATGCGCTGGTGATCTGGGCCGCGCGCAAAATCGGCCGACCGGTCAAATGGACGGCCACACGGGAAGAGGGGCTGCTGGCCGACACCCACGCGCGGGATCAATTGGATGACGGCGAGATTGCCCTGGATGAAGAGGGAAAGATCATGGCCCTTCGGGTCAACATGATCACCAATGTGGGCGCGTATCTCTCCATCTCCGCCCTGGTGCCGACGGCGCGAAGCGTCATGAATATGTCCAACGTTTACGCCATCCCGGCCATTCACGTGTCAGCGAAATCGGTGTTTACCCACACCACGCCTTTGGGTCCATATCGAGGGGCCGGCCTGCCCGAAGCGGTCTACATGGTGGAGCGTCTGCTGGATGTTGCGGCGCGGGAGCGGGGGATGGACCCGGTGGACCTGCGTCGGCGTAATTTCATCAAGCCGGACGCCATGCCTTATAAGACGCCGCTGCAATATCTCTACGATTCAGGAGAGTTCGAAGCGGTCATGGATCAATGCCTGGCGGCGGCGGATCGGGACGGCTTCGAGGCGCGGCGCGAGGAGTCTGAAAAGCAGGGCATGCTGCGCGGCATGGGTCTCGGCTTTTATATAGAGGCCATCACCGCTTTCAGCGAGCGGATGGAAATCCGGGTCAACGGCAACGGCGATGTGACCATCCTGGCCGGCACCTTTTCATACGGCCAAGGACACGCCACGGTCTACGCGCAGATGGTGCATGACTGGCTCGGCGTGCCGTTGGATCAAGTGTGGCTGGTCCAGGGCGATACTGACCGGGTGTCCATGGGCCGGGGATCGTTCGGCTCGCGCAGTATCACCATGGGCGGCTCGGCCCTACGGCTTGCGGCGGACAAGATCATCGAGAAAGGCACAATGCTGGCGGCCCACATGCTGGAAGCCGCCGAGACCGACATCGAATTCGCCGACGGTAAATTTACCGTGCACGGCACAGACAAAAGCGTCTCCCTGCCGGAGGTCGCCCGGAAATCTTTTGCGCCCGTCGGCCTGCCGCCCGGATCGGGCATCGGGCTGGAAGGGGCCGGCTATTATGACGGGCCGTTCAACTTCCCGAATGGCTGCCATGCCTGCGAGGTGGAAATTGATTCGGAGACCGGCCAGGTCCGCGTGGTGAACTTTGTGTCCGTGGACGACGCCGGCATCGTCATCAATCCGCTGCTGACCGAAGGGCAAATTCACGGTGGCATCGCCCAAGGCTTGGGCCAGGCGTTGATGGAGAACATCACTATCGATCCTGCGACGGGCCAGAACTTGTCCGGCTCGCTCATGGACTATGCGTTGCCGAGGGCCAATGACTTGCCTCCATTTTCCACCGAATTCCGGCCGGCCGAGACGAAAAGCAATCCCATCGGGGTCAAAGGCGCGGGCGAAAACGGCTGTGTCGGCGCGCCGGCCGCCCTGCTAAACGCCGTCTTGGACGCCCTGGGTACAACTGAGGAGAAGGAATTGGAAATGCCACTGACGGGGGAAACCGTGTGGCGGGCTCTTAACGCGGCGTAGCGAGCCCTATAATATCTTGAAAAACGCTTGATTCATAACCACTTAGAAGACTGGGTAGGTAAAGATGGCCACACGGCCAAACAACAGTCAGATACTTCAACGCGCGGCTGCGGGAATGATCATCGCGGTGCTCATTCCCTATGGGTTGGGCGGGCTTTTGCTCGATTGGGCGCCTGATTGGCGGTTTGAAAATCATCCCGTGCATGCGGTGGTCGAAGGTCTGGGCGCGCTGATTGCCATCATGATCGCCGGCGCGCAGGATGAGAAAATCGATTTGCTGTTGTCCGATGTGGTTCTGCTTCACGGCCGTAACGGTCTCGATCTCGCCGAGGATATTTCGCGAAAATTGGCGGATATGAAGGTGCTACTGATGACCGGATACGCAAAAGTGGATGAGTTGCAGGATGAAAACGGGGAACTGGGGTTCCCGGTCATCGAGAAACCCTTCCCAGAGGCCGATCTTGGCCGGCGGATCGGTAAGCTGCTGAACATAGCTGCGGACTAGGGGCGGGGTCACCAACTCGTGTCCGGTCAAATCGCCGCCGTTGATTGACCCCCATATTCCAATGCGGACAATAACCCTCTTGAATAAAGAGAGAGGCAATCAGCCATGAGCCTGTATAGCGATTCCGCTTATCCGGTTACGGATGAGATGGATAAGATCCACGAAGCCCAGTTAAACAGGATGTTCGCACCCGGCACCTGGGGCACCGGCGCGCAGCGATTGGCGGTGGCGACCGCCGCACGGGAAGCAGCCTACGAAGCCGGCATTTTGGAAGAACCGGATGACCCCGGTGCGTCACCGACCATGGCGCTGCCCGAGGTGGCGAAAAAGTTCATCGCCAAACTGGCCGTGTCGCCCAAGGACGTATTGCTGGATACCTATCAGGAGGCCAATGACGGGGGGCTCAGCGATGAAGAGTATGTGGAGATCGTTGGGGTTGTCTCGCGGATGGTGAATCTGGACGTGTTTGCTCGTGGGCTTGGCATCCCGCTACGGCCGCTGCCGGAACCGCAGCCCGGCGAGCCCAGCCGGGAACGGCCCGAGGCGGCGATCCCGGAACTGGCTTTTGTGCCGACCATCCCGAACCCGCCGGAGGGCGGGCCGGCCGCTGACGAGCTTTATGACGGCCATCCGAAACCGTATATCGTCCGGGGAATGAGCCTGGTGCCACAGGAGGTGCGGGACCATCTGGAGCTCGAGGAAGTCGGCTATCTGCCGCTCAAGCATATTCTCGAACCCCAATATCAGCAGCATGACGGATTGACCCGCTCCCAGGCCGAGATCGTGGCCGGCAGAGTTTCGGCGCTCAACGAGTGTTTCTTCTGAACGGCCGGGCATGCCCGTTTCCTCCGTGAGAGTGGACGAGACACAGACATCAACATCAATCTGAAGGCTCTGATTGATTCAAGCCTTGATACCGGTGTCCCCGGTGGCGATTTGCTGTTGGCCTATTCCGACGCTATCGTCGGCAACGACCGGGCCGCACTGGACAAGGCGCGGGAAGCATTGGCCGACGGCTTAAGTCCGGCCACGGTGACCGGCGCGGCGGCTATTGCCGGCAACTTCTCCAAGAACGACCGGATCGCCAACGGTTGTGGCATTCCTGTCGATCAAATGGTGCTCAAGGTAACAGAGAATATTCGCGCGGACTTGGGGCTGAACGATTTCCGCTCGGCACAGAACACGTTTAAGCACTATAGCTAAGCTGGAAAAATCTTTACCCGGCGAACGGCCGGATCAGCTCTTCCGGCGGGCTTAACCCGTGGGGCAGAGCGAGGCCCCGGGTATAGTCAGCAAAATAGTCAGGAAGCAGGTCCTGCGGGAACGTCCCGTCGACAAATGACTCCCTGGGCACCGGGACATAAGTCATCGCCGGATGGCTATCGATCAAACGGTCCAACCGTTCCTGAGCGGATTTGCGCCTGGTGCTGGACCCTTCGATGGTCACCGCAATCAATCTTCCATCCACCCAAAAGGCAACGTCCACCTCGGCAAACTCGGCCTCTTCGTTATCGTCGGCGGGCAGGGGGATACGGGCCTCCGGCAGTGGCAGCCAAGCCGAATAAAACCAATCCTCGGGAACGAATAACTCGGCATCAACGCCCGAGTCCCTCTGTTGCGCCATATCCAAGGCGAAGTTCATATAGACGTCGAGAAATTGGCGGGTCAACTTGGCGAACTGAGAGGCATTGATGATGACTTTCTGGCGGCAATTCTCCCGCATGGCCTCGGTCGTGCTGAGCTCCGGCAATAGGTTCAAGGGAATGGTCAGCCAACCCCGGCTGCTTAGCCGCAGGTTCGGCCGGGCCTGGGAAACCCGAGCGTAATACGGTGTGAGCGGGGCGCCGGTGTGATCCTCCATAGCTTTACGCAGAATGGCTGCCGGGTTCGATGTACGCCCGTAGACGATCACCGTTTCCCGGTGAGCTTCATTTTCCGAAGATGACATAGTCTTAGTGGGACTCCTCAATGACGACCGGAATTGATTATCGGAATGAAGGCTCTAGGATGCAAACACCCCGCATCAACCAAAGCTGGAGAGAGCCACTTGCCGCCGACCGCCGCGACAGAACCCGCCAACAGGATGCCCGTTGCCGTTATTAGTGGTTTCCTCGGCAGCGGCAAGACCACGCTGATCAATCATTTGGTCAAGCAACCGGGTATGGAAGCCACCGCACTGATCGTCAATGAGTTCGGCGAGATCGGGCTCGACCACGTACTGGTGGACTCGGCGATCGAAAACACGTTGCTGCTGGAAAGCGGCTGTATTTGCTGTTCCATCCGCGGCGATTTGGTGGACACGATAATCGACCTCTTTTCCAAGGCGGAGATGGATGAGTTTCCAAAGTTCGACCGGATCATAATTGAGACCACCGGCCTTGCCGATCCGGCGCCCATCGTGCAAAGCATTGAAGGTGAGTTCGCGCTGAAGAACCGCTGCCGGCTAGATAGTGTGGTCACGGTTCTGGACGGCTGCCAGGGTGCGGCGCAATTGAAGCAACAAGACGAAGCGGTGATGCAGGTTGCCCAGGCAGACATTGTTTTGGTCTCCAAGTCCGACTTGCCGGAGGCGGATGTGGGTGGGGTGTCGGCGGCGGCGAATACCATCAATCCAGTCGCCGAGATAAGGCCCATTGCCAACGGGCACGTCGAGCCGGATGCCCTGTTTGGCCGGGAAGAGCGGATGGCGCGGGCGCTGGCGGGCGGTCATGAGAATCATCATCATGATCACGGCTACGACCATGAACACCATCATGACCATGAGGGCGAGGCCCGTCACGGCAACGTCTCGACCTGGTCGGTGAGCAGCAAGACACCCTTGGACGAGGCTAAAATCCGGGACTGGCTGACTATGCTCTACACGCTACGGTCCGCCAATATGCTCCGGCTCAAAGGATTGATCGGCCTGGAAGGCCAGGACGCGCCCGTTTTGCTGCAAGCGGTCGGTCCCTCTTTCAGTCCTCCCGTTCAGTTGGAGGCATGGCCGGATGGTGAGGCGACCTCCCGGCTGGTGCTGATCTTCAGGGATTTGCCGGCGGATACCGTGGCCGCCAGTTTTCAGCGCCACGTGTTGTCCTAGGCTCTTAGACGCTGCCGGCGGGGCTTTCCAAACCGGTAAAAAGGGTCTAACGAAGGCCCTATGTACGCGCCGCTCTTCACGAAAATTCCAATACCCCAATCATGACAACTTTCTTGGCCGAGATGCGAGAAAATTGGCGCCCCATGGCGTTCACCTGGGCGCTGGGCATCTTCGGCGCCCTACTGTTCAAATTTTTGAGTCTGCCTCTGCCCTGGGTGATCGGCCCGGTGTTTTTCATCACCATTGCGGCGTTCATGGGCAAAGAGGTTTGGACGCCGCGTGCCTTTCGGGAGCCGAGCATATTCGTACTGGGGGCTCTGTTCGGCACCTCCGTCAAGCCGGAGTTTTTGGATCACGCGGTCTCCTGGCTGCCCAGCATGCTGGTTGTGGTCCTCTATGTGGTGGTGACCACCGTCTGTGTCGCGACCTACAATATGCGGGTCGGGAAGTACGATTGCGTGACTGCCACGTTGGGCGCGGCGCCAGGCGGATTGATCCCGATGACTTTGCTTTGCCAGCACTATGGCGGCAAAGACCAGGCGGTTGCCTTGATGCAGGGTGGCCGGCTAATTTGGACCGTCTTGGCGATCCCCATCGCCTTCCGGTTGCTGGCCGGATACGAGCCGTCGGGCAATGCGGGGACTGGCGGCACGTTCTCGGACTTTGATCTGGCGGAGGCCCCCATCTATCTGCTGGCCTGCGGCATCGGCTATTTTCTGGCGCGGCTGGCGCGGCTGCCCACCCCGGCGCTGATGGGGCCGATGATCGTCATGGGTATGCTGACGGTGTTGGGCCAGGTTCATTCCGAAATTCCCGATCCGTTGGTCGCGGTGGCGCAGTTGATGATCGGCATGGCCATAGCTGTGCGTTTCAATGGATACAATTTCAGGGAAGTCGCCTTTGATATTAAGCATGCGACCATCACCTCGTTTGCCATGATTCTTGCCGCCTGCGCCTTCGCTTGGGTGATGAGCCAGTTCACCGATATTCCGGTCCGGGCCCTAATCCTGGGCTATGCGCCCGGCGGCTTTGCCGAGATGGCGCTGATTGCCTTTGGTCTGGGGATTGATGTCAGTTTCGTCGTTTCCCACCAGTTGATGCGCTATGTCTTCATCGTCTTGGCGTCGACACCGGTGATGGCGTGGCTAACCCGCGGCAAATAACGGGTTCGCGTTGTCCGCCTATTCCATGTTAATCATCGGTCATGTTTTCGCCTGATCCGGATGATTTTGCCTATGACGAGGTCGAGTCGACCGTGGAGAGACTGTTTGGTCAGTTTGCCAGGGCGGGCAAGGCCGGTACGGAACTGGACTTGGGCTGCGGCAACGGCCTGCTGGGAGAGGCATAGCCGAACGTGACGCACACCGAAGCGACATTACAAGCCTCAGCGACCTTGAGATCGGTGATCGTGTCGCCGATCATCACCGCGCAATCCGGCGTGGCGTCCAGTAGTTTCAGGTTTCCAGCAGCGGCATGGGGTTCGGCTTGAGCGCCGCATAGGAATCTCGGCCGGTCACCGTTTCGAAATAGCCGCCTATGCCAAGCCCCTCAATGATAGGCATTGTGAGGCTCACCCGCTTGTTGATGCAGACGGCCATCTTGATGCCGTTTTCCTGCAGCGCATCCAACGTTTCCCGAATGCCCGGAAACAGGTTGGTCTTCACCAGGGAGTTTTTGGCGTAATAGTCCAGACACCAGGCGAAGGCCTAGTCGAACAGTTCGTCCTGGTCGCCGATCCCGGCAATCTCAAACGCGCTCATCAGCATATTGTCTGAGCCGATGGCGATCCCCGGCAGAATGTCCTCGGGCGGCGCGGCCGTGATGTTGAATTCTTTTAACGTAGCGGCAATGCCGCCCAGCAGATCAGGCGCGCTGTCGATCAAGGTGCCATCCAAATCGAACGCGGCGGCGGTGATGCCGGAGAAGGTCATAAGATTTTCCTCGCCTCCCGATACGCGACATAGAGGCCGGCGGCAACAACCAGGGCGATCCCGAGCCAGGTCATGCCGTCCGGAAATGCGTCGAAGACGATCACGCCGAACAAGGTGGCGGCGACGAGCTGGGTGTACTGGAAGGGCGCCAGGACGCTGGCCGGCGTATAGGAAAAGGCCGAGATCAGCAGCACCTGTCCGGCCAGGGCGAAGATCAAAAAGCCGGCGATGATCAGCCCGTCTTCGGGTCGGAACGGCACCCACAGAAATGACGCAGTCGGCAGCAGCAGAATCGCGCCGATCAGCGATGCATGGGTCACCGCCACCAATTGCGGCTGCAGGGCGGCCAGCTTGCGGTTCATCATGTAGAAGAAGCCCAATGTGCCGCCGGCGGCGAGCGCTATGAAGTATCCGGCCCGGTCTCCCTCCAAATCTGGGCGGGTCATTACAATGACACCTGCGAAGCCGACAATCACCGCCGTGATCCGGTGGGCCCCCAGTTTCTCGCCCAGGAAAAAAGGCGAGACGGCGGTCACCACTAATGGAGCGACGAACACCATGGACGTGGCATCAGCCAGCGGGATGAAGTTCAGAGACCAATAAAACAGGCCCACACCGCCGATGAAGAAGATGGCACGAAATATTTGCTGTGGGTAGGGGCGGGGCGCTAGAACGCCGCGGCCATATTTGTGAACTATAAGCGGCACCAGGATGAATGACGCCACGATCAACTGAACACACAACAGGTAGGCCGGCGGATAATAGCCGTCCAACATCTTGGCCAGCCCGTCCTTGATCGAGTTCAGGCTGAGCGCGACGATCAGAAAGACGATCCCGGTGACAGGCGAGGCGGGGAGGGTGGGCACCTACGCCGCCTCCGCCCGCGGCCGTTTCCGGTAATTGGCCACGATGATCGCGGCGAAGATCAGCACGAAGCCGCCCAGTACCCGGAGCGTGATCGGCTCTCCCAGCATCGGCGCGGCGAGCAGGATCGCGGTCAGTGGATTTAGGCCTACCGTGATCGCCGCCTGGGTTGGCGTGATAGACTGCAGCGCCCGGCCCCAGGCGTACATCATCAACGCGCCGCCCGGTACGGCGAGCATGAAGAACACTAGCCAGCCGACGCCGTCAAAGCTTAGCGATCCGGAGAACGGCTTGCCGAAGAACAGCGCCAGCACGAACAGACACGCCGCGCCGACAAAGATCGTATAGATCAAGACCTGTAAATTGCCGTACTTGATCAGATACTTGCCGGAAAAGACGTTGAAACTCGACGCGCAGAGCATGCCGAGAAACATAAAGAAATCACCTCGGAGCGCCTTGGGGGCGATCCCGTCCACCCGCTCGCCAAGCGCCATGAACGCGCCAGCCACCGCCAACAGGATCGCAGCGCCCTTGAGCCAGGTCAGCTTTTCGACGCGGAACATTGCGGCCATGATGATAGTGATCAAGGGCATGGTGGCGAAAAGCAAACCGCCCCTGGCCGCGGTAGTGTCCTCCAACGCCCTCGCCATGAAGTACGGGAAGCAGGCGAACATAACCGCGCCCATGATGGTCAGCGCAACCATGTCCCGGCGGCTGAACGCCCAGAGGCTGTTCTTGCGCGGCAGGAACAGGAACAGCACCAGCGCCGCGATGCCGTACCGCAGAAAAGTCAGTGACAGCGGATCTGTCTGGTCAATGATGAAGCGGGTAAACACCACCGTCGTGCCCCCCAGGCAGGTGGACAGGCAGGCGAAGAAGACCCCGATCAGGGCCTGTTTGACGGTAGACGCGGATGACATAAAGGCTTGTCTGTGGCGGGCTAAACCCGGGCGCCCTTGGGCAGATAGATGAGCTCGATCAAAACACCTTCCGGATCCTCCAGGAACAATTGGCGGATTTTGGTGCCGGAAACATCATTGGTGGCGTACTTGATTCCCTTGCGCTCCAGATGGTTTCGCGTTGCCCGGTAGTTTTTGATCTGCAGCGCAAAGTGGGAGATCGAAGCGTCCTTGGAACCGGTCAGCATCTTGTTTTTCGGATCGGTCTTGATGATGTGCACCACCGGTTTGTCGCCGGCATACATCCAATAGCCGGGCCGGTCGAACTCGGGCCGGGGGCCTTCCTTCAGGCCGATGACGTCATGATAAAAATCCCGAGAGCGGTCGACGTCGTCGCTCTCGACATTCACGTGATCAATCGTTTCCACATTCATGGGCATGGCGCATTCCTTTTCATCCCGAACGTCCCCATGATCTTGTGCGCGGCCGCAAAATTCAAGCGCGTCGAACATAGTGCCGAATTTGTTCGTGCGGCTATGGGCTGGCGCATCGCGCATAAAAGGGGACAATAGGGCCACGGAATAATAAGGCTCGGCGAAACAAGGGGAATACGAATATGTCAAAAGCGCTTCTGATCACCGGCGGCAGCCGGGGTATCGGCCACTGCACCGCCCTCGGCGCGGCCGCGCAAGGCTGGGACGTCTGCGTGAACTATGTCAGCAATTCTGCCCGCGCGGATGAAACCGTCGCGGCGATCGAGAAAGCCGGCGGCAAGGCGATCGCCGTCAAAGCCGATATTGCCAGAGAAGAAGATGTCATCAGGGTGTTCGAGACTTGTATCAGTGAGCTGGGCCCTATCCAGGGCGTAGTGAATTCCGCCGGCATTGTCGATCCCTACGGCCGGATGGATGAGCTACAATACGACGATCTTGCGAAGATCATGGATATCAACGTCAACGCGGCGATGATTGTGGCCCGGGAAGCGGTGAAACATATGTCCACCAAACACGATGGGCAGGGCGGGTCCTTGGTGCTTTTGTCCTCCGCCGCCTCCCGTTTGGGCGGCGCCGGCTACGCCATTCCCTATGCTGTTTCCAAGGGTGCGATTGATGTGCTGGGCTGGGGATTGGCACAGGAGGTCGCGGGCGAGGGGGTCCGGGTCAACGTGGTCAGCCCCGGCGTGATCGACACCGAGATTCAGCCGCCGGGCCGGGTGGAAGAAGTGGGGCCGCACCTGCCGGCCGGGCGAGTCGGGCAGCCCGAAGAGGTGGCCGACGCCATTCTCTATCTGTTGTCCGATGCTTCGTCTTATGTCTCGGGGACGAATATAATGGTGTCCTATGCGCGCTGAGGTTGCGCCTATTTCTGTTCTCGCATACGTATATGTTCACCGGAATGGTTGAAATCTGCTGCTCAGACCGTTATCGCCATTCCGGGGAATAAACCGTTTGTCGGGATGAAGAACGAGAAACCTGCGGGGCTGATCGCCAAGTCGATTGTCGAAGTACATGGCGGGGAAATTTGGTTCGACACGGAAACCGGCAAAGGCACGAACTTTACCTTCAAGTTGCTAGTGATGGGCGCTTGCGCCGGCGCTGAAATCTAGAATAGGGAGCGTACCATCCCACCGTCGGCGCGCACCGCAGCGCCATTTGTGGCCGACGCTTTGGGTGAGCACAGATAGGTGACCAGCGAGGCGATCTCAGCCGGATGAGCCCAGCGTTCCAACAACGATGTCCGCCCTTCGCCGTCGGCGAAATACTCCTTGCTCATTTCTTCGGGCGTGGTGTCTTCGATCTCCGCCATTTGTTTCATGAATGCCTCGACTCCGTCGGTCCAGGTCGGCGCCGCCATCACCGTATTGACGGTTACGCCCGTCCCCCGGGTGAGTTCCGACAGGCTGCGGGCGATGGAAACCTGTGCCGTCTTGGTCATGGCATAGTGCGCCATCACCGGGTTGGGTTTCAGGCTTTGATCGGAGCCGATAAAAATGATCCGGCCCCAGCCCCGGGACAGCATGCCTTCCATATAGGTGCGGGAAAGCCGGACGCCGCTCATCACGTTCAACTCGAACATGCGGGTCCATTCCTCGTCGGTGATGTCGAAGAACGGCTGGACCTCGAAGACGCCCGCATTGTTCACCAGAATATCGACCGGCCCGTCGATGGCGGCGGCGACCGCTTCCGCGCCTTTGGAGGTGGACATGTCGGCCGAGACGCCGAAGACCTCGCCGAGATCGCTGAGTTCTTCGGTGACCCGGTTGAGCCGGTCTTCATCCCGGCCATTGATCACCACAGACGCCCCTTCGTTCAATAACGCTTCCGCGATAGCGCGTCCGATTCCCAGGGTCGATCCGGTGACCAGTGCTTGTTTGCCGCCCAGTTCCAGATCCATCTACCTGTCCAATTCTTCCAACAGCCGTTTGGCGGAGACATTGTTCGGGTCAAACTGCAGACACTGTTGATGAGCCGTTCTGGCCTCGTCTGCCCGTTCCAGCCGGGCCAACGCACTGCCCATTTCCCAATAAGCCTCCGCCTTACCAACAGAGGCGTTGATGGCCGACTGATAGGTATCAACTGCAGTCGCATAGTCTTCCAAGGCCCGGAACGCCTTGGCGAGACCAAGCAAAGCCTCGGTATTGGTGGAGTCCTGGGCGAGGCTGTCTTCAAAATATTGCTTGGCGTCGTCGTTGCGGCCGGCCGCCAAACTGCTGGTGCCCAGGCCGATGAGGCCCATGCGATGGCTGGGCTGCATCTCCACACAGCGCTTGTAGCAACGGCCCGCCTCGTCGATCCGGTCCGCCTGAAAATAGGCGTGTCTCATATTGTGCTGGACGTCGGCGTTGTTCATCATCGCCGGGCTAAGGGATTCATATATCTCGATGGCTTCGCTCATTTTGTTTTGGTTCTGCAGGGCCAGGACAAGCCGCATTTTGAATTCGTCGTTAGCCGGTTCGCGCGCCAGGGCGCTGCGGATCAGTTCTTCGCCCTCCGCGTAGCGCTTTTCCTGGACCAGGATATCGCCCAGATAGAGCGCCGCCTCGGCGTATTCCGTCCCACCGTCGATGGCCTGCTGCAGATGTTCCTCCGCCCGGCGCAGGTCGTTCATCACGAAGGCGGTCAACCCGGTGAAATAATGAACATCCGGATGATCCGGATGGGCGTCCAGCAGTTGGCGGCAATGGGCGTTCAGGCCGGCATGATCGCCCCGAGACAGAAACTCCGCCGCCTTCTGCAAGCCGTCCTGGATCGGCTCGTAATCCATGAGCAGGGGCGACGCGGATTGGGTTAGGTCAACCGGTGAACCCGATTGTCCCGTGGCGCAGGCGAACAAGGCGTTGCTCACCTGGGAGGGTTCGGCAGGACCTGGCTGAAATCCGCCGGCGGCCTTGGCGGCTTTTTCCTGGCGGCGGCGTTCCTTGCGGTTCATCATCTTTTTCCATTATTGGGAATAAGTCTTCGGCTCCCTTATTAGCATATTTTTGCTGATTGCAACCGGCCCTCTCCGGTTCGGTGATCTCGGGCGCTATTGTTTGATTACCCCCGGTCTGATCCTTTATTGTCGAACGCAACAGCGCCGCCGGATGAAGGAGGCTGTCATAGAATAGGGAGGAACGACATCCAATGGCCAAAAGCGTTATCATTACCTGCGCGGTAACCGGCTCCATCCACACACCGACCATGTCGGAACATCTGCCGATCTCGCCCAATGAGATTGCCGAGGGCGCCATCGCGGCGGCCGAAGCCGGCGCCTCGATTTTGCACCTGCATGCCCGGAACCCGGACGGCAGCCCGACGGCGAGCCCAGACACGTTCATGGAATTCCTGCCCCGGATTAAACAGTCCACCGATGCGGTGGTGAATATCACCACCGGCGGCGGCCACGGCATGACCCTGGAAGAACGCTGCGCCGGCGCGCTTCGGGCCAGCCCGGAAATGACTTCGCTCAACATGGGGTCCATGAATTTCGGCCTGTTTCCCATTCTCGACAAGCCGTTCGACTGGAAGCACGAGTGGGAACCCAAGTATCTGGAAATGACCCGCGACTTCATCTTCCGCAACACGTTCAAGGATATTGAATGGGTGCTGAAGGAACTGGGCGAGGGCCACGGCGTCCGCTTCGAGTTCGAATGCTACGACATGGGCCACCTCTATAATTTGGCCCACTTCGTGGATCGCGGCCTGATCAAGCCGCCGTTCTTCGTGCAGACCATCTTTGGTATTTTGGGTGGCATCGGCGCGGACATTGAGAACCTCATGCATATGCGCCGCATCGCCAACAAACTGTTCGGCGAGGAAAACTATGAATGGTCGATCCTGGCCGCCGGCCGTCATCAGATGAACTTTGTGACCACGGGCGCAATCCTCGGCGGCAACGTCCGGGTGGGTCTCGAGGACTCGCTCTATATCGGCAAGGGCGAGCTGGCCAAGTCCAACGCGGATCAGGTCGCCAAGATCCGGCGGATCGTCGAGGACCTTTCCTTGGAGGTGGCGACGCCGACGGAGGCGCGCAAACGGCTTCAATTAAAGGGCGGCGATCAAGTCAAATTCTAGCCACCACGGAATGATCGGGCGGGCGTGTTCTCCGGGAGATGGGTGCGCCCGTTTGTTTTTAAGTAAGGCCTAAAGGAGACAGACAATGTCGGAACAGATTGGTGTGATCGGATTGGGCGCCATGGGCGCGATCTTCGCCCGTCATCTTATGGCCGAGGGATATGATGTCGTCGGCTTTGACACCAATCCGGATCAGATGGCGTCGCTGCGGGATGCCGGGATGACGGCGGCCGCCTCGCCCAGAGAGGTGGCGGATCGGGCGGAGATTATCATCTCGTCGCTGCCCAGTGCGGCGGCCGTAGACGCGGTGATCTCGGGAGAGGATGGCATTCTACAGTCCCAAGCGCTGGCGAATATCCTGATCGAAACCAGCACCCTCAAGATCAGTGACAAGATCGCCTTCCACGACGCCATGGCCGCCGGCGGCAAGGAGTTTTTGGACACCCCCATCAGCGGCACTCCGCCGATGGTGGAGAACAAAACCTCGTCTCTTTACGTCAGCGGCGACAAGACCGCCTATGAGCGCTGCGTCTATGTGCTGGAGGCGTTTGCCGGCGCGAACGACTATGTGGGCGAGGTGGGTAATGGGACGAAGATGAAAATCCTCGCCAACTATCTGGTCGCCGTCCATACGGTCGCGGCCGCCGAGTGTATGGTGTTCGGCATGAAAGCCGGGCTCGATCCCAAGATGATCCACGAGGTCTTGCCCAAGGGCGCCGGCGGCTCGACAATGCTCCAGGTGCGGGGCGAGTACATGGCAAACTCCGACTATCGCTACGAAGACGGCACCATCTTCAACATCATCCGCAAGGATCTGTCGATCATCTCCGAATACGCCGCTGAACTAAACGCACCGATCCATCAGCTGGCGGCGGCGCGCCAGACCTTTAACTCGGCCGTGGCCCTGGGCCTGGATCATTTGGAGCTGGCCGCGGTGTGCCGGGCGGTCGAGACCGCCGCCGGGGTTGAGCGGGAGATGCTGGAGTAGCCGGACGCAGAACAGCTAGCCAGCGACCGGCAAGGAAAACCAGAAGGTGGAGCCTTCGTCCTCGTTCGGCTGATAGCCGATTTTACCGCCGTGTATTTAGACGATGATTCTTTCCGGCATGGGAAACAGCATAATGGCAGCGGCAATGTTTGAAGTAGGGGTTGGCGTGATCTGTGAGGGCATGATCGTCCTACTCTCCAATATTTTACGAAAACCCTTAGGTAACAAAGATATCGACAAGATGAACCTGATCAGGTCCAACAAATCATATCCTTTAACTGAAGGCGCAGGTTTTCAGCGGCCAGTAAATAGGGTTAATGGGTTTTAATGCCCCACGCCGGATTTCGATTTACCCACATAAATCAGCGCGCTGACAACAATGGCGACACCCGCAAGTTGCAGTGGTGCGAGCGACTGGTCGAGGAATACGAATGCCGCGCCGGTGACCACCAAGGGCTCCAGGTTCGAAAAAAAGGTAGTGGCGCCGGCTCCGGCATAGGAGATAGCATAGAAAAAACTGATCATTGCAATCGCATACAATACATTGGTCAGGGCAAAGCCAGTCCAGCCGGACGGCGTTTCGGGCAGCGTGAATTCGCTCCGGATTAAGGCAAGCGCAGTCATGATGACGATACCTGTCGAGCACATGTAGAGCGTCGCGCGGCGCGGGTCCTGTCCACCCATGATCTGATTGCTAATTGCCGAGACAGTTGCCAAGCCGATCGCGGCGCCAGCGGCCAGAATCATCCCCATGCCATCCAGTTCGTCAAACTCGATGCCCAGTGCCAGGGCCAATCCGACAAACGCGACCAGCGCCCCGATGACCGCAATCTTGCTGATCCGGCTCCACCCTACGGCTCCCAGAATAAATGCTGTTAAAATCGGAAACAGATAAAAGATCAGGATGGCGATTGGTACCGGCAGGCGTTCTATGGCGGTTAGCAAGGCTAGTGTGTAGATCACTGTGACGACGCCCAGGAAGACCGATCCGAAGGCAGAGCGTTTATCGAGAATACAGGATTGCCGAGTTATCACCAGGATCGCGATCAGTACAATTGCCGGCAGATAAAAGCGCGACACGGTCAAGGTGAAGGGCGTGGTGCCGCCGTCGTAAGCTAAACGAGCGAACGTATTGGCCAAAGCAAAACAAACTGCGCTTCCGAGAGCTAAAAATATCCCTAATTGTGATCTTGAAATTCCCAATTTCAACTATCCCAAAATTTTTTTAAGATTATGAACCTACTCAGGCTCAGCACTGCATCAACTGCACAGATGACATCGACCAGATCTAAAAATACCTAACGCCTGACTTTGAAACTATTAAGGAATCGATGGCTTGGAACAATCGAGAGAATGTCACTAATTATGGAAATATTTTAAAGCGACTTTATTGTCTTGCCGCAGAGGAGCCGTATTCTTTGGACTATCATAATCCAAAAATATAGCGATCGATTTGGATTCAAACCTTTTGTGGTCCAAAGCGTAGCTACGTGACAGCAGTCAACCCTGTCACACCCAAGTAGTGAGCAAAAGTATCCTGGCGGCAAGCATAGACCACGGGTAATGCCCCAGGCTTGGTATGCAGCAGGAGAAAAGACGCGACGACGTTCCAGTATGTCGGCCGGGTTGCTCTGCGTTGATTGCTACATGCAGATGTCGTCATACTTCACGTTACAGGATCGCCGGTAGTTCCCAGCCCAGCAGTGCATCGGGTGGGCAAAGAGATTTAGGATAAACTTAAACATCATACTTCCTTAAATAATGCTGTCGTTTTGGGTATAGCGTTAAAACTTACCTAAGGGGGTTAACCATCGTCACATACTCAGCGTAAGCTCTGCCGCTGAGGGAGAAAGCTCTCGATGGCGCTCCTGACTTTCGTTGACGTGGGAGACGTGGGAGAGGAAAACCAATCGACCAAATTCCCGCGTGGATCAATCAAATATTTATGGAAGTTCCAGCGCGGCCTTGCTATTCCGCCAAGCGAGTCTCGTGCCCATTTGTAGAACTCGTGCGCATTTTCTCCGGAGACCGAGGTTTTTTCCGTCATCGGAAAATCAATATTGAAATTTACTGAACAGAAATTCTTAATTTGCTTTTCTGTTGCCAGTTCTTGATTGCCGAAATCGCCTGACGGCACGCCAAGGACAATAAGTCCGCGGTCTCGATACTGTTGCCAAACCTCCTGGAGAGCCGAATACTGTTTCGTGAAGCCGCAACGTGACGCCGTATTGACAATCATAATGGCCTTGCCGCGATACAACGACAGGGGCAGCTGCTCTCCATCCATCGACTTAAACGAAAAGTCGTGAGCATTGACCTGAGTTGCTCCGGGGGCGGCCCTACCTCCGGCGGAGAAAAAAGTAAACATGAGACCTACAAGTAATAAGAGAAAATTTTTTTTCATGGTTTGATCAATCTGTGATGAGAGTTTTTATCAGGGGGCGTACTTTGAGAAATTTGATATAAAAGAACTCCAAAATTTTCCTTATTGGTCGGTTGTTACAGGCGCGGCCCCACGCTCTATAACCCGGCAAATGATGCCAAAGTTCTATGAAGGCCGCCGCTCCCGAGTGGATGCTACCCTTTGCATCCTTAATGTGGAACCGTTGCAGTGCATCGTCTCTTGCTACACCTGGCGGTAGGCTGCCATCCGGGCTGCTAACGTCACTCCAAATGACCGTGTTTGCCCCTCTCGACTTTTTGTAGAGGCCTATTTCGCGGCGGCACAGTGGGCACGCGCCATCGTAGTAAACCGTAAACGTAACTGGTTGCGTAATTCGATTTGAGGCCATAATTAACCCTTATTTTCCGGTATTTTATACGTTGGCGATACAAATATGGTTCAAAAAAAAGCTCAATTCCGAGAACATTTGGCTTAATTCAGTGGCTCACACTGAACTGCCAAAATGTAGACTTATTAAAATCTATTGATCCGATCTTCAGCCAGATCTCATTGAATTTTAATTCGTCCTTTAGGTGATTGGCTCCCGAATTGTGGTATGTCCATTGGTGAGGAGGATATTACCTTGGATTGGGTTCTGGTCGTTTACTTCATCATTGCCGCTCAGCCGGCATCCGCGGCAACGCAGATACCCATGCAGTCGGAGAAAATCTGCGAGGCGTCGGTGATGCGTGTTAGAAACCGTTTTGCACAATTTTGGGCGACCAAAAGAGGTCAATATGAATCTCGGAAATGGGAAAAGGCGAGAAAAAGAGCCGGTCAGGTTACGCCGACATCGGAGATCGTGCGCGATCTCATGACCGGAAAATTGGGCCGAGACCAATTCGACAAACTCTACGAATTGGGCAGCTCGGGATACTTTTTCGGACCGGCGCCAGCGTTCAATTCTGAAGATCAGCGAGTCGCCAAATCCAACATCTTTACGGTATGCCTGCCGACCAGAAGTTAAAATTCGCCCTAAATTCTCAGCAATCAATTATTTCTTCCGAAGCTTACTGATAGTCCAAACTCGCGAGGAGCACCTCAACATTACCGACGGCTTATCTTGACGATTTCAGGTAATTTCTGGCAAAAACCAATAAGGGAAATAATAAAATAACAACACCCAATAGGAGATATTCCGCCCAAAATTACGAAACGAACCCAATAGCCCCGCGGCTGGGTGCTCTCGAGGCCATATTAAGTGGCGTCTCATCTATCAGATCGTATGACTTTTAGTAAATGAGGCGGTGGCATCGTCGCTGTCTTGCCGTGAACTAAAATCTGCTAATCACCCGAATTTTGCAGGTTTTCGATAGGTTTTCGCGCTATAATCCTAGGCCTCTGCTCATCAAAATTCCGCTAGGCCTTTGCAATGAGAGAACTACTGAGACGGTTGACTGCGCACCCTGGGATCTGCGTCGAGCTTGTCGTCGCGACAACCTTTATAAGCATTCTCGCTCTCGCTAATTCCATTTTTGTGATCCAAGTTCTCAATAGATATGTTGCCCAAGGAGTGGATTCTACTCTGACGACGCTTACGGTTGGCGTACTCATTGCGATCGCGTTGGAGTTGGCCTTTCGTCACGCGAGAATGCTATTGGCGCAGCGTGTGAGCGCTCAGTCGGACGAGAAATTGACTGCCGCGGGGTTCTCAATCCTCACGCAGGCGAAGGTGGGGGCTCTTGAACGTGTGGCTCCAGATATGCGGAGGGAAATCGTCGCTGGCGCAAATAATATTGAACAGGCTTACAATGCCTCCAATTTGACAGCCGTTCTAGACGTGCCATTCGCATTTTTTTTCGTCTTCGTGCTGTATTTATTATCTCCGCTCATTGCGTTAATCGTTTTGGGTTTTATCTTCGCCGTATTCTTGTGCGGCCTTCTCGGCGCAATTAGTATCGCTGACAAAAATACCGAATTAACAAATGCATCAGGCGCCACGAGTGCCATTCTTGGGACGGCGATTAGGGAGGCCGAGACTGTGCGAGCGTTTAACGCTGGTCAGTTCTTGCGGGATTCTTGGAATAAACAATCGAAAATTGTTCATGGATTAAAACGTCTGGTGACGCTCCGTCAGGGCACGATACAATCTTTCACGCAGAGCGCGAACGGCATTATGAGCGTCTTTGTTATTGTTGCCGCTGGCATATTGGTTGTGAGGGGAGAACTCGACGTCGGCGTGATGATCGGCGCAAATATTCTGGCCGCGCGCGCGCTGCAACCTATTTCCAAATTCTCACAACTTGGCTCAACTTTTAGCAAGGCGAAGCAATCGATTGAATTACTAAAAGAGTTTTCCAAAATGCCTTTGGAAAAGGATAGGGGCTCGGCGTTGGCGGACTATCGAGGCGGTCTCGAATTTCGAGATGTATCCTTCGCCTATCACGGTAGTAAAGATCCACTATTTGAGAGTGTAAATTTGCGATTGGAGCCCGGATCCGTCTTGATTGTGACGGGGGACAATGGGACCGGTAAGACTACTTTTGCGCGCGTTCTGCTTGGCCTTTTGGAACCTACCAGGGGACAGATTTTAGTCGACGGTTTGGATCTGCAGCAGGTGGCGTCTGAGTGGTGGCGTCGGCAAATTATCTACTTGCCCCAGGAGCCATCTCTATTAAACGCGACCGTATTGGAAAATCTAACGATAAATAATACTGAAGCGGATATGGATCAAATAAATCAGGTTATAGACGATGCCGGCCTCAGACGTTTTATTGATGAGAGCGAAAACGGATTGGAGACCCAAATTTTAGATAATGGTTGGCGGCTCTCTGAGGGTATACGACGGCGTTTAGCACTTGCTCGGGGATTAATGACAAACGGCAAGTTGGTCCTATTCGATGAACCCATTGAGAGCTTTGATGCAGAGGGTATTAAGACCGTGCATTCAATGCTTGGCCGTCTCGCACAGGCGAGGCATTCAATCATTGTTATGTCGCATGATCCGAAAATCGTGAAGGGCCAACATACGATTTTGGATATCAATCAGAAGCCGGTGCCGAAGATTACGACGGTGCCCGATGCCGTTGCGAACCAAGCGGAAGAACTTCAGGCGGGCGAGTAGGGAAGATGAGCGACGGCATGGACCAGCAGACACAAAGCGCCCGGCAGGATGCGTTTGAGAGTTTCAGGGCCCACGCGACCTACTGGCTGTGTGTGTTGACCACCGCCGCCGCCATTGCCTGGGCGGCGTGGGGGTCGCTGGATATTGTCAGCAACGCCACCGGTGAGGTCATTCCGTCGACCCAAGTTAAGACCGTGCAGCATCTGGAGGGCGGCATCGTCAACCGGATACTGGTGCGGGAAGGGCAGGCGGTGGCCAAAGGTCAGCAGTTGATCGTTCTAGAGCCGACGGCGACAAGTGCGGATGTGGGGGAGCTCCAGGTCCGCCTGACGGCATTGCGCGCCCAAGTAACCCGGCTGAGGGCGCAGTTGAACGGCGACGCGGCTCCGGATTTTGAACAAGACCTGAAAGACAACCATGCGGAATTGGTAACGCAGGCGACGCGCTCCTTCGAGTTCACCCGGCGCCGGCATGAGTCCGAGATTGCCAAGCAACAGAAATCCATTCTTCAACGCAAACACGCGATCAACGAGATTAACACCCGGCTTCGTGGCCATCGCTATTCTCTCAAGCTACTTCGAGAGCAAGTGCGGATCAGCGAACAGTTGTTGCGGGAGAGTTTATCCAACCGTTACAAGCACTTGGACCTTCTTAAGGAAGAGGGGCGGCTGACCGGTGAAATCGCCGAGGCCGAAGCCTCCCTGATCAGCGCCCGTGCTGCGCTGGAAGAAGCCGGAGCCGGATTGATCACCATTAAGTCGGTCTTCGCCGATGAAACGAAGAAGGAGCTCGACGAGGCTCGGCTGACCTACAATGAGCTCAGCCAGCGCATGCAGAAGTTTAAGGATAGCCTGCGTCGTACGACGCTTCGTTCGCCGGTGGAGGGTGTGGTCAAAACCATCTATGTGGCGACCATCGGCGGTGTGTTGAAGCCCGGCGAGCCGGTCGTCGATATCGTGCCCAAGGGAGATCGGTTGATTATTGAGGCGCAACTGCCGACTCAGGATATTGGGTTTGTGCAGTCGGGCCAGTTGGCGGTGGTCAAACTTGCCTCCGCAGACGCAGCTCGGTTTGGGGGGCTGGACGGCAAGGTCGTTTCCGTGAGCCCCGATACGTTGATGACGCCGGAAGGGTCGCCGTTCTACAAAGTGCGGATTGAAACCGGGGCTGATCATTTTCGCCGCGGGCCCGAGCGCTACAACTTGTTTCCAGGAATGCAGGTGATTGCCAGCATCCACACCGGTGAGCGGACCGTGTTCCAATATTTGTTCCAACCTTTTATCGACTCCATGGATGATGCCATGCGGGAGCGATAGCCGGATCGATTGGTTGCATGGCGTTCGTCCCCATAGACGGTATCCGGTACGTTCGGCCCACCCCTATCTTTGGTGGGGTGCTGCCTGACCACTGGGCCATAAACCCCAGCCTGTGCAGCCATATACTGACAAGGAGCAGACCCACGAAAGCATCAGTAAGAGCATCGCAACCGGCTGGCATTCCCCCGAGGATTTGTTCGCCGAGAGCAGTTCGGAAATGGGCTGATTGTTTGAGTTCATCGGGCATGCGCTCAGTGAATTGACGGAGGCAACCACGGGCGTACCCGCGGCTGAGTTTGAGACGACGGACCACATCACCGCTTGGGCTGTGGTGCTGCGTAACGGCGGATACAGCAAATTCCACTCTCATCCCGGACACGCCTGGTCAGGGGTTTACTATGTAGATGCCGGCGGGCCCTTTGACGACAGTAGTGATGCCGGCTGCATTTAGTTTGCGTATCCCAGAACAGCGGTTGAGATGATTCCCAGTCCGGGTAACCCATTCGGCGGGGGAATTACCTTGAGACCAGAGGCCGGAAGGCTTTACTGTTTCCCTGCCTAGCTGAAACACCAGGTTCATCAGTTTGAAGGGGAGGGGGAGAGGATATCCGTTGCATTTAATTTCAGGATCGACAAATTTCAGGTTTCTCGCAACGCAGCCGACAAGGGTAATTTTGAGACATGAGGGAATTGACGAATTGCGGCGCTCACCTCACTTCGCTTCCCAGTAAGAGGATCGAAAATGGCTGATACCCCCACCACAGAGAGCAACGGCGCCGATTTGGTCGCTGTCATGCGGTCGATCGGCGCCGGCCAATATGCCGAAGCCGAGAAGCTGTGTGAGACGATCCTGGAAGCCCGGCCCAACGATGCGGGTGTTCTCCATGCCATGGGACTGACCCATTATATGGGTCAACGCTATACCCGCGCCATAGAGTATATGCTGAGAGCGGTGGAATTCGACTACTAAAACCCCAGTAATTCTTGAATTTGGATGACACCATGCGGCGGCCGCAGCGGCCGCACGACGCGATTGGTATTTTTGAAAAGGCGTTGGCATTGAAGCCGGAATATCAACT
>JAYPHU010000002.1:0-18621 GCA_038127535.1 Rhodospirillaceae bacterium | reverse complement strand
AAGGCCGATGCGGATGACAGCGAAATTACTGTCATGGAGGAAATACTGCAACGGGAGGGGTTGCAGGCGCCGGACCGCGTAAACCCACATTTCACCCTTGGGAAAATTTATGATGATCTCGAACGCTATGACGAGGCCTTTGAACATTTCCGGCAGGGTAATAAGTTGGATGACAGAGCCACCCCCTTCGATGCGGCAGGGCACACACGCCACATCGACCGGCTGATGGCTATTGTCAATCCGTAGCTTTTTGCCTGCCGGCTTGGAGAATCTTGTATCGCCTATATTCGACGGCTAAGCGACAAAAATCCACACGTGATTGACAAAAGGCCGGGGAACTCTATGCATTTAGGCTTTATTGCGATGCTGTTGCCCGGCGCAAAGATAATCCACTGCCGTCGCCAGCCCATGGACTCCTGCCTGTCGTGCTACACGCAACATTTCACCTCACCCCTGCCTTTCGCCACAAAGCTTGAGAACCTGGGAAACTATTACCGTGGGTATGAACAGATCATGGCCCATTGGCACGACGTTCTTCCCCTGGACATTCTCGACGTTGCCTACGAAGGCATGTTCGGTGATCACGAGGCGAAGGCCCGCGAGATACTTGAGTTTTGCGGCCTAGAGTGGGATGAGGCCTGTCTGCAGTTCCATTTGACCGAGCGTACAGTCAAAACCGCCAGTATTTGGCAGGTGCGCCAACCAATATACAGCAGTTCTGTCGGCAGATGGCGACGTTATGAAGGGCACCTCGCGCCGTTCAAAGAAGCTCTGGGCGACGCGTATTATGAAGTCTGACGCCGCGTCGTCTCATAATAGAGGCGGGGTTATTTAGAGGAAGTCGCCTTTTTTGCGGCGGCTTTTTTCTTTGCGCCTTCATCGCCATCATCACCTTCGCCCATCCGGGCCTGCACTTGTTCACCGATGTCTTTCGCGGCGTTGGAAATGCCCTGGAGAATACCGCTGAGTTGGTTCGCCGGAATGAGCAGTCTCACCATTGGCTGAATAGAATCCCCCTCTGCCTGCTGAGCAAAGGTCACTCGAAACACGCCGTTCGCATGGGACATGTTTGCGACACGTTCAACAAAATATTCGGTTGGGGAATTGTCAGTCACGTTTACCTCCAGCACCTGATGTCATTATTTGCGTACAACTATGGAAAAATTTATCCAATATTTTTAATTGTTTAAAGCTTTGTCCTTGGCGAGTTGAGTGCCTTAACGCTTCATGGTTTCGCTTACGATGTCAGTTAACTGTTCCAATAATCCCGGATCCTCTTCTTCAAACTTCATGGCAAACCCACCGTCGTAGCTTCTGACCACGCTACCGGGCACGCGATCCGTCTGTTCGGAATCGATCTCCACCGAATTACCGATTTCGAATGCCACATCCTTGCGGCCCAGGTCAGGGGTAAATTCCAGCACGGCGCCGCTGTCGTAAAGATTGGTGATGGTGCCGGGGAAAGAACTCTCTCCGTTGGACACGTTGAACGCAACTTTGACGTCGACACGGGGATGGCGGAGATTTTCTTCACTCATGACCCGATCATACGCGGATGAACGGACTGATCCAAGTAATGATGGCTCGGCTTTAATGTAGGTCGGCCAAAAATACTTTGTCGCGTGCGGTTCCGGTCTTTATGAAGGCAGATCATGTGCGGAATCGCAGCCATATTTGACCTTGCCGCCAAACCTGTCGACCGGGCTGGATTGGATCGGATCATGACGTCCATGGCGGCACGGGGGCCCGACGGCGAAGGGGTCTGGGTATCGCCGAACGGTTCGGTTGCGCTGGGACACAAGCGCCTGGCGATTATTGATCCGGGTGAAAGCGGCGCTCAACCGATGCTCTTGGGGAACGGCCAGGGTGAGGCCCGTTTCGCCATTACGTACAATGGCGAAATCTACAATTTTCGGGAATTGCGGGACGAGTTGATCGCGGAGGGGCGGGGGCTCACCACCCAATCCGACACCGAAGTACTTCTTCACCTCTATGATCGCGACGGACCAGCGATGGTGTCGAGGCTACGGGGTATGTTCGCCTTCGCTATCTGGGACGAAACTGCGCAAAGCATATTTCTGGCGCGGGATCCATTTGGGATCAAGCCGCTGTACTATACCACAGGCAGTCAACAGATCCGGGTAGCCTCTCAGGTAAAGGCCCTCCTGGCCGGCGGCGATGTCGATAGGTCGGCGAACGCAGCCGGGCATGTGTCTTTCCACATGTTCGGCTATATCCCCGAACCTCACACACTCTACGCCGGCATTCGTTCGCTTCCCGCCGGGCATACGCTTTCCATCGAACCCAACGGGGTGGGCGCGCCGCAAGCCTTCTACGATGTGCGCGAGCATTTGCGCTATGCCCACCCGGAGGCCTCCGTTGATGCGCGCCGGAAGCGGCTGCAATCGGCGCTTCGAGAATCAGTTTCGTATCACTTGGTCTCCGATGTGCCGGTCGGGATATTTCTGTCCGCAGGACTGGATTCGGCGACAGTGGCTGGGCTGGCCAGCGAAAGCGCCGGGGCCTCTTTGGATACTATGACGCTAAGCTTTGATGAGCTCTACGGCACGCCCATGGATGAGGCGCCGTTGGCCGAGAAAATCGCGGCCCTCTACAAGACCCGGCATCAAACGCGAAAGGTGGCCGGGGCCGAGTTCCATGAAGATATGGAACATTTATTCAGTGTCATGGACCAGCCCTCCATTGACGGCGCCAATACCTATTTTGTCGCCAAGGAAGCCGCCGGCATGGGGTTGAAGGTGGCGCTATCCGGCCTAGGCGGCGACGAGATATTCGGCGGCTATCCATCGTTCCGCCAAGTGCCGCAAATGGCCAATATGCTGGGCTGGATTCCGGGATTAAGGCCGTTGGGTGCGGCGTTCCGGACGGTCAGTGCGCCGGTGATCAAACGCATGACCTCGCCCAAATACGCCGGATTGTTTGAATACGGGGGTGATTTCGGCGGAGCTTACTTGCTCCGGCGGGGGTTGTTTATGCCGTGGGAATTGCCGGAAGTAATGGATCCGGACATTGTCAGGCAGGGGATGAAGGAGTTGGACGCGATGGCTTGTCTGGCGGACACTACCCAAGGTATCCCTACGGATCATGGCAAAGTCTCAGCGCTCGAGCTTTCCTGGTATATGCGTAATCAGCTTCTCAGAGATTCCGACTGGGCCGGCATGGCCCATTCCCTCGAGATACGCACGCCCTTGGTGGATGCGTTCCTGTTCCGGGAAATTGCGGCCTTGGGCGCAAGCAAACAAGACATGGCGGCGGCCCTGGCCATGCCGCTCCCCTGCGACGTCCTAAACCGCCCGAAAACCGGATTTTATCTTCCCGTTCGGGAGTGGCTGATGGGAGAGCAGGAGCCGGGCGCTTTAGGCCGAGGTTATCGGGGCTGGGCGCGGATGGTCTATGACCGGCTCTGGAACGCCCACTGACCTCTCTCTGGGCGCATGTCGCCGGGATTTGATTTGGCCTCGGATGCGAAACCCTCTATGGCCCAGGCAACAAACGCTGCTTATTCCCGGGAATGGATGAAATGGAGCCAATACTGACTTGGCTGATCAGCCGGTTATGGACTGCTTGTCTGGTATCTAGCGCCCAAACGTACAACCGTCACTGGGTTATTTTCCGGCGGTGACGAGAAGGGCGCAGCGCCTGGTCTATGGCTGTTGATCGCCAGTGCGGCCATTTCCTGGATATTTGCCAAGTCCATCGCCAACGCCGCGGGACTGGCGCAGGCGTTCGGTCTTTCCGGTTCCATCGGCTAAGCGTTTTACTATTTCATTTTCTTCGTGGCAGGCGTGGCCATCTATATGATCCGGACCCGGGACGGTGACACGTCCCTGCCGGCATTCCTGATCAGAAAGTATGGAAGCCTTTGCGCTAAACTGTTCATCGCCGCCATCGCCATCCGGCTGTTCAACGAGGTGTGATCCAACGCCAAGGTGGTTGGTCTGTAATTCGGCGCCGAAGGAAGCGCCGGCTATTGGGTTGCGGTCCCGGCGGTGACCGCGTTCACGGTCATCTACTCCTGGCGGCCATTCTGTTGGCTGGAGTTTTGGTCTTTCTGCTGCCCACGTTCGCGGCGCAAGGATTGCCAGAGGTGCCTTCTGCCGCCAGTCTGGCCGGATGACCCTTGCCGGATTGGCCCTGGTCCAGGTTCTCGGCTATCTGTTCCACGATCCCGTTCTGACCGACCGAGGATTTCTGACTGATCCAAAAACCATGTTGAAGGGATTTGTCATCGCCGGCCTGATCGGCGGCGGATTCATCTTCTTGTTCGGCTTCGTCGGAGTCTATGCCCGCGCCGAGGGCTTGTCCGGCAATCCGCCCCTAGCGGTGCCTGCCAGCTTTGGCATCACCATGCTACTGGTGGTGAATGCCATCATGATGACCAGCGCCGGATCGATACTGCTTTGGACTTTTGCCAGCACCGCCAAACTGACGGCCCGTGATTGGTAGGGGCGGACTGACGCTCCGTCGGAGCGACAGGTCTCCGTCGGAGCGACAGGTCTCCGTCGGGCGGCGGACGGTACTGGTCATTGCCGTCTTGGGCAAATTGCCGCTGTTCGCCATTTACCTGGGCGGAAAAGTGGGGCCGGCGGTGATCGCGGCGACGACCATCAGCGGCACCATGGTGATGGGGGTGGCGCGGATCTTTCTGCAGGCCTTTCGCCCCGGCGCAGGCCCGAGAAGCTCTCACCTGCCATTTTGGCCGGGCATGCTCTTCGGCAACAGCTTGACCATTGAGGGTGCGGCCGGCGTCCAGCTATTTCCCGGCTGGGTGAATGTGGGCGTTGGCCGTTACGCCGACGATCTTGGCGTGAACATTCACGGGCTCGTGATTTGCACGGCTAGTTTTTTTAGTAGGCTGTGCATTTCCCGCCCGGGAATTGACGACTTCCCCTGTGCGGTCGGAGGCATCCTGAACCCAGCCTCTAAAAGGTTTGGCCGAATCTTCGGGCTGGTATAGAAACGCCACATGTGCGCGGTATCAGGGCTCATCCATTTCGGCCGCTCGGACCGGATTGATCGGGATATTCTGGACCGGATGAACCAGACGATGGTCCACCGGGGACCGGACGGCGGCGATGTCTATATTTCCCCGGACGGGTTAACCGGTCTTGCACACCGGCGTCTTTCCATCATCGATTTGACCGACAGCGCTGACCAGCCCATGACCAATGAAGATGGGACCTTGTGGATTTCCTACAACGGCGAGATATATAACCACGCCGGACTCCGGCCGGAGCTTGAAGCGGCGGGCCACGTCTTTGCCAGCGACCATTCAGACACCGAAGTTCTGATCCACGGCTATGAAGAGTGGGGTATCAGGGGGCTCCTGGACCGGCTTGAGGGCATGTTTGTCTTTGCCATCTGGGATCAGGCTCGTCGTCGGATGACCATCGCCCGGGACCGGATTGGCATTAAGCCGGTTTATTTCACCAAGCGTGGCGGGATGTTCGCTTTTGCCTCGGAGATCAAAGCCCTTTTGGCCCATCCCAATATCCCTGCGTCTGTAAGCGGGACTGCGCTCTATCACTATCTCACCTATCTAACGACACCGGCGCCGCTGACCATGTTCGACGGTATCTACAAGCTGCCGGCGGCGCATTACCTCGAAGTGGCGGCGGGCGGAAAACTATCGGCGGCCCGCTACTGGGACGCCATGCCTGATCAGGATATTTCACCGGACGAGCTGAATGGATTAAGCCCGGCGGAGATTGAGAAGTTTTACCGGGATGGCGTTGTCCAGCGTCTGGAAGCCTCGGTCGAGAAACGGATGATGTCTGATGCGCCCTACGGCGCCTTTCTCTCCGGCGGCATTGATTCATCGGTGAATGTCGCGCTGATGGACAGGTTTACCGATGATCCGGTGAACACGTTCACCGTCGGATTTAAGGATCACCAGCATCTCAACGAATTGGAGCATGCCCGCCGGGTGGCGGAATTGTATAAGACCAATCACCATGAAATTCTGATCGATGAAGCCGATATGGCCGGCTATCTTCAGGATCTGGTGCATCAACAGGACGAGCCTTTGGCCGACTGGGTTTGCATTCCGTTGCACTTTGTCTCGAAACTGGCCCACGACAACGGGGTGAAGGTCATTCAGGTGGGCGAAGGTTCGGACGAGCAGTTTTGCGGCTACAACGGCTATATGAAGTATCTGGAACTACATGAGCGCTACTTCGGCCCGTTCCGCAAACTACCTGGACCGCTTCGCTCCCTAGGCGCCGGATTGGCTAGTGGTCTGGCCAAATTGGCGCCCAAATTCGAGATTTATGCCGATGCAGTCGGCAGGGCGGCCGAAAACCGGGAGGCCTTTTGGAGTGGCGCTGTCGCTTATTGGGAAGCGCAGAAGCGAGCTCTGCTGCCCGGGTTCAGTTCCGCATCGCCGACCGGCTGGGAGGAAATGGCCGAGATCGGGCTTCTGCCCGAAAGCTATTTGCGGCCCGACAGTTTTTACGTCGCGCAGCATTTTCTCCACGACATCGATTCCGCCCATCCCGGCCGGGATCAATTGACCCGAATGATCTACAACGAGTTCCGGCTGCGTCTACCAGAACTGTTGCTGATGCGGGTCGACAAGATAACCATGGCGTCCAGTTTGGAATCACGGGTACCATTTCTTGATCATCATCTGGTTGAGTTCACCATGGATATTCCCCAATCGGCCAAAATAAGCGGCGGCGTCCAGAAGCAGCTTCTGAAGAAGGCGGTGGAGGGGATTATCCCCGACGATATTATCTACCGGAAGAAAATGGGCTTCGCCGCGCCCATGGCGCAGTGGCTGGAAGGGGAGTTCGGCCGTCAAGCCGAGGCCGATATTCAATCCTCGCCGTTGTTGGACCAACTGCGGTTTGACAAAGCGCACATCTCAACGCTAATTGGCGACCATCGGTCGGGCCGGCGGGACACTTCTCTCTTAGTATGGGTGCTCTGCAATTTGACCGCCTGGCACCGTCACTGGATCGGTTAGCCGGCAACTTGATCCGCAGCCGTATCTAAACGAGTTCCGCATGCAGACCATCGACCAAATATTGGCGAAATTCCCTAAGAAGCGCCTAGAGCTCTCTGCCGAGATGCAAGCACTTCATCTGAGAGTTCTGGTGGCCAATCGAGAGCGGCAGACTTGGCTGTCAAAGATATCGAACCTTCTTGAATCTTGGATGCACCGGCAAATTGCGAATAGAGGCCGGGTTATACCGGCGGCGAGATTGTTGGAGATTGGCGCCGGAACAATGAACCATATCGACTTTGAACCGGCATCGATTCGTTATGACGCCATTGAACCGATTAAGGATCTATATGACGGCAAAGATGAGTTGAAGCGCCTCTCAAATTTATATGACGACGTTAAGTCAATTCCTGAAGAGACAAAGTATGAGCGCGTCATCTCGATCGCCACACTTGAGCATCTCACCGAGTTGCCGCTCCATGTGGCACTCTCAGGCCTCCGGCTGGCTGAGGGCGGCGTCTTTCAGGTGGGGATTCCGTGTGAAGGCGGTTTTCTATGGGGGCTCTCTTGGCGAATTTCAACGGCGGTGGCATTCAGATTGAAGACCGGGTTCAACTTTGCAGAACATATGAGGTACGAACACGTAAATGATGCCCACGAGGTACGAGCGGTGATGTCTCATTTCTTCAACGAAGTAACTATCAAAAGATTTCCGCTTCCGTTATTCCATCTGTCTCTCTACGAGTATGTTGAGGCTAAGACGCCCCATGTTCAGCGGTGCCGGGAATACGTCGAATCCGCACAACAAACGAAGAATGCGAAAGCACTATGACAAGGGAGGGACAGGATCAGTTTTTTGAAAGCTGGGAAGATGACCGGTTCTGCGAGGATCAAGGCATCTATCGATTAGCGATGGATCTGACGCCCGGTCTTTTAAAAGGTGATGTACTGGATTTCGGTTGCGGATCGCGGGTTTATTACGATACGTCCGCGGTTCAAAATTGGACTGGCGTTGATTTGTCGCCACGCCTGCTGGAAACCCTGAAATTTTTGTCCAGTGGGATGCCGTCCGGTGAGATAAAGACCCTTCAAGCAAGCTGCCTGGATGTGGATCTGCCGGACGAGAGCTTCGATACGATTTGTTCTATTTTTCTGCTGCATCATTTGGTCAGGACGACCAGGCGTCAATCATCGCAAAGAATTGAACGACAGTTGTCAGAGGCATATAAAATGCTGAAACCGGGCGAATGTCTGGTGGTGTTCGGGTCCTGGCCGCATGTCTTCTTGCATTTGTATAATTTGTCGTTTCCCATACTCTATCCCATTGTTCAAAAGGCCCGAGGGACTGAGTTGCCGTACTTTTTTTCCGTACGGACCCTCGCTAAAATCGCCGCGCGAACGGGCTTCGGCCGGCGGCATGTATTAGCAGTGCCGCTCTACGAAACCGGTAAGTACCCGGTCGGAGGTTTTGTCGTTGCTGGAGGTGTTCAACCGTTGATACACAAATACGGTGTATACGTCTTTGTAAAGTGAGGCCGATGACTGAAATAGTGAGGAGTCAAAGTTGACGATCTCCAACGGGACGTTCCGCGTAGACCGAGCCATTCCGCAATGAACCATCTGTTGATATACATAACCCTAATCGGAATTGCTGTTTGGTTTCCCGGTCTCTCGCGCGACCGTACGAAGTGGTTGGGATTCCGTTTTTTCCTGGGCAACATGTCTGTAATCGCGTTGCTGTTTTACGGAAACGTGCTGCTGGGGCTGAAAATCTCACATCTTGGCTGGGGTCTTCTGGCGGTTGGCGTATTGGGGATAGTCGTCAGAATAATTGCCTGGGTGCGCAAAAGAGCCGACTATCCTCACGTCGAATTCCTTCACCCGGTTTTTATTTTTCCGGCGCTCCTGTTATTGGTGGCCTGGTGGAATGGCGGCATAAACTATTTTCCGTATCCCGGCGATGAAACCGCGAGCTGGCTTAGATACGCCCGGCAAATCTACGTCGTGGACGCATATTGGGCACCGGAACTGAAATACCATCTCGGCGGGTACTCCAACGGCTGGCCACTCCTGATAGCCTACTCCAATGTTCTTAGTGCGAAGTTTAACGACGCCAACGCCATCATTCTGCCGTTTCTCCTGCATGTCGGTCTTTTAGGATTTTTGTTCGATTTTGTCAGATTTTTACTTCTGCGGACCGGGACCTGCAGTGCGGGAGAATGCCGATTGTTTGCATGGGTTGTCTTATTGATCATGCTTGCTGCGGAAGTTTCATGGGTGCTGTTTCCCGAATTCCAATTGATTGAGAAACCGCTTCTTTATGCCTTTCTTGGCGCTTTTTTGCTTGGCATCGCCGGATTGTACGATGAACTCGATAGGAAAACCGTCGTCATTGCTTTCGGGCTGATTGTCGTCGGCGGATATCTCATAAAGTTATCGATGTTGGCCATTGGCCCGACGTTGGGCATCTTCTGGTTAGGCTTTCTTTGGACGGAATACAAACAAGCGGCTCCAATCGGATTCTTCAGATATCCGTTTTCACCGGAGGGTATGCGAAAAGCATTGAGTTATGCCGCCGCTCTACTCTTGCCCCTGTTTGTAACGATGGCGGTATGGACCCAACACAGTTTCGGCAGTCATTGTTTTAGCTCACCCTGGGCATACGTGACGACTTCCGAAAGTCTGTTCTCCGCAAGGTCAAAGCAAGTTGTCGATATTATTTTGAATGCTGTTTTGACCTATACGACGGCTTACAAATTCGAGATGACCGTGGGGGCGGCAATAGTAGCGATCGTGTCATTGCGCGAGCCGCGCTGCCGTTGGGTGGTCGCCGGCGTTGCGGTCTTCATACTGTTTCACGTCGTCTTGATGCATTCCGCTTATCATCTCTGCTATCCACCGTTCGGGGAGACCGGCCTTCAGTCTTTTCAACGATACTTCCGGCCGAATTTGCGGCTTCTTCATTTTATTGCACCGTTATTACTATTGATCGTTGCCCTCGAGTGGCCGGCATTTCGAATGGCGCTTTCGGCTGGAATGCACAACCGGTTGGCGCGAGCATGCCTCGTCCTAGCCGCAACGATACTGTTGATTTGGCAGGCTAAGAGCATCTCGGGCTCGTTGGTCGAAATTACAACGCGGGCGAACATGGGGCCGGGGGCCTCCCGAACGATACAATCCGTCAAGCAGGATGCAGGGCGGCTCTCGCAAATTATTCAAGATCGAAAACTTGTCCGCCCCAGAGTGAGCTTGATTGCACAGGGCGGATACGGGGTGGAATGGGATTTGTCCAGGTATTTCGGAATCGGTGATAAGAAGGGTGGTCTCGTGTTCAACTATTGGCCGGAACCTCCGTACAGCTGGGCGCCGGTTCGCGCCAATTCCTTCACTAACATCACCACGGCCGAAGAACTCGAATCCTGGTGGAGGGAGTTTCCGATCATCTGGCCGATCCGAACCGACCCCTGGACGCGCGATATTTTAGCGGCGCTGGTGGACTCCGACGAATGCCGAGGCGCACCCGAACGGTATTTTCTGTTTAACCGCGGTGATGGTCGGTTCGAGTGTGTCCCTAAGGGAAACTAGACGCTATTGTTTTGGTGGATGGAGTCGAATACTTCTTCAAGTTTACTGGCCAGCGCATCCCAACTGTACACGGAAATGATATCCGAATGATCGCTCTCGCCTATCGGGGTTGAGAGTACCGAACCGAGCGCACGCACAATGTCGTCTGTGCTGGCGCAACTCAACAATGTACTGCCGTACTTTTCCGCTATATCCGTTGCTTCATGGGTCTCTGCGGGAAATGCCACGGCGGGCCGCCCGGTTGCCAGGAGCTCCAGTGTTTTCTGATGAAACGTGTTTTGATTGGTGAGGTAAATGTTCAATCGGCAACTTTTGAGCAGATCAAAATAGTCTTGCTGCGCTAATCGTTCCTGAACGCGAGTATTGACGATCGCCTCGAGTTGACCCAGTTGCGCTTCAACGCTCTCCGATTCCGCACCCGCATAGTGAAAAGTGATCTTTGCTCGGGTGGCGTCGTCGAGCCCCGAAGCCCAATGGGTAATCGCCCCCAGAAGAACGGTAAGATTCTCCGGTGTATAAACACTGCCGGTCAGGCTAATCCAGATGTCATCGTCGCCAGATTGAACCTCGGCCTGGCTAATGGTCTCGGGATTGAGGCCGCTAGGGATCACTTGCTTCGTCTGAGGGAAGTACTCTTCCGCCGCAGCTGCATGGGTGCTGGAGAATACCGTCATCAATGCCGCATCCGCATAACGTCGCGCGAGCCGGGTGCGCAACGGACTAGGAATAAAGGCCTGCCAGGGGTCTTTAATGTCGGCAATCCAAGGGCAGCCAGCCCGGTGGGCGAGATCGCGGCTTATATTCCAGCAGTCGGTATTTCCGAACGTTCCCCAGACTAGGTCGGGCCTAAACTCGCTGGCCAACGTCTCCAGTATGGGCCGGGCGCCTCCTAGCCAGTCGGTGAAGACACCGTGATGCCGGAAGAAAAGCCAAAGGATAACCAATTGGCGTATTCCCCAAGGGAGGGCACCATCGCGAAGCGTTCTGGCCGCCCGCATTTCGGATGGGGGGCAGGCCAAATAATAGGGCGTTGAAAAGTCGTGCTGCCTTATTTCCTGAGCGACAACGGCAGGGGATAGTTCGCCGGGCGCGCCGTCCAGGGTTTCCGTCAACAGAACAATTTGATGTCCGCGGCTCGCCAAGGCCCAGGCGAACTCTCGCATCCGGGTCGCGCAGACATGCGGCGTGTCTGGATGGCAATGGTTGACGAAGACCGCGCGCACTAGCTGCCCGCCCCGAAAACGGGGTGCTTCTGAAGTTCAGAGACCGGTGCCAAAAAGTGCGCTCGCCACATCTGATCAATGAACGGCCGCCAAAGCATTCCGGCCAAGTGTTTTTCTCCAGCCTCGAATCGTTTCCAGAGGTTTTGCCACCACGGGGCATGCCAGATGCCAGATTGGGCGAAGTCCCGGCTTTCGATGATCTCGCGAGTGATCCCGCCCAGCCGGCCTTCCAGCCAGACAGCCTGCGGCGGTAGAAAGCCTTGCTTAGACCAGCGGGTGCGAATGTCCTCAGGCAAAATCCCCGAAAGTGCGCCGCGCAACAGCCGTTTCGTCTCGATATTGCCCATGAGGGTCTCGGCATCCAGGGATAAGGTAAACTCGGCGATCCGGTGATCACAGAAGGGCAGCCGCACTTCCCGGGAATGGCCCATGGAATTTCGGTCGCCATAGCGCAACAGAACAGGCAGGTTGGTGTGGAGCGCTTCTTCGTAGAGTGCAGCGGTCAGCGGATGAAATCCCGACGGGTCCGAAACGGTCGAATGAAAAGTACCCAATATTTTCCGGGCTGTATCCGGGTTCAGGCCATAACTGAAGTCACTCCCTTTGCCGGTCAGACGTGCGGCCAGGGCTCGAAGGGACCAGGGCAGGGAAGAGCTGCGCTTCTGAGCCGGGCTGAGCAAAGCAAAAGGATATCGCTTTCGGATGTCTTGCTGCTCGGCTTCGAGTTCGTCCGAGCTTGCGCCCTGTTTTCGGCTTTGAAGATAGGCGTTGAAATATTGCTCGTAGCCGCCAAGCAGCTCGTCGCCGCCCTGCCCATCCAGCAAGACGGTCGTGCCTTGCTCTTTGGCCAGGCGGAAAACGCACCATTGGGCGTACTGGCTCGTACTGGCGACGGGAAGTTCGTTATGCCACATGAACGGACCGATTTCGTCGATAAAAACGTCGCCGTCGGGGTCGACGGTGTGGCATTGCGAGTGGGTCCACTCCGCAACCACCTTGGCCCATGGGCTTTCGTCCGCCTCGGTGCCCAGAAATCGGCCGGTAAAGGTGTCGTAAGGTGTGTCGTCGCCCAGAAGATTTCGGGCGATGCAGACAATTGAGCTCGAGTCCAGGCCGCCAGAAAGACACGAACCCAGACTGACATCACTCCGCATCCGAAGAGATATCGAACTTGTTAGGAGGTCCCGAAAATGCTCCTCCGCTTCTTTCTGAGACAAACGGGCGAAGTCCGGATTTGGTCTCACATCCCAATATCGCCGGATCTGATACGTCAGTTGGTCAAGATCGAGGGTCAAACTGTGCGCGGGGGGCAGTTGTTGGATATCGTCTAAAACGGTGTTCGTCCCATCGTCGAGCCCTCGGGTTGGGTGCTGCAGGAAGCTGAGAAGCCGCAGGCTGTCATGGGACGTGGCAACACCCTCTAGCGTAAACAGGGCCTTGAATTCTGAAGCAAAGGCAAACCGGTCAGTTGCGGCATGAAAGAGAAACGGTTTCTCGCCGAACCGATCCCGCGCACAAAAGAGAACCCGGCGTTTGGAGTCAAAGATGGCAAACGCAAACATGCCATTGAGTTCGGCCAGGCAGTTCTCTCCCCATTTTTGGTAGGCAGCCAGGAGAACTTCTGTATCCGAGTCGGATCGAAACACCACGCCTTCCTGTTTGAGGCGTTCCCGGATTTCCAAGTAGTTATAGATCTCGCCATTGTAGGTGATGACGCAGCCATCCCATTCCATCGGCTGATGTCCGCCCTCGGACACGTCAATGATGCTGAGACGCCGGTGTCCCAGTACCGTCCGCCCGTCAGGTGCGCGCCATAATCCGGAATCATCCGGACCACGGTGAGCCTGAATGTCCGTCATTGCCCGAACCGCGTTTTCGTTTACGGCCCGGTTACCGATAATGCCCGCGATGCCACACATTGGGTGTCCTGATTGACGATGGTGAAAGGTGAATCATAAAAGTTGGCAATGGCGTTTACCATGGATTTAGCCGGCGGACAGGGTCTCAGCCCAGCCCAGGAGAGCGGCGCGGACGTCATCTCTCTTTACGGACAGGATCGAATTGCCGGCGGTTCTGAAACCGGTTCGGGCCGGCGCCGTTCGGGCTAGTTCCCAAGGGTAAAAGATTCGATGATTGTCTCCGTGGGGAAACCAGACGCCGGGTTTCGCTCGTGCACTGAATATGGCCCAACAGGGGGTCTGCACCAAGGCGGCCAGATGCATCGGGCCGCTGTCGTGTCCCAAATATATCACGGCTTGCTCCATGATTGCAGCGCTTGCTAGGGGCGCGGTCTGGCCGCACAGGTTCAATTTCGGGCCGCGCCAGCCTGTGAGAACGCGATCACAGGCGGCGCTTTCGTCGGCCGCGCCGATGCAGACGATGCCAAGACGCGGCCGGCATTCGCTTAGTGCGTCCAGGCATGCCTTCCATTTTTCTTCTCCCCAATCCTTATCAGGCAACTTCGCGCCCAGACTAAAGGCCAGGAAGCCGGCGACGCCGTCCCATCCGGCCAATGCGCCCTTTGCTTCTTCGTGCGCACTGCGGGGGAGCGTGAAGTCCCATTCCGGTTTGGACTCCGGCTGCCCGGTAATCGCCCGCAGCAACCGGCTACTTTCGGATTCGTATAACTCGTCTTCCCGTTTTTTATATGTCCGATACTCCGCTCCCCAGGGCACGTGTAGGAGGGTTGAAACTCTGCACCAACGAAAATACGCCACCTCGGCCATGAGACGGTACAGCTTCGACGGCTCGGAAAGATAGATCAACGCGTCGGGCGCCCACGCCTTAATCTGGGCGCGCACCTGGGAGAGAGTGGACACTCCGCCGCCGCCGGGCGGTAAGTGAAAGCTTCCGTCGACCAACTCGGTCTCTTCCAGGATACTCGACGCCGTTGCGGCTCTTTCCGACACGGGCGTGTTTGACAGAAGTCTTATTTCAGCATGGGGAAACTGCCGGCGAATTTCGTTGATGGCCGGAATGCTGACGATGGCATCGCCTATGCTGCCTCGCCGGTATATAAGAATTTTTGAATACATGGGTGGCGCCACGATAGGATATAGAGGGGTGGCAAGCCCAGAAAATAATGATCTGTCAGAGGGTTAGGTTTCCGGTTGGAGGGGACCCCCCTTACTTGATATAAGAATTTTACCCTAGGCATTGTGGAACGGAATTAGGTGGCGTCCTTTCAGAACAATTTCCTCAGAAGTGATCGCATTCGTGTGCTGGTTAACGGCATTCATGCGAAAAGTGGCGGCGGCGTCACTTACCTGCGAAATATTTTGCCACTGTTCGCCCAGGATGATGAACTTGAGGTACACCTGTATCTCCATCGTGATCAGTTTCAATTATTCGGCACGGTCGACGAGCGGGTACGGATCCATTTGCTGCGCTACCCGAACGGATTTTTTGCAAATCTTCTATGGGAACAAATTGTACTACCGGTATTGGCTCGGGTGATGTCGGTGGACGTTACCCTGTCGCCCGCAAATTACGGCCCCTTAATGGCGCCGACGCCTGTAATTGTTTTGAGAAACTCACTAGCAGTGGCGGGCCGGGAGACCAGGTTGGTTAAGCGGCTGTACTGGGGCGGGCTGACATTGATGACGGCTCTGTCTCTGTTGTTCTGCCGCCGGGCGATCGCAGTTTCAAACTATGCCCGTCAAGCGCTGACCTTTGGTGTCGGCGAGCGGCTGAAAAATAAGGTCACTGTGGTGTATCATGGCGTGAGCGATAGCTTCTCTCCCGGCGATTCCCGCGAACGGGAGAATTTCCTGCTGGCTGTCTCCGATATCTATGTGCAGAAAAACTTGCACACGCTGGTTGCCGCGATGTCGATCATACGGGAATCTGATCCCACCATCAAATTGAAGCTGGCAGGCCGGGCCGTCGATCAAGGCTATCTTCAGGAGATTGAAGATGCCATTAAGGCGCACGGTTTGCAGGACAATATTGAATTCCTGGGGGAATTGGATCGCGTGGCGTTGACCGGGCTTTACCGGAAATGCGCCGTTTTCGTATTCCCGTCCACCGTCGAAACGTTCGGCAATCCGCTTGTGGAGGCGATGGCCTGTGGCGCGCCGATTACTAGTTCCGACACCGCAGCGATGCCGGAAATATTGAGGGACGCGGCCGCGTTTTTTGATCCGTTGGACGCCTCAAGCATGGCCAAGGCCGTTTCCACTGTTATCTCCGATACCCAGCTTAGAGATCGCCTCTCTGCCAATGCGTTGAAACGGGCGAATGATTTTTCATGGTTTAAGACCGCGCAGCAGACGGCGGACGTGGTCAAATCAGTGGCGCGAAAGAAAAAAATTGATTTACCACGTGCTCAGATGAACGGCGCCTCGTGACCGTCCGCTTAACCTACATCGTTAGCCATCCCATTCAGTATCAGGCGCCGCTGCTTCGCGAGATTTCCGGCCAGGAAGGTCTGAACCTAACCGTCTTGTTTGAGAAGGATTTCTCCACCGGGGCCTATTTTGACCAAGGTTTCTCCACGCAAGTCGAGTGGGATGTGCCGCTGACCGATGGCTACACGCATCATCTTCTCAATAGCGCCACTGCTCGACAGATCATCGCCGAGAGTGACGCCATTTGGACGCACGGCTGGCAGTCGCCAGATTTCAAGAAACTGCTGAAAAAGCTCTCCGCCGAAGGCAAACCTGTCCTGATGAGGGGCGAAAACTGGTCAGGCGCAATGCCTGATGGGTTTGGCCCCGCCGGTTGGGTTAAACGCTGGTACCTGAACTCCGTTTTTAGGCATTGCGCCGCCTTTCTGGCGATTGGGTCAGCTAATCGCTCCTACTATGAGGAACACGGTGTCACCCCGGAAAAAATTTTCTCCATGCCCTATGCGGTCGATAATGACTACTTCGCCACGAGAGACACGGCGGAGGGCCGATCTGCTTTTCGATCCCAGCTCGGCATTCCATCCGATCAGCCGATTATCCTGTTTGCGGGGAAACTGACCCGGCGGAAACAGCCGGATGTGTTGCTGGAGGCCTGGCGGCTTGCATTCGGAGGCATGCCGAGTCCCCCGGTGCTTGTGTTTGTAGGCGATGGAGAATGCCGGGAAACGCTCGAAAGGCGCGCGCCGGAAAACGTGTATTTCACCGGCTTTAAAAACCAATCGGAACTCCCACCGGTATATGGCACCGCGGATATTTTTGTTTTGTCCTCAAAGAAAGAACCTTGGGGCTTGGCCATCAATGAGGCCATGGCGTGCGGGACCGCGGTCGTCGCCTCAACTGAATGCGGTGCGTCATACGATTTGGTGGACCCGGATTGCGGCCGGGTGGTCCAGCCCGGAAATGTCCGGGAACTGGCTGACGCGCTCTCCGACGTCTTGCCGAAATCCACCGAGATGGGCGTATCGGCACGACAGAAGGTCGAAGATTGGAACTTTGCGGCGGATGTGCGCGGTCTGCGATCAGCCCTGGATTACGTTTTGTGAAAAGTCTGCGGATCATATTTGTCGGGCAAACTGTTCCCGGCTCCAGGACTCTGCAGCGGATTCGGGCGATGGAGCGATTGGCTCACGAGGTTCGAGTGGTCTCCACCAGCCGATCCGAAGACACCTACGAAGTCCGGCCGAGCATGATTTCAAGACTTCGATATCGGCTGCGGCTTCCCCAGGATCGCGCGTCGGCCAATGAGACCTTAGTCAAAGAAGCCGATAGCTTTAAGGCTGATCTAATTTGGCTGGAACGCGCCGTTGAGATAACCCCCGCGACTTTGGGCGCGGTGAAATCATTGGCACCCGACGTAAAACTGGTGTGGTATGCTGAGGATGACATGATGAACCCTGTGCACTTGTCGCGATACGTTGAACGGTCATTGCCGTTCTATGATTTATGGGTCACCACGAAATCGTTCAACGCCAGACCGGAGGAGATGCCGGCTCGCGGGGTGCGCAACGTGCTCTTCGTGAACAACTCCATTGATCCCGAGATCCACTGTCCTCAACCGGTTGATGACGTGACGCGAAACGAGTTCGGTGCGGATATCGGCTTCGTCGGCACGTATGAACGAGAGCGGGCTGAGAGCATCCGGAAACTCTGTGACGCTGGTTTGGCGGTTCGGGTATGGGGCAATGGGTGGGACAAGATGCCATCGAGACCCTTGAACCTGCGGCTTGAGGGGCGTCCGGTCTATGATCTTGACTACGCCAAAGCGGTCTCGGCCACCAAAATAAATCTATGTTTTCTGCGCAAGGACAACCGTGATCTTCAAACCTGCCGTTCAGTTGAAATCCCGGCAGTCGGCGGCTTCATGCTGCATGAACGGAATGACGAAATTACCGGCCTGCTGGCCGAGGGGACGGAGGCTGCCTATTTTGGAAATGAACAGGAATTGATTGAAGTTTGCCGTCATTGGCTGGCGAATGACGACGGACGACAAGAAGTTGCCCGCAACGGTCATGAGAAAATAGTCGGCAATCAATTTCGGCACGACGACCGAATAGCTTATATATTTGAGACGCTTTATTCTGCAAATTCCGAAACGGCGCCTCGCTCATGAAGGTTCTGGTCAACGCACTCTCCGCGCGAAAAGGTGGAATTGTCACCTACACCCAGAATCTTCTCGACGGGCTAAAGAGCCGGGGTATCGACGTTACCATCGTCGCCCCCAATGAAATGTCACGTTACGGTGATCCATCGGTGGAGAGAATGAATATCACCAGCTTCTCGCCCCTCCACCGTTTCCTTTGGGAGCAGTCGGTGTGGCGCGGCTACGTGAAGCGAAACGCGCCCGATATTCTCTTTTCTTCGGCGAATTTTGGTCTGCTCAATTCTCCTGTAAAGCAGGTGCTCTTGTTGCGGGAAGGCGGGTTGTTTGATCCTTTTT
>JAYPHU010000001.1:2871-205005 GCA_038127535.1 Rhodospirillaceae bacterium | reverse complement strand
CATTTGCCTTTATAATCCTCCAGCCGGACTTCGTTACCCTCCAAATCCGTGAGCGATGCGCTTTCACACCGTTTTTTTTATTTAGGCGCCAAAGTTCAGATAAATGAGCTTTGCGACAAAAAATTTGAACTTTTCTGGTCTGAGTTAGCGCACAAAAAAAGACCCACCGAAGTGGGTCTTTGGTAATTCTGGATGGAGTGCAGCACTCTAGGCACCTGCATCCTTTTTCTTCTTTGAACTATCGGTTTCATGCGTGTGGTCTCCCCCGCCACACCCACTAGCAAACGCCGGGGCAGTGGTGAGCGAGAAGGCAACCAAGCCAAGAATTAGAACGAGGGTTTTCATTGGAGTCTCTTTTTCTACATTCTTAAGTACGTTGTTACTGTAGATATGGATCACCGATCACGCTGACAATTTGATAGAAGATCGGTTAGCTTGGAACAGAAAACAATCTATAAAAAACAATACGCTATAATTTTCTGGAGAGTTCTTTGGGCACTTTTATTGTCGCAAGATGTTCCCCTTCCCCCCCCTCTCACACTGTCTCAAACTTCTAGAGAACAAAAACGTTTCTAGTGTAAGCCCCGTGCTCCCCAACAATGGATACAAAGTGAACACCAATGTGAACCATTGGTGCCACTATTGTTAACTCTATGGTCTGTACCTTATTCCATAGTCTAGACAATTTTGGGGATTTCTGCGCTCTAGAGGCTTGCTTCTTGATAACCGTACTCCCAAGCCCAGGTAGGATTTCCGCATTCACCTCTCTCCTTACAGGCTTGAGCAAGGGTTTTTACGAGGACCATATCTTCAAGATGCCTTCCATCAATGGCCGCATTAAATATATCCTGAGCACTGTCCGCATTTTGCTCCATCGCCAGATAGAGCCACATAAGACCTCTCAAGGTATCTTGGGAACCATTCTCTGGACGGGTCATTAATTCACCTATCGCCACCTGAGCAACACCATGACCTTTCACGGCAGCCATCCAGAGTAAGCCAGCAGCTTTGACACCGTCTTTTTGTGTTCCCTTTCCTTCACCGTAAAGTTGGGCCAAGACTGTCATACTTGCAGCATCGCCTTTCTGAGCCGACTGGTTAAGATAATGGAACGCTAATCCATAATTCTGATCGACACCGGCACCCAGAAAATAAATTTGCCCCAAGACACGCTGGGACTCAGTCAGGCCCGCTTTCGCAGCCTTGATAGTCCACTCCAGCCCAATCTCCTGATCTATAGGTATACCCATTCCTAGAGAATACATTCGGGCAATTTCTTCTTTTGCCTGCTCTACCCCCCCTTGGGCCGCCTTCTTATAGAGCTCTAATGCTTCCTCTGCATTTGGACATTCTTCACGGCACTTATGTGTGAGCTTTTCTGCCAGTTCAAATTGAGCCAAATGCTCATTTTGATCAGCGGCGATACGTAAAAGTTCGTTCGACGCCCTCTCGTTTTTTTCCACCCCCCAGCCATGCTCATACATTTCTGCCAAGATACGCTGGGCTTGGGGATTTCCATCACGCGCAAATGGTTCTACGGAAGCCAGGGCGGACCTGAATTGTCCATTTTCTATCGCGTCGATAGCCACCTTCATTGCGATCACAGCCTGAGACTCTGTAAGGCCAGTTTGATCAACTGTTTGCCAGACGCATCGCTTTAAAAACATGTCCTCCGTCTGACCGATCAGACACGGTGTGTTTTTTTGGCTTTCGTCGTAAAGGTAGGCTTTAAACAAAATTGGGACCAAGCCACCATTGGCAATTAAGCCTAGACTGGCCTTACTATGGCTCCGAGCATACTGATCTAACTCAAACCGGAGCTTGGGTCGGTTCCTCTCGACATGCGGTGCCGAACTAACCAACTCATCTATTTGCGCTATTAATCTCTGCTCTGATTTCGGGATATAGTCATACATGAATGCGACAGTGAATATTAAGATTGCTGTGCACCCACTAGCAAAGCAGCGCCAAATTTGTGGCAGAAAAATTTTTTTAGAAAAATGCCTCAGTGAACGATAACCGCTCACCAGCATCCTCAGAGCGGAAAACTGCAACAACCAACCGCCGAGTAACCACATTTTGTGGCGCAGACTTGAAAGGATGCTGGAAGATGTGTGAGCAAGGCTAATGCAACCTTGTAAGCAAAGGCGAATAGAGCGGTGAAACACGATTTACCCCCATTGAAAAATCTTCAGAGGGTGCATAATATTTTGCAAATACGACCACGGTTGGGCTGAATTAAGGCAATTTAGTGAGTGTTGATTAACATCAATAATCACCGTGGCGCTTCGCCGAGAGAAAACTCGATGATTGGATTTTTCAACTAAATATCTTTTAATTGTAGTCAGCGCTGATTTGAAGACAGCTTGCGGGCGCGAAATAAATGCAGCTAAAGAGTTGGGACCGTCCCGGCAAATGCTGCGGACGGTTTTTTAATGGGCCGATCCACCTTACGGATTGGGGATTTGAACTTCAGCTTGTGCCCCCGGACATGATGTCCATCGCACTAAAGAGAGGAGAAAATCAATGCCAACTTTACGAGAATTATACGAAGAGGCCGTTGCGCGGCACGGGAAAGATAGCCGTGTTGCGAAGGTTTTTAAGGAACAGATGGAGGCTCTCGAGAAACCGTCCAGTGCGGCTTTTACCTATCTTGTGCGTCCTTTCGACAACGGTGCTCCTGAAGATGAATAACCGCCCCTAAAAAGCCTTAATGTAGCCTTCTGTTTGCCACAGGCACATAGGACTATGCCGATACGTGGATTATAAATCCTCCCAGTCACGCTCCCCCTGTGGCGTGATTGCTCTGCCCCGCCGGTTTCCCCTCTGAGGCCGGCGGGGTTTTGTGGGTCCATTTACTTTCGCTAAAAGGAATCCGCAGTGGATTGCTCAGGTAGGAGCCATCGGCTTATGATCAGGCCATGCGATACGTATCCGCGATAACTCTGCTAATCGTCGCTTTGGCGGTAATGCCGCCAGCCACCGCGCAGAACTTTGAGCCTAACTACGCCGCTGGCGAGAAGGCATGGTTTAAATACGACTTCGCTACGGCGTTGAAGCACTTTAAGCCACTCGCCGAGCAGGGCCATGCCTCGGCGCAGTTCTGGCTCGGCCAGATGTACCAATATGAACAAGGTGTTGCGAAAGACTATAAGGAAGCCATTAGGTGGTATCGCCTGGCCGCTAAGCGGGGCAATTCCGCCGCGCAGCGTAATCTCGGCTGGATGTACTCCAACGGCGTGGGCGTCTTGCAGGACCTCGTCATGGCTTACGTCATGTACAACCTCTCCGCTACAGATGGTAACTCCATTACACAGCAGTATCGCGATGAACTCCGAGCCAAGCTCAACACCACAGAGCGTGAGCTAGCTCTCAAGCTTGCTAAGCTCTGCTTCCAAAAGCCAGAGAATTGTCCGCTGTATAGCGTCGACTAACGCGAGTGAACGCAAATGATCGATGGCTTTATAAACGGATTCTGCAAAGTTGAATTTCTATGCTACGCCGGTGACCCTAACTGGTTGGGCTAGATCGTTCTTGTAATCGGCGGCCTCATCTTGTGGATGGTCGGTCTGGTGCTTTGTATCAAAATCGCCGATCTTTTCGATGAAAAGCTGTGGGTAATTATAGCCATTGGGGCGATTATCTGTGTAGTCGGCTATTTAGTGGCAGACGATCTGGGCCTCTTTGATTAACCCCACCCTTGACCTCCGGCGTGACAGGTCGGCGACAAAATGATCAAAAATGCGATTAGCACCAGTCGACTGCCTAGCCATAAAATCACCTCATTGAAGTCGAACTCCCGCCCTGTTTTGCCTCTATCATTTTAGAGTGAGGGGATACTGACGGTCTCTGCAAAAACCCCTTAGCAACAATGGGGTAAATGATGGATCAATACACAGGTGTAATAGAGGAACGCTCAGAGCAAGAATCCCGTGAGCTGCGAGAAGCGCGCTTTATGTGCCTAGATTACCAGGCTGTGAGCGACCAAGGCCGACAAGCCTGCACGCAGCTGAGTAAATTAATCACGCTGGCAGATCCGGAACGTCAGTATGAACGACGTGGCAAGAAGTTGCTTAAATTCGAACAAGCTGTTGCTTCCACGATCACTGATCTCGTGCTTGGATTATCTCGAGAAAAGTCTGATTGGTCTTACAGGACTCTGAGCCCCAGCACGTTCACGCAATGTGAAGTCTCGCATCGTCATTTCATCGCTGTAATTAGGGGTATGAGGGCACTGGGCTACATTGAGAGCCTTACAGGTTTTTATAATCGTCCGGCACACCCTGGGGACATCCCCCAGGGCTTCAACTGGGCAACGCGATTTCGCCCAACAAGTGTTCTTCTGAACCGTCTCTCCTACTTTGGAGTAACACCCCAAAATCTCAAAGAGCATTTTACAAGAAAGATACCATTGAAGCCGCTGGTATTGAGGCTTCCTAAGCAACGACCCGGCACCACTAAAACTCCTGGCAAAGAAATAAGATTTAAAACGACCGAAGTCACAAAAGCGTTGGAGAACGATATCGGTGAACTAAACAAATTTTTGTCTGGAATAGAACTCATTGGTGGCAAGCATGCCGGGTTCAGACGGATTTTTAATCAAGGCCGCCAGGAAAACTATCAATGGAATAAAGGCGGAAGACTCTGTGATAATGGGGAACCAAGCTATCAGTCGTTGCCCAAACAAGATCGTGGCAAAATGATATTGGACGGGGAGCCCGTTATCGAGCTGGATATTCGTGCCAGTCACCTAAGCATCTTTTATGCTCAAAACAATCTGGAGCTGGATCCTACTAAGGACCCTTACTCGATTAATACGGTTCCCAGAGACATTGTGAAGTTCTGGATCAATCGAAGCTTTGGAGGTGGTAAATTTCATAGATCTTGGAACCCACAATTCAGATCCAAGTTCGCGCCTAAATACGGATCAGATGTAAATAAAGATTTTCCTATCAAAGAAGTTCGACGCTTAGTTTTAGCTGAACACCCTGCCCTCGAGACAATCACCAGTCACAAGATAACTTGTTTTGATCTGATGTATCTGGAATCTGAAGCAATCTTGAGAACAATGTTGGAGCTCAAGCGTCTTCACTCAGCTCCATCCCTGTGCGTTTACGACAGCATCATTGTGAAAAGAAGCGATAGAAGAATTGCTGAGGCAGCGTTGAAAAATAATTTTCTGAAAACCTGCGGTTTTGTGCCTGTGGTCTCGGCATGAAAACTGTCACACAAACTGGCACACAAAATCCGTCCAAAATCACGATTTATGCAAAATCGTGAAAAATATCCCATTGATATTAAAAACGAATTTTCTACGAAAATAAATGGCGCGCCCGACAGGATTCGAACCTGTGACCTTCGGCTTCGGAGGCCGACACTCTATCCAGCTGAGCTACGGGCGCTTACGGCAAACCGCCGTGTTTGAGGGAGCGCACCATACTGCACGGCGCTATGCGCGTAAAGTTTTTAGACGCTCACGAGGATTTTGCCGCGATCCCCATCCACCTCAAAATATCCCGCCACACGGTTTCCGCCCGCAGATCACGCAGCAGCATGTGATAACCGGTGTCGTAGCGCTTGAGCGTGCGGCGATCTTTTGACGCTTCGGGCAGGCGGGCCAGCATCATCTCGGTCGGCTTGGCTTTGATCACCTCGTCCTTGTTGCCGTAGAGGATGAGCGCCTTGGTCTCGAGCCGTTCGGCCGCGGCGAGCGCATCATCCATCAAATTCACCAGCCCCCAGATCGCGTCGACCCGGGTCTCTTTAATGATCAGCGGATCGCGGCCCAACGCCCGCAACATCGGCACGTTGTCCGACGGTTTGATGTTAAGCCCCCGTCCCGACAGTTTCAGCCACGGCAGTGTGTGGGACGTGAGCGTCAAGGCCCAGCGCTGATAGAAGGGCATGGTGGCTCGGCCCCAGACGGCGGGGGCGGCCACGATGACGCCGTCCACATCCGGTTTGGGCACAGAGGTGACCGCGGTCATGATCACCGCGCCGCCCATGCTGGCGCCCAACAGATACAACGGCACACCGGGATGGCGGGCCCGCAACAACCCCGCCGCCGAACGCACGTCATCCGCGAGCGCGTCCCGGCCGGGCCAGAAACCGGGGTTGGGCCCGGCGCCGAATCCCCGCTGATCATAAGCGTAGACCTGCACGCCCTGTTTGGCGAAGAACGCGCCGGCGGCTTTGATGAATGTGCCGTAGTCGTTAAATCCGTGGAGCGCCAGGATCACCGCCTTTGGCGTTTCCGACGGCCAGATATGCAGGGGCAGTTCAGCCTGATCGGCGGTGACAATGGCGGTGTCGGTCAATCGGGGTTCGGCCACAGCCGGGCCCGGCGGCATCAGTCTCGGCGCGCAGGCGGTGACCGTCAGCGCCAGCAGGAGGATCAGAAGCGCGCGGCGGTTCACCCGGCCTCCACCGCTATATCCCCATCTCTGGTCATCATCAGGAAAATGTCTTCCAGGTCCGATTCCTTGGTGGTCAGATCGACGATGCCCAACCCGGCGGCGCGGACGGCGCTCAAGACCTCTTCCACCGGCATCTGGCTCGGCGGTACGCGGAATACCAGTTTGCGGCCGTTGGAGAGCTCCACATTAAACTTGCCGAGCCCGTCGGGGAGCCCACTCAGGTCCTGATCCACGGTGACAATGAGCTCTTTCGAATCGAGACTCCTAAGCAACTCATCGGTCGGCTGGCTGGTCACCACCTTGCCTTTATTAATAATGGCGATGCGGTCGCAGAGTTCCTCCGCCTCCTCCAGATAGTGGGTGGTCAGCAGGATGGTCGTGCCCTGATCGCGCAAGGACCGGATATAGGACCAAAGCTGCTGGCGCAGTTCCACATCCACGCCGGCGGTGGGCTCGTCCAACACCAGAACCGGCGGGCGATGCACCATGGCCTTGGCCACCAGAAGCCGGCGGCGCATGCCCCCCGACAGGGTCCGCGTATAGGCGTCGGCTTTGTCGGCCAGATGCACGGCGGCCAGGATTTCGTCGGTGCGGCGTTCGGACTTGGGCACCCCGTAGAGCCCAGCCTGCACCTCCATGATCTCGCGCGGCGTGAAGAACGGATCGATGTTGAGTTCCTGGGGGACCACCCCGATGGCGGAGCGGGCCTGGCGCATCTGCGCTTCGATATCGTAGTCCCAGACCTTCACACTGCCCGAGGTTTTGATCACCAGCCCAGCCATGATGTTGATGATGGTCGACTTGCCGGCCCCGTTCGGCCCGAGTAGCCCGAAGAACGCGCCGCGCGGTATCTGCAAATCCACATCCTGCAGGGCCACCTTGGGCGGCTGGCCGGAACCGGCGGCGTAGGTCTTGTTGAGCTCGGTGATGTCCACCGCTAGATCGGGAAGGGAGTCGGTCATGAAATCCGAGGTTTTTGCTGGTATTTGCGCGGTTGATTGCCGTTGATCTTTCGGTATCATCCACTGATAGGAGCGTCAATCACAGGCGCGCCGGGCAACAACAAAAGACAGGTGGAACCGGGCCATGACTCCCAGCGATCAGGAAGAGATCACCCTCGTTGAAATCTCCCGCATTTTCTGCGACGGCGGCAATGGGGCCCTCGGCCATCCGGGCGTCTATCTGAATCTGGGCGACGACGGCACAGTGGCCTGCCCCTACTGCAGCCGCACTTTCCAGCTTGATCCCGACGCGCCAGCGGAGACAGGACACTGAGCGCCGCCAAGGCGCCCGAGCATGTCTACCTGATCGACGGATCGGGGTTTTTGTTTCGCGCTTATTTCGGCATCAAGACCCAAATGTCCCGGCCCGACGGGACGCCGACCAACGCGGTATACGGCTTTACCCAGATGCTGCTGAAGATGGCAGACGAAACAGACGCCGACCATATCGCCGTGATCTTCGACCGGGCGCGCAAGACCTTCCGCAGCGATATCTATCCCGACTATAAAGCCCACCGGCCGCCGCCGCCCGAAGATCTGATCCCCCAGTTCGAGCTGGTGCGCGAAGCCACCCGCGCACTAAATATACCGGCGGTGGATATGGACGGCTACGAGGCCGACGACCTAATCGCCACCTATGCCCGTCAGGCGGTCGAAGCCGGGGCGGAAGTGACCATCGTCTCCACCGACAAAGACCTGATGCAGATGGTCGGGCCCAAGATCAAAATGTTCGACGCCATGAAGAACAAGAAGATCGGCCTGGACGAGGTGGTGGAGAAGTTCGGCGTCAGCCCGGAGAAAGTCATCGACGTGCAGGCCCTGGCCGGCGATTCGGCGGATAACGTGCCGGGCGTACCGGGCATCGGCGTCAAGACAGCGGCTCAGTTGATCGGCGAGTACGGCGATCTGGACGGCGTTCTCGCCAACGCGGAGAACATCAAGCAGCCCAAGCGCCGGGAGGCGCTGATCGAAAACGCCGACAAGGCCCGCATCTCCCGCGAACTGGTGACCTTGAAAACCGACGTACCGGTGGAGGTGCCGCTGGGCGATCTCGTGGCCAAGCCTGTGGAACCGGAGGTCTTGCTCAAATTCCTACAGGAGCAGGCGTTTAAATCCCTGATCACCCGGATGGAAAGCAAGTACGGCGTCACCGCGCCGCCACCGGACGAGCCAACAATGTCCGCGGCCAAGAAAGCAAAAGACGAAACAACGGACGCCGGCTCCGCAAAGGGCCCGACGCCCCTTGTGCCCGAAGTGAAAGAGGCGTCTTACGAGCTGGTGCAGGACGAGAAAGCCCTGAAGGCTTGGATCGACGCGGCGCGGGCCGCCGGCATCTTCGCCGTGGATACGGAAACCACGTCCCTGAATTCGATGGAGGCCGATCTGGTCGGCGTTTCCATGTCCATCGAGCCGGGCAAGGCGTGCTATATCCCGGTCGCGCACGTAGCCCCAGAAAGTCAGGGGAAGCTGGACCTGATCGACGAGCCGCCGGCGAAAGGCATTGCCAGGGAGAGCGTCAAACAGGTGGCCCTGGACGAGGCGGTTAAATTGCTAAAGCCGCTGTTGGAGGACCCAGCGGTCCTGAAGATCGGGCACAATATTAAATACGATATGGAGGTCCTGGCCCGCTACGGCATTGACGTCCATCCGATCGACGACACGATGATCATTTCCTATGTGCTGGAGGGCGCTCAGCATGGCCACGGCATGGACGAGCTGGCGGAACTGCATCTCGGGCATCACACGATCAAATACAAAGACGTGGCCGGTACCGGCAAATCTCAGGTGACCTTCGATCAGGTGCCGCTCGAGACCGCCTTGGATTACGCCGCCGAGGACGCCGACATTACGCTGCGCCTGCATCAGGGGCTGAAGCCCCGGCTGGTCCTGGACAAGATGACCGGCCTCTACGAGACCATCGAGCGCCCGCTGATCGACGTGCTGAATGATATGGAACAGACCGGCATCCAGGTGGACGCCAAGTTCCTGAAAAGCCTCAGCGATGATTTCGCCAAACGGATCAGCGATCTGGGCGAAGAGATTCACAAGCTCGCCGGCCGGGAATTCAACATCGGCTCGCCGAAACAATTGGGCGAAGTGCTGTTCGACGAAATGGGCCTGCCCGGCGGCAAGAAGGGAAAGACTGGCGCGTACGGTACCGGCGCGGACATCCTGGAAACCCTGGCCGTGGACGGGCACGAACTGCCGGCCCGCGTCTTGGACTGGCGGCAGCTCTCCAAACTAAAAAGCACGTATGCGGATTCGCTTGTCGGACAAATCAACCCGGAGACCGGCCGGGTGCACACCAACTATGGCCAGGCGATTGCCTCCACGGGGCGGTTGAGCTCGACCGAGCCCAACCTGCAGAACATCCCGATCCGCACCGAAGAAGGCCGCAAAATCCGCCAAGCCTTCGTCCCCGCCAAGGGCAATGTCCTACTGTCCGCTGACTATTCCCAGATCGAGCTGCGCCTGCTCGCCCATGTGGCGGATATCGACACGCTGAAAGAGGCGTTCCGGGACGGCCAGGATATCCACGCCATGACCGCGTCCCAGGTGTTCGGCGTGCCGGTCGAGGGCATGGACCCGATGGTCCGCCGTCAGGCCAAGGCGATCAACTTCGGCATCATCTATGGCATTTCAGCTTTCGGCCTGGCCCGCCAGCTCGGCATCAGCCGGGGCGAGGCCGGCGACTACATCAAGGCCTATTTCGAGAAGTATCCGGGCATCCGGGATTATATGGAGAACGCCAAGGAATCGGCCCGGGAAAACGGCTATGTCACCACACTCTATGGCCGGAAGTGTTTCGTGCCGGGCATCAATGACAAGAACGGCGCGCGGCGCAGCTTCATGGAGCGGGCCGCCATAAACGCGCCGATCCAAGGCGGCGCGGCGGATATCATCAAGCGCGCCATGATCCGCCTGCCGGGCGCCCTGAAAAAGGCCAAACTATCGGGCAAAATGCTGCTTCAGGTACACGACGAGTTGGTCTTCGAAGTCCCCGAGAAGGAACTGGACGCCACGGCGGCCGTCGCCCGCGAGGAGATGGAGAACGTGACCGAACTGTCGGTGCCCCTTGTGGTCGATGCCGGTTCCGGTCAGAATTGGGACGAAGCACACTAAAAAAAGCCGTAAAAAAGGCAAAATTCAGAACCACTTTAGGAAGAATGATGCCGGCAGAGACACGCAAGATCGTCTTTTCCACCGCAGAGGTCCAAGCGGCGCTGGTCAATTATGCGCTGCGCAGCGATATCCGCCTGCCCCATTCCTCGATCTCCAAAATGCTGATCGGCAAAGGGGACGACGGGTTATCGGCCACATTAAAATATGCGCCGTCCGACGACGGTGAATCCCGGGATATCAAATTTTCCGAAACCCATCTGGCGGCGGCAATCATTCTGTTTTGCCGGGTGCACGAGATGCCGCTGCCCAGAGATGCGCGAAAGGTGCTGCTGCCGGAGAATAATGCCCTAGCCATGCTAATGAAGATCGAACATGAAGATAAAATCATGGCAGAGCCCAATTCCGCCGGCCGGGAATTACGGGAAACAGCGGAATCGGAAGCGACGGCCACCCATGCCGACGCCAAGATCGACGCCGCCCACGCCGCCGTAGACCAAAACGGCGGGAATTAGCAGTATCAACAGACCTCACAGCGAATTTTTGCGTCTTTCATGAAATTACCGCGAATTTGGGGTATGCTGGAATAATTACGCGCTAACCGCATTGATATAGGTAAGACCTACTATCTGACCGAGGAGAGCTCCGCATGCTGATCCGCCATAAGAAGGCGTCTGACGTCCTACCGTCCGAGATCACGTCTCAATCCTTTTACATGAACCGGCGCAAGTTCCTAACGGCCGGCGCCGCCATCAGTGGTACGGCACTTTTCCCGTTCATCGCGCCGGCGGCCAAGCTGCCTGATGTAAAAAAGACGCCTTGGGGTGAAGCGCTCAAACCCTCCACTTTCGAGGCGGTCATCACGCACAATAATTTCTATGAATTCGGCACCGGTAAAACCGATCCCAGCCGCAACGCGCATACGTTGAAGCCGAAACCCTGGACGGTTGAAGTGGCGGGCCATGCCAACAAGACCGGTAAATTCAGCTATGAAGATCTGGTAAAACCGCACCAGCTCGAGGAACGCATCTACCGCATGCGCTGCGTCGAGGCCTGGTCCATGGTTATCCCCTGGGTCGGCATTCCCCTGGGCGACATGCTGAAACGGTTCGAGCCCACCGCCAACGCCAAGTATGTGGCCTTCGAGACATTGGTAGATCCGGTTCAGATGCCGGGTCAGAATCGCCCCGCCCTGGATTGGCCCTATGTGGAGGGTCTTCGCATGGACGAGGCGATGCACCCGCTGACCATCATGGCGGTCGGAGTCTTCGGCGAGGAAATGCCGAACCAGAACGGTGCGCCGATGCGCCTCGTGGTGCCGTGGAAATACGGCTTCAAGGGCATCAAATCCATCGTCAAGATCACCTTTACCGAGAAGCAGCCGCCGGCTACCTGGAATGTTCAGGCGCCCCACGAATACGGTTTTTATTCCAACGTGAATCCGAACCGGGATCATCCGCGCTGGAGCCAAGCCTCCGAACGGCCGATTACCGGCGAAGGCGGCATCGCCGCCCTGTTCGCCAAGCGGATCGAAACCAAGATGTTCAACGGCTATGCAGAGGAAGTCGCGGACCTGTATAAAGGTATGAATCTGAACAAGTACTTCTAGGTCCATGGCCATAAAACGGTCGCGGCTGATTTTCAAGCCGCTGGTTTTTATCGCGAGTCTGATTCCGCTCGGCTGGCTGGTGTTTGCTCTCTGGTCAGATACGGCGATGGGCACCCTCTATCTGACCTCGGACCCGGTGCAGAAGCTCAACCGGGAGCTGGGCGACTGGGCGCTGATCTTCATTATCCTCACCCTTGCGGTACGGCCCGCCGGCGAAATCCTCAAGAAAGGCGAATTCGTCGCCTACCGCCGGATGATCGGCCTCTTGGCCTTCTTCTATGCGATCCTGCATCTCACCAGTTACGTCGCCATTGATCTGCAGTTTAACCTGGGCACATTCATCGAGGATGTGATCAAGCGGAACTATATCACCATCGGCATTCTAGCGATCCTGATGCTGATCCCGCTGGCCATCACGTCAACCAAGGGCATGATCAAAAGGCTCGGCGGGCGCAAGTGGCGCAAGTTGCATTTGCTGGTCTACCCCATCGCGATCCTGGGCGTGACCCACTTCTATATGATGATCCGCGCCGACTTCACCCGGCCGATCATTTACGGCTCGGTAATTTTTCTGCTGTTGGCCTATCGATTGTGGAAAGCCCGGCAGAGGTCCCGCCCTAAGAAGGCAGCGGAAGCGGCGGTTTGATTAGTTAAACACGAACGACACACACATCCCGTCATGCGCGGACCTTTGGGATCAGTGGCAAGAGGTCCACGGGTCACGGTGCCGCCGACCCGTGGATGACGCATGACGGTGTTAGAGGATGGTAAAGGCTAACCGCTGATCTGCCAGACCTCGGGGGCCTTATCCAGCCGCTCTTTGAGCTCCTGGCGCTGGGCCTCCATCTCCGGGGGGAGGCGATCCTCGAAACTGTCGAACAGTTCCTTCTGCGCCTCGGCTTCCTCCAGCCCTTTCTCCCGGTCGATATTCATAATCCCGGAATATTCGTCGGCGGCGAAGTCGAGCCCGTCCCAGATCAGGTCCTGGTGGCGGGGCATCATGCCGAACGGGCTTTCGACCGCGTCGGCGCTGCCGTTCACCCGATTCACGATCCAGGCCAGAACGCGCATGTTCTCGCCAAAGCCGGGCCAGATGAAATTGCCTTCTTCATCCCGGCGGAACCAGTTCACCCGGAAAATCTTAGGCGGATTGGAGAGCGACTTGCCCATCTTCAGCCAATGGGACCAATAGTCGGCCATGTTGTAGCCGCAGAAGGGCAGCATCGCCATCGGATCGCGCCGGATCGCCGCCTGGTTGTCGGCGGCCGCCGTCGCTTCCGAACCCATGGTCGCGGCCATGTAGACGCCATGTTCCCAATCCCGGGATTCGTAAATCAACGGGAATGTGTGGGTGAGGCGTCCGCCGAAAATAAATGCGCTGATCGGCACGCCGGCTGGATCGTCCCAGGCCGGATCGGCGCTCGGGCACTGGTGAGTGGCGCAGGTGAAGCGGGCGTTGGGATGTGCCGCCAGCGTGCCGCTGTCCGGAGTCCAGTCATTGCCCTGCCAGTCGATCAAGTGATCCGGCACGTCGCCGTCTTTGCCTTCCCACCAGACATCGCCGTCATCAGTGAGCGCGACGTTGGTGAAGATCGTGTCCCGTTCCATCATGGTCATGGCGTTGGGATTGGTCTTGGAGGACGTCCCCGGCACCACGCCGAAATAGCCGGCTTCGGGGTTGATGGCATAGAGCCGGCCGTCATCACCCGGCTTGATCCAAGCGATATCGTCGCCAACGGTCCGCACCTTCCAGCCGTCAAACCCTTCCGGCGGGATCAGCATAGCCAGGTTGGTCTTGCCGCAAGCGCTCGGGAAAGCGGCGGCGACATAGGCCTTTTCGCCCTTCGGGCTTTCCAGGCCGAGGATCAGCATATGCTCGGCGAGCCAGCCCTCATCCCGCGCCATCACCGAAGCGATGCGGAGAGAGAAACATTTCTTGCCGAGAAGGGCGTTACCGCCATAGCCGGAGCCGTATGACCAGATGGCCCGCTCTTCCGGATATTGAACAATGTATTTGGTATCATTGCAGGGCCACGGCACATCTTCCTCGTCGTCAGCCAAAGGCGCACCCACCGTATGCATACAGGGCACGAACTCGCCATTGTCGCCCAGTACGTCCAGGGCGTCCTGACCCATTCGGGTCATGACCCGCATGCTGGCCGCCACGTAAGGGGAATCGCTCAACTGCACGCCGATATGGGCGATGTGGGAGCCCAGGGGCCCCATGCTGAAGGGAATGACATACATGGTCCGGCCCTTCATGCAGCCGTCGAACAGTTCGTTCATGGTCTGCTTCATATCGGCCGGATCGACCCAGTTGTTGTTGGGGCCGGCGTCCTTTTGTTCCTTGGAGCAGACAAAGGTGCGGTGTTCCACCCGCGCCACGTCTTTCGGATTGGACCGGGCCAGGAAACTTCCCGGGCGCTTCTCCGGATTCAACGGCATCAGCGTGCCGGCCTCCACCATCTGAGCGGTTAGCCGGCCATATTCTTCCTTGGAGCCGTCGCACCAATAAACATCATCGGGTTTTGTCAAACTCGCCATCTCGTCGATCCAGGCGAGGAGTTTCTGGTTATTGGTATGATTGCTGCCGGAACCGGCCATCACGCTCTCCCACGTTTGCCACTTTCACACATGCGCCGCCAGCTAATTTGATTGCCTGCGTTCGCCTTCTGAAAAGTGACCGGTGACGTGAGGCCTCACGCCACCGGCTCAACTTTTCTTTGGAAAAACTCTAGCCTCGGTTTCCGGGAGGCGCAACAGCTAGCTCGCGCCAGAACCAATTATTTTGCGCTATTTTGCACGGACCACTTTGGAGCGCTTGACCAGCGCCGGAGCGGTCGGCTGCACCGCCGCAGGGGCCGCGCCAAAACCGGCGGTCAGCTTCATTCCCTCAACCTGCTGCAGTAGGATCCTCAGGCTCCGATCGATTTCGCGATCCTTGCCGCCGCGGCGTTCGAGGCGCTGACGCAGATCATCGACCTGGTTGGAGAGCTGATCGAATTCATATTTGGGATCGGAATAACGCGAATCGGTATCCGCGACCTCGACCAGGAGTTCAGTGACTCGTTCCTCGGTATGACGCCGGGTCCGATCCATGATCTTTTTCGAAAGATCTGACACGTAGCCAAGTACACCCAGAAAACGAAACAAGTTTATGAAAGCGAAGATAAATGCTGCATCGTCCATTTTGTGTACTCCCGTCTCAAGCATGGGAGTGCATTCGCCCGTTTGAGTTAACCGTTGATCGTCTGCTTAAAAATTTGACGCCGACCGCTGTGGTTTCTCTTTATTTGACGGAGAGTATATCGTTCTCAAGAAGATATGTAAAAATAATCAAATAATTAAATAAAAATGACATATTAAATTTATCTATTTTTATTTATTTTGACAATTATTTAAAATTTTATTTAGTGAAATTTATTTCAAATTTTATCTATTTGGCGGCGCGTGCCTTGGACGCCATGGAAACCAAGGCTTTGTGGCAGGCGTTGGCATCCGTCACGGGCTCATCGAAGACCAGCCGATGGAGAGTGTCGCCGCATCTGAGGTCCATCCCTTCCGGGTCCACGGACACCATTTCCCAGTGTTTGCCCCGTTTCCCCAACAATTTTGTTCCATAGAGCATCAGTGCTTCGGCATGATCTGCGTTCATATGGTCGATGATTCCTTCTTCCGCCTCGGCCAGGTCTACCCAGGCGGCTTTCGGCAGCGTCGTTTTGGCTTTGTTGATCCAGAGCGCGCGGGCAAAGCCGCCGACGAAATGGTACTTCTCGATAGCCATCTTATAGAACCGGAAATCGCCGAAGCCGGCATAGAGGGCAGCGCGGGGATGCTTGGCCAGGAACCGGCGCTGCAGGTCCTCGGCCTTGGTCGGCTTGATCCGCCCGATGACGCCGACGCGCGGGCCCTGTTGCGGGTTTTTGTAGCCGGCGGTCGCGTCATAAAAGAGCGTCGCCCGGGAATCGGCCAGAATGTTCTGCGTGTGATGGGAGAGCGTCGAGAGCATGAGGATCGGGCTGCCGTCCATGGCTGTCGCCACGGTGACCATGGATGCGGCGGGCCAGCCGGCGCCGGGTTTCTCATCCGGATTGCCGATGGTCGCCAGTGTCGCCTTGATCGCGCCCCGCACAATCTGGCGCGCCTCCACCGCCGCAGGTTTCCGCCGCTCCGCCATATTTCGCCTTGCCTTTCCTCTAACAGATTGAAATTTTTACACGTTTCCGTGCCACAATTGGGTTATACTTTTGACATATTTTGGGCGCGAAGTGAATTTAGTCCATGGACTTAACCTATTCATCAATATTCTGCCCAAAAAGTGGGGGTCCCCATGTCACCATCCTCAAACCAATCCATCGCCCTGGTCGACGACGACCGGAATATCCTCACGTCCGTCTCCATGGCCCTGGAGTCGGAAGGTTTCGCCGTCGATACGTATGTGGACGGTAGTGATGCGCTTCGCGGCCTGTCGCAAAAGCCGGCCGATCTGGCGGTGCTCGACATTAAAATGCCGCGCATGAACGGGATGGAGTTGCTCTCCAAGCTGCGAGAGAAAAGCCGGATGCCGGTGATCTTCCTCACCTCCAAGGATGACGAGGTGGATGAAGTGCTGGGTCTGCGCATGGGCGCCGACGACTATATCAAGAAGCCCTTTTCCCAGCGCCTGCTGATCGAGCGCATTCGGGCGCTACTCCGCCGCCGCGATCTTGATTCGGAGATCGGCCCCAACGGCGACAATGAAGAAGTCTTCACCCGCGGCGAGCTGCTGTTGGACCCGTCCCGGCATCAATGTTCGTGGAAGGGCGAAAGCGTCAACCTGACGGTGACCGAGTTTCTGCTGCTGAAGGCCTTGGCCTACCGGCCGGGGTTGGTGAAGAACCGGGATCAACTGATCAATGCGGCTTACGGCGAACATATATATGTGGACGACCGGACAATCGACAGCCACATCAAACGGCTGCGTAAGAAGTTTCGGAACTGTGACTCCGACTACTCGGAGATTGAAACACTGTACGGTGTCGGCTACCGCTACAAGGATCCGAAAACAGCCTAACTCGCTAAGGCCGGTTCAGGGGGAGAACGGTGTCAGAAGAGGATCAGCCCGCCGCCGGCAAACCGGAAAAGAGCCGAAAACCCAAATCGGTGTCGTCCATCACGCGGCGAATTCTCGCCATCAACGTGCTGGCCCTGGCCGTGCTGGTATTCGGCCTGTTGTTTGTCGGCCAGTACCGTCAAAGCTTGATCGACAGCGAAATCACCTCGCTCACCACTCAAGCGGAAATGTTCGCCGCCGCTCTGGGCGAAGCCGCCGTCGGCGGGACGGACAGTCAGAGCCAGTACCTCCGTCCCGAGAACGCCGGTCAGATTATTCGACGGCTTGCGGCGGCGACAGGCACCCAGGCACAGCTTGTCTCAAAAGACGGATCCCTCGTCAGCGATTCGACCCAACTGGCCGGGCCCGGCGGCGCAGGTGGCGTCGTCAAGGTCGAGGAATTGCCGCCGCCGGAGGAGGAGGAAAGCAACTACCAGAAAATCCTCAATACCGTGGACCGGTTTTTGCGGAACCTTTTGCGCGATGACGAACGGGTCGACCCGCCGGCCCCCACCAACGCGGCGCCCGCCGCCCTGCCCGAAACCGGCACGGCGCTCATCGGCAATAGGGGGCACGCCGTCCGGCTCAGTACCGACGGTATTCTCAGCATCACCGTCGCCGTGCCCGTGCAGCGATATAAGTATGTTCTGGGCGCGCTAATCCTGTCAAAAGACACCAGCAGCATCGACGACGCCGTATTTCAGGTCCGCCTCGATATCTTGAAAGTGTTCGGGATCGCGCTCCTGGTCACCGTTCTTCTGTCGATCTATCTGGCCGGCACCATCGCCCGTCCCTTACGTCGCTTGGCGGTGGCGGCGGATCACATCCGTCAGGGTCTGGGGCGGCAGTACGCCATCCCGGACATGGGCAAGCGGTCCGACGAGATCGGCCATCTGAGTGCCGCGCTCCGGGAAATGACCGAGGCGTTGTGGCTGCGGATGGACGCGATCGAGCGATTTGCCGCCGATGTGTCCCACGAAATTAAGAACCCCCTCACCTCTCTCCGCAGTGCGGTGGAAACGGCGGCGCGGATCGATGATCCGGACCAGCAAAAGAAACTCATGTCGATCATCCTGGATGACATCCAACGGCTCGACCGACTAATCAGTGATATCTCCGACGCCTCCCGGTTGGATGCCGAACTGTCCCGGGCGGAAATGAAGCCGGTCGATCTGGGCGCGCTCTTAAACACGCTCGGTGAACTGCATCAAGCCACCATCGACACTCATGGCACTCCGCTTGATCTCGCCATCGAAGACGGTGGGCCGATGGCGGTGCGCGGTCTGGAAGACCGGCTGGTCCAGGTGTTCCGCAACATCATCGGGAACGCCATCAGTTTCAGCCCGGACGGCGGCCATATCTCCGTGGCCGCCCGGCGGGACGGCGGCGACATCCTGGTCACGCTGGATGATCAGGGCCCCGGTATTCCGGAGGGGCTCGAAGCCAACATCTTCGAGCGCTTCTATCAGGAACGGCCGACCGAAGAAAAATTCGGCATCCATTCGGGCTTGGGCCTCAGCATCTCCAAGCAAATCGTCGAAACTCATGGCGGGCGGATTTGGGCGGAAAACCGAATAGAGGCGGATGGCAGGGTGGCCGGCGCGCGGTTTTGTGTGCAGCTCCCGGCGGGCGGCGCAGCTTAACTATGGCGGCAGCGTCAGAACAAGTTCACGGCTCGGCGGTCAGTATTGACCGCGCGGGAGTCTTGATCACCGGCGAGTCCGGCAGCGGCAAATCCGATCTGGCCTTGCGGCTGATCGATGAGGGCGCCGAGTTGATCGCGGACGACCGGGTTGATCTGTACGCTATCGACGGAAACCTCCTCGCCGGCGCGCCCGATACCATTGCCGGGCTGCTTGAAGTCAGAGGTGTGGTCATCGTCGAGCTACCGCACACCAACGACATACCCGTCCGGCTGGTCATTGAACTTGTACCGCCTGAAGACATTGAGCGTCTAGCGGAACCAGCGGACATCGAAGTTCTGGGCCTCGCCCTGCCCCTGGTGCGGCTGAACCCGTTTGAGGCGTCCGCGCCCGCCAAAGTGCGAATTGCTTTGAAACTGGCGACGGGCGATATAGGCTCCCGGTCATGAGCTCTGACGACAGCACGCCGATCCGCGCCGTCCTGATCACCGGCATGTCCGGAGCGGGACGCAGCTCCGCGCTCAAGGCCCTTGAGGACATGAACTTCGAGGCCATTGATAATGTGCCCCTGTCCCTGCTCAGCTCGCTGGTCGTGGGCAGCCAGCGGGAGTTCGCGGTGCCCGGCCTGGCCCGCTCCATCGCGATCGGGGTCGATATTCGCACCCGGGACTTCGGCGCAGACGCTTTTCTGGCCCGCTACGATGAATTGATTGCCGGCGGAGACGTGGATGCCCGGATCATCTTTATTGACTGCGACGACGAAGAACTGCGCCGCCGTTACGAGGAAACCCGCCACCGCCATCCCTTGGCCATTGACCGCCCGGTGATCGACGGCATCGAACACGAACGTCGATTGCTGGCCCCGTTGCGGGACCGCGCAGATTTCACCATGGATACGACGGGACTGAGCCCCGGTGCGCTGAAGGGGCTGTTGCAGGCTTATCTGGAAGTTCCGGCGGACAAAAGCCTATCGGTCTTTGTCACCTCGTTCTCCTTCCGCCGCGGCGTACCCAGGACGGCGGACTTGGTGTTCGACGTGCGGTTCCTGAAAAACCCCCATTATGATCCTGAGCTGCGCCCGCTGGACGGCCGGGAAGAAGCTGTCGGAGACTTCATTGCGGCCGACCCCGGCTACCAGGAATTTTTCGACAATCTCACCCGGCTGATCGAACCCTTGCTGCCGCGCTATCTGTTGGAAGGGAAAAGCTATCTGACCGTCGCCGTGGGCTGCACCGGCGGCCGGCACCGGTCCGTTTTCATTGCGGAACAACTCGGGATATGGTTTGAAGGAAATGGACAGAATGTTCAGATACACCACAGGGAGTTGGATCAACCGGGCTGACGCTCCGGCCAGCGCCCGAAAAGGAATAAATGCATGATTGGATTGGTGATCGTCACGCATGGTGATTTGGCTGACGAGCTGGTAAAGGCAATGGAGCACGTGGTCGGCCCCCAGGAGAACGTCGCGGCCATCAGCATCGGCCCCGACGATGACATGGATCACCGCCGCACGGATATTCTGACCGCCATTACCCGGGTCGAAGGCGGCAAAGGTGTCATCGTCCTTACTGATATGTTTGGCGGCACGCCATCCAACCTGGCGATTGCAACCATGGAGCGGGCGGACACGGAGGTGATCGCCGGCGTCAATCTGCCCATGCTGGTTAAATTGGCCAGCATCCGCGGAAAGTGCGAGATGGAAGAAGCTATCGAGATGGCGCAGGAAGCGGGTCGGAAATACATCAACGTCGCCTCCAAACTCCTGAACAAGGAGGCGAGCTAACCCAGCATCCGCCGGTCCAGCTCCCATCTTTTCTTGCCCAGCGCCACCCTCACCATTCTGAACAAACGCGGTCTTCACGCGCGGGCGGCGGCAAAATTCGTTCAGGTGGCCGCCCGGTTTGACGCTCATGTTTTTGTATCCAAGGACGGTCAGACGGTGACCGGCGGCTCCATCATGGGGCTTTTGATGCTGGCTGCCGCCACCGGTGACACAATCCAGGTTTCCACCGACGGCAACGAGGCGGATCAGGCGCTGGCCGCCATTACCGCGCTGGTGGCGGTAAAATTCGACGAGGACTGAAACCTAGGCTTAGCCTGGATTACAGGCCTTGTAACTCGGCCTTTCCCCTGGTAAGTCCCCGCCAATGGAATACATCCCCCACAGGTTTATTTTTTTGGAGAATGAGTCATGGATGCTCAAGTTGACTACAAAGTTGCGGATATTGGATTGGCCGATTGGGGCCGTAAGGAAATCGCCATCGCCGAAACGGAAATGCCGGGCCTGATGGCGCTCCGCGAAGAATATGGTGACAGCAAGCCCCTGGCCGGCGCTCGCATCGCGGGTTGCCTGCACATGACCATTCAGACAGCAGTGCTGATTGAAACCCTGACCGCACTCGGCGCTTCGGTGCGCTGGAGCTCCTGCAACATTTTCTCGACGCAGGATCACGCGGCCTCCGCCATCGCCGAGACCGGCGTGCCGGTGTTTGCCTGGAAAGGCGAGACCGACGAGGAGTTCTGGTGGTGCATCGATAAAACCATCGAGGGCCCCGATGGTTGGACCCCGAATATGATTTTGGACGACGGCGGCGACTTGACCCTGGTCATGCACGAGAAGACGCCGGAACTGCTGAAAGACGTTCGCGGCCTGTCCGAGGAAACCACCACCGGCGTGCACCGTCTCTATGAAATGGAGAAAGAGGGCAAGCTGCTGGTTCCGGCGATCAACGTGAACGACAGTGTGACCAAGTCCAAGTTCGATAACCTTTATGGCTGCCGGGAAAGCCTGGTCGACGGCATCAAGCGCGCTACCGACGTGATGGTGGCCGGCAAGATCGGCGTAGTCTGCGGCTACGGCGATGTGGGCAAAGGCTCCGCCGCCAGCCTGCGCAATCAGGGCGCCCGCGTCCTGGTAACCGAGATCGACCCAATCTGCGCGCTGCAGGCTTCCATGGAAGGCTATGAAGTTGTCACCATGGAAGACGCCGCCGCAATCGGCGATATCTTCGTGACCACCACCGGCAACATCGACGTCATTACCATCGACCATATGCGGGAGATGAAGGACCGGGCCATCGTCTGCAACATCGGGCACTTCGATTCCGAAATTCAGATCGAGGCCCTGCGGAACTACAAATGGCACAATGTGAAGCCGCAGGTGGACGAGGTTGAGTTCCCCGACGGCAAGCGCCTGCTGGTTCTGGCCGAAGGCCGTCTGGTCAACCTGGGTTGCGCCACTGGCCACCCGAGTTTCGTTATGAGCGCGTCCTTCACCAACCAGGTGCTGGCGCAGATCGAGCTCTGGAACCACCACGAAAACTACGATAACAAAGTGTACGTGTTGCCGAAGCAGCTCGACGAAAAAGTCGCACAGCTGCATCTCGGCAAGCTCGGCGTGAAGATGACCACGCTGACGACCAAACAGGCCGAGTACCTGGGCATGAGCCAGGAAGGTCCGTTCAAGCCGGAGCACTATCGCTACTAATCCTCTCGTAGCTTCAGCGGATCACGCGCTCTTGTCGGGGGCCCGGCCCCCGACTAAGATTCCCGCGTGAGCGTCCTCGAACAGCCCATCGACCAAACCGACCTGCTCGACTGCCTGCCGGTGGCCGTGGCCGTGTTCGATGCGGATGTCCGGCTGATATCCTATAACAGCGCCTACGTTTCACTCTGGGGCCTTACGGCTGAGTGGCTGGACAGCACCCCGTCTTTGGGCGCGATCCTCGATGAACTGCGGGATGCACGCCGCCTGCCGGAACAGGTGGACTATAAGGGCTATCGGGCGGCGGAGATCGCCAAGCTGACCCCGCCGGTTAGTGTATCCGCGGACACCGCACACCTACCCGACGGGGCCAGCCTGATTGTCAGCATCGTCCCCTCCCCCGCCGGCGGCAGTGTGGTCTGCTACCGGGACACCACGGCCATGCTGGCCGCGGAGCGGGCGTTGAAAGAGGTTCAATCGGTTCAGCGAACGACTTTGGATCACCTGCAGGACGGAGTCGCCGTGTTCGATCCCGGCGGCGGACTGAAGTACGCCAATGGAGCGCTCACAGCGCTCTGGAGGTTCTCCGAAGACATCACCCGGCAGGGATGGCGGCTCGGGGATTTTCTCGACGCCACTCGCACAGTATTGCCAGTGACACCCGATTGGCCCGCCGTGCGTCAGCGCCTCACCGGCCGGCTGACCAGCCGCAAATCGGGGCGCGACCGGCTGCGCCTCAACGACGGGCGGGTCCTGGACGGCGGCCACATTCCCTTGCCCGATGGCGGCACGTTGCTGCACTACCGGGATGTGACAGACAGCGTGCGGATCGAAGACGAATTGAGAGAGCAATCAGAGACCGCCACCGCCGAGAGCCGGCTCAAGTCGGCCTTCTTGGCGACCTTGTCTCATGAACTGAGGACGCCGCTGACCACCGTCTCGGGCTTCGCGGAACTTTTAGCCGGCGAGTATTTCGGTCCGCTAATGTCCCGCCAACGGGAGTATGTGGACGGCATCACCGAGACGGCGCAGGCGATCAAAGATCTGATCGCTGATACGATGGAGTTGAGCTCCATCGACGCTGGACAGGCCCAACTGGCGCTGGAAAGCTTCGATCTTCACCCCGAACTGGTGAACCTATTGAGGGAGGCCGAGCACCGAGCGCGGGAAAGGAAAATCACGCTAGCCTTCGACTGCCCCACGGATATCGGGTGGCTCGCCGCCGACAAGGGCCGGATTCACCGCGCCCTCACCTATCTGATGAATAATGCCCTGATACTGACGGGCTCAGGCGGGATCATTACGCTCGGCGCGGCACGGGACCCGGAACGAATCACCGTGACCGTCCGCGATACCGGCGCCGGCCTGCCCAAGGAAGACTTGGCCGCCCTCGACGAGGGGGGCGCCCTTGCCGAAGACCGGCCATTGAGCGCGGGGCTGGGCTTGATGGTGGTGAAACGCATTTGCAAGATTCATGGCGGCGCGTTCGAAATCGAATCGAGGTTGAACCGGGGCACCACCGCCCGGATCATTTTGCCGGCGGCAACCGAAGGCGCGTCATGACGGCCGGCGGTTCCCCGAGCCTGAGCTTTAATTGCACTACCGAGGCGGAGACGGAGGCGATGGCGCGACGTCTCGCGCCCGCGGCCAAAGCCGGCGACGTAATCGCGCTGTCGGGCGACCTGGGGGCCGGCAAGACGGTGTTTGCTCGTGCCTTCATCCAATCCCTGACCGGCGTCACCGAAGTGCCGAGCCCAACCTTCACTCTGGTACAGACCTATGAGGCCACGTACGCGGTGATTTATCATTTCGATCTTTACCGGCTGGAACGGCCGGAAGACGCACTGGAGCTGGGCATCGACGACGCTTTTGCCGAGGGCATCTCCCTAATCGAATGGCCGGAGAATCTCGGGCCCTATTTGCCACGTGAGGTCTTACGAGTGCAAATTGACCAATCGGCGGATGACACGGCCCGGCAAATCACTTTAGATGGGGGCGAAAATTGGGCCGGCCGGTTGGCCAGGCTTTGACGGAAGGAGCCGGTCGTGGACCGTTCCACCTTGATCGAGAGATTTCTGGAGGATGCCGGCTGGCAGGGCGCGCAACGCCGCCCCCTGGCCGGCGACGCGTCGTTTCGCCGCTATGACCGGGTGCATCTGGGCGGCAAAACCGCCGTGTTGATGGACGCCCAGCCGCCCCAGGAAGATGTGCGGCCCTTTATCGCAATGACCAATCACCTCCGCGGCCTGGGCTATAGCGCGCCGGAACTCCTCTACAAAGATGCGGAAAACGGCTTTCTGTTGCTGGAGGATTTGGGCGACGGGACGTTTACCCATGCGCTCGCCGCCGACGCTGACGAAGCGGCGCTCTATCAAGTTGCCACCGACGTGCTGATCGACTTGCACCGCCGGCCTGCCGGAGAGGCAATCCCCGACGGCCTCCCACTTTATGATGAACAACGGTTGTTGGACGAGGCGTACTTACTGACCGATTGGTATCTGCCGCGCGCAACCGGCCAGGAGACACCAGCAGAGGTCAGGGCGGCTTATGAGGATATTTGGCGGGCAGCGCTCAAGCTGCTGAGCGATATCCCGGCGACCCTGGTCCTGCGGGATTTTCACGCCGACAATCTTTTGTGGCTGCCGGACCGGTCCGGGGTGGCCGCGTGCGGGCTGTTGGACTTCCAGGACGCGGTGGCCGGTCCGCCGGCCTATGATCTGATGTCTTTGCTGGAGGATGCGCGCCGGGACCTGGCGCCGGGCCTTGCCGACAAGATGATCGAACGTTATCTGGCCGCCGTTCCCGATGTGGACCGGGACACATTCATGACCGGCTACAGAATCCTGGCCGCCCACCGCCACTGCAAGGTGATCGGTATCTTTACCCGGCTGTTGATTCGCGACGGCAAACCCGACTACCTGGTGCATATTCCACGCGTGTGGCGGTTGCTAGACGACGCCTGCGCCTTGCCGGAGTTAGCCTCCTTAGCAAAGTGGATAAGCGAGCATGCGCCGGCGGACAAACGGCAAACTTCCCCGGAGCTTGAACCCGTATGAGTACGACCACGCCAAAGTTCGCGATGATCCTGGCGGCTGGACTCGGGCTCCGTATGCGGCCGATCACCTACAATATGCCGAAGCCGCTGATCACAGTGGATGACCGGACCCTGCTGGATTACAGCCTGGATCACTTGGTCCAGGCCGGTGTGGAAACGGCGATCATCAATACACATCACTTGGCCGATCAGATTGAGCAGCATGTCAAAAGACGCAAAGACATTGAAATTGTTCTGTCTCCCGAAACCGACGCGCCATTGGAAACCGGCGGTGGAGTCAAACTGGCGCTCAAGCATTTGGGAGACGAGCCGTTTTACGTGATCAACGGCGACGCCCTGTGGCTGGACGGTACGCGGCCGGCGCTGACCCGGCTGGCGGGACGCTGGAATCTGGACGAGATGGACGCCCTGTTGCTCCTGCATTCAACGGTGGAGGCGTACGGCTACGGGGGCCGCGGCGATTTTCTCGCCGATCCGATGGGGCAACTGACCCGCCGGCCGGAGCGGGAGGTCTCCCCCTATCTGTTTGCCGGGGTACAGATTTTAACGCCGGCGCTGTTCGACAACACGCCGGACGGCAAGTTTTCCCTAAATATAATTTATGACAAGGCGATCGAGGCGGCGCGGCTCTATGGCCTTGTGCATGATGGGGAGTGGTTCCACATCGGCACGCCGGACGAGCTCGACCAGGCCGAGGATTACTTCCGCGAGCGCTATCCCGGCAATCGCCGCCGCCCGTAGACCCAAGCGGCATGACCGATAAAACCGTCTATACCATTCCGCCCAACACCCCCTTCGTGGACGCTTTGGCCGATGGGCTAATGGCACGGACCGGCGGGGACCCCGCCGCGTTGATGGATTACACGGTTTTGCTGCCGACCCGGCGCGCCGTGCGCAGCCTGCGCGAAGCGTTTCTTCGGCTTTCCGGCGGCAAGCCCTTGCTTCTGCCCCGGCTCTATCCACTGGGTGATCTCGACGAGGACGAACTGGCCATCTCCGAAGCCGGCGACGGGGCACATGTGGCCGCCGCCGAACTGCCGCCGGCCATCGGCGGGCTGAAGCGGCAGTTACTTCTGACCCGAATGGTGCAGAAGTTCGAACAGGGCCAAGCGGGAACGGATCAGGCCGCCCAACTGGCCCGGGAGCTGGGCCGGCTATTGGATCAGGTGCAGACCGAGCGGCTTTCGTTCGACGGGCTCGAGAATCTAGTGCCGGAAGATTTTGCCGAGCACTGGCAGCTCACCCTGGATTTCCTGAAAATTCTCACCGACACCTGGCCGGCGATCCTGGAGGAACAAGGCGCTTTGGACGCGGTGGACCGGCGCAACCGGCTGCTGGAACGCCAGACCCGGCTCTGGGCCGAGCATCCGCCGTCCGGACCCATTATCGCCGCCGGTTCGACGGGTAGCATTCCGGCCACTGCCGATTTGTTGACGTTGGTCGCCGGCCTGCCGGACAGCGCCGTGGTCCTGCCGGGGCTCGACACGTCTCTGGGCGAGGACGACGCCGAGGGTTTGGATGAGGATCATCCTCAATACGGAATGGTCCACTTGGTCCACCAGATGGGACTGTCGATCGGCGATGTCGGGCTTTGGGAGTCGGAGTTGGTCAAACCGCTCAACCCGCGGGTCGATCTGCTGCACCGAGTGATGAGCCCGGCGGCGGCGACAGATCGCTGGCGGGACGAAGACGCACCCGGTGAAGCGGCGATGGCCGGCCTGTCTGTGGCCGACTTCGAAAGCCCGGAGGAGGAATCCGTGGCCATCGCCCTGATGATGCGCCAGGCCCTGGAAACGCCGGAACGCACCGCAGCGCTGGTGACCCCAGATCGCTCCCTCGCCCGGCGGGCGGCGGCGGAGCTCCGCCGTTGGGACATCGAGATCGATGATTCCGCCGGCCAGCCATTGGCCAACACGCCGCCCGGTATGTTTCTGAAACTGACGGCCGAGGCGGTCGCCGACGAGTTCTCGCCCCTCTCATTGCTGGCCCTGTTCAAGCATCCTCTGGCCGCCGGGGGGCAAGCGCCGGCGGCCCTCCGCGACTGGGTGCGAGCGATAGAGATCGCGGCGCTGCGCGGGCCCCGCCCGGAAGCAGGCTTGGAGGGGCTGAAAAAGGCGCTCACCAAAGAACAGCATCAGCCTCTGATCCCCTGGCTGGAAACGATGGCGGCAGCTGCAGCGTCCTTCGCCGCACTGATGAGAGAGAACACTGTCGCGCTCCCTGATCTCGTCGATTCTCACATCACGTTTGCCGAAGCCATGGCGGCGGATGATCAGACCACCGGGCCCGACCGGTTGTGGCGCGGCGAAGACGGTGAGGCAGCTGCAAACTTCACCACCGAACTGATCGACGCGGCCGGAAGTCTTGGCGACATGCCGCCCGGGGACTATCCGGCGCTTTTGGAAACCCTGATGTCGGGCCGGGCGGTGCGGCCCCGCTATGGCCGGCACCCCAGACTGAATATCTGGGGACTGCTGGAAGCCCGGCTGCAACATGCAGACCTGATTATCCTTGGCGGGCTGAACGAGGGCACTTGGCCACCGGACACCCAATCCGATCCGTGGATGAGCCGGCCCATGCGTCAGCGCTTTGGCTTGCCGCTTCCGGAACGCCGGATCGGCCTGACCGCCCATGATTTCGCACAGGCCGCCTGCGCCAAAGAGGTGATCCTGACCCGGGCGCGGCGGGTGGACGGCTCCCCCACCGTCCCGGCGCGCTGGCGGTTGCGCCTGGACCGGTTCCTGGACGGGTTTGACCTGAGGACCGCGCTTCATCCAAGCGATCCATGGGAATATTGGCAGTCGATCCTGGATGCATCGGACGGGTACGCCCCGGTCTCCCCGCCCGCGCCACGCCCGCCGCTGGCCGCCCGGCCCACGCAATTGTCCGTCACCCAGGTGGAAACCTGGATGCGCGACCCGTATGCCGTTTATGCCAGGCATATTCTGGGCCTAAGAGCATTGTTGCCGCTGGACGCGGCGCCCGATGCGGCGGATTACGGCTCCTTGATCCATCACAGCCTCGATGATTTCCTGACCGCCTTTCCGGCAGACGCACCTCTGCCCGACGACGCATTGGATCACCTGATCGGGTTCGGCGAGAAGCAATTCGAGAGCGTCATCGCTTATCCCGGCGTCGCGGCGTTCTGGTGGCCAAGATTTTTGCGCATCGCCGACTGGTTCGTCGCGCACGAACGGCTATCGCGGAACGGCATCACCGCCATCGCCAGCGAAATCAACGGTGAGATGAAGATTTCCCAGGACGAGTCAGACTTTACCTTGACCGGCTTTGCCGACCGGATCGACACTTTGGCGGACGGCACCCTGCGCATCATCGACTATAAAACCGGTGCGCCGCCCTCCAAGAAGGAGGTCGCCGCCGGCTTTGCCCCGCAATTGCCGTTGGAGGCGGTCATCGCCGAAAGCGGGTCGTTTAAGGATTTACCCGCCGGCAAGGTCGCCGCGCTGGATTATTGGCGGCTCGGTGGCGGCAGGCAGGCGGGTGACATCAAGGACGCCGGGGACGATATCGCGGCGCTGACGGCGGAAGCATTGGACGGGCTGAAGGCACTGATCCGGGATTTCGCCCGTGAGGAGACGCCCTATCTCGCCCGGCCCCGCCCGGATGCGGCACCAAAATATTCCGACTATGAACATCTGGCGCGAATCAAGGAATGGATGGTTGCCGGCGGAGGCGATCAGTGACCGAGATCACTGCCGTCGAAGCGGCCACCATTAATCAACGCCGGGCGGCCGATCCGGGGGTCTCGGCCTGGGTGTCGGCGTCCGCCGGCACCGGCAAAACCAAAGTGCTCACCGACCGGGTGTTGAGCCTGCTGGTCGCCGGCAGTGCGCCGGAGAAACTACTGTGTCTAACCTTTACCCGCGCGGCAGCGGCGGAGATGGAAAACCGCATCGCCAATCGGCTCGGCGCCTGGACCATGATGGCCGACAAAGGCCTGCGGAAACAGTTGGCGCTTCTGTTGGGCTACAAGCCCGACAAGTTCCAAATGCAGACCGCGCGGCAATTGTTCGCGCGGGTATTGGACACGCCGGGCGGCATGAACATCCAAACCATCCACGCCTTCTGCCAATCGGTGCTGCGGCGCTTTCCCCTGGAGGCTGACCTCACGCCGCACTTCAAACTGATGGATGAGCGGGACTCGGATGAGCTTCTTCATCAGGCGCGGGAGACCGTACTGGCGCACATCCAAACAGGCGCAGAGAGCCCACTAGCTATGGCAATCGGCGAGGTCACCCAGCATCTGCATGAATCCAAGTTTCCGGAAATCCTGGCCACCCTGACCCGGGAACGCGGCCGGCTGGCCAGGTTGATCGACGAGGCGGACGGGATCGGGAACCTGGTCAGCCGCGTGTTTCATAGGCTCGGCGTGAGCCCGGAGGAAACGGAAGACACTATTTTTGCCGAAGCGGGCAACCCGGCCAACGCCGACGAAATCGGGCTCCGCACGGCTATCGAGGTTCTGCTGACCGGCGCCAAGACGGATATCAGGCGGGGCGAATTGATCACCGCCTGGCTGACGCCACAGGGCGACTCGGCCATTCCGTTCGATGACTATGCGGACGCTTATTTAACCGCGGCCCGGAACGAGAGCGACTTGCAAATCCGCAAATCCCTGATGACCAAGAAACTGACGGAGGATAATCCGGCTGTGGTAAGCATCCTCGCTGTCGAGGCCGAGCGGGTCCACGCCGCCTACCTGCGCGCCCGGGCCGCCACCACGGCTCACGCTACAGCGGGGCTCTTGCGGCTGGGCGACGCGTTGCTGGCCGCCTACCGCCGGCAAAAGGAACGCCGGGCGCTGATCGATTATGACGACCTTATTCTGGAAACGGCGCGGCTGTTGCAGAAACCGGGCATCGCCCCTTGGGTGCTCTATAAGCTGGACGGCGGCATCGATCACATCCTGATCGACGAGGCCCAGGACACCAGCCCGGAACAATGGCGCGTGGTCGAGGCTCTGGCCGAAGAATTTTTTGCCGGCGAGGACGCCCACGACAACCGGCGCACCATCTTTGCCGTCGGCGACCTGAAACAATCCATCTACAGCTTCCAGGGCGCCGACCCGCAATCCTTCCGGGAAATGCGGGAACATTTCGCCAAAACCATCCCCGCCGCCAGAGACCGCTGGCGCGAGGTTGATCTTAACGTGTCATTCCGATCCGCGCCCAAGGTGCTCAGCGCCGTCGATCTGATCTTCGCCCAAGACGGGGCCAAGGACGGGCTCAGCTTCGATGATGATGTGATGGAACACATCCCCAAGCGCGCCGGCGAGGCGAGCCTGGTGGAGCTCTGGCCGCCGGTCGACGTCCGGGAGATCGACGCCACCATTCCCTGGAAGCCGCCGGTCGAGCGCATCCAGGGAGACTCGACCGCAAACCGGCTGGCCCAGCTGATCGCCAAACGCATCAAGTGCATGATCGACGACAAGGAATTGCTGGAGTCGAAGAACCGGCCCATCCAGCCCGGCGACATCATGATCCTGGTGCGCCGCCGAGGCCCCATCGTCGAAGAGATAGTGCGCGCGCTCAAAAACCGGGAGATCGGCGTCGCCGGTGTGGACCGGATGGTGCTAACCGATCAAATGGCTGTGATGGACCTGATTGCGCTGGGCCGGGTGTTGCTGCTGCCGGAAGACGATCTGACTCTGGCGACGGTGCTGAAAGGGCCCATCGCCGGGCTGACAGAAGACGACCTGTTCGAGCTGGCCTATGACCGGCCGGGCGCCCTGTGGCAGGCGCTTTCCGATAAACGGGACGCCTCCCAACGCTTGGCGGCCGCGTTTGATCTGTTGAGCGGGCTGCGTCGGCAGGCCGACACCATGCCGCCGTTTGAGCTCTACAGTCATATCCTGGGCGCGTTGGGGGGACGGGAGAAACTGCTCCACAGGCTGGGACCGGACGCGTTGGACCCGATCTCCGAGTTTTTGGACCTGGCGATTTCATACGAAGACTCCCACACGCCGACCCTGGAAGGCTTTCTCTATTGGCTGGAATCGGGCGAGACGGAGGTGAAGCGCGATTTGGAACAGGCCCGGTCGGATGCCGTCCGCGTCATGACCGTCCATGGGGCCAAGGGCTTGGAAGCGCCGATTGTTTTCCTGCCGGACACGATGCAGGTCCCCCGCGCCGGGTTCACACTGCTATGGCCGAAGGATGATACCGGCGGCGAGCTGATGCTGTGGCCGCCCCGCCGCGGGGCTTATGAAACAGTGGCGGAGACTGAGCGCACCCGGATTACGCAGGAGCGGGACCGGGAATACCGTCGGCTGTTGTATGTGGCGCTCACCCGTGCCGAAGACCGGCTCTACATCTGCGGCTGGGCCAACAAGACAGCCGCGCCAGAAGGCTGCTGGTACAATCTGGTGAAGCGCGGTCTGGGCGGCAACGCAGAGGAAGTAGAAGACCCGTTCCTGGCCGAAGCCGATGAGACTGATGGCGCCACGATTTTGCGTCTCACCTCACCGCAGTTGGATGAAGTCGAAGACTTTGAGACACAGGACATCGAGCCGCGCGCGCCTTTACCGGCCTGGGCGGACACCCCGCCGCCGGATGAACCCGCCCCGCCCGTGCCCCTTGCCCCGTCGCGCCCGACGGAGGAAGAACCGGCGGTGCAATCCCCCTTGAGCGGCGATGACGGCTACCGGTTCAAGCGGGGCAACATCATCCACGCGTTGCTGCAAACCCTGCCCGATCTGCCACCGGGAGAGCGGGAGGAGGCGGCGAAATCGTATTTGGCGCGCGCCGCGCATGAACTGGACCCCGAGACCCAAGCCGCCATCACCGAAGAAACGTTGGCGGTGCTGCACCATCCCGATCATGCAAGAGTGTTCGGACCCGAGTCCCGTGCCGAGGTGCCCATCGTCGGCCATCTTAACGGTCAAGTGATCTCCGGGCAGATCGACCGATTGGCGGTCACGCCCGAGGCCATCGAGATTATCGACTATAAGACCAACCGCCCGCCACCGGCGCGCCCCGAAGACGTCTCCGTCCTCTATCTGGGCCAGATGGGCGCCTACCGAGAGGCGCTAACGGCGATCTATCCCGACCGACCGATTCGCTGTTATTTGCTTTGGACGGACGGGCCGCACCTGATGGAACTCGACGGCGCCCTTCTGACCCCGCCGGCGGCTTGACGGCATTTGAGCGCGAACATACATTGAATTTGTAATAACATCTAATCGGCGGCGTCCGAGAAGGCCGCCCAACGATAGGAAACCGACATGGCAAAGCAAGTAACCGACGACTCGTTTGAAGCCGACGTTTTGGGCTCGGACGAGCCCGTTCTCGTCGATTTTTGGGCGGAATGGTGTGGCCCCTGTAAGCAAATCGCGCCCGCGCTGGATGAAATCGGCGAAGAGCTGCAAGGCAAGATGACCATCGCCAAGGTCAATATCGACGAAAATCCGATGACGCCGTCGAACTATGGCGTCCGCGGCATTCCCACCCTGATGCTGTTCAAGAACGGCGAAGTGGCCGACATGAAAGTCGGCGCCCTGCCGAAGAGCAAGCTCAAGGAATGGATTGAATCCGTCATCTAAAGATCGGACGCCGGTAATTGTCCCCGGCTGCCTTGTGTCTTCTATGAACCCCGCCGTCACGGGCGGGGTTCCATAGTTGGGGGGATAGACATGAGCGGTTATGTCACTGACACCCCCTACACCTGGGGTTTCTATGGAGAACTCAGCCCGGTCTACCTCAATTATATCTGCGCCCTGAACGGCCAGCGGCCCCGGCCCCTGGACGACGCTTTCACCTATTGCGAGCTCGGCTGTGGCAACGGGGTGAGCGTCAATATCCTGGCGGAATTGTTCCCCCAAGGGGAGTTCACCGGCATCGATCTGATGGGCGAGCACATCGAGGGCGCCGCCGGGATCGCCGGCGATGCGGGCCTCGCCAACGCCGCATTTCAAGAGCTGGATTTCACCAGCCTAGCGGAGACCGAGCTGCCCCAGTTTGATTTCATCACCCTGCACGGGGTCTACAGCTGGATTGATCCCGGCGCCCGCGACGCCCTTCGTGAATTTCTGAAAACCAATCTCAAGGACGGCGGCATCGTCTATGTCAGCTATGACACGCTGCCCGGCTGGGCCGCCATAGCGCCGCTCAGGGATTTGGTGCTGGATCATACCAAGGATACGGCCGGCGACACCCGCACCAAGGCTCAGGCCGGCTTGGATTTCCTGCAGTTTCTGAAAGACAATAAGGCCGGCTACTTCGCCGACAACCCGCCGGCGGCGGCCTTTGTCGATCAGATCGCCAAGCATGACACAACCTACGTCGCCCATGAATTCTTCGGCGAGGCGGTCAAACCCTATTACTTCCATCAGGTCGCTACGGAAATGCGGAGCGCGGGATTAAATTATTCCGGCAGCGCCATTCCCCATCTTAATTTTGTCGATCTGGCCGCCCCGGCGGAATTTCATGACCTGCTGAAAAAATCCACGACCCGGATCGAGTTCGAGACCCATGGGGACTTCATCCGCAACCAGCGCTTCCGCAAGGACGTATTTGTCAAAGGCGGCAATAACCTGAGTGAAGTCGAACAGGCGGACATCCTCATGGACACGCCGTTCGGGCTTACCTGCGTGCTGGATCAGTTTAACCGGACCGTGATGTTCGGCGATGTGGAGCTGAACTATGCCGCCGATTTGTTCGGCAATGTGCTTGAGCATCTGGCGACAGGGGCTAAGCGAGGCCGGGACCTGGTGGGAATGGATGGTCTAAAATCTTACGGTCCCGAGCTGGTGCTGGATACGATCCGGTTCCTGACCGCCGGCGGCCAGGTTCTGCCTTTCGCCGGCGAAACAACCGCGCCGGACGAAGCCGCACTTACCGCCGACCGGTTTGACTTAACCGGCGCGGTCAATCTCAGCCATCTCAAGAAACGGCTTTTGACCCAACCGGCCATCGGATTGGCCGGCGGTAGTGCCGGCATCGGTATGGAAGTTTCTATGGCGGACGCTTTGTTTGCGCTCTGCTCGGTTGAATCCAATCGGGACGGCGTTGCCGACTGGGCCTTCAACCGGCTGCTGGAATCAGGCCGAGAAATGGTGGTCGACGGCGGCAACGAAGCCCAGGCCATCGCCGAAGCGGTTGATAAGTTTCGCGATACCAGGCTCGCTAAGTTCCTGGAGCTCGGCATCCTGGCGCCCGCACCCTAACTTCTCTCTTCGGCTATCCCAGTGATCCCGCTCACCGATTTTGGACTCGACTACACGATTGGCCAATGGATCGCCCTGTTGATGATCGCCGGACTGGGCGGCTTCCTGCGCGGCTTTGCCGGCTTCGGCACCACCCTCGTCATGGTGCCCCTGTTCAGTCTGATGATGATCCCGGCGGAAGCTGTGGTCATCGGGCTCGCCATCGATGTCATGGTAATGACGCCCATGTTTCCCGGCGCAGCGCGGGAAGCCGAATGGAAACCCATCATCCCGCTCTTCATCGGCAGCTTGGCCGCGACGCCGCTGGGCGTCTACATCCTGATCGTCGTGTCAGCGGACACCATGCGGATCGTCATCGCCTGTCTGGTAATCGGCTCGGCGCTCTTAATGATGAGCGGCTGGCGCTATTGCGGCCAAAAAACCACACTTATTTCGTTTTTGGTCGGAGCGTTTGCCGGCACCACCGGCACCGCCGCCGGCATCGGCGGGCCGCCCATTGTGGTCTACATGCTGGCGCGGGATACGTCCGCCAAGGTGACCCGGGCCAGTCTTAATGCAATGGCGTTCATCAAGGAAGGCGTCTCGGCCATCTCCATCGTGATAGCCTCCCAGTTTGCGCCAGCGATCCTTATCGTCATCTTGATCCTATTTCCGTCCATGCTGATCTTCAGCCGGGTCGGCACCTGGGTATTTCACCGGGTGCCTGACCCGCTGTTCCTCAGGCTGTTGCTCTATTTTCTTTTATTTATGGGGGTCGCCGTCCTGATCCGCACCATTTGGTTCGCCTGACGGTGGGGCCTTGCGCTTAAACAGGATCACCATGGAGATACCGGCGCAGACCAGCACCGCGCCGGCCAGATGAAACAGTTGCAGGCGTTCGCCCAAGGTCACCACCGCCAGCACCGCGCCGAACACCGGCACCAGATTGAGAAAGATCGAAGCCCGGTTGGGCCCGACGGAGCGCACCCCCGCATTCCAGACGAAAACCGATAACACCGAGATAAAGATTGCCATACCGACGACGATCCCAACCACGTCGGCGGTCAGGGGTACTGGGCGGAATACCAGGCTTTCAAAAACATAGAATGGCAGCATGGCGAGCGAACCGGTTGCGATGATCAGGAATAAGGTGGTGGTCACGCCCAATTCCTTGGGCAAACGGTGCAGCAACACGGCGTAAATACCCCAGCCGATAATGGCCAGGACCGCGTAGCCGTCTCCCTGGTTCAGCTGCATGCCCAGGATGACCTCCAGATCAGCGCGAACCACGATAATGACGATGCCGAACACGCCGGCGGCGATACCCAGGCTCTGGCCTAAGGTCACCTGGTCGCGAATCAATATCCAGGCCACGACCGCTGTGAGGGCCGGCTGGGAGCCGTTGATCAGCGCACTGTTGAGCGCCGTGGTGAAATTGACCGCCAGCATGATGAAGGTGGAACTGCCCACCTGGAGGACGCCCAACAGCAGGATCAGTTTCCAGTGGCCCCGGATCATCTTTTTCTTCGCGCCCAAATCGGGCAGCACCAGGGGCAGCAGGAACAGAGCGCCCACCCCCCATCGCCAGAACGACAGGCCGACCGGTGGAATTTCCGTATGCACCCCTCGGCCAATCACCACGCTGGACGCCCACAGGAATGTGGCGAAGGCAATCAGGCCATAGGCCATTTCGGGCGACGGCTCGAAAGATTCAAGGCGGCGGCGGAGGGATGGACTGGGCAAGGTAGTCATACTAGCCATGATCCTGCAGCACTTGGCCCGCTAGATAAAGGGAGCCGCCAATGAGAATCCGGCCGGGCCTGGGGTATTTACCGGGAATGGCGTTAACCGCGGCCCGGAAGTCTTCGGCGGTATCGGCATCGATCCCGGCGCGCTTGGCCGCACCGACCACCTCGTCCGCCGGCAAGGCCGCGTCTTCGCCGGTAATCGTCACGGCGGTCAATCCGGCGATGTGCGGCACCAGCGGGCTTATATATCCGTCGGCGTCCTTGGTGTTGATCATCCCGGTGACCAGACAGATCGGTTTCTCCGTCCAGGTGGCGATCTCCGCGGCGATGACCTCCGCCGCGCCCGGATTATGCCCGCCGTCCAGCCAAAGTTCCCAACCGTCAGGCAGACTTTCGACAAGCGGGCCACGGGTCAGGCGGACCAAGCGGCCCGGCCATTCCACCGACGCCATGCCGGCCTGAATTTCTTCGTTCTCGAAACTGAACCCCAAAACCGCATCCAGCGCAGCAGCCGCTTGGGCCGCGTTGGCCTGTTGAAACCAACCGGTAAGCGCCGCCGGCTCAAACACATGATCCCGTTTCGGCGTTTTGATCCGGACGCAATCTGGGCCGGTCTGGAAAGACCAGTCTTCGCCGGACATCCACAATTTTGCCCCGTGCGCATCGGCCTTGGTGCGGATGACCTCCGCCACGTCCAGGGATTGGGCAGAGGAAGCGCAGACCACGTCTTTTCGCATGATATCGGCTTTCTCGGCGGCGATGCCTCTGATGTCGTCGCCTAAAAAGCCTACGTGATCGATAGAGATGGGCGTGAGCGCCGTAGCCGCCGGGCGCTTGACCACATTGGTCGCGTCCAGCCGCCCGCCCAGACCGGTTTCCAGCAGCACCAAATCGGCCGGCGCTCGCGCAAAAGCCAGAAACGCCAGCGCCGTGGTCATCTCGAAAAACGTGATCGGGTCGTCGCCGTTGGCCGCCTCGCATTCTTCCAAGAGACCGTGAAGCGCTTCATCGGTAATCAGTTCGCCGGCTAGCCGGATGCGTTCGTTAAACCGGATCAGATGGGGCGAGGTATAGACATGGACCTTGAGCCCAGCCGCTTCCGCCATGGCGCGCATGAAGGCGACCACGGAGCCTTTGCCGTTAGTGCCGGCCACATGGATCACCGGCGGCAGTTTGTCGTGGGGATTATCAAGTTTGTCGAGGAGCCGCTCAATCCGGCCGAGGGACAGGTCGATGACCCGGGGATGAAGCCGGTTGAGCCGCTCAACCAGATCAACGGGCTCAGACAGCGCGCACTCCCTGGGCCAGATCCGTCACCAGGCTTAACACCGCATCGGCGCAGCCGGCTTTGGGAGAACCGTCGTCATTGAGATTATCGGCGACCTGGCCAACGAGGGCGGAGCCGACCACGGCGGCATCGCCGCACGCGCCAAACTCACGGGCTTGTTCCGGCGTCTTGATGCCGAAGCCGATGGCGATGGGCAGATCGGTATGTTTGCGCAGCCGCTCGACCGACGCCGCCACGTCTTTTGCGTCGGCGGACCGGGTGCCGGTGATCCCAGTAATGGAGACGTAATAGACAAAGCCGCTAGCATTCTTGACCACCGCGGGCAAGCGCGCATCGTCGGTGGTCGGCGAGGTCAGGTAAATCAAGTCAATGCCGGTCCGATCTAGGCCGTCCCGCATCTCGTTTTCTTCCGGCGGTAGATCGACGATGATCAGTCCGTCCACCCCGGCGGCCTTGGCGTCATCCAAAAACGCCTCCACGCCATAAATGTAGATCGGATTGAAATAACCCATCAGGACAATCGGCGTCTCGTCGTCGTGGCTGCGGAAATTGCGGACCATCTCCAGGGTTTGTTTCATGTTGGCACCGGCTTTGAGCGCCCGCTGGCTGGAAGCTTGGATCGCCGGACCGTCCGCCATGGGATCGGAAAACGGCATGCCGAGCTCGATCACATCCGCACCGGCCTCGGGCAGCTTATCCAAAATGACTTGAGAGGTTTCCCGATCCGGATCGCCAGCGGTGATAAAAGTCACCAGGCCGGGCCGGCCCTCTGCCTTTAACGAGGCGAAGCAGCGGATAATGCGGGTTTCGACGCTCATTTCCGAGCGTCCAGATAGCGCTGGACCGAGTCCATATCCTTGTCGCCGCGCCCGCTCATATTGATCACCATCAGATGATCCTTGGGCAGATCGCCGGCAATGCGCATCGCGTGGGCGACGGCGTGGGCGGATTCGAGGGCCGGGATAATCCCTTCCAGCCTTGTGGTCATCTGGAACGCCTCCACTGCCTCGTCATCGGTGGCGGAGACATACTCAGCCCGGCCGATATCGTGGAGCCAGGCATGTTCCGGACCAATCCCCGGATAGTCCAAGCCGGCGGAAATGGAATGGGCCTCGGCGATCTGGCCATCTCCATCCTGCAGCAGGAACGTGCGGTTGCCGTGAAGCACGCCCGGTGCGCCGGCGTTCAGACTGGCCGCGTGCTTGCCGGTCTCGATCCCCTCACCGGAGGCTTCCACCGCCATGATACGCACGGTCCCGTCGTCCAGGAACGGGTGGAACAGGCCCATGGCGTTGGAGCCGCCGCCGATGCAGGCGACCAGACTGTCGGGCAGCCGGCCTTCCGTCTCCAGGATTTGTTCACGGGTTTCATCGCCGATCACCGACTGGAAATCCCGGACCATGGAGGGATACGGATGCGGCCCGGCCACCGTACCGATCAGGTAATACGTGTCTTCCACATTAGCGACCCAGTCGCGGAGCGCCTCGTTCATCGCATCCTTGAGCGTCGACGAACCCGACGTGACCGGCACGATCTCCGCGCCCAGCATGCGCATCCGATTGACGTTTGGCGCCTGACGGTCGATGTCGGTCGCGCCCATATAGACCGTGCAGGGCAGATTAAACAGCGCACACACCGTCGCGGTCGCCACGCCGTGCATGCCGGCCCCGGTTTCGGCTATGATCCGGTTCTTGCCCATACGTTGGGCCAGCAAAATCTGGCCCATGGAGCTGTTTACCTTGTGCGCACCGGTATGGTTCAGGTCTTCGCGCTTGAAGTAAATCTTGGCCCCGCCCAGATACTCACTCATCCGCTGCGCGTGATAGAGCGGCGTCGGCCGGCCCACATAGGTCTTGAGATAGGAGTCAATCTCGGCCTGAAACGCCGGGTCGTCCTTGGCCTCCAAATAGGCCTGTTCGACGGCCAGCATCAGCGGCATCAGGGTTTCCGCCACATAGCGCCCGCCGAAAATGCCGAAGTGGCCGTTTTCGTCCGGACCGCCGCGATAGGTGTTCAATTTTGTCATAGCGTTAATCTATTCGTGTGGTGGGTACTTAACTTCTGAGCCCTGAAAAATCGAGTGAAATCTTACAACTCGCCGGCGGCGTCCATAAACGCGGCGATCTTGGCCAGGTCCTTCACCCCCGGTTCCGCTTCCACACCCGAGGAGACATCCACCGCTTGGGCCCCGGTCACGGCGACCGCTTCCGCTACATTTTCGGGCGTCAGTCCGCCGGCCAGCATCCAAGAGAAATTGATCTCGTGATCGATTAATAGCCCCCAGTCGAAACTCAACGCATTGCCGCCAGGCAATGCGCCCTCCATATTGGCCGGGGCTTTTGCGTCTAGCAGAAGCTGGTCAGCTACGTCGAAATAGGCGCTGGCGGCTGTTACATCCTCCGACGTAGAAATCTTAATCGCCTTCATTACCGGCAACTCCGTCAGCGCTTTCACCTCGGCGACCCGTTCGGGCGTTTCCTGGCCATGAAGCTGGATCATATCTAGCAGATTTTTATCCAACACCGCCGACAGCTCGTCGTCGGTAGGATCAACAAACAGACCAACCGCATCGACCAGCTGGGTCATCCGCGCGGTCAGCAGAGCCGCCTCTTCCGGCGATAGATTGCGGGGCGACAGCGGATAAAAGACAAACCCGGTCCAGCGCGCTCCGGCTTCAATCGCCGCATCGACGGCCTCGATCCGGTCCAGTCCGCAGATTTTTACCTGAAGCGGCATTGTTACGCAGACGCCAATTCGTCGGTGATCCGCTTGGCCGCCTCCGCCGGATCATTAGCGCCGGTGATGGGCCGGCCAATCACCAGAAAATTGGAGCCGCGCTTCACCGCATCCGCCGGGGTCACCACCCGTTTTTGATCCCCGGCTACCGACCAGGCCGGGCGGATACCCGGCGTCAGCAGCTTAAAGTCAGGTCCGGATTCGGCGCGCAGGGCCTCGATCTCTGCCGCCGAGCAGACCACGCCGTCCAACCCGCTGTCTTGGGTAAGCCGCGCCAGCCGCTTGACCTGGTCAATGGGCTCCGCATCCACACCGATGCCGGCCAGGTCACTCCGGTCCATAGAGGTCAGTACGGTCACCGCGAACACCAGGGGCCGGTCCACGCCTTGGTTTGCCGCTTCTTCCTTGGCGGTATTGATCGCCGTCTCCATCATGGTTTTGCCGCCCGACGCATGAACGTTGAGGATCTTCAGGCCCATCGGAATGGCGGAGCGTACCGCGCCGGCCACGGTGTTGGGGATGTCATGAAACTTGAGGTCCAGAAACACCGGCATACCCAATTCGGAGATACGGCGGACGCCGGCCGGGCCCTGAGCGGTGAAAAACTCTTTCCCGACCTTCATGCCGCCGACCAGTCCCTTGAGCATGCCGGCCCAGCTTACCGCCTTTTCGATATCCGGCGTATCCAGGGCAACGTAGATTCTGTCTTGCGGCGATTGGCTCATGATCAGCCCGTCCGGTATGTTGAAAATGGTGAGAGGTTTATACAGAAGGCGCCGGGGCGACGCCAGAAACGTTTAACACGAATTGGGCGTCAGGCGGTTGGTTTTTGTTTCTTTTCCGCGTCCAGTTCGGCGATCTTGTTCTTGAGGTTTTCCAAGTCCCTTTCGAGATCATTGGCCTTGCGCGAGGCGGAGCGCGCCCGCCGGCGAAACGCGCCGGCGGAAAACCAGGCGACGATGGCGCCGCCAATGAACCCGAGCAACGCCGCCGCCATGACCGGCGCGTAGAACGGAACCGGCAACTGATACGGCAATGGCCAGATACCCAGGACCACCTCGGTGCGGTTGGACACGGCGAATAGAATGCCCAGAACGCCGATCACCAGCATGGCAATCCAGGAAATAAGTTTCGTCACCGAGTGAAATCCCCCTTGGCGGCGTCACCATGGGAAGCGTTTACGCGTTGAGCTTTTCCCGCAGCTGCTTCCCGGTTTTAAAATAGGGAACGCGTTTTGCAGACACTTGAACGGCTTCACCGGTGCGCGGGTTGCGACCGATGCGGGAATCCCGCTGTTTTACCGAGAAGGCGCCGAATCCGCGAAGCTCGACCCGGTCGCCACGCGCCAAGGCGGAGGCGATCTCGTCAAAGATGGTCGTGACGATCCTTTCCACATCCCGTTGAAACAGGTGCTGGTTCTCTTCAGCGAGATACGCAATCAATTCCGACTTGGTCATTTTCCTCGCCCTTGTTTGACGGCCCTAATTTAAATGAAGCGGCCGAACAGGGTTAAACCATTCTTAAAGTTGCCTTATTTGACGTTAGCGTGCCAAAGCGAGATCAACCCGTCAAGCCTAAGTCGTTCAGAAAAAACTGTTTTTCCGACTACGTCTTCCAGAATATCGCGCAGCCGATCCCGCTCTTTCTTGAGCGCAACGCGGAGGAGCGGCAGCGATTTCGCCACCCCTTTGTTTGATTCAAGCCAGACCCGCGCTTCCTTAACGCCACCCAACACGTCCACCAATCCGTTTATCAGGGCCTGGCGGCCGGTGAAGATGCGGCCGTCGGCCAGCTCCCGCGTTTTGGCGCCGTCAAAATTGCGCCGGAGCGAAACCATAGAGACGAACATTTCATACATGTCTTTGATAACGGCTTCCGTTGCCTCCCGGGCTTCCGGAGAGAATTTCTCCATCGGATTGGGCTGGGCCTTCAACGGCGAGCTTTTAATCACTTCGGGTTTCACGCCGATTTTGCTGAGCAGCTCGGTCACATCCGTGGTCTGGAGTAGAACGCCGATGGAACCGGTGATGGTTGATTGGCGGGCGACGATGTGATCGGCGCTGATCGCCGCCATGTAACCGGCCGACGTCGCCAGTTCCCGCAATACCGCGACCACGGGCTTTCTCTTCGCCACGTCGCGCAAGGTCAGATACAAAGATTCGCCGCCAACCACGGTACCGCCGGGGCTATTGATGCGAACGATCAAGGCCTTGGCGTCCGGGTCCTCGGCCACATCGTTCAGCAGCGCATCCCGGCGCGGATCATCCACGATGATGCCGTCTACGTCGAAGATGGCGACATGATCGCCCCGATCGAACGAGTCGAATTGTCCGAAGGCCACGATTGCCAGAGCAGCTACCGCGGCGATGGCCGCCAGACGCCAAAACGTCAAGCGGCGCTTCAATCGCCGTCGGTCAAAATAGCTGTCCGCATCCTGGGCCATGGTAGAGCAATCCTATGCTGCTTCGACGGGGACCGGATAGGACGGCGAACGCTTAGTCGTCCGCCGCCTTCTTCTTGGCGGCTGCCTTTTTCTTAGACGCCGCCTTTTTCTTTGAAGCCGCCTTCTTTTGAGCAGCTGCCTTTTTCTTGGCGGGCGCGGCTTCCTTGGCCTCTTCGGCCGGAGCCTCTTTCTTTTCTTCCTCGGTAGCCGGTTCTTCGGCGGCGGCTTCTTCAGCCGGCGCTTCGGCATCCTCAGCGGGGGCTTCGTCTTCGTCAGACTCCTGCGCCTGCGCCCGTTCCTTCAGCGCGGCGCCCAGAATGTCACCCAGTGACGCACCGGAATCGGAAGAACCGTATTCCGCCATGGCGATCTTCTCTTCCTCGACCTCGCGGGCCTTGATGGAGAGAGAAATCTTCCGGGAAGACCTGTCGATCGACGTGACCTTGGCGTCCACCACCTCGCCGGCGGCAAACCGGTCGGGGCGCTGTTCGGAGCGATCCCGGGACAAATCGGCGCGGCGGATAAAGCCGGGCAGGTCGTCCATGATGGTAACCTCGATGCCGTTGTCCTGAACCGAGGTAACAGTGCACGTGACAACGTCGCCCTTCTTGATTTTGTCGAGGGTGCCGCTGACCGGGTCATCCGTGAGCTGCTTCACGCCCAGGCTGATCCGTTCTTTCTCGGTATCCACATCAAGGATCTTCACCTTGATTATGTCACCCTTCTTGTAGTCGCCGATCAGTTCCTCGCCGGCCTTGACCCAATCCAGATCGGACAGGTGCACCATACCGTCGATTTCCTCGGTGAGGCCGACGAACAGACCAAACTCGGTGATGTTCTTGATCTCGCCTTCCACTTCGCCGCCGACCTGGTACTTGTCGGTAAAGTCGGACCAGGGATTCGGCGTGCATTGCTTAAGACCCAGGCTGATCCGCCTCTTGGACGAATCGACGTCGAGGATCATCACCTCGACTTCCTGGCTGGTGGAGACGATCTTGCCCGGATGGACGTTCTTCTTGGTCCAGCTCATTTCCGAGACGTGGACCAGGCCTTCGATGCCCGGCTCCAGTTCTACGAACGCGCCGTAGTCGGTGATGTTGGTGACCCGGCCGTTGAACTTGGTCTCGGTCGGGTATTTGGCCTCGACGCCGTCCCACGGATCGGACTCAAGCTGCTTCATGCCCAGGCTGATGCGCTGGTTTTCCGGGTTGAAGCGGATGACCTGCACGTTGACGGTCTGGCCGACCTGGAGAGCTTCGGACGGGTGATTGATGCGCTTCCAGGCGATATCGGTGACGTGCAACAGGCCGTCCACGCCGCCCAGATCGACGAACGCGCCGTAATCGGTGATGTTTTTGACCATGCCTTCCAGCACCTGACCTTCGTTCAGGTTGGAGATCAGCTCCGAACGTTCCTCGGCGCGGGTTTCTTCCAGCACAGCGCGGCGCGACACGACGATATTGCCGCGGCCCCGGTCCATCTTGAGTATTTGGAAGTCCTGCGGGTTGCCCATCAGCGGGCCCACGTCGCGGATCGGCCGGATATCGACCTGGGAGCCGGGCAGGAACGCCACGGCGCCGGACAGGTCGACAGTGAAGCCGCCCTTGACCCGGCCGAAGATGACACCGGAAACGCGCTCTTCCGCCTCGAAGGCTTTTTCCAGAACGGTCCAGGCTTCTTCCCGGCGCGCCTTATCGCGACTCAGGATGACGGAGCCGTCGCGGCCCTCGAAACGCTCAACAAAAACGTCCACCTTGTCGCCGACCATAACCTTGGCCGAGCCGGTGGCGTCGGTGAATTCCTTGATCGGTATGTGGCCTTCCGATTTGAGGCCCACATCGACCAGTACAAAATCATTTTCAATTGCCAGCACATTGCCGGTCACGACCTGACCCTGCAGGCGGCTTTCCTCGCCCATCGTCTTGTTCAAGAGATCGGCGAAATTTTCATCAGTCATCGGGAAATCTTGGTCCTGAGCGGACCCGTTGGCGGTATCAGCCATGGTGAACATATCCTTCTAGTACTATTCAGGCCAACCGGTTGGATCCGGCGGTCTTCGGTTCAAAAAATGGTTCCCCCGCCAATCAGCGGGCAAACCGTTAAAACGACAATCTCCGCCTCGATCACGTTGAATACGGGGCGAAAAGCGTCAGGTGCGCTTCTGCGATGCGATGTAATAGAGCGCCGCGGCAAATGCCGCGTCCGCGTCCAATTCACTCGTGTCGAGCACGAATGCGTCCTTGGCCGGCTCTAGGGGCGCCACTGATCGAGACTTATCCCTGGTGTCGCGATCCTGCATGTCCCGCAGAATGCGCGCTTGTATAGCTTCCTCGCCTCTCTGTTGCAACTCCTTAACACGGCGGTCGGCGCGGACCTCGACGCTGGCCGTAAGGAAGATTTTGGTGGGCGCATCGGGGCACACCACGGTGCCGATATCGCGCCCGTCCAGGATCACGCCGGCGGACCCGTCGGGCGGATTGGCGGCAAAATCCCGCTGGAATTCCAGGAGCACGGCGCGCACATCGGGAATCGCCGCCACTTTCGACGCCGCGCCCGCCGCCCTCTCGCCGCGGAGATCGGGATTATCCAGTTCGGTGAACGATAAATCCTTGGCCGCCGCAATCGCCGTCGCCTCATCGGCAGGACCACCATCGCCATCGAGGACCTTGAGGCCCACGGCGCGATAGATCAACCCCGTATCCAGGCGCACCAGATTGAAATGCGCCGCCAGCCGACGGGTCAGTTCGCCTTTGCCCGCCGCCGCCGGGCCGTCCACGGCGATGACCGTGTGGGGATACGCGCTCACCCGTCACTCTCCAACGCCGCGCCGAGATCGTTCATCAGGCCGGCAAAGCCCGGAAAGCTGGTTTCGATCATCGCGCCGTCATCGATAGCGACCGGGTTTTCCGCCGCCATCCCCATCACCAGGAACGACATGGCGATGCGGTGATCCAGGCGCGCCTCTACGCTGTCCCCGCCCGGCGGCGGGCCGCCGATCCCGTGGATGGTCAGCCGGTCCTGTTCTTCTTTGATGCCGACGCCGCAGGCCATCAGCCCGTCGGCGATGGCGCTCAGACGGTCGCTTTCCTTGACCCGAAGCTCGCCCACGCCCTCGAACACGGTGTCGCCCTCGGCGTAAGCCGCGGCCACGGCCAGGATCGGATATTCATCGATCATGCTGGCGGCGCGCTCGGCGGGCACCGTAATGCCGGTGAGGGAGGAACTTTTCGCCCGCAAGTCCCCGGCGGGCTCACCGGCCAGTTCCCGGGGGCTCTCGATTTCGATATCCGCGCCCATTTCCAGGAGGCAGTCCAAGAGCCCGGTGCGCAGCGGGTTGAGCCCGATCCGCTCGACGGTCACGTCCGAGCTCACCGTGATCAGCGCCGCGATCAGGGGAAAGGCGGCGGATGAGATATCGCCCGGCACGACCACGTCCCGCGCCGTCAGTTCAGGCTGCCCGGTGAGTGTGATGGCCAGGCCCTCGTCCGTCTTTTCGCGCGAAATCTCCGCGCCGAAGGCGGCCAATAGGTTTTCCGTATGATCGCGGGTCGCCACCGGCTCGATCACCGTGGTTTGGCCCCGCGCGTGCAGACCCGCCAGCAGCACGGCGGATTTCACCTGTGCTGACGCCACGGTCATTACCTGGCTGGTCGGGATCAACCGGTCCGTGCCCTTGACCGTGACCGGCAGGCGGCCGCCGGTGCGCGCCTCGAACGCTACGCCCATGGGCCGCAAGGGGCCCATCACCCGCTCCATCGGCCGGGCGCAGAGGGACTCATCGCCGGTCAGCGTGCTGTTGAACGGATGGCCGGCCAGGATGCCCATCATTAGTCGCGCGCCGGTGCCGGCGTTGCCCATGTCCAACACGCCCGCCGGCTCGATCAGCCCGCCGACGCCCCGGCCATGCACCGACCACGTGCCGTCTTCCCCGCACGCGATCTCCGCGCCCAGCATCCGTAGCCCACCGGCGGTCGACAGCACGTCTTGGCCGTCCAGCAGGCCGGTGATCCGGGTTTCGCCCACAGACAGCGCGCCCAGCATCAACGCCCGGTGGGACAGGGACTTGTCCCCCGGCACGGACACCCGGCCGGTCAATGGGGCGGCGGGGCGGGATGTAATCTTAGGCACGAGATATTCTCTCCAATAAAACGCTTGTGTCTCTAGCATGTTTGGCCGGGCGGGGCTACTTCCGGGACGGGGCGGGACGGTGAAATTTGGTTTTGACAGAGGCGACTGAAAATGGCAATTGACCGCAAAATTTTAGCCCGCCCCTGGGGGCTTGGCGAACCAGCGCACCCGCGTGCAAAGGAAAGGAAGTCGAGTGACGAAAGCAAAGTTTGGAACAAAACTGTCATGTCAGAGTTGCGGCGCGAAGTTTTACGACATGAACAAGAAAGATCCGGCCTGCCCGAAGTGCGAAACGCCCTATCAAGCGGAGAAGCCCAAAGCCCGCCGCTCGACCACGGACGCGGCGGCGGAAGCCCAGCCCAAAACCGCGCCCGCGCCCGACAAGGAATCGGAGGATAGCGACAGCGACGATATCGATCTGGATATCGATGATGATCTCCTGGAAACCGATGACGACGGCGAGGATGATGATTCCCTGATGGAGGACACGTCCGACATCGGCGGCGACGAAGAGGATATCGGCGAGGTTGTGGGGTCGGTCGATTCCGACGGCGACGACAAAGACACGTAGCCGAGACTTTTTACTTGCAGAAGGCGGGGCATGTTCCGTATGTTCCCTCCGCTTACCCGCCCGGCGCCCCCGCCATTCATCAGGGATTACCAGAAGTGGTCAGGCCTGATTGGCAAAAGCCAGAGATGATGAGGGGGACCCAACCCGGGCCAGACAACTTGGTATAGGGGCCGTAGCTCAGTTGGGAGAGCGCTACAATGGCATTGTAGAGGCCGTCGGTTCGATTCCGTCCGGCTCCACCAAGGTTTTTTTGAAATTAACTCACGAGAAGATCAGGCGTCCGGCGGCGGACCGTCTTCGGACTCCCGGATTTCAATCAGGGCAATCTCATCCTCGGTCAGGTCGAAGCTTCGGTATCGTTTACAGGGATGCGTAGGGAGCAGAAAGTCAAAGACGCATAAACGTGAATTCGCTTAAGCCACAGGTTAGCGATGTACTCGTGTCAGCATTTTGCCATGAAAGGCAGGCCAGAAGATCGTTCAAAGCATCAAGAATGTTAGAAGTTGTAGATCTCGAGACAGGCCAAGCGTTTGATGACGCTGCAGAGTTGTTGGCGAACTACCCATCGGACGATTCTACTTACGGCGTTCTGCGCGAATGCGGACTAAGTATGCAGGTTTTAGCTTTTATCGACCGATGCGATGGCAAATTTCATGAATTTGAAAAAAATTGCATCACTGAATACGTCATGTCGCAAGCAAGCACTTCAGTCGAAGCTCATGTAATCGCTAAACATGTTGAAAGCCTTTATCCTGATGCAGATAGCTTCGAACACAGTCTTAGGCTCGCGACAGAAAAAGGTGTGGCTGAGACCAGAAAGCTCATTTCGTGGATAAATAAAGTTGTAGAGGCTGATAAAGTGCCCGCCGGGGAAGAGTTCGCGTGATTGATTGAAATCAATGAAATTTTGGCCAGCTGATTAAAATATTTTGAATCCTCTTTCGGTTACGGGGATCGGACTTGGATATAGCATTCATTACCCCCCAACAAAAAAGGGCGGCGCTGTTGTCAGGTGCCGCCCCTTTCTTCTTCGCGTCAGAAACGTTTTTCTAAATATCCATCTCCAGGACGTAAAGGCCGCCGGCCCAGCGGTCGCCGCAATAGACGATGGCATTTTCGTCCACATAGACCTCGTTCATCTGGATGGTCGGCACGCGGGAGTTTTCCGGTCCCGGCGGCACGAAGGAGGCGATGCATTCGGGCTGATACGGGTTCTTGATGTCATAGACCCGGATGCCGGCGTTAAAGAACGCGCCGATGATAATCTCCTCCGAATAGAAGCTCGGACCAGGCCGGTTTTCGTGCACATTGTGCGAGCCGAAGCGCCCGCCCTTGTGGCCGTATTCCTCCACCGGCGGCAGCGGCAGGGTCGAGATCGGCACCAGGTTCTTTTCATTGCGGGCGTCCAGCACCCAGGTGAGCTTGGGCCAGTCTTCCGCATCGTCCTTGATGCATTCGTCGGTGGCGATGATCAGGCCCCGGTCGAACAGGGGCAGCATGGTGTGGGTGAAGCCCGGATAGGGATTGTGGGGGCTCCAATTAGTGATCACTTCCGGATGGGCCTTGTCGGAGATATCCAGAATGAAGCCGCCGCCGTCGATAAAGCCGAGATAGGCCCGGTCCGGATGGCTGGGATAAACGTTGGCGTTATGCAGCCGGAAGGCGTCTCCGCCCCGGAGGTCGGTCGTCGGCTCCGGGTTGATCCGCTCCGGCGGCTCGGCATTGTCGCCGTCGCGGGTGCCCGGATACCACCAGCGGCCCACTTCCTCCATCTTGGACGGATTGCGGACATCGATGATCTGGTAGAACTGATCATCGCGGGGATGACGCGGCACAAAGTCCGGCGCGCCCGAGGCGCAGTGAATATATTCCCCGTCGACAAACCACAGACAGTGCACGCCCCGAGAATTGGGCCCCGCAGTTGAATGGAAGCCGATGGATTTGGGGCTCTCCGGATCGGAAATATCAAACAGCTCGATCCCCGCCGGCTCCACCCCCAGCTCATAAACCTGATAGGCCACGGCCAGGATATCGCCGGTAACTTCAAGGGAATTCGACCGCATATTTGTGTGCGGCAGCTCGGTCTGGCAGATGACCTTGGTGTTGCGCGGATCGGTGACATCGACTCCGGTGAAGTTCTTGGGCGGGCCTTCGTGGGCGATCCACATCACCCGCTGGCCTTTGGACGTGACCTGAAGGGCCATGCCCTCCCCGACCCCGCCGAAACCGTCGAGACCGTTGTGGTCAAGTAATGTCATGTTCTTGATAAGCGTGTCGGACATATGCCGCAATCCCCTGTTGGTTATTTCTGGGCCCTACTATTCAGACCAAATGCCGGGATTTCAACCTCTGATCAAAGGTCTGTTACATCGGGCTTGTGAATAAGATCGGCCGATGGCTAATATGCGGTCCATCACGCCAACAACAGGGGCAGGGAGACGACCCGATGCCGATCTATCGAGCCGATGAAATGGAAGCGACGCCCGACGTGGTGAACCCGAATGTGATGATGAAGCAGTTCGGGGGCGAGTTTATCAAGGTCGGCATTGTGACCTACCAGGAAGGCGAAGTGCCGCCGCCCCATTATCACCCGAACGATGAACAATGGATCTATCTGCTGGAGGGCCGGCTGGCGCATCTGCTGGGCGAAGAAGTCTTTACCATCGGTCCCGGCGATCTGGTCTATATCCCCCGCAACACGGTCCACGGCATCCGCATCCTGGAAGGCCCCTGCAAGTTCTTCACCTGCAAGAGCCCGGCTGGCACGGGGAAGATGAGCGAAGACTATACGGACGTGCCCAATCTGGATGAGCTGTTGGAAAAATTGGCCTCCGTGTCTTAATTTCGCCGGAATCGGATCCTAGGTCTTATACAAGACTATTTGCCCGAGGCGATGTATATGGTATACGCCTAAGGCTTTTTAAGATGTGAAAGCCGCAAGGTTTTCATTATTTTGTGTATTCACTCACAGGGAGAAGTACCTATGAAATTGCATCATAAGTCAGGCGTTTTGGGCGCCGTTGCCGGCGCCGCCATGATGGTAGCCTCCGGACCGGTCTTGGCCGAATATCCGGACAAGCCCATCACCTTCATCGTGCCCTATTCCCCGGGCGGCGGTTCCGACCAGCAGGCGCGTCGTCTGCAACCGGGTCTGGAAAAGCATCTCGGTGTGGCGGTTCGCATCGTCTACAAGACGGGCGGGGGCGGCGCTGTCGGCTTCAACGAACTGTGGCGTTCCAAGCCCGACGGCTACACGATCTCCAACGTTGTTGTGCCGAACGTGGTTATCGCCGCGAAGGGTAAGGACGTCGGCTTCAAGCCGGACAAATTCTCCTACATTGGCATGACCGTCCGTTCCGTCGGCGCGCTGATGGTGCCGAAGGGCAGCAAGCTCAACACCCTGGCCAAATTTGTCGCGGCCGCCAAGGCCAACCCCGGCAAACTGACCGTCGCGGGCGTGGGCAGCACCGGTAAAGTCAACTTCCAAGAGCTCGCCGACATCCTCGGCATCAAGACCGCTTACGTCCCGGTTTCCGGCGGCGTCGGTAAAATGATGCCGATGCTGCAAGGTAAGCACGTTGACGCGGGCATGACCGCCTCCAACCACGCCGTGAAGCACAAAGCCACGGTGGACACGGTTGTGATCGCCGGTCCGAAGCAAACCAGCGCCCTGCCGGGTGTGCCGAACGAGCCCAAGTGGACCTACACTACCACCTGGGGCGTGATGGCGCCTCCGGGCACGCCGGCCGACCGCATTGCCAAACTGAACGCGGCGTTGAACAAGACCACGGCTGATCCGAAAATCACCGAGATGGTGACCAAAATCGGTCTGACGCAAATGCGCCAGACCCCGGCAGAGGCCAAGGCCTATGTCGAAGCCGCTATGAAGAAGTTCTCCAAGTAAAGGCTGATCCGAATTCGGGCTGTCCCAGCATCATCCATTTCGATGCCGGGGCAGCCTGTTTTATTACCTAAGACATTTATTAGTAAATTCGTAAGGCGCCGGAATAAACCCGGGGAACGGGTCGTTTGAGACCCAAGACTAAAAATTAGTTCAGCCATGCTTTAGGAGTGGCATCGTGTACGAAGGTTTGATGCTGGCGTTGACGCCGTCGTATCTGTTCTGGCTGACCCTTGGAGTGATGATCGGCATGGTGGTCGGCACCTTGCCCGGCCTCACCGCCACCATGGGCACGGCCCTTCTGGTTCCCTTTACCTTTGCGCTGCCGCCGGGCGCCGGCATCGCCATGTTGGGCGGGCTTTATGTCTGCGCCATGTTCTCCGACGCCATTCCCGCCTGTCTGGTGAATACACCGGGCACTCCGGCCGCCATGGCCACCGCCTTCGACGGCCATCCCATGGTCCAACAGGGCCGGGGGCAGGAAGCCATTGTCGGCGCGTGTTTCGCCTCCGCCTTCGGCACACTGTTCGGCGCGACATGTTATCTGTTGCTCGCCTGGCCGATGATTGCGGTCGCCTTGAAGTTCGGTCCGTCAGAGTTTTTCTGGCTGGGCATATTTGCGCTGACCATCATCGGCAGCCTGGCCGGCGATTCCATCATCAAGGGGCTGGCCGGCGGCGCGATCGGCCTGCTGATCAGCAGCGTCGGCATCAGCCACGGCAATGAAGTCGCCCGTTTTACCTTTGGCGTGCCGGAGTTTCGGGGCGGCGTCTCTCTGGTCGCCGGCTTGATCGGCGTCTTTGCCGTACCGCAGGTTCTGGCCATGGTCGCCGAGCTGCGCAAAAAAGAATTCATCGCCGAGTACAAGCCCAAAGGCGGTGAAACCATGAAGACCATCAAAAAGGTGATCTCGAATCCGGTGCATATTATCCGGTCGGGCGTCATCGGTTCCTTCATCGGCATCCTGCCCGGCGCCGGCAGCCCCATTGCCGCGCTAGTGTCTTACAACGAGGCGGTGCGCTGGAGCAAAGATAAGAGCCAGTTCGGCAAGGGCGATCTCAGGGGTGTGACCGCGTCGGAAATCGCCAACAATGCCGCCGCGCCCGCCGCCATGATCCCGCTGGTCACGCTGGGCGTGCCGGGCTCCTCACCGGCGGCCGTTATTGCCGGCGCTCTCATGCTGCGCGGCCTCAATCCCGGACCGGAACTATTCCAGAGCGATGGCACCTTGGTGTTCTCCTTCGGCTGGTCTCTGATGATTGCCGGCGTGGTGACCTTCATTCTGGGCAGCCTGTTCGCGCCCCTTTTAGTTAAAATCATCCGCATTCCGTTGCGGCTCCTGGCGCCGTTGATCATGGTGCTGGCGGTGATCGGCGCCTACGCCATCCGCAATAATATCTTCGATGTCTACTTCATGCTGGGGCTCGGGATATTCGTGTTCCTAGTCCGGCGGCTGGGCTTCCATCCCGGTCCCATCGGTCTGGGTCTGATCCTGGGCCCGATCATTGAGCCGTCCCTGGTTCAGGCCATGTATATTTCTGACGCGACCTCGGTCTGGAACGTCTTTTTCACCGGCACCGTGAACCTGATCCTGATCGGGTTAAGCGTGCTGTCCATCGCCTTTGTCATCTGGACCCGCCATAAGGATAAGATCGCCGACCGCGAACAAGCGGCGACCAGCCAGACGGCCACGGCCGGCGAATCGGAATAGGACGGCGAGATGGCGATCCTCCGGAATACCGACTTTCTGACCGCTCTGGTCCTGTTGGTCATTGGCCTTATTTTTTCCTCGGACGGCGGCGACGATAACAAGGATTGGGCCTTCCCGCTGCTGGCGACCTATGTGGTGTTCGCCGCGGCCGTCGCCTTCTTCGCGAAATTTGCTTTCAACGCCATGAGTGGGCGCTTTGCCGATCTCATCGATTTTGATGAAGATCGTAAGCTGGCGGCCAAGGATGTGTTCGTCTTTCTGGTGGTGGTGCTGATCTATATGTCCATCATGCGAACCATCGGCTTCTGGCCTACCAGCGTGGTGATGCTATTGGTATTGTCGGTTTATCTGACGCTGGAAAAAACTCGGCAGAATATGACGTCCGCCATCCTGGCGCCTATCGCCACGTGCATCATCGCTTATCTGATCTTTACGCATGTGTTTTACGTGCCGTTCCCGCTCGGCACCATCTGGCCCGATTAAAGCTCAGCTTCTGGTGGGGGCCGCTTAGCCGGCCTGGTGAGAGAGTTTATCGTCCAGGGCTTCGTTACGGACAAAGCCTTTTACTTTGGCGAATGCCGCATTTTCAATCTGACGAATACGCTCCGGCGAAAGACCAAACGTCTCGCTCAAACTATTCAGGGTTTCCTGATTTTCCGACATCCGGCGGGCGATAAAAATCTCGCGCTCGCGTTCGTCCAGCTTATTCAACCCTTACTGCAGCAGGCTCCGCTGGTACGCCAGTTCGTCGTCGGCCAGATAACGGTCTTCGGGATTGGGCGAGTCGTCCTCCAGATTGTCCAGATGCTCGCCGTCTTCACCCTCTCGCATTGGCTCGTTTAGGTAAAGATCGTCGGCAGCCATCCGCCGGTTGTTGGTGACAACGCCCTCCGCCGGCACATCCAGTTTGTCGGCGATATCGGCAATCTGCTTCAAGGACAGTTCCCCATCGTCAATGATTTTCAACTGGCGCTTTAACTTTCTGAGGTTGAACACCAGCTTTTTGTGGGAGGTCTTGGTGATCAGCCGGACCATGGACTTGGAGCGAGAGACCTACTCCATAATGGCGGCGCGAATTCAAAATTTTGCATAGGCTGATAGACGGACGCTTTTTTCGGGATCAAAACGGGACGCGGCTTTGACCAGACCCAGATTATCGGCGGCAATTAGTTCCTCGAACGGCATGCCGAACCCTTTAAAATCGGTGGCGATTTTAACCACGTAGCCGAGATGGCAATTGATCAACTCGGCAATGGCCGTGCGGCCCTGATCTTCCTGCCAGCGGATGGCAAGGGCGGTTTCCCGGTCTTGTTCAATAAGAGGATACTTGTTGGCCTCCCGGAAATACTCGGACAAGTTTGCGCTGAAGGTCTTAGGTAGCGCTGCGGAATTTGTGGTCATTCACCTGCCCCTTTGTCGCGTCATCAATTTTGTATCAAGCCGATGTCGCAACCTAATGGATGGGCGTATCGAACTTGTGAGAGCATGTAACAATTGCTGTCGACTTATTATTGTTGGCGCGATTATGTCGATTGCCGGTTGGAGCGCAATTTAGGTTTCTACATTAATACATTGGGGAATACCCAAACTGGAGCGTTCATATCATTAAAAGTAATTTCACCTCAGCAACAATCGCCCGCAATATTTTGAAACTTGAGGAACTCCCTGGCGCCCAAATGTAGGCACATCCTTGGACGCCAATGTCCGGGAAAAAGGCATCGTCGGAAAGCTGCTGTCGTCGTTTATGCGTCAGGTTTAGGCCGCAGCAGTGTCCGGCAAGGGGCCGGTACGGGCGTCCTGACCCGGCAGCTGAAAGTGAATGTCATGCGCGTCGGAGATGCGCACGACGTCGCGCGGATTGGCCACGTTGTGGATTTTCTTGAACAGCTCGAACAGCTTATTGGTCGGTTCCGCCCAAAACACGCCCTTCACCGTTTCGCCGCTATTGTTAAACAACGCGTGGGTCGAATATTTGGGAAAGGGCAATATGTCGCCGGCCTTGGCGTGGAGTTCCTGGCCATTCATCAGCAAATCAAGCTCGCCTTCCACCAAATAGAGAAACTCGTCCTGGGTGGAATGAGAATGCGGCGGGATATAGGTTTCCATGGGCATGATGGCGTCCCAGAAAAACCGCTCATCATCCAGTTTCTTCGGGATGTAAATCTGGCCCATGACATTCCAAACCATGCCCTGAACGGGCTTGGTGCCGGCCAGCATCCGGTCCACCTCATTGGCTGAAAGGGTCACTCCGAACTCTCCTTCTTATCAAGCGGGCTCAGCTTGTTCTGCATCTTGCGCCAGACGGGGTTGAAATTCGCGAAGATCGGCCCCCAGCCTTCCCGCGCCTCCTCTAGGTCCGCCTCATCGTAGAAGCCGATGAGAATTCCGGCCTCGGAAATATTACGCTGCACCTGGACATTTTTCAGCATCCCGTCGGTCACTGTGGTCCGCTGGCGAGGTTTCAAGGCCCATTCCATCAGGCATTTGTCGAGGCGTTGGCGTACCTCTTCCAATGACGGATCGCCGCCCCGGTCGGTCAACTCCCCTGGGTCCTCGTCCAGATCAAACAACATGGGCCGGTAGCCGTCGGCATGCACATATTTGTAGCGCCCGTCGAAGACCATGCGGAGCCACGCTTCTCTCGGCGACTGATCGAGGATCTTCAGCGCATCCATGAACGCGTAGTCATATTCGCTGATCACATAGGTCCGCCAATCGTCCGGCCTTTCGCCTTGAAGGAATGGATTGAGCCGGCGGCCGTCAAATATGTGGGGCTGGGGATAGCCGCCCACGGCCTCCATAATGGTCGGCGCCACATCAATGGCCTCCACCAGTTCATCGCAGACATGTCCGCCATCTGACGACGGGTCATAAATAATTAGTGGAATCTTGACGCTGGGCTCGTGGAACAGGTCCTTTTCGCCCATCCAATGATCGCCCAGATAATCCCCGTGATCCGAGGTAAAGATGATCATGGTGTCATCCATCCGCCCCTGGTCTTCCAGATAGGCAAACAGCCGGCCGAGTTCGTCATCAATCTGCTTGATCATGCCCATATAGGCGGGCAAGACGGCATTGAGCACCTCATCACGGGAAAACGCCTGGGACACGCGATGGCTGATAAACGCGCCATAGACCGGGTGCGGGTTTTCTTTTTCCGACTCACTGCGCACCACCGGCAGCGCGTCTTCCGGGCCATACATCGTGGCGTAGGGGGCCGGCGCCATATAGGGCCAGTGGGGCTTGATGTAGGAGAGATGCAGACACCAGGGGTCCTCGCCGGCCTCGGTAATGAAGTCCATGGCCCGGTTAGTGGTGTAAGCGGTTTCCGAATGCTCTGCCTTTACCCGCGCCGGATATTGAGAGTTTTTGAGATACCATCCAGACAGGATTTCCCCGTTGGGCCCTTCCGCCGAGTTGGCCCAGTCCTCCCACGGATTGTCGCCGTCGTAGCCAAGGTCCATCAGATACTGGTTATAGGCCGGGTTGGGGTCATGGCTGGTGGAAGGGTGCACCCCGTCATCCCGCTCATAGGGCTCGAACCCGCATTCGGCGGCGTAGACGCCTTCCTCCGTATGAAGGCCAACGCCCAGCCGCGCCATGCCGGCATAGTCGGCGCGCATATGGGATTTGCCCACCAGCGCCGTGCGAATACCCAATGGCCGGAGATGATCCCCCAGGGTCAGCTCTCCAATGCGCAGCGGCACGAAGTTCCAGCTCGCCCCGTGGGAATTTACGTAGCGGCCCGTATAGAAACTCATGCGCGACGCGCCGCAGACCGGCGATTGACAATAGGTCTGGGTGAAGCGGGTACCTTTCGCCGCCAGGGCGTCGATATGCGGAGTTTCCAGCTTGGGATGGCCCGCGCAGGACAGGTAGTCCCAGCGCAACTGGTCGCACATAATGAACAGAATATTTTTAGTGGCGCCCACGCGTATTCTCCGGTTCACCCTGGTTAGATCATAGCCCCTTCCGGAACGTCGATATCCAGAAGGGTGCCGCCGTACATATTGGCGGTGTGATCATATTCAAACAAGGCATGGGTGGCGAGACTACCGGCATCACGGTGGAATCGCTGCACCGGCGAGTCGAGGAACGTCCCTCGCGATCCGGCGACAACCGCCAGCTCATCGACAATGGCGTGGCACTTGGACGCCACGTGAGACACGATCATCCTGACTTTGACCCGCTCTTCACGCGACGGGGTTTTATCCTCTAGAACCAGCTGCCAGATTTTGTCGATCTCGGATTGCCAGAGACCAATGGCCGCCTCCAATTCCATGGCAAGCCGGCCCATTCGAACCCGCTGGGTCATCAAGCCTTGCTGTTTGTCCCCCGAATAGGCACCCACCTTGGTCTTTAAGATTTCGCCGACGATCTCCATCATCGCTTCGGCCGCGCCGATCAGCGAGCCAACGGCACCGGTCCCCATGAAGATCAGCAGCGGCACCTGCCAGAGCTTGCCGTTGTTGATCTCCAGTCCCGACGACTGCCGTTCCCGCAAACTCTCTACGGTGATGGTCCGGTGCGCCGGCACGAAGACATCATCCAGGGTGACATCCCGGGAGCCTGTGGCCCGCATGGCCGCCACATGCCAGGTGTCCAGCACCTCGAACTCCTCCACCGGCACACAAAATCTTTGAACCGGCAAGGTTTTGTCCCCATCCTGCACCGGTGCGCTCAGCAGCATGAAATCCCCATGGAGGATGCCGGTGGCGTATCCCCACCGGCCGTTCAATTTGTAGCCGCCGTCGACCACGGTTGCCCTGCCGCTGGGCATCACTTGGCCAGGCGCCATGGTGAAGCCCCGCGTGCCCCAGGTTTCATCCTGGGCTTCCTTGGGGAAATGGGCGATCTGGAAATTGTGGTAAATGAGAAAACCCATACACCAGGCGGTCGACGTGCAGCCTCGGCCCAGAATTCGGAAAATCTGCGGAATATAGGGGAACGGCAGCTCCATGCCGCCGTAAGACTCCGCCACCACGGCGCGGAAAGCATCGGCTTTGTGCAAATCCTCGATGGTTGCGTCGGGCAGCCGGCCGGCGTCGTCGGCGGCACGGCCCCGCTCCCGCAAGGCCGGCACCATCGCCTGCAAATCCGTGAGCAGCTGATCGCCCCGCTCACTCGACACCGACAGCACCGGAATATCCGTCATTTAATCTCTCCCCGCCTATAAAATGAGATATCAATTGTTGACATATCAACTATATGCTCTTATGACAAGCTGGAAAGAGAGCGTTTTCATTGGTTGAAACAGCAACAGCACTTAAACACGTCGACCAACTGGCTGACCAGCCGTTGGTGGATATGCGCGGCCACATCCCCGCCCTGTCGGCGACTTTGGGTGGCAAGATCGGCCTGCACGCGCTGCGCCACAACGCGCGGGCGCTGGGACTTGATCTCCGGGAATGGCGGATCATTCAAATCCTGGGCAGCGAAGGCCGGTCCACCGTCTTCGCGGTCGCCGATTTCATCGCCATGGATCGCGGCGGGACCAGCCGTTCCATTTCCCGCCTGGAAGACCGGGGTTACGTGCAACGGAAAGACGATCCCGCCGACCGCCGCCGGTCTTTTGTGGAACTGACCCCCGAAGGCTGGGAACTGCATGAAAAGATCGTGCACTTTGCTCTGGCCCGGGAAGAACGGCTGCTGAAGAACGTCTCACCGGAAGACGCCGCCCGCTTGCGGGACCTTTTAAACACCTTGATCGCCGAAGCCGATCAGATGGTGGCCGATGGTTGGACGCCCTGAGGCTGCATACTCAACGCAGATACACGGCGGATGGACATGTCTGATTTTGCAATGGAACCGTTGGTTTATAACGCGTGGTACATCGGCGCCTGGGCCAATGAACTGGATGACGGCCCTATCGCTCGGAAGGTCATGAACGAGAACCTCGTCCTATTCAGGAGCGGCGGCGGCACGGCCGCGGCCCTGGAAGACCGTTGCTGCCACCGGGGCGTCAAACTGTCCCTGGGGTGCCCCGCTGAGAACGGCATCATGTGCGGCTATCACGGACTTGTCTTCGATGGCGCCGGCACATGTGTGGACAATCCGGGCGAAAAACCGAACACCAGCTTCAAGGTCAAATCTTTCCCTGTCGTCGAACGCCAAAAGTTTGTTTGGATCTGGATGGGCGATCCGGCGCTGGCCGATGAGAGTGAGATTATCGATTTCCCGTATCACGATATGGAAGACCAATATAACTTCCACTTCGGGCGCTATGATATCGCCGCCAACTACATGTTCATGATGGACAATTTGATGGACCTGACCCATTTGGGCTATGTCCACGCGACGACGATCGGCGGCAATCCCGAAGAACATGATGACGCGGAGATGACGACCATCCGCACCGAACGGGGCGCTCACTTTAACCGCAAGATGCCGAACTCGACCCCGCCGCCGTCCTTCAAGAAGGCGGCCAGCTTTGAAGGCCAGATCGACCGATATATGGATTTTGAATACGTCTCCCCGGCATCGGTCCTGCAATGGGCGGGGATTCATGACGCCGGCACCGGTGGATTTGACGATCCGGCAAAAGAGGGAGGGCTGGTTCTTAGGCTCTTCCATCATGCCACGCCGATCGACGACGCAAACTTCCACTATTTCTTCTCAACGGCAGTTCGCGGCGAGGCCTACGATGGGGCGGGCAATTTAGCGTTCCACAAGGACGTCCTGGAAGCCTTCAAAGAAGACAAGTTGTTTATCGAGGCCCAGCAGGAAGCAGTGGGCGAGCATCCGGAACGCCGACTTCTCCTCCGGGAACATGACAAAGCCGTCGCCTATAGCCGCCAGTCCATCCATAAATTGCAGGAAGCCGAGAAGCTGCCGAAAGCGACGGAATGACCTGGTTGGCGTAAAGAGCTGGAGTAGAGCCGGTCAGGCTGGCAAGGTGCCCGGCGTTTAATATTAGCGTCCGGGGAAATATTCATGAGACCAGCCGGCAGGGGGGAATTCGAGTCCCTCTACTTCAACTACCCCCATTTTGAACCGCCGGAAGGCGCGGCGCGCGCTCGCCTGACCGCGCCTGCGCGCGTCGCCATCGTCGGCGCCGGGCCCGTGGGGATGGCCTCGGCCCTGGCGCTCGCTCGGGAAGGCGTGCCCTCGGTCATCTTCGATAGTAAACCGACGCTGAACGATGGCAGCCGGGCCATCTGTCTGGCGCGGGAGACGTTTTATCTGCTGCGCCGTATCGGCGTCCTCCCCGCGTTCGAAGCCAAAAGCCTGCCTTGGACCACAGGGCGCTCCTTCTACCGCGGCCAGCAGATCCTTGAGTTTCATATGCATGACAGCGAGGAGGAACTGTTCCGGCCCATGTACAATCTGGAACAGCAGTTCATCGAGCAGTATCTCTGGGACGCGGTGGACGAGAGCCCATTGATCGACGCCCGCTGGCAAAGCGAAGTTGTTGGCTTGGAAGATACCGACGGCGGCGTTGAGCTGACCATCACCGATCCGGTCGAGAGTTATACGCTGAAAGCCGATTGGGTTCTGGCCGCCGACGGCGCACGCAGTCATGTCCGTCGGCTCAGGGGATTGCGGCTGCAGGGGGAAAACTACGAAGGGCGCTATGTCATTGCCGACGCCCAGATGGCATTTGATCATCCGACCGTGCGGCTGGCATTGTTCGATCCCGCCTGCCGGCCCGGCGGCACGGTCCTGGTGCACAAACAGCCTGACGATATTTGGCGCATCGATTACCAGCTCACCGAAGACGAAAGCGAGGAAGAGGCGCTGAAAGAAGAAAACGTCTCCGCCGCCGTCGCCTCGGTCATAGAAGAAATCGGTTACACGGGCGACTGGAAGCTGGAATGGTGGAGCATCTACTCCGCCAACACCCTGGCGTTGGACGATTACCGGGACGACAGGATTTTCTTTGTCGGCGACAGCGCCCATATCGTACCCATCTTCGGCGTGCGCGGTCTCAACAACGGTATCGCCGATGCCCTGAATATCGGCTGGAAACTCGGCTGGATGCTGAACGGCAAGGCGGGCGAAGAGATTCTCGACAGCTATACGCCCGAGCGCCGGGGCGCGACATTGGATGTGTTCGACAACGCCAAGAAGAGCACGCGATTTATGACCCCGCCGACCCCCGGATTTTTATTGATGCGGAACGCGGCGCTATCGTTGGCGCTGGACTATCCCTTCGCCGGCGACCTGGCCAACCCGCGTAACATGACGCCCTACACCTATGCGGAAAGCCCGCTGGTCGAAGATGACGACCCCGCGTTCGACGGCGGCCCAGCCCCCGGCGAGGTTTTGCCCGAATGCCGGACCGACGACGGATATTTATCTGAACATCTGGAGCCCTGGTTCAACATCTTCTGCTTCAACCCGGCCCTGGTGGGCGAGATCAAAGCCGCCTTCCAGGGCGTCGGCGGCAAGGATGTTCAAATCACCATCCTCGACTTTCCGTCCAAGGAAGCCGCTCATCTGGCGGCGGATGTGAACAGCGCCTACTTGATCCGGCCCGACCGGTATATCGCGGCCCGCTGGAAAACGGCTGCCGCCAAGGACGTCCGGGCGGCCTACAACAACATTATCTGCCGGAGATAATCGGTCATGGACCAAAACGATCTGGAAACAGCTTACGAGGCTCTGGCCGAGAAAATAGACGCATTCGGCGGTGAGAAAGCCGAGCTGTACCTGGCCAAACTGGCCCTATTGCTGGCCAAGGAAGTCGGCGAGCTGCCCAAAGTTCTCGACTGCATCGACGGCGCGGGCAAGTCATTGGACTAGGCGTTATTGATCCCGTCCGGTGATAATTTCCGGTTCCTGCGGATCCCGGCGCGGGTCGATGTCCAAAATCTGCTGGGTCGACGCGGGCATGGGCACAAACTTCACCGTCTCTTCTTTTTCAACCGGGCTGGACTGACCGCTTCGGTAAAGGGCAAAGCCGAAAACCCCGGTATAAGATAAGCCGACGATCAGGAACACCAGAGACATTTCTCCCCAGAAGCTCGCGAGCGGCGCCAGCAGCGGCCCGGCAAAGGCCCCGACTGCATAGGCCATGAGAACAGCCGCGCCGACCTCGACGAACTCCTCTTTGTTCGTCCGATCGAAGGCATAGGTGATCACGAGCGGGTAAATGCAGAATGACGTGGCACCATAGAAAAACATCAACACGCCCATGAGTTCCGGATGCTTGCCGGACAGCAGCGCGATAATGACGGAGAACACCGCGGCCATGGCGCTGAGCCAGATGAGCATTTTTCGGCGGTCGTATTTATCCGACACCCAGCCGACAGGATACTGCGCCAGCGCCGCGCCGATCAGGGTCGCCGCCAGGATCACACCGACCGCCGTGTCACTGTCCGAGGCGTCTTCGGCGATCAGCGGCGCATACCCCCAATAAATGCCGGAAGCTATACCATGCAGGAGGGACCCGATGACAGCCAGGGGGGAGACTTTGTAGACATGCCAGAACCGGACAGAGACGCTTTGCGGAATGGGCGGCGTTGGGGCGGTCGAGGCCAACACGATCACCACCGTGACCGACACGCAGATGGCCACCAAGGCAAACAGGAGAAACTCTCCCGGTGAGGCGCTGGCGATCAGAAACTGGCCCAATCCCAATGAACCCAGATCGATCAACCGGTAGATGGAGAGTAGTTTGCCCCGATCCTGGTTCTCCGCACTGGCCGCCAGCCAGCTTTCCATCACCAGATCGGTCGTGGCAAATGCCAACCCGACCATGACGCGGAACAATATCCACAACACCTCATTGGGCATCAGCACATGAAACAATGACAGAGCGGAAAGCGAGGCGGCGGCAATAGCCAGGGTTCGACTGTGTCCCACACGCTTAATGAGCGCGGGCGCAAAAATACAGCCGGCCAGATACCCGCCGAAATAAACCGACGCCAAAAGCGAAATGGAAATCTGTGAAAAGAAATGATGTTCCGCCGCCAACGGAATCAACGCCTGATGCAGCCCCTGTCCCGTGGACAGAAACCAGGTAGCGAACAGGATCGCCATGACGGAAGAGAGGCGGATGGCCATATAAGGTGCCCGATGCGAGCCGCTTGATTTTCAGGCCACGATTATCTCAAATCATCAAAACAGGCAATCGGATGATGCCGGTGCGCCTAAAGAGGATTCAGCTGAAATGATGCCCCCTGACGAGACCAGCCCACCCGGCAAACCAGCAGATTTTGAACTGGGCGGCGTTTCGGTTCAACCCGGCGGACGCGCCAATATCGATATCCCATTAAGTCTACTCTACGACCATACGCCGATGGCCATGAACGTCACCGTGGTGCACGGCCGGCGGCCGGGCCCGGTTCTGTTCCTGACCGCTGCGGTGCATGGCGATGAGATCAACGGCACGGAGATCATCCGGCGGGTCTTGAATCTGTCCGCCGTTCGAAGCCTGCGCGGCACGGTTTTGGCGATTCCCGTGGTCAATGTTTACGGCTTTATTTCCCTAACCCGCTATCTGCCCGACCGGCGGGATCTGAATCGGTCTTTCCCCGGCTCGCCTACCGGCTCCCTGGCCAGCCAGCTTGCGCACACGATCCTGACCCAGGTGATCAGCCGCTGTACCCATGGCATTGATCTTCACACCGGCGCGATCCACCGGGCCAACCTGCCGCAGGTGCGGGGCGACATCTCCAATCCCAACGTCCGCGCCATGGCGGAATCCTTCGGCGTGCCGGTGATCCTGAACGCGGCGCTTCGCGACGGGTCTCTGCGCAAAGCAGGCATCGACGAAGGCATCCCGGTCTTGGTCTTTGAAGGCGGCGAAGCGCTGCGCTTCGATGAATCAGTCATTCGCGCCGGAGTCAAAGGCGTGGCCCGGGTGATGGAATCACTAGATATGATCCGCCGGCGGCCGGCCCGCGCGCCCACCAAGAGCTTTCTCGCCCGCAAGAGCGCCTGGGTCCGCGCGCCCGCGGGCGGCATTTTGCGCACCAGCCGCCGCCTGGGCGCCAGCGTCCAGGAAGGCGATTTGATGGGTATGATCGGAGACCCCTATGGGGAGCAGGATGCGCCCGTGATTTCTACCGCCGACGGGATCGTCATCGGCATAAGCAACCTGCCGGTGGTCAACCAGGGCGATGCACTATTTAATGTCGCGCTGATTTCTGATAGCGATGCGGCCTCGGAAGCCGTCGATATTTTCCAGGATGACTGGGAAAAGAATTCCCACATATTTGACGGCGTGGATACGACCTGAATTTTTCGTAGAATTCTAACTTCGGTAGACCAATATGAATCAGATGGACAACGGCCAGACACTTTTGGGCTGGGAAGAGTGGGTCTCGCTCCCGCAGATCGGCATTCCCGCCATGATCGCCAAGATCGATACCGGCGCGCGCACCTCGGCGCTGCACGCGTTCGCCATCGAACCCTTCGGCAGTGATCAAAACCCTTACGTCCGGTTCGGCATTCATCCGATCCCGGACCGGCCCGACGTGGAAGTCTTTTGCTCCGCCAAACTGGTGGACCGCCGGGAGGTCACCAGCTCCAACGGCGAGAAGGAACTGCGTCATGTGATAGAAACGGTCATCCGTTTCGGTGACCGGGAGTGGCCGATCCACATTTCTCTGACCAATCGGGATTCCATGCAGTACCGCATGCTGCTAGGCCGCACCGCCATCGACGAAACGATGATCGTCGATCCCAATAGTTCTTTCCTGCAGAAAGAACTGTCATACGATCTTTACGGCAAGCTGAAGAAATCCAAGCCGGTCCATCGTCCGTTACGCGTCGGCCTGCTGACCCGTGAGCCCAGTAACTACACCAGTAAACGGCTGATCCAGGCGGCGGAGGAGCGCGGCCACGTCTGCGAAATTATCAACACCACCCGCTGTTACATGAACGTCAACGCGATGGCCCCGGAGGTCCGTTTCGACGGCCGGGTCCTGCCACGCTATGACGCGGTCATCCCCAGGATCGGCGCTTCGATCACGTCCTACGGTATGGCGGTGGTCCGGCAATTTGACCTGATGGGCTCCTTCTGTGTGAACAAGGCCGCCGCCATCGGCGCGTCTCGGGACAAGCTGTTCGCCCACCAAGTCCTAGCCCAGCATCAGATCGATATGCCGGTGACGGCTTTTGCGCACTCGCCTTTGGACACGACCGAACTGATCGATATCGTCGGTGGCGCGCCGCTAATCGTGAAACTGATGGAAAGCACCCAGGGCAAGGGCGTTGTCCTTGGTGAAACCAGGAAGGCGGCGGAAAGCCTGATCGGCGCCTTCCGAGGGCTGAAAGCCAATTTTTTGGTGCAGGAGTTCATCAAGGAAGCCGGCGGCGTCGATATCCGGTGCCTGGTCATCGGCGGCAAGGTTATCGCTGCGATGAAGCGGGAAGCTGCCGAGGGCGAGTTCCGGGCCAATGTCCACCAGGGCGGTCAGGTGGTGCCGGTCAAGATCACCAAGGCAGAGCGGGCCATTGCCGTCAAAGCCGCCAAGGTCATGGGACTCGGCGTCGCCGGTGTCGACATTCTTCGCGCCGATTCCGGCCCGAAAGTCCTGGAAGTCAATTCGTCCCCCGGCTTTCAGGGCATCGAAGCCGCCTCCGGCATGGATGTCGCCGGCAAGTTGATCGAGTATATCGAGAAGAACGTGCGGCCCACCGTCAAATCGAAGCGGCGGCGCAAGCCCAGTACAAAAGCCATCAAGGAAGCCTTCGCTGTTCCCGCTCCCAAATAGGCGGCCGGCCCAACGGCAAATCGACATATGCCTCTAAGTTTTCCATACTCGCCTGACAAACAGATAATGATGCCGGACCGACAAAATGGATGACATCGTCGATATGGGCGAGCTGCAGTATCTGATCACGACCATCCAAAACTGGCTGGCGACAGAGGTCCTGGTCCCGTCCACACTGTTCCAAGTCATTTGGCTGATCGTGTTACTGGGGATCGCCTGGTCGCTCGGGCTCCGGCTCAAAAGAGGCTATGAAGCCCTCGCCCGTAAGCCAAGGCTTAATTCCATTCTCGAACCGGGACGGCAGACCTGGAACCGGGTCGCGATGCCGGCGGGCGGGCTGATCATCACCTGGCTGTCCAGCCTGACCGCCTTGGCGCTCAAATGGCCGCAGCATGTCCTGACCATCGGGGTCAGTCTGCTCGCGGCTTGGATCGTGATCAATGTTGTTTCAGGTCTGATCCGAAATAAGACCTTATCCCAATCGGTCGCCCTGATTGCCTGGGTCATTGCGGCGCTGAACATTTTCGATCTGCTTGATCCAACCATCTGGATTTTGGATTCGGCGGCCTTCAACATGGGCGATATCCGCATTTCGGCGCTAACCCTGATCAAGGGCATCATTGCGCTGACGGTCATGCTCTGGCTGGCGACAATCTTTAGCCGTGTCCTGGAAAGCCGAATCAGCAAGTCGGAAAATCTGACACCGTCCGTCCAGGTCTTGTTCTCCAAGCTGTTGAAAATCGTTCTAATCGGTCTGGCCATTATCGTGGCGCTCGAATCTGTTGGCATCGACCTGTCGGCTTTCACGGTCTTCACCGGCGCCCTCGGCGTGGGTATCGGCTTTGGCCTGCAAAAGACCGTCTCCAACTTGCTCAGTGGTGTCATGATCCTGATGGACAAATCCATCAAACCCGGCGACGTGATCGAGGTCGGCACCTCCTACGGCTGGGTGAATTCGCTCGGAAGCCGCTATGCTTCGGTGGTCACAAGGGACGGGATCGAACACTTGATCCCGAACGAAGAGTTGATCACCACACGGGTGGCCAACTGGTCCTTCAGCGATGACCAGGTGCGGCTCAAAATCCCCGTCGGCATCGCCTACGAGTGTGACCCGAGGCTGGCGCAGCAACTTTGTATCGAGGCGACTCAAGGCATAGAGAGAATTCTGGAGAATCCAAAGCCTGTCTGCCTGGTGAAGAACTTCGGCGACAATTCCGTCGATCTGGAGCTGCGGTTTTGGATCAACGACCCGCGCAACGGCGTCAGCAATGTGAAAAGCCTGGTCATGCTCAACATTTGGGACAAGTTCCACGAGCACGACATCAAAATCCCGTACCCGCAACGGGACATCCACCTCCGCGACAAGGCGGAGTTCCTCAAGGTCCTGGAGAGCTAGGCCTGACGGTTTATCAGACGGCTTAGATCCATTTCCACTTTTTGAAGGCCCACAAAAGCCCGACGCCCATCACCACCAGGATGATGCAGACAATGGCGAAGGCGGTTTTGCTTTCGACGCCCGGCATGCCGCCCACATTGATCCCCAAGAGCCCGGTGATAAAGCTCAGCGGCAGCAGGATGCCGGCCACCACGGTCAGCACATACATGGTGCGGTTCATTTGTTCGGCGTTGCGGCTGACCAGCTCATCCTGAACCACGGCGGCGCGCTCGCGCACTTCGTCTAGTTCCTCGACAATACGGAGCACCCGATCGGTGGTTTCCCGGAGCCGTAGCTTATGCCCCTCGGTCAGCCAGGGCTGGTTTTCCTGATTGAGCCGCGAAATGGCGTCCCGCTGAGGGGCCAGATAGCGGCGAAGGCCGATGGTCTGATGGCGAATTTCATGAAGCTGAGACCGTATCTCCCGGCTTTCGGTTTCAATCATCTCGTCTTCCAGCCGGTCCGTCGTGTCACTGAGATGATCAATCACCGGCCCCATCCGATCGACCAGCTTGTTGGCCACGGCGACCAGCATATCGCCGGCATTTTTCGGCCCCATCCCCACTTCCATATCGGCGCGGATTTCCCGGACAGCCATCAACTGGCGCGTCCGGACGGTGACAATCATGGAGGACGACAGCCACAAACGGAGCGATACCATGTCTTCGGGGTTCTCGCCGGGGTTAAGATTGACGCCCCGGAGCGTCACAGCGAGCCCCTTTTTGAAGGGCACGCTGCGCGGCCGGGACTCATCGGCCAGAAGAATTTCCTGCGCAAGCGCCGGCATGCCGCTCGCGCCCTCAATCCACTGCCGTGCCTGATCGTAGCTGCGATCCAGATGCACCCAGAGGAGGCCTTTTTCCGGCGTCCAGTTATTGATGGCCGGCCAGTCGTAGGGCATACCGGTGCCATCCCCGTTCAAAAGATAGGCGTAGACCAAACCATTGTCGTTCTCGGAGGACGGTTGTGCATCACTCATGGGCGGAATTCCTCCAGTGTGGTGGTAAAGTTCTCCTGGGCGAAGGCGACCCGTTCCTCCACCGTGGTCAAGGAGTCCCGCGCGGCCATGGCGGCCTCCCGATCTTAATATGGTGCTCATCCGAGTTTAAAAGCCGGCATCCGATTTGAAAGAAGATTTTGCGCAGTCCCGGCGCGGACGCTACAACTAAATAAGGCGCAGGGAGGGCCTCAGGCATGGATCAACCGGTCTATCGGGATGATTTTGTCGACATTGAAAACGGCACCATCAGCCGGGAAATCTTCGTCAACGACGGTATTTACCAGAAAGAGCTGGAAACCGTGTTCACCCGGGCTTGGCTGCTGGTGGGCCATGAAAGCCAAATCCCCAATCCCGGCGATTATTTCACCTCCCGTATGGGCGCGGAGTCGGTCATTCTCTGCCGGGACTTCCAGAACAATATCCATGTCTTCCTGAACACCTGCACCCATCGGGGCATGAAAGTGTGCCTCTATGACGAGGGCAATACCCAGACCTTCACCTGCCCGTTCCATGCCTGGAGCTTCACGCCGGATGGAAAGCTGGTGGGCGTACCCCACGAGCATGAGCTTTATTCCGATGTTCTGGACAAATCCCAATGGTCCCTGATCGAAGTGCCCAAGATAGTCAATTACAAGGGCAGCATCTGGGCGACATGGGACGAGAACGCGCCCGATTTCTTCGAGTATCTGGGCGGGGCCAAGGATCATCTGGATATGGCGCTGAACGCGCTGGACGGATCCGACGGCGGGACCGAAGTGTTCGGCGGCGTCCACAAATGGATTTCGCCCTGCAACTGGAAAATCCCGGCGGAGAATTTCTGCGGCGACTCTTACCACAACCCCAGCCATATTTCGGTGGACATGATCGGCATCGGCCCGAGCGCGGCCAAAGGCGAGAAGGGCCGGCGCGACAATGAACTCGCCGACGCCCAGCATATCTGGATCAGCTTTCCCGGCGGCCACGGCATCCACAGTGCGCTCAAGCCGGAGAACAACGCCTATATCGAATCCTATAAGGACAACCCCATCGCCGAGGAGTATTACCGGCACTGCTATGAGGAACGGCAGAAGGCGCTTGGCGATAAGGCGCGGATCGTGCCCTTCGTCGGCACTATCTTCCCCAACATGTCTTTCCATGGCCGCCAGCCGCGCGCACTCTGCGTTTGGCATCCCAACGGCGCCGGCTCGACCGAAATTTGGCGGTTTTTCCTGGTCGACAAGGACGCGCCGAAGGAAGTCAAAGACCTACTTCGCCGCTATTACATGCGCTATTCGGGCCCGGCCGGCATGACTGAGCAGGACGATATGGAGAACTGGAACTATGCCACGGCCGGCAGCCTAGGCGTAATCGCGCGCCGGCATCCGTTCAACTATCAGCAGTCGGTGCAGAAATCAAAACTGAACGATCCGGTGCCCGGCTTGGTCAGCACTCAGATGACCGAAGAAAACGCCCGCCAATATTACAAGTGCTGGGCCGCCTACATGAACAACCAGGATTGGGACCGGATCATGGATCACCCGGTTCGTCACGCTTAGAGGAGCACCCATGGGCGCGACCATTGTCACCGGCGGCACCTTCGGGATCGGCAGAGCCATTACCATCGAGCTGGCGAAACGCGGCCACGACGTGGTTGCGTTCGGTCTGGAGACGGCTCAACCCTCCAGCACGGCAGAGAACGCCATCCCATCTTTAAGAAACGAGCTGGCCCAGGCCGGCCTGTCGGCTGAGCTGTTGGAAGCCGATGTATCCAACTCGGATGATGTCGCCCGGGTCGTTCAACATGCGGTGGACGCGTTCGGCGGGATTTCGTTTCTGGTCAACAATGCGGCCATCGGTCCCCTGGGCACCGTGCTCGACACGCCGGAAGACCTGTGGGACCGGATCGTCGCGGTCAATCTGAAGGGCATGTATCTCTGCTGCCGCCAAGTGATCCCGATCATGATCGAGGCCTGGGGTGGGGCCATCGTTAATATCGGTTCCGGTTCGGGCTGGGGAAAGCCCAACATGGCCGCCTATTGTGCGTCGAAGGGTGGCGTTTTCGCTCTGGGCGCGGCGCTGGCCTATGACCATTTGGCCGACGGCATCCGGGTCAATACGGTGGTGCCCGGCGGCGGCGGTTTCCCGTCGGGCATGAGCCTGGGCCGGCGGGGCGGCGACACGGACCTCATCGCACGGACGGCGACCCACAATCCGGCGGGCCGCGCCACCAGTGCGGAGGACGTGGCCAAAGCCGTCGCTTATCTTCTCTCCGATGACGCGGAGGCGATCACCGGTACGGTTTTGGATGTGGGATGCTTCGCCGGTCAGGGCGGTCCGATCCCGGCGCAGACCAGGGACTAAGCGACATGAATGCGCCTAAACTCGTTCGCGATCTCGCCTACTTCACCCTCAAGCAAGAGGTGGAGGAATTCCTCTATGACGAGTCTGAGCTCTTGGACAGCCGCCGGTTTGAAGAGTGGCTCGACCTCCTGACCGATGACCTCGTCTATTTCATGCCCATGCGCCGGAACGTCAAGCACGGCGACCAGGCGGCCCGCGAGAACACCAAGGAAGGCGAGGACATCAGCTGGTTCGAGGACGACAAATGGACCATGGCCAAACGGGTCGAGCAGATCATGACCGCGAAGCACTGGGCGGAAGAACCCCTGTCCCGAGTATGCCACATGGTCAGCAACGTGCAGGTGCTGGACGCCCAGCCATCGGTTGAGGCCGTCGAGACGGTTACCGTCAAAAGCCGGTTCCTGGTCTATCAGAACCGGGTGGAGACGGAGAACTATCTGTTCGTCGGCAAGCGGACGGATGCGCTTCGGCGCGACGGCGGCAGTTTCAAGATCGCCCGGCGGGAGATCATCCTGGATCAAAACGTGTTGCTGGCGAAAAACCTGACGGTGTTTTTCTAGCCCTTTCCGAGCTGCTCGAGTTGATGGCGAAGGCTGGCGATTTCGGCCTCCATGGCGGCGCACAAGGCCTCCGACTTTTCCCGGTATTCGTTAAACTGTTGTTCCTGCTGGCCGAACTCGTGCTTGAAGGCGCGGAGCTGTTGCGGCTAGCAGGCCTCGAACGCGTCTTGTTGCCTTTCGATCTCCGCCTCAATCTCCGCCTCATCAAAACCGGGCGCGCCCGGGAAATACGCCTGCAACATCCGCTTCACGTTGAGCTTTACGATAAAGTCTGACGGATGGCGCAGGTCCACATCCCAGGCGATGGCGCTATTGGTCAGAATCACACTCTCATAGACCGGCAGGTGATCCACATTGTCATGGGCGGCGGCGAAGCTCTCAGCCGCCGTTCGCAGGCTGCTCTTGGAATAGCTGTTCGCCGTGATCACGTCCGCGTCCCGGAAGGTGCTGGCCAGCGGCACCGGCGAGACGGTGAGCAGAATTCTAAAGTCATCGATCATGTGCCGGGACAGGAGCGCGTGGGTGTCCTCCAGCGCGGCGACCGTTTCCTCGACCCCCAGCACATGGATTTTATAGCGGTCCCGATCCTCCGCCGCCACCCGGTCGCCGGGCCAGGATTCCAGATAGAGCTCGGCCTGTTTATCGAAGACAGATTCCACCAGGCTCAAAGTCATGATCACCACCCGGCAGTCCGCAACCGCTTGATCAGCTCTCGTAATCTTGGCGGCGATGTCCTGGACCTCCGCCACCGGCCCGTCGGTTTGATGATCGATGGTCGCGTCGAACACGCGGCCCTCGCCGGTCGGAATATGACAGGCGCTGCAGGCCGGCAGGCTGTCCGGCTCCAGCGCCCATTGGAAGCCCTGTAGGATGGTCATCGACGAATATCGGGAATCGATATTGTTCACCCGGTAGGCGGCGGGGATGTCGTTCTTGATATCAGCGGGATGAACAGCGAGCCCGACGGCTTCCAGATGGGTGCGTATGTTGCTGGCGAAGCAGGAGCCGACGGTGAACACCTTGTCGCCGGATTTTAGGGCAAGCTTGAGTCAAACCTGGGGCGACAGATGGGCTCTAGCCAATTGGACGTGGCCCGATGGGGCCAGGCGAAGTCCCGGTTGCGGCGGGCGACGTTGCGGATGTTTTCGGGGGGCGTTTTTCGATCGCAATCCCCTACCCGTATAGCCGCTCCGCTAAACGGCCCTTGATGATCTTGCGGGTGGGGGTCAGCGGCATTTCATCCACCATTTCCAGCCGCTCCGGCCATTTGTTCTTGGAGACATTCTTCTGTTCCAGGAATGCGGTGACCTGATCCAGGGTCAGAGACTGATCGGGCTTTAATTGGACGAAGCAGCAGGCTTTTTCGCCCAGCACGGGATCGGGCATGGGGACGATGGCCGCCAGCTCAATCGACGGGTGCGTGAGCAGCAGCTCTTCGATATCGGCCGGGTTATATTTCACCCCGCCCCGGTTGATGATGTCCTTGGTGCGCCCGGTGATTTTCAGATGCCCGTCCCCGTCGATCACTGCCAGATCGCCGGTGCGGAACCAGCCCTCCCCAGCGAAGGCGCCGGTGTTGACTTCCGGGTTGTCCAGATAGCCGGGGAATACCGAGGCGCCGCGGACCTGCAACTCCCCTTCCGTGTCCGCCGGCAAGGCGTCGCCGGTCTCCGAGGAAACAACGCGAATTTCGTTGCCCGGCGCGGCCGGTCCGGCGGTGGTCGCACCGACCTCCAATCCCTGATCGGGGCGACTGAAGGTGCCCGACGCCAATTCCGTCATCCCCCAAAGCTGACAGACCGCGCTGCCGGTCTTGGCGTGATAGGTGCGCAGCAGATCGGGCGGACAGTAGGAGCCGGAAAATACCGTGAACCGCACAGATGAGAAATCATGCTTCTCCAGCAATCCCATCCCGTCTAACGCCGCAACGTGCGCGGGCCCCATGAAAATGGCCGTCGGCTTGGCGACCTCCGTCAGTTGGGCGAGGTCCGGCGGGGCGAAGGCGGGCAACAACACCTGCGCCGCGCCCACGGCCAGGGAGACATAATAATTATAAAGGCCATATAGATGGCTGAAGGGCGCGGCGGAAAGAATTCGGTCCTCCGCGGTCACACCGAATTCCGGCGCGCACAAACGGCCGTGGCCAACCATGTTTTGATAGGTCAAGGGCGCGCCCTTGGGGCTGGACGTGGTGCCGGAGGTATAGAGCAGCAGAAACGGGTCCGAGCCCACCGGCGGATTGCCGATCATCGGGCCCCCCTCCGTCATCAGGCTATCCAGGGTCACCGCCCCGTCCGGCGCCTCGGGCCCGGCGACGATAATGTTCTCGAGTGCCGCCCCGCCGTCTTTAATCCCCAGCATCACCTCGGCGGTGGGGAATTCCTTAAACGCCGGCAAACAGATCACCGCCCGCGCTTTCGAATGGTTCAACAGGAACTCGATATCCGCCTTCCCATACGGCATATGCACGGTCTGCATGACGGCGCCGACCGCGGCAATCGCCTGATGTGCCAGCAGGAACGCGGGAATATTGGGAAGCTGCACCGCCACCACGTCGCCCTTGAGGACGCCGAGTCCGAGCAAGCCCTTGGCCAGCCGGTCCACCTGATCCTTGAACTGGGCCCAGGTGATCTCGCTGTCCGCGGTGACCAGCGCCGGTGCGTCCGGGCGTTCAGCGGCATGGGTGGCCAATTGGGAGGAAAGGGTATCGTTCCCCCAATAGCCTTTCTCCAGATACAGGGCCGCCTGGTCCGGATCAAAGTTCAATGCTTCCCGCAGTGTCATACTGTCCTCTCTGAATTTTAGCCGTTCCGCCGGATGCTGATACTCGTCCGCTTTCCAGCGCTTGCCGCCGCCCAAATGAAACAGGCGGCGATGCTGATCAATTCGGTAATGTTTACGCTCGACAAAGACCCGGACCACGCTCACCTGTTCCGGCAGCAACCCGATCCGTTCGGCGATCTCTTCGTCGGTCAGGCCGGTGCCGTCCCGCTGTTTTTCGATCTCCTCGAAGTTCATCTCCCGGACCGCATCGCCGCGCCGCACCTGTTTGTTGAGGCTCAGCTTGAAGATGATCTCTCCATAGGTGTCGATCATCTGGGGGGTGACGCCATAGGCCATGATCAGGCGGCCCCGTCCTCGGCTTCGATTTCAGCCTCCATCTGCGCCTGAGCTTTCGCCTCGGCGACCTTCTGACGCATGCCCGCGCCGCGAGCGACCGGATTGGCCATGGTACTGGTCTGGGTAATGGGACAGACACGCATACATTCATAACAGAGCGCCAGCAACTCCCCGGCCCCGACCGACAGCTTGTACCAGATCAACTGATTCTCCGGCGAATGAACGGCCATGCCCCGCTCAATCGGGTCCTTAGCGTCCATCATGTCCAGCAGCACATTAGGAATGGCCTCGTACTGTTGGGACATTTCCGCGCAGGCATGGGCGTCGTAATGCATCTCTTCGATCTTGCCATCTTCGCTGATGGAGCCCGACAGACAATCCACCGGGCAAAACCGCATGCAGGGCGTCTGGCCGGTCTGGTTATAGAGTTTGACGCAGGACGGATGCGGGCACGGGTTCTCGGCCATGGGTTCATCCGGCGGCAACTCCATCTCTGTAAAGACGGAGGCGTAGTAGAGCATGCCGTAATCGGGATGCAGAAGAATATCGCCGGCCATGGACCGGGCGCCGATGCCGGCAACCTCCGCATGCAGTTTCAGGCTCTGCATGGGCGTGCGCGCGCCCTTCTCCGGGTCCATGTCGGGCGGGCAGAAAATCGCCTTCTCGCCGAACTTGTGTTCGATCATGAAGGCCAGACCGTAGGCGATGCGGTAGGCCATGGTCTCCGTATCGCCGATATAGGCGAGGGTCTTGGCGTCCGCGGCCCAGGAGCCCCGGGTGCCGCCGCCGACACCGACCGAGATCACCGATTTCACCCGAGGCAGCATGGCGCTGGGACCATAGCCGTCCGGCGCGATTCGCTCCAATGTCGCCACATCAGCCACGCCGAACGCCAATCCGCCCTTTTTTTGGACGTAGGCGCGCATGGCCTCTTTGGCGTCTATCGGATCGATGGTGTCCGCCATACTCTCTCCTCCATGCCTTTTCAGGCTTTTCAGCATGTTAGGGCACGATCACTTCCCCCTCAATAGACCATCTTTTGGGTCTACGTGGTTTCCGATGGCGCATAACCGTAGGTTAGAGTTTCGGCCCAACCGAGCCAGCAAGGCGCTCAAATCTGTTGACGTGGCGAAGACAGCGATCGACCGTTATATACCTGAACGCAATTTGTATTTCAGAAAACACCTAAGTCGAGCAGGAAACAAGATTTGGGGCAATGAACGTGTAGCGACCTCTTTTAGTGTTGCTAATAACTGCAAGGATCCAAAACTTATGGGAACCAACTCATACCGGAAAACTGGTTAGTGAAATTTGGGGGCCACCAGCCGGGCGCAAGCCCGGTTGAATGGTGATGAGTGATTTTAACTCGCCCAATTCTCGCCCACTTTTCATTTCCACAACCCCACGGTTTGCGCTTATACTCCGCGCCGCCAGACGGCCGGATGGCCGCTGTTCCCCGTTTTGGCGGGGGATGGAGGAAAGTCCGGGCTCCATGGAAACACGGTGCCGGGTAACACCCGGCGGGGGCGACCCCAGGGAAAGTGCCACAGAAAGCAAACCGCCTGCGCCGTTTGCGGCAGGGTAAGGGTGAAAGGGTGCGGTAAGAGCGCACCGCGCGGCCGGTAACGGTCGTGGCAGGGTAAACCCCACCGGGAGCAAAACCAAATAGGGACGGTGCGCGGCTTCGGCCGCAGGCGGGTTTTCACGCTACTGTCCGGGTCGGTTGCACGAGGCGTCCGGTGACGGGCGTCCCAGATGAATGGCCATCGCCCGAGAGGGGCTCGCCCCGCTCGGCGCACAGAACCCGGCTTACAGGCCTTCTGGCGAATTTTTCCCACCTTCGACCGAATGCGAGTACTTCCGCTTACCGGTAATTGACTCCCCCGGTCCGTGGAGTACTCTCCCGCCACCAATATCCTCAACCAGCTATAATCAGGGAAAAACATCATGGGACAAATGATCGAACTCACCGCCAGCGACGGCCATAAACTGGACGCCTATCGGGCTGATCCTGCCGCGGACGCTAGGGGCGCCATCGTCGTCGTTCAAGAAATCTTCGGCGTCAATGCGCACATCAAGGAAGTCTGCGACGGGTTTGCCGCCGACGGCTATGTGGCCATCGCGCCGGCCATGTTCGACCGGGCGGAGAAAGGCGTGGACCTCGGCTATGGCGAGGAAGACCGCCAGAAAGGCATGGAAACCCGCGGCAAGATCGAGTGGGACGACAATGTCAAAGACGTGATTGCGGCCAAGGACGCGGTGGCGGATGCCGGCAAGGTCGGCATCGTCGGCTATTGCTTCGGCGGTACGGTCGCCTGGCTGGGCGCCTGCGAGGGCGGCTTCGATGCAGCGGTCGGCTACTATGGCGGCTTCATCCACAACTTCCTGGACAAGAACGCCACCTGTCCGGTAATGCTGCACTATGGCAGCGAAGACCAGGGCATCCCCATGGAGAACGTGGACATGACCCGGAACGCCAAGCCCGACGTGGAAGTCCATGTCTATGACGGCGCGGGGCACGGGTTCATCTGCGACCACCGGGTCAGTTATCACCCGGACGCCACCAAGGCCGCCGGCGAGCGCACCATGGCGTTCTTCGGTCAGCACCTGTGATAAGTTTTTATCTCTGTGGACTGATTTAATTAGTTCATTGATATCAGCGAGATACCCCCATGGTTATCTGTGGATAACTTAGGGGTATTTTGTTGATTGCGGGGATAATTTTGCCGTAGGCGGCCCCGTTGTTAGCCGCCCGAATCTCTGGTATGCAGGCGGAAGATGATGAGGAGAGCCACGACCGCCATGGCCGATCCCGTACCCCTTCCCCTGGACGACGAAGCCGCCGGCGACGCGGAGGCGGAGGCGCGGGAATTCACAACGGGTATCCTGCCGTGCCAGATCATGCGGGAGCTGATCGCCACCGGCGATATCGCCTCCGAGACGCCCATCCCCGAAGAGCAAATCCAGCCGGCAAGCATTGATCTACGCTTGGGCCCCATCGCCTATCGGGTGCGCGGCAGCTTCCTGCCCGGCCCAAAGAATACGGTGCGCGGACGGCTCGAAGACTTCACCATGCACGAGATTGATATTACCGCCGGCGCCGTATTGGAAAAGGGCTGTGTCTATGTGGTGCCGCTGCAGGAGAGCCTGAGCCTGAAGCGGGATGTTTCCGGTATGGCCAATCCGAAGAGCTCCACCGGGCGGCTGGATATCTTCACCCGGGTGATCACCGATTACGCCGGCGAGTTCGACCGCATCCCGGCGGGCTACAAGGGCCCGCTCTATGCGGAAATTTCGCCCCTAACCTTCAGCGTCAAGGTGCACACCGGCACCCGGTTGAGCCAGCTGCGCCTGCGGCGGGGCTCTCCGCCGTCCCAGGAATCCACCATGCGCCGGCTGCACGAACGCTCGCCTTTGGTCGACGGGGATGCGGATATCACGGCGACTGGGGTCGCCTTCACTGTTGATCTGACCGGCGATAAAGACACCGGCCTCGTCGGCTATAAGGCCAAGCGTCATGCGGACGTGATCGATGTGGAGAAAATCGGCCACTATGACGTGCTGGATTTCTGGGACCCGATCCACGACCGGGGCCGGAAGAACCTGACCCTCGACATCGACGATTTTTATATCCTGGCGTCAAAAGAGGCGGTCAGCGTGCCGCCGGACTTCGCCGCCGAGATGCGGCCTTATGACACATTCGTGGGTGAGTTCCGGGTGCACTACGCTGGCTTTTTCGATCCCGGCTTCGGCTTTGACGCCGCCGGCGGCTCAGGCAGCCGGGCGGTGCTGGAGGTACGCTCCCACGACGTGCCGTTCGTACTGGAAGACGGCCAAGTGGTCGGCCGCCTGGTCTACGAACGCCTGACCCACGTGCCCGACCGGCTCTACGGCGTCGATATCGGCTCGAACTACCAAAAGCAGGGTTTGAAGCTGTCGAAGCATTTTAAATAGAGCAGAACGTCATGCGCGGGCTTGACCCGCGTATTTGGCGCCCCTCATTCGGCCCTTCGGGCCACCTTCCCCCGCAAGGGGGGAAGGCGTTTTCACCGAGACTCCACTGCCAAATCCCCTCCCCCTTTACAGGGGAGGGTGCGGAGTCCGGAAACATCCGGACAACGCGTGAGGGGTGTGCGCGAGCCCGCGCTGGATCCCCGACAATCGCTGCGCGAGTCGGCCTAGGTACCCGGCAACCGCTTCGCGGGCCGGGGACGTGTGGAACATACCCGGACTCTATCGGGAACATTTTTCCACAGAGGCGGCGAATCGTTGGCCTGTGGATAATGTGGATAAAGTGGATAACTCTCGAGACCAATTCAAAAAACACAATAATTCTGACTGCAGTCATGTGGATGATGGGGATAATTTTGTGGCGAATGTTCTCATAACCCTTACGTCGCATTCCCGCTTGCCTGGGCGCGCGATCCCGCTAGATTGATCCCCAACCACTGACCGCTAGTACGGGGATCACCCATGGCCGATAAAGACGACGTAAAAGACGGCAAAAACTTCTTCGAGGACACGCCGGCGCAGGCCGAGCCGTTTTTCCTGAAAGGCTCCAATTCATTGGATTGGGGCATGCAGAACCGGTTAAGCCGCATCTTCAATCCGGAGACCGGGCGCACGGTCATGCTGGCCTTCGACCACGGCTATTTCCAGGGCCCGACCACGGGACTGGAGCGGATTGATCTGCAGATTACCGTGCTGGAGCCCTATGCCGACGTGCTGATGTGCACCCGGGGGGCGCTCAGGTCCTGCATTCCGCCCACGACGCAAAAGCCGGTGGTGGTGCGCGCCAGCGCCGGCCAGAGCATTCTCACCGAACTTTCCAACGAGCTGGTCGCCGTCAGCATCGAGGATGCTATTCGCCTCGACGCCGCCGCACTGGCCGCCCAGGTCTATATTGGCGCGGAGTACGAGCACAAATCCATCGGCAACGTGATCAAGCTGATCGACATGGGCTCAAAATACGGCATTCCGACCCTGGCCGTGACCGGCGTCGGCGCGGACATGACCCGGGATCAACGCTATTTCAGCCTGGCCACCCGCATCTGCGCGGAGATCGGTGCACACTACGTCAAAAGCTATTACTTCGAACCAGGCTTCGAGAAAGTCGTGGCCGGTTGCCCGGTGCCGATCGTTATTGCCGGCGGCAAGAAGCTGCCCGAGCTGGAAGCCCTGGAGATGGCTTACAAAGCAGTTGATCAGGGCGCCGCCGGCGTGGATATGGGCCGCAACATCTTCCAAAGCGACTGCCCGGTCGGCATGATCCAAGCCGTCGGCGCCGTCGTCCACAAGAACGAAAAGCCCGAACAGGCAATCAAGATTTACGAAGAGATCAAAGCGGCGGGGTAGAATACCCCTCCTCCCGACATTTTTCCGTCATCCGCGGACTTGATCCGCGGATCCATTTTACTTTCGCCGTTTCAAACATGGATGCCCGGATCAAGTCCGGGCATGTCGAGGGAAAAGGCCTCTTAACGCAAAGCGGCTTCGATATTGCCGCCGTCGACGGTGATCACCGCAGCCGACGTACTGGGGGACAGCGCGAGATCGACGAAGGCCTTGGCGACATCGGCCGCGGTGACTTCCCGGCCTAAGAGATTGCCGCTCATATAGTCTTTTTCCGACAACCCTCGCGCCGTCGAGCGGGCCTTTATCATCTCTTCGGTAAGCAGACCGGAACGGATGCGGTCGGCGTTGACCCCGCCCGTGCGGATGCCGTCCTTGCCGTGATCGAGCGCGTATTGCCGCACCAAAAACAGCGTCGCCGCCTTGGGCAGACCATAGGGGCCGAAATTCTTGCCCGGATTGACCGCCTGTTTAGAGGTGTTGAACAACAAACACCCGCCGGTCCCGCCAGCGGCGTTTTGCGCCCGCATGATCCGCACCGCGTTTTGCGCCACGGTCTGATGGGCGAAGAAATTGAGCTCGAAGCTTTTCCGCAAAATCGCGTCGTCGATGGTGCCGATCTCTCCTTGCCAGGCTGCCCCGGCGTTGGACACCTCGATATCCACGCCGCCGAAAGTTTTGCAGACCTGATCAAAGGCCCGGCGCACGGAGCGTCCGTCGGTGACATCGCAAGCGAGGCCCAGTCCGCCGATCTCATCGGCCACCGATTGTGCGGATCTTTCATGGAGATCAAGAACCGCAACCGCCGCACCCTGAGCCGCGAAGGCCTTGGCCGTCGCCGCCCCGATGCCGGAGCCTCCGCCGGTGACCACACAAACGCTTCCTTGCAAGGGTGGCGGCGTGATTGCAGCGCGTTTGGCAGTTTCCAGGGACCAATATTCGATATCGAAAATGTCGGCCTTGGTGGCAGGCGTGAACCGGCCGAGCTTCTCGGCTGCCGTGATCACCTCCACATTGGCTTCCGCCAGATCGGCGGCGATCTTGGCCGTCGCCGGCGTCTCGCCGATGCCGAACAAGCCGAGACCAGGGACCAGCGCCACCCTGGGGTCCGGATCATGCATCTGATAGCAGCCGCCCCGGCGTGCGTTTTGCGCCTCAAAGAATTTCGTATAGGCCGTGCGGTAATTTTCCACGGCTTTGGCCACCGCCGCCGGATCGGCGCTCTCCAAAATCACCGGCGCCGGTTTGGTCCAGATCACATGGTCTGGGGTCGCAGGCCCCGCCGTTCCGTAACGGCGCACATCCCGGCCGTTCACATACTCGAGGATGGCTTTATTGGTGCGGAACTCCAACACCTTAGCCCCGGCGCCGCCGGCCAGGGCGCCCCGCAATGCGGGTGCGATCTCCGCTAAGCCGGGTTTAACCGGGAGGCCTTTGGCTTGAGGCAGGTTCCTGGCCGCGGCCCTCTTCAACCGCGCCTCCGCCAGGGACACTAGCCGGATCATGGTCTTGTAGGCGTCTTCGGCTGTGTCGGCGAAGGCGAACAGCCCGTGCTTCATCACCAGGACAGCCTCGGCGTCGGGCTGATTGCGCCAAGCGGCGGCCGCCTTCTTGGCCAGGGCAAAGCCGGACATGGCGTAGGGCAGGACAATAACGTCCTTCCCCAGAACCCGTTCTGCCAACTTTTTGCCATCAGGCTGGTTGGTCAGCGCCAGCACCGCATTAGCGTGGGTGTGCAGGACGATATTGTGGGGGAAAAAGGCGTGGAACAGGGTCTCGACCGACGGGCGCGGCGCATCCGGGTCCAGTTTGGCCGCGGTCAACAGCCGCAGCATATCGTCATCGCTCAAGGCTTTGCGGGCTTCAACGGCCTGCAGATCAGCCAGATTCACGGCCGGAAACCCGGCGGGCGTGGCGTCCGCCATATCCTGGCCGCTGCCTTTAACATAAAGCGCGTCGATGGCCTCTCCGGCCAGGGTGTTGGCGCGAAGTTTAACCGACGCGTTACCGCCGCCGTGGCGCACCAGCGCCGGCTCCGCGCCCAGCAGCCGCGACGCATAGACCGTTTCCGCCAAGGCTTTGGGCGCGCCCTTTTGCCGGCGGACGAATGCCTGTGCCGCCTTTTTCGACCATTGGTTTCTCATGGACGGGGAGTGTGCCCATATTCCCGAACGAGACAACAGAAATCTGTCCCTCACCGGGGTGTGATCCAAATTTCGGGCTCAATTGCGCAATTGGGCGGAAAAAGCCTACCATGGGCGCGATTTCGGGCTATGTCCTTCGAAACGCCCCTAGAAAGAGCGACATGGATCAATTCACCGAAAAGTCGGAATCGGACTTTATTCTGAACACGGAACCCGTGTCCCAGATCATCCGTGTCGAGTTCGGCGGCGAAGTGGTGGCCGAATCCGCCCGGGCACTGTTGCTCCGGGAATCGAGCCGGGTGCCGGTCTATTATTTCCCCAGCGCCGATGTGAATCTGGAATTGATTGAGCGGACGGAGTTGACCACGCTCTGCCCGCTCAAGGGCATCGCCCACTATTGGAGCCTTCAAGCCGGCGAGCGCAGCGCCGAGAACGTCGCCTGGTCCTATGAAAACCCGGATGAGAGCGTCCCCGAGATCGAAGGCTATATCTCGTTTTACTGGGATCGGATGGATACGTGGTTTGCCGATGGCGAGCCCCTTCATTCGCCGGACCGGGAACGGGCGGTGAGCGGCATCAATCCATTGCTGGACTCGATGATGAACGAAGCTTGGGAAGCCAGTTCCAATTCCGATCTGGTGCAGAAATTCAGCCGCTGCCTAGTGCACAACGGCATTCCGGTGTGCCGGTTTCGGCTGATCATCCGCACCCTGCACCCGCTGTTGTATGCGCGGGGCTTCTCCTGGGCCAGAGGCGAAGACAATGTCAGTGAGTTTGAAGCCGATCTCGCGGTGATGGAAAGCGATGAGTTTCAGAACAGCCCTCTGGCGGCCATCATCGACGGCGCGTCCGGTGTGCGCCGTCGCCTCGATATCGACAATCCGCAGTTGGATTTCCCGGTTCTTTTGGACCTTAAGGAACAGGGCATCACCGACTATGTCGCCATGCCCGTGGCCTTCAGCGATGGTCAAGTGAGTGTCTTTTCGATCACCACCGAACGGCCCGGTGGCTTTTCCACCGAAGACCTAGTTTCTATTTATGAGATCATGCCGCTGTTCAGCCGGCTGGTGGAGATGCACTACGTACGCCGCACCGCGGGAACCATATTGGACACCTATTTGGGCAGGCAGACCGGGCAGCGGGTGCTCGACGGCAAGATCAAACGGGGCCACGGCGACAATGTCTACGCGGTGATCTGGTTCTGTGATCTAAGGGACTCCACACCGCTCTCCGAAAGTATGGAGCGGGCCGACTTCCTCGCCATGCTTAATCAGTTCCTGGAACCCATGGCCGGCGCCGTACTGGACAATGGGGGCGAAGTGTTGCGCTACATCGGCGACGCGGCCCTGGCGATCTTTCCCATCACCGGCGGTGTCGGCCTCGCCACGCCGGAAGCCAGCCGCAAAGCGGCCAAGGCGACGCGGGACGCGATCAAACGCATGGGGGAGGTCAACGCCGCCCGCCGGGACGCCGGCGAAGAAGACATCGGTTTCGGCATCGGGCTGCATCTGGGGGACGTGACCTACGGCAATATCGGTGCGCCGAGGCGTCTGGAGTTCACGGTGATCGGCGCAGCCGAAAACGAGGCGGCGCGGATCGAAAGCCTGACCAGGACCTTGGGTGAGCCGGTGCTGATGAGCGCCAAGTTCAACGAATGCTATCCGTCCAAACTGCGGTCCGTCGGCAAGCACGACCTGAAGGGCGTGTCCGGCACCCACGAAGTGTTCACCTTCCCCGCCGGATAACCCCTCCATAGTTTACGAGTATCCCATGTCATCTTATTCTCACGACCGCCGCTCCCTATGCTTGCGTACCTTGATCCTGGCCATGCCATTGATGATCCTGGCGTCATGTTCCGGCGGCGGCATCGAGGATCAGCCGTTCTATAACCCGAGCAAGTATCACCACACGGCCGAAGGTTTTCGCAATCCGCCGGACAGCCCGGAACGCATTCGCCGGCCGGGGCGGTTCTTCTCCTTTCTGTGGAAGCGCTTTACCGAAGACACAGCGGTGATCGAACTGCCCGAGGGCCATGTCCTGCCCGCGCGCGAGGTGAAAAAACAGCTGGCCGCCGCGCCGAAAGACGCACGGATTACATGGATCGGCCACGCGACCTTTCTGATCGGGCTCAACGGGCTCAATATTCTCACCGACCCGCATTTCACGGAGCGGTCCTCGCCCTTTTCGTTCGCCGGGCCCAAGCGCTATGCGCAGCCGGGCTTGGCGATCCAGGACCTGCCGCCGATCGACGTGATTTTAATTTCCCACAATCATTATGATTCGTTTGACGAAGATAGTTTGCGGGCGCTGGCCAAGCATAGCCCAAAGGCGCGGATACTGACGCCGCTCGGCCTGGAAGTCACCACCAAGGAGTGGGGGTTCACCAACACCCGCGACATGGACTGGTTTGACACGGACAAAGTCGGCGAGGTGACATTTGTCGCCACCCCTGCCGTCCATCGGGCCAACCGCTGGCTGTTCGATGTGAACGAAACGCTCTGGACGGGCTTTACGATCGAGGCGGGCGGAAAGAAAATCTGGTTCGTCGGCGACACCGGGATGGGCCCCATGTTTGAGCGGGACCTCGTTAAGAAAATCAGCCCGGTGGACATCACCCTGGCGCCGGCCGGTGCGTTTCTGCCACGCGGCGTGATGCGCGCCGTCCATACCACGCCGGAGGAAGGGCTGGAACTGGCCCGGATGATGGGCTCCAAGACCGCCATCGCCATGCACTGGGGCACATTCCCCTTAGGCTCCGACAATCCCCTACAAGGTCAGGCCCGGTTCATGGGGGCGCCCGACAACGGTGTAAAGAAAGTCATGATGCGGATCGGCGAAACCCGCAGTTTGCGGGATATGTGGTAGGGGCTTAGACCCGGCCCTGGATTTCCGGACCGTCCGCCTGATAGCGATAGGCGCGGAACACATTATTGGTGCCGCTTTCGCGCACTTCAGGCTCATCGCGCACAAAGTGGGGTGAGATATATTCCCAGACCACGTCGCCCTCGGGTGTCACCTCGAAAATGCGGCCCCATTGGCCTTCACAAATCAACGTGTTGCCCGACCAGAGACGCTGCGCACCGGAAATAAACGGACTGTCGAACGTATAGCCAGGCTTGCCCCGGTATTCCCACACGGTTTCCTTCGTCGCGGGATCGAACTCCAACACGGCGGAATGCCGGCGCGGCGAATGGGCGCCGTTGACGAAGACCATGTAGTTGCCGTTCTCCAGGGCCTGGAAGTCATGCTGGTGGCCCAAGCCCCGGTCCCGCCATTCCCATTTGAATTTTTTGCTCGAGCGATCGATCACCGCGATCAGGTGATTGTGGCGAAAGCTGATCATGATATCGCCATTGTCCAACACCCAGAGCGAGTTCGGGTGCGACCATTCGGCGCGGGGGCAGATCGGACAGTTGGGATAGTTCTCGATCTCCAGCTCTTCATGGGCGTGCCATTCCCAGACCGTGTTACCTTCCGGGTCAACTTCGCGGATATAATCGCCCCAGATACCGGCTGCGTCTTCCGAGCCTTCGCGCCCGCCCTGGACCCTGGCCGCCGCCTCTTTGGGCAGCAGCTCCCACGCCAGATAGATGGTGTTGCCGTTGGGCAGCCGGCGGAAATCATGATGCTGGGTGTCGTCGGTATAGTCCCAGACCAGATTGCCGTCCCAGTCCAGTTCCTGCAGCCGGCCACCCTTGGCGTTCAGATGCACCGGGCCGGCGTCCGTCTTGGTGGCGACGAACAAATTGCCGTTGGGCAGTAGATGGGCATAGTTGCCCGGTTGAGCGTTCAGTGTCCATTCATGCACAACCTCGCCGTCCAGATTCAGCAGGTACGTGGTCGTTTGGATGAGCGGCGTGAACAGGGTAAAGCCGGGGGTCGCACGGTCCCGGTCGATGTCGGTCAGGCCAAATTTGGTGAACCGCATGGGCGTCTATTCGGGGAGATCGATCTCCAGGATCGACATGTTGAAATCGTACGAAACGTCTTCCGGGTCTTCGTCATCCTTGTAGATGACGCCGATAAATTCGTCGGCAACATAGACTTCCACGGAACCGTCGGATTGGGGCCGGTCCTTCAACACAAACTCGACGTTGTTGAATTTTTCCCGCAAATATTTCTGTACCCGCGCCATATCTTCATCGGTCATGGAAGAATCCCCTATTATTTATCGTCGTTGGCGGCGTTTTTAGCAGGTGTCGCGGTCCTTGGCCATGGGGCAGACCGGTTTAGTTTTCGCTCACGGCCGCCCTGGCGCGGCGTAGGCTCCGGGCCTCAAAATACGCCAAATAGGTGCCGGCGGCGACGATGGCCAGACCACCAATCCAGACCCAAATCTCGGGCACTTCGCCGAACACGACAAAGCCGAGGATGGCGGAAAAAATCAGCCGGGCAAAAGTCATCGGCGAGACTGCGGTGACATCGCCGAACTCAAAAGCTTTGACCAGACACACATTGGCGAAACTAGAAAGCGCGCCAGCGAGCAAGATGATCACCCATTGCTCCACCGTCGGCCAGGTCCAGAAAAACAGCGCCGGGACCAGGGCGATAAAGACAACCAGCGCCGTCGGATAGGCTGTCACCACGAGCGCCGAGTTTTCGCGCGACAGGATTTTGCCGGACAACGCAAACGCCGCCCAGAAAAACGCCGAGACGATCACCGAGATGCTGCCGAGGGACACATCTGCAAACCCTGGCCGGACAATGATCAGCGAGCCGGCGAAGCCCAGGAACATGGCCAGCCAGCGGGCGGGATCACCGGGTTCCTTCAACATCCAGACCGCCATCAAGAACATCACAATGGGCTCGATCAGGCCCAGCGCCGTTGCCGTGGCCAGCGGCGTCAATAACAATCCGTAATACCAGGTGGACAGCGCGGCCACCTGAAAAACGGCACGGCCTACCATCAGGCCGGGGCGTTTGGGGGTCAGGTTCGAGTAATCGGCGCGCAGCAGGAACGGCACAAGGGCGATGAAGCCGAACAGATTGCGCAGGAACACCAGCTCGAACACATGGAGTGAATCGCCTAAATAGCGGATCAGGCTGAACACGGTGGAAAAGACCGCGCCGGCCAACAGCATCCACAGCATGCCTTTGATGTTCTCACTGGAGGTAAGCAGTGTGGTCATACGCTCGATATTCCCAGTGCGTTGGTCCCAAAAAGAAAGAGCGGCGGTCCGCAACCGCCGCCCTTCTCAATCAAATACCTAATGTCTATTCCGCAGCCGCCCTGTCCAGCAGTGTCGCGGCGTAGGTTTCCCGACGCACCAGGTTATCTTCATAAACCTGGTCAAACTCGGGCACGACCGAGTTTTTAACACAGTCATTGGTCAGCAGCACCTCGGTCCAGGCCTGAACTTTTGGATACTCCTTCATCAACCCGGTGTTGCAGATCGCTTCCACCATGTTGAAGCGCATCAGGAAAGGCGCATAGGCCGCATCGACGATGCACAGGTCCTCGCCGTTAAAGTACGGTCCGTTATTGCCCCGGTCCTTGGCCAGCGCTTCTTCCACCCGGCCAAGCGGCTTCTTCGCTTTTTCCATCGCCTCGTCCTGGGCTTCCTTGGTCTTGGCGTAGTTGACGGCGTTCAGGGCGGCGGCGAAGTCCGGCACATAATCGGTCCACGCCCGGTTGCGGGCCCGCTTGAGTGGATCGGCCGGGTGAAGCTGGGGCTCCACCGTCTCGTCCAGGTACTCGACAATAGCGTTGGATTCGAACAACACCTCGTCATCGACCCAAAGCACCGGCACCTTGCCGTGGGGTGAGATTTCCCAGAACCAGTCCGGGCGGGTGTCATGGGTAAAGTGAGTGACTTCAAAATCAATATTTTTCGCACGCAAAACAATCACGGCGCGCTGGACCCAGGGTCAGGTCTTGAAGCTGATGAGATGATATTTCTCCGCCACAGGCTGCCTCCCTAATCTTTATCGTTGAACCAAATTTTTATGAAACGCAGACCAAATGCTGGCACAGGTCGGGCACCCGATCAAACATCTTTGCATAACGCCTTGAAATCAGAGTAAAAGAATACCCATGAAACAATTGATCCAGAGCGCACGGTCGGGAAAACTGGCCGTGAAGGACGTGCCGGCGCCCCGGGCGGCCAAGGGGGAGCTCCTGGTACAGACCCGCGCGAGCCTGATCTCGGCGGGCACCGAACGCATGGTCGTGGACTTCGCCAAGAAGTCCCTCGCCGCCAAAGCCAAGGCGCGGCCCGATCTGGTGAAGAAAGTTCTGGCCAAGGCCAAGACCGACGGCATCGCCGCCACCATAAAGGCTGTGATTAACCGGTTGGATGAACCGCTGCCGTTGGGCTATTCCGCCGCCGGCGTGGTGATCGCACTGGGTGAAGGCCTCGAAGGCAAATTCCGGGTGGGCCAGCGGGTGGCCGTCGCCGGGGCGGGTCTCGCCAATCATGCGGAAATCAATGCGGTGCCTGAACATCTGGCCGCCCCCATCCCCGACGGCGTGGCTGACGAGCACGCGGCGTACGGCACGCTGGGCGCGATTGCGCTGCACGCGGTGCGCAACCTGGACGCCAAGCTGGGCGAGACCGTGGCCATCCTGGGCTTAGGGCTCGTCGGGCAAATGGCCGCGCAGTTCTTGACCCTCTCCGGGGTGCGGGTGATCGGGCTTGATTATAACGCCACCCGCCTCGATCTCGCCCGGAGATTGGGCGCGGAAGCGGTGTTTGATCTTGCGGGCGACGGTGTCGTGCAAAGCGTCCTGGCGGCCACGCAAGGGAGAGGCTGTGACGGCATTCTGATCGCCGCCGCGACGGAGACCAGCGAGCCGTTTGAAACAGCAGCCGAGATCTCTCGGGACCGGGCGCGGGTCTGCCTGGTGGGCCTAAGCGGGACCGAATTCCCCTATGCCGGCTTCATGAAGAAGGAGCTCTCCATCATTGTGTCGCGGTCCTACGGGCCGGGTCGCTATGACCAGGACTATGAATCTCGCGGCGTGAAGTACCCGGAAGGTTTTGTCCGCTGGACGGAAACGGAAAATCTGGCTGAATCCGTGCGCCTGATGGACCCAAGTTTGCGCGCGCGACTGGATGTGGCGGCGCTGACCACCCACCGGTTCGCCATCGAAGACGCCGAGCAGGCTTATTCGCTGGTGATGGAGCAGACCGAACCCCATCTGGGCGTTCTCCTGAGCTATCCGGAAGCGACCGCCTCCCCGGCCAAGCCCGCTTTTGATGCGCCCAAAGCGCAGGCCGGCGACTGCAATATCGGCCTGATCGGCGCGGGCAATTTCGCCAGGTTGGTTCTGTTGCCCGAACTCAAGAAACTCTCCGTCGTATCCTTGGCGCGGCTCGCCACCAAGCGGGGCGCGTCCGCCGAACACAGCGAGGAACGGTTTGGCTTTGCCGCCGCCGGCACCGACGCCGACGACGTGATCAACGACCCGGCGGTTAACGCGGTGATCATCGCCAACCGCCACGACGCCCATGCGCACCTGACGGCCCAGGCTTTGCTGGCCGGCAAGTCGGTCCTGGTGGAAAAGCCCTTAGGCCTGTCGGAAGAGGAAATCGATGCCGTCCGCCGGGCGCGGGAGACCGCTAACGGCTTCTTCCAGGTGGACTTCAACCGCCGGTTTGCCCCATTGGCCATTGAAGCAAAAGCCACACTGGACAAGATCAGCGGGCCGAAATTCATGCTGTTCCGCATTAATTCAGGCACAATTGACGCTGACTCCTGGATCCAAAACCGCGACGAAGGCGGCGGCCGGATCATCGGCGAGCTGTGCCACTTTGTTGATCTGGCACGTTTTTTTACCGGTGCGGCGATCACCGGGGTTTCGGCAGACAGCCCGGCCAAGGCGGACAGCGCCGGCGACGACGTTACCGCAACGATCAGATTCGCCGACGGCAGCCTGGCGACCATCGCCTATACAGCCATGGGTGATCCCTCCGTGCCCAAGGAACTTTATGAGATATACGCCGGCGGCCAGGTGCTGCGCCTCGACAATTTCCGCAGCCTTGCCGTTTCCGCCGGCGGCAAAACAACGACATCCACCGCCGGCAGCCAGGACAAGGGTTTTGCCGGGGCGCTCAAAGCGTTCGTCTTGGCGGTCACAAATGGGACCCCGCCGGCGGTTGACGAAGGCGAACTGATTGAAACAAGCCTCGCCACACTGGCCGTACTGGAAAGCCTGCGCACCGGCGAGCGGGTAGGCCTGGGCTGAGAATCAGCCTAAACGACGGATACACATGACTGATATTTCCCATCTTATTTCCTGCGTCGAATCCTTGCCCAATGGCCGGGTCCTGTGCGTCGGCGACATCATGCTCGACCGGTTTGTCTACGGCGACGTGGAACGGATTTCCCCGGAAGCGCCGATCCCGGTGTTCCGTATCCTGAATGAAAACGCCATGCTGGGCGGTGCGGGCAACGTGGCCCGCAATCTGGTCGGCCTGGGGGCGGGTATTGATTTCTTCGCCGTGGTCGGCGACGACCCGGCGGGCCGGGAAGTGACCGCGCTGATCGGCAATCTGGATGGACTGGACGCACGCCTGATCACCGACCGGTCCCGAAAAACCTCCATCAAAACCCGCTATATCGCCTCCAATCAGCAGATGATGCGCGCCGACGAAGAGACCGTCGCGGCAATCGATGATTTGACGCGCACCTCTCTGATCGACGGGGTAAAGTTCGCCCTGGAGGATTGCGCCGCCATGGTGCTCGCCGATTACGGCAAGGGCGTGCTGACCGGCGGCATTGCCGGCGAGCTGATTGAGCTGGCTCGCGCCCGTGGCGTGCCGGTCATCGTCGATCCGCAAGGCCAGGACTATACCAAGTATATGGGTGCCAGCCTGGTCACGCCGAACCGTAAGGAGCTGGCCGACGCCACCGGCATGGATACCGGCAACGGCGAGGAAATCATCGCCGCAGCGGCTCAACTGGCGCGGCTCAGCGGGATCGAAGCCGTACTCGCGACCCGCTCCGCCGACGGCATGACCCTGGTGCGAAACGCCAATAATTACGCTCATTTCGAAGCCGAGGCGCGGGAAGTGTTCGATGTCTCCGGCGCGGGCGACACAGTGGTTGCCATCATCGCCGCCGCCATCGCCGCCGGTGTGAGCATGGAGGACGCGGTGAGCCTGGCCAATGTAGCCGCCGGCATCGTGGTCGGCAAAGTGGGCACGGCAGTCGCCTATGCAAGCGACCTGATCGACGCCCTGCATCATCAGGAAATGGCGTCGGGCGAGGCCAAGGTCCTGTCTTTGAATTCCGCCTATGATCGGGCGCAGATTTGGCGCAGTAAGGGCTATAAGGTGGGGTTCACCAACGGCTGCTTTGATCTATTGCACCCCGGCCATCTGGCGGTGCTGTCCCAGGCCAAGGCCGCCTGTGACCGGCTGATTGTCGGCTTGAACAGCGATTTATCCACCAAACGTCTGAAGGGCAAGGACCGCCCGGTGCAAAGCGAAACCGCCCGGGCCGCCGTGCTGACGTCGTTGGAATATGTGGATTTGGTGCTGATCTTCTCCGAAGACACGCCCGCCAAGATCATCGAGACTATCAAGCCCGAGGTCTTCGTCAAAGGCGCGGACTACACGATTGATCAGATCCCCGAAGCCAAGATCGTCGCCGAGTATGGCGGGGAGACCATCCTCGCCCAGTTGGCGGAAGGGCACAGCACCACGGCGACCATCGCGCGGATGGCAAAAGAAGGTTAGCCGCCGGTCAACTGGTCGACCAGGCGTTCCCAAAAAGAGGGTGAGGATGACGACGTGCCGGCCGGCGCGCGCGAGGGCCGGTTCGCGCCCGGCAGGCCGGCCAAGGACAGCCCTTGATGAATATCCGACATATAGGCCCGCCACAATTTTGCCGGCGCACCACCGCCAGTGACCCGGCGCATGGACGCGCTGTTGTCGTTGCCCATCCAGATGCCTGTTACATAGTGCGCCGTGTAGCCGACAAACCAGGCGTCCCGGAAATCCTGACTTGTGCCCGTCTTGCCACCGGCGGGGCGACCGAAGTACGCGGCCCTGCCCGTGCCTTGAGCAAGAACGCCGGCCAGCATGCTGTTCATCTGGGACAGTTTATCGGACGCGATCACCCGGCCAGGACCACTGCCCTGACGGCGGTATACACGGCCACCGGCGCTGTCGTGAATCTCGAGAATGCCGTAACCGAAAACCCCCTCGCCTCCATTGGCGAACGGCGTATAGGCCGCGCTCAACTCTAACAGCGAGACTTCCGACGTGCCCAAGGCCAGGGTCGGATCGGACACCAATTTTGCCCCGACACCCAGCCGTTTCGCGACCGCAATGACCCGATTGCGCCCGGCTTTTTCCGCTGCTTGCACGGCGATGGTATTTGTGGAGCGCCTAAGCCCTTCGGCCAAGGTCATGGGCCCGTGATACTGGCCGTCATAGTTCCGGGGCCGCCATTTGCCGATCGTAATCGGCTCGTCGATCATTAGGCTTTCCGGCGAGAGCCCGCTTTCCAGCGCCGCCAGATAGACAAACGGCTTGAAGGCGGAGCCCGGTTGCCGGCGGGCCTGGACCGCCCGGTTGAACTGGCTATCGTTATAGTTTCGCCCGCCGACCATGGCGCGCACGGCGCCGTCCATGGCCAGGGTGACCAGCGCCACCTGGCTGACCTTATCCTTGGCCGCGTGAGCTTTCATTGTTGCGGCGACGCGTCGTTCGGCCCGACGCTGCAACGCTGCATCCAGCGTGGTTTTGACCACCAGGTCGCTTTTTTGCGCCCCAACAAAGCTTGGTAATTGTTCCACAATCCAGTCGGCGAAATAGCGCGCGAGCCGGGTCCGGCGGGGCGCTTTCGCCAGGGTAGCCGAGCCTTTACTGGCCACAGCCGCCTGTGCTTGCGTGATGTAGCCGGCATTGACCATATTGGCGAGAACGACCCGGGCGCGTTTTGCCGCGCCATCGGTGTTTCTGGCAGGATTGAGGGTTGAAGGCGCTTTTAAGAGCCCGGCGATCACCGCCGCCTGATAGAGGCTCACATGCCGGGGGGAGCGGCCGAAATAGCGTTCCGCCGCCGCACTTACCCCGTAGGTGCCGGCGCCCAAATACACCCGGTTCAGATAGATGGTGAGGATTTGATCCTTGGTGAATTTTTGCTCCAGCCAGAGGGCCAGAAGGAGTTCCTGCACCTTACGCTTAAAGGTGCGCTCGTGGCCGAGAAACAGATTCTTGGCCGCCTGCTGAGTGATGGTGCTGCCGCCTTGCACGATGCGGCCGGCCTTCACATTCATCACGGCGGCCCGCGCGATACTGATCAAGTCCACTCCCGGATGATCATAGAACCGGCGGTCTTCGGTGGCGACCACGGCCCGCGGCAGGTACGGCGGCAAGTCTTTGACCTGAACGGCGGCCCCGTGGAGCTCGCCGAAGCCTGCGATCTTTTCGCCATGGCGGTCCAGGATTGTGACCGTTGGCCGGCGGCTGGTTTCCAGCGCGTCATCCACGGACGGCAGATCGTGAGCGTAGAAGATCACCACGCCGGCCAGCAGCACGATGCCCCAGACGGTGGCCGTCGCCGCCCATTTCAATAGAAACGGCAGGACACGGCGGTTGGACGCGGATGATTTCTTGGCGCGCGCACCGGTGCGGGTTTTTCCTTTCCCGGCTGCGGCCTTCTTTTTATTGGATTTGGCCATGGTCGATCATCGGCCCGGCCCGGTTAGAAAATAGTTAACCCGAGTAAATTCAACGGCTTAAGGGAGAACGCAGCCCAACACACTGTGCAGGTTTTCCGGCTCGATAATGCAGCCCTTCATATTGGTCCGCCTCACCTCAGCATGGGTCATATCCGCACCCTTGAGTTTGGCCCGGCGGAGAGCGGTCTCCGTCAGGTCCGCTTCCTGCAGCAGGCAGCTTTCCATTGTGGCATTGTAGCCAACCGCCTGAAACAGATTGGCGCCGCAGAGATTGGAGCTGGACAGGTCCGCATCCGACAAATTAGCGCCCCCGAGATCAGCATTGCGTAAGTCCGCACCCCGAAGATCCGGTCCCCGCAAATCCTGGTCAATCAACACCGCGCGCCGGCCTTCCTGGCCGTTTTGCAGCCACTGGCTATGGGCTTCCAGAAGCTCTTCCATTTCTTCGGGCGACATGTCTTTCCTCCTGACGGTCTTTCCGCCTTATTCGGCCATATTTTTAAGATCGGAACGCTACTGTCCGAAATCAACCACTATCAGGTCAATACATGTGCATTAAACGTCCAGATTGGCGACCTTCAACGCATTCGCTTGGATAAAGTCCCGGCGCAATTCCACCACATCCCCCATCAAGGTGGAGAATACGTCTTCGGCGTTGTCGGCATGGCTGGCTTTCACCTGCAACAGGGTCCGCGCATCCGGGTCCAGGGTGGTTTCCCATAGCTGATCGGGGTTCATCTCGCCCAGCCCCTTATAGCGTTGCATGGAGATGCCCTTCCGGCCGATCTCCAGCACCGCATCGACCAAGGCAACAGGGCCGGTGATGGTGTATTCCTTTTCCTTCGACTTGAGGATGCCGTGCCGGGAATAGGTTTGCTGCAGTTCGATGGCATGGGCGTCGATGGCCCGGGCGTCGGAACTCCGAATCACCGCGCCGTCGATCACATGGGGCCCGTCGGGCACCCCTCGGATCACCCGCTGGAACGACAGGCCGCCGTCTTCCCGCGCGATGCCTTCCCAGCCCCGTTCCGCCGGGGCTTCCAGGGCATCGACGCGCTTGGCGATATACTCCGCCGCCTGGCCCGCCTGGTCTTTGTCCGCCAAAATCGCCGGGTTCAACGCACCCAAAATAGCCGCCTGCTCAACGATTTTCAGCGGCACCCGGGTGGTCAGACCTTGCAACTGCACCTTGATCTGACGGGCCTGCTCGACCAGGGTCAGCAAATCGGCGGCGCCGACCTGCGCCCCGTCGGCGAGGTTAAACACACAATCGTCGATGCCGCTGTCGATCAGGTATTTCTCCAGAGACCGGTCATCCTTCAGATACACTTCCGAACTGTTCTGTTTGGCCCGGTACAGCGGCGGCTGCGCAATATAGAGGTAGCCCCGTTCGATCAGCTCGGGCATCTGCCGGTAGAAGAAGGTCAACAACAAGGTCCGGATATGGCTTCCGTCCACGTCGGCGTCGGTCATGATAATGATCTTGTGATACCGGACTTTTTCGATATTAAAATCCTCCGGGCCGATCCCCGTGCCGAGCGCCGTAATTAAGGTCCCGATTTCGGCGGAGGCCAGCATCTTGTCGAAACGCGACCGCTCGACATTCAGGATTTTACCCCGAAGCGGCAGGATGGCCTGATTGGCTCGGTTTCGGCCTTGTTTGGCGGAACCGCCGGCCGAATCACCCTCGACGATAAACAGTTCGCTGACCGCCGGGTCCTTGGATTGGCAGTCGGCCAGTTTGCCGGGCAGAGATGACACATCTAGCGCGCCCTTGCGCCGGGTCAGCTCGCGGGCTTTTCGAGCCGCCTCCCGGGCGGCGGCGGCTTCGACGATTTTGCCTATAATCCGCTTGGCCTCTGCCGGATGTTCCTCGAACCACTGGTTCAGCATTTCGCCCAGGATGCTCTCGACCACCGGCCGCACTTCGGACGACACCAGCTTTTCCTTGGTTTGGGAGGAGAATTTCGGGTCCGGCACCTTGACCGACAAGACACAAGTCATGCCTTCCCGCGCATCATCGCCGGTTATGCCCACTTTGTTCTTTTTCGAAATACCCTCAGCTTCCGCGTAGGTATTGATGCAGCGGGTAAGCGCCCCCCGGAAACCGGCTAGGTGCGTACCCCCATCCCGCTGCGGGATGTTGTTGGTAAAGCAGAGGGTCGACTCATGGTAACTGTCGTTCCACTGCAACGCCGCCTCGACCGCAATGCCGTCCCTCTCCCCGGCCACCGAAATGGTCGGATTGAGCGCGGTCTTGGAGCGGTCCAAATAGGTGACGAAGGCTTCCAGGCCGCCTTCGTAATGCAAATCGACCACCTGGGGATCGGCGTGCCGGGCATCGGTGATCTTGAGCTTCACGCCGGAATTCAGGAACGCCAGTTCCCGAAGGCGGTGTTCCAGGGTGCTGAATTCATACTCGGTATTAGTGAAAATGTTTGTCGACGCCAGGAAAGTCACCTGGCTTCCGGTTTTGCCGTCCGCATCGCCGACGACCTCCAGGGATTTGTCCACCTCGCCATCCTTGAAGGTCAGCACGTGTTCCTTGCTGTCGCGCCAAATCCTGAGCTCCAGCCAGGTTGAGAGCGCGTTCACCACGGACACGCCCACGCCATGCAGCCCGCCGGACACTTTGTAGGAGTTCTGATCGAACTTACCGCCGGCATGTAGCTGGGTCATGATCACTTCGGCGGCCGAGACACCTTCTTCTTCGTGGATATCAACGGGGATGCCCCGGCCGTTATCGGAGACACTGACCGAGCCGTCGCCGTTCAGGATCACTTCGACCGTGTCGCAATAGCCGGCCAAGGCCTCGTCGATGGCGTTATCGACAACCTCGTAGATCATGTGATGCAGGCCCGATCCGTCATCGGTGTCGCCGATATACATGCCGGGGCGCTTGCGCACCGCGTCCAAGCCTTTGAGCACCTTAATAGAATTGGCGCCGTACTCTTCGCCGCTTCCATTCTCCGGGGCCGGGTCCGTCTGATCCTGCGGGACGTCTGTTTCGTCGATCATGATCCACCTAAATTTATTTTTGTTCGCGTTCTTGAGTTACTGGTTGCCCTAATTCCGGCGCGTCAGCGCTTTTCGATCCGGGCGTCCTTCACGTGAAAAAACTGACCCCGATCACCCAGGGCGTCGAAAATCTGGTCGTCGGTGCCACTCATCCACGCCTGCGCCCCCATGGCGCAGAGAATATCGAATAGTGCTGCGCGGCGGCCCGCATCCAGGTGCGCGCCGATCTCGTCCAACAGCAACAGCGGCATGCGGCCCCGCTCCCGCGCTTCCAAGACGGCCGCCGCGAGCACAATCCGCACCAGGAGCGCCTTTTGCTCCCCGGTGGAACAAAGCTCCGCAGGCATGCCGCCGGCGCTGTGCACGACCTCCAAATCGCTGCGGTGCGGCCCGATGGACGTCGCGCCCAGGGACTGATCCTTACCCCTCGCATCGCGCAGACGGCGGCGGAAACCGTCCTCCGCCTCAAGGGCCGGGATTCCGGCCACCAATTCTTCCATTTCGCCGGCGAGCGCCAGTTTAGCGCCGGGAAACGGGCCTTCATCGGCTTCGCTGATCTCGTGCAGGCGCGCCACCGCATCCAGCCGGCGGAGCGCCACGGCAACCCCGTACCGGGCCATCGAGTCTTCGATCGAGTCGAGCCATGCAGCATCAAGCGCGCCGCCGCCTTGGGCGTCCTTCAGCACCTTGTTGCGGCTGCGCAGGCTGTGTTCATAGGCCGCTACCGGGCCCGCATGCTCCGGATCCAGACCATAGATCAGCCGGTCGACGAACTTACGCCGCCCGGATGCGCCTTCCTGGAACAGCCGATCCATCTGTGGCGTCAGCCAAAGCGCGCTGGTCCGGCGGCCCAGTTCGGTTTGGTTTTTAACCGGATTGCTGTCCACCTTGATCACCCTGCGCTCCCGCTGGCTGTCGTTTTCGTCCAGTTCCAGCCCGGTGCCCACATCCAATGGGTCTTCACCGGCCAGAAGCTTTGCGGCGACGGCCCAGCCACGCGGCACGGCGCTGTCCGCCCCCGGTTCGCTGCGGCCGATTTCGCTTAGCCGGACGCCGCGCAAACCGCGTCCGGGCACTAGGTACGATAAGGCTTCGAGAATATTTGTCTTACCCGCGCCGTTCGGCCCGGTCAGCACCACCGGACGCGCGTCGGTTTCAACGCGGGCGTAGGTATAGCAGCGGAAATCCGTGAGACTGAGCCGCTGAACCGTAAGAGACCGGCCGGTGACGCGGCCGGCTGCCGTTGCCGCGGACATGTCGCCATCCACAAATTTGTCATTGGCCGCCGAGGCAGCCAAGTGTCTTACCGCCGTCAGATCACTACCCTTTCGATTGCCTTGGACGCTGCAATCATCAAACACGCATCGGCATCAGGACATAAAGGGCGCTCAGGTCGTCCTTGTCCTGCACCAGTGTGGGCGAGGCCGCATCGGCCAGCGAGAACTGCGCCGCATCCCCTTCGATCTGCTGGGCGATGTCCAGCAAATAGCGGGAGTTAAAACCGATCTCGATCTCATCGGCGTCATAGTCCACGGCCAGTTCTTCGGTCGCCGTGTCGTTGTCAGGGCTGTTGGCCGATAAGGTCAAGCTGCCCTTGGCCAGCGCCAGCTTGATCGCGCGGGATTTCTCCGTGGAAATGGCCGAAACCCGGTCGACGGCAGCGGCAAAGTCCTTCGTATCCACCTTCATCATCTTGTCATTGTCCGACGGGATGACCCGATCATAGTCGGGGAACGTGCCGTCGATCAGCTTGGAGGTCAGAACCGCGCCCTCGAAAGCGAATTTAATCTTGGTGTCGGACAGGGAAACGGCCACGTCTTCGTCCGTCTCCTCGATAAGCTTTCGCAACTCCGTCACGGTCTTGCGGGGGACGATGACGCCGGGCATGCCGGAAGCGCCGTCCGGCAGCGGCACGTCGATGGAGGCCAGCCGGTGGCCATCCGTGGCCACGCCGCGCAGCACGGCCGAGCCGTCCGCGTCCGCTTCGTGGAGATAAATGCCGTTCAGGTAGTAGCGGGTTTCCTCGGTCGAAATGGCGAAGCGGGCCCGGTCGATGATGCCGCGGAGATCAGCCGCAGGCAGCACAAAGCTATGGGGTAGATCGCCGCCCGTGAGCACCGGGAAATCCTCGGTCGGCAGGCAGGTCAAGGTAAACCGGGAGCGGCCGGCCGAGAGGATCAGCTGGCTGTCGTCACCGGTGCAGTCTAGCTCAACCTGGGCGCCTTCCGGAAGCTTGCGCACGATATCGAACAGCGTATGCGCCGGCGCCGTGGTAGAGCCCGGTGTGGCGACATCCGCCGGCACCGTCTCCACGATTTCCAGGTCCATATCCGTGGCGTTCAGGCTAAGCGCGCCATCGGGCGCATCGAACTTCACGTTGGACAGAATCGGGATGGTGTTACGCCGTTCCACGACGCTTTGAATGTGTGTCAGGACTTTTAAGAGTAATCCGCGCTCTATGGTTATTTTCATGGCGTATCGTCGATCTTTCTTGTGCTTGCGGTCTCAAACATATCTGGCCGGCGCTTTTACGCTTCATCCCGGCGAATCAACCCCGGAAGCGCTCTTGTGGGGATCGGCTGACCGTTGCAAAAGGCCGGGAAAACCCGGCAAAAATGCGTCCGTTCGAGCAATGATCGAGCCCCCCGAAGAGCGGTTATTATTATAACATATGGCAGTGGATTCCGAAGCCATTTCGGCCAAAATCAGCCATTTTTCAGGGGGAATTTAAGCCTTTGATCCCAACGGGTTAGAGGCGCTAATTCCTCAGCCTTCGAGCATCCGGCGGAGAAGCTCTACATCCTCGGCAAACGATGTGTCTAAATCACGCAATTCGTCCACTTTTTTCACCGCGTGCATCACGGTTGTATGGTCCCGACCGCCGAATTTCCGCCCAATCTCGGGCAGGGAGCGCGAGGTGAGCTGCTTGGCGAGATACATTGCCACCTGACGGGGACGGGCCACGGAACGCGCCCGCCGGGCCGAATGCATATCGGAAATGCGGATATTGAAGTGTTCAGCCACCCGTTTTTGGATTTCCTCGATGGTCACCCGGCGGTCGTTGGCCCGGAGAAGGTCGTGCAGGACCTCCTGGCAGGTCTCCAGGGTCAACTCGCGGCCCACCAACTGGCTGTGGGCGGCTACCCGGTTCAGGGCGCCTTCAAGCTCCCGCACGTTGGCCGTGATTTTATGCGCCAGAAACTCCAATACCTTGTTTGGCGCTTCGATCTGCATGGATTCCGCCTTGGATTCCAGGATCGCTAGGCGAAGTTCATACGTCGTGGCGTGAATATCGGCGACTAGCCCGCAATTGAGGCGGGACTTCAGCCGGTCTTCCACTCCCTCCAGGTCAGACGGCGACTTATCAGCGGACAGAATGATCTGCCGGCCTTGATCGACTAACGCATTGAAGGTATGGAAAAACTCTTCCTGGGTCGCGTCGCGCCCGCCGATGAACTGGACATCGTCGATCATCAGCACGTCGACCGAGCGGAACTGCTCCTTAAAGTCTACCGTGTTTTGTTCTCTGAGGGCGCGCACGAACCGGTACATAAATTTCTCGGCGGACAGATACATAACCGTCCGCGACGGATCCCGCTCAAGAATCTCCCAGGCGATGGCGTTCATCAGATGGGTCTTGCCCAAGCCGACGCCGCCATAGAGGAATAGCGGATTGAACGGTACGGAAGACGCTTCCGCGACCCGGCGGGCGGCGGCATAAGCGAACTCGTTCGGCTTGCCGACCACGAACTGATCAAACGTAAATTTTGAATCGAGCGGCGCGGCGATTTGAGCCCCCGACTTCCAGCTGTTGCCGGAGTCGCCCTCGGCGTTCGCCATCGAAGAAATGATCGGGGTCGCGCGGCCCGGCCGGGACAGCTCGTCCTGGGGCTCGGCAGCGTTGTCCGATGTCGTCGGCTGGATGGTCACACCCACGGCCTGCACCTTGGCGTTCTCGCCGTGCCAGAGCTCTTTCAGCCGATCGAGGTAATTGGCCACCACCCAATCCCGCATAAAGCGGCTGGGCACGCTTATAGTCAATTCCGACCCGTCTAACGCCACCGCCTTCATGGGTTTCACCCAATTTTCAAAAGCGGTGTCTCCAATTTCAGCCTTTAACCGGCTGCAAACCCGATACCATTGTGTTTGTAATTGGCGATCTTCCATCCCGGTGCTCTAATCTCCAGCGGTGCGGCTGATTCCCCGTCAGCCTTTCGCCGCCTCGTCATCTTTTTTGGCCCTACCCGCAGTCGCATAGAAAACCTCCGTGCCGCATCGGGTAAAACCGGTTTTATTCGCTCAGAGGCAAAGGATAGACCTAAACTGCCCCCCTGAAATTCTTGTGTTGCTTGCCGAGGCTCGCGTCAGCATGTGACTGCAATTCGATTTGCTCACCTGGGACATTCGCACGCACTATTAAACTATGATTATTAGTATCCACCCGAAATAGGGCGTTTGATGTGATGAGGCTGAATTGAACTGAAGAAAACCCTTTCGCCGAATTTATTTAGACTGTGTGACTTGCTGGAAAAACAACGAAATGTTGAAGCATGGTCAGCGTCGCAACAGAGCCGAATGTACTCGGGCAAAATTTTCGATTCAAGCGGACCGAAAAGAGAACGTTGCAAATAAATTTGTTGACTCAAATCAACTTTTCGAGTCCCTCGCCATTTTTCGGTCTGCGGGCATCAAAAAAGCCGCACCATTGGGATGCGGCTTTGTCCGATGGGCTTGTGTTAAGGTCCGGTCAGCTCGACATCGCTTTGACGCGGGCCGACAGACGGGACATTTTCCGAGCCGCCGTATTCTTGGGCATGACACCCTTCTGCGCGCCGCGGGCGACCACCGGCTGAGCGTTCTGTAACGCGTCTTTCGCCGCAGCGGCATCGCCGCTTTCAATCGCCAGCTCCACCTTCTTGATAAAGGTGCGTACGCGGCTCAACCGGTCGCGATTAACTTCGCGGCGGCGCACCGTCTGACGGATACGTTTCTTTGCCGAATCATGGTTGGCCATAATTTGTCACTCTCAGGCTTTTTCGTTCGAAGAGCGGGGTTATATAGAGGGGGGCGAAACCCGTCAACCCCCCAGAAAACAAAGGCGTTCCGCGCCTGTATGATGCTAGCGCTGGCGCCTTGGACAGTAGAAGGTGGAGCGTCCGCTTTGCACCAGCCGGCGGATGCCGCCGGTGGCCGCCAGGTCGCAGTCACATCCGGGGCAGGCCTCCCCTTCCCGGCCGTAAACCTTGAAATTATGCTGGAAATAACCAAGCTCTCCGTCCGGTTGGGCATGATCCCTGAGGGTCGATCCGCCGGCTGCAACCGCCTCACTTAGGACATCCCGGATCGCCACGGTCAGTTTATCGGCGAGCCCGCCCTGTACGGAGCCCGCCTTGCGCTTGGGTGAAATCCCCGAGCGGAACAGGCTTTCGCACACATATATATTGCCGAGCCCGGCGACGACCTTTTGATCCAGCAGCGCCGCTTTGATCGGGCCGGTCTTGCCCTTGAGCCGCGACGCCAGCACAATGGCGTTGAAACTGTTGTCCAGCGGATCGGGGCCCAAGTGCCGGATCAATCGATGCTCTTCGAGCTCGCCCACCGAGCTCAGCAGCATCATGCCGAAGCGCCGGGGGTCGCAGTACCGGATCACATCTCCGGCTTGGGTGATAAAATCGATATGATCATGCTTGCCCGGCGGCGGCAGAGGCTTACCCGCCCGGTGGATGGTCATCCGCCCGGACATGCCCAGATGGCCCAGCACCACAGTCTCGTCCTCCATGGTCATCAGCATGTACTTGGCCCGGCGGTGCAGCGTGAGCATCATGCGGCCCGCCAGCTTGGCGGCAAAGTCGTCGGGCACCGGCCATCTGAGGAGCGGTTGGCGGACCTCAACGCGGTCGATCACCGCCCCCTCCAGGACCGGCGCCAGACCCCGGCAGACTGTTTCCACTTCAGGTAATTCAGGCATGGCATAACCGTAGCGGTTTCCGGTCAGTTAAGCTATGGTCCGGTGTAGCCGCAGGGAATATTGGTGTTGAAGCAATGACTTATCAGGATGATGTGGGAGATACGAACAGCCGGATGACCGATTTCGGCTTTCGCCGCGTGCGCGAATCGGAGAAGGCCTCCATGGTCGGCGACGTGTTCGACCATGTCGCGCCCAAATACGACCTGATGAACGATCTGATGAGCGGCGGCATCCACCGGCTCTGGAAGGCCGATCTCATCCGCCGGATCAATCCGCGGGCCGGGATGGCCATCCTGGATGTGGGCGGCGGGACCGGCGATATCGCCTTCGGCTGCCGGGAAAAGGGGGCGGATCGCATCCAGGTCTGCGACATCAACCGGGAAATGTTGGAGGTGGGGCGCAACCGGGCCATCGACCGGAACATCACCGGCGGCATTACCTGGACCTGCGGCGATGCGGAGGCGTTGCCTGTGGAAAGCGACACGGTCGACATCTACGTCACGGCCTTCTGCATGCGCAACGTCACCCGGCTGGATAAAGCGTTGCAGGAAGCCCGGCGGGTCTTAAAGCCGGGCGGCCATTTTATGTGCTTGGAATTTTCTCAAGTGGCCCTGCCGCTGTTGAGCGATGTCTATGACGCCTATTCATTTGGAGTTTTGCCGCTGATCGGCCAGGTGGTGGCCGGCGACCGGGACGCCTATCAGTATCTAGCGGAGAGCATCCGGCGGTTTCCGCCGCAGAGGAAATTTGCCGACATGATCAAGGACGCCGGATTGGAGCAGGTGTCCTTCGATAATGTCAGCGGCGGCATCGCCGCCATCCATTCCGCCTGGCGGATTTAAGAGGTCGGAGAGACCTGCCGTGTTCGCCTTCGCCAGCAACCTCAGCCGCCTGTTCGGGATCTCCCGCACCCTGGCCCGTTACGACGCCTTGTTTCCCCTGGAACAGTCAGGTGTGGCGCCCTGGATGGTCGCGCTGATCAAACTGACCGCCCGTCAGCAGCAGGAGGGTCGCCCCGGCGAACGCCTGGCCCGCGCCCTACAGGAAATGGGCCCGAGCTTCATCAAACTGGGGCAAGCCCTGTCGGTCCGCTCCGATCTGTTGGGTGAGGAAGTGGCGGATGACCTCTCCGAACTTCAGGACCATTTGCCGCCTTTTTCGTTCAGCGACGCCAAGGCCACCGTGGAGCGGGAGCTGGGCGCGCCCCTGGACGAGCTCTATCGGGAATTCGAGCGCGATCCGGTTGCCGCCGCCTCCATCGCCCAGGTTCATCTGGCGACGACGACCGACGGCGACGAGGTGGCGGTCAAGATTTTGCGCCCCGATGTGGAAGCCGCCTTTGCCCGCGATCTGCAACTGTTTCACTGGATGGCAGAGCTGGTGGAGCGGGCCCGGCCCGATTTCCGCCGTCTGAAACCTGTCGAGGTGATCAAGACCTTCGAGGATACGATCAAGCTGGAGATGGACCTGCGCCTGGAAGCCGCGGCGTCGGAAGAGATCGGGGAAAATTTCGCCTATGATCCGACTTTCCGGTCACCGGCGGTGGATTGGCGGCGGACCGCTAGGCGGGTTCTAACGCTGGAGCGAGTGAACGGTATCGCCATCGACGAGCGGGAGGCCTTAATTGAGGCCGGGTTTGAGCCCGACGATATTCTGGCCAAGGCCGCCACCGCCTTCTTCAAACAAGTGTTCCGCGACGGCTTTTTCCACGCGGATCAGCACCCCGGCAATATCTTCGTCGGCGACAAGGGCGAGATTATCGCTGTCGACTTCGGCATCATGGGGCGGATCGACCGGCCGACCCGGCGCTACCTGGGTGAGATGCTGATGAGCTTCTTGAATCGTGATTATCAGCGGGTGGCGGAAGTGCATTTCGAGGCCGGCTACGTCCCCGCTCACAAATCGGTGCAGGCCTTCACCCAGGCCTGCCGGTCCATTGCCGAGCCGATCCTCGACAAACCGCAGAACGAAATCTCCATCGCCCGGCTGCTGGCGCAACTGTTCGAGGTCACCGAAACCTTCGAGATGGAAACCCAGCCTCAACTTCTTTTGCTACAGAAAACCATGCTGGTTGCCGAGGGCGTGGGTCGCACCATCTCGCCCCAGGCCAATATCTGGTTCCTAGCCCAGCCCCTGATCGAAGAATGGGTGGAAGAAAACATGGGGCCCGATACTGCCATCCAGGAAACCGTGGAAGAGGTCGCCGATAGCCTCCGCCGGCTGCCGCGCATGGTCGCCGCCATCGAACGCAATGCAGCCGCCCTGGGTCAGGGCGGATTGAAACTGCATCCCGATACGGTGCAAATCATGACCCGGTCGGACGGACGCCACAAATCCATGGCGCCACGAATATATCTGGGCATAATCGCAATTCTGGTGGCGTTGCTGTTTCTCGTTTAAATTCTCCACATATTTCAAATTCTTGCATTGGTTTCGCCCTGCCAGTAAGTTAACTACAGTCTGATTTCGTGAATTATTAGGATTTCCCAATGGCTGGCGGGAAAAGAATCCTTCTTATCATTTCCGGTGGAATTGCCGCGTACAAAAGTCTGGAGCTGATCCGGCTGCTGAAGGGCGCGGGCCACGACGCGCGATGTATCCTGACCCGGGGCGGGGCGCAGTTCGTCACGCCGCTGTCGCTGGGTGCGCTCAGCGAAGACAAAGTCTATCAGGATATCTTTTCCCTCACCGATGATCATGAAATGGGCCATATCCAGCTTTCCCGCGACGCGGACGTGCTGGTCGTAGCCCCCGCCACCGCCGATATTCTCGCCAAAATGCGGGCCGGCATTGCTGACGATCTGGCCACCACGGTGCTTCTGGCCACCGACAAACCGGTTTTGGCCGCGCCGGCCATGAACATCCACATGTGGGAACATGCCGCCACCCAAGAAAACATCGAGGCCCTGAAAAGCAGGGGCGTCTCCATGATCGGGCCGGTCGAAGGGGATATGGCCTGCGGCGAATACGGCATGGGCCGGATGTCGGAGCCGGCTGAGATATTCCAGGCGATCACCGATTTTTTTCTCAAACCACATAGCGCCGGCGGCAAGCTGGCAGGGCGCAAGGCCCTGGTGACCGGCGGACCTACCCACGAAGCCTTGGATCCGGTGCGCTATATCGCCAACCGTTCGTCGGGCAAGCAGGGGTATGCCATCGCGCAGGCCCTAGCAGAGGCGGGGGCTGAAACCGTGTTGGTGTCCGGACCAACCCAATTGCCCGATCCGCCCGGTGTAACCGTGCAGCGGATCAATTCCGCGGTCGAAATGCTGGCCGCCTGCCAGGCCGAGCTGCCCGCCGATATCGTGGTATGCGCGGCCGCCGTCGCCGACTGGCGGGCGGCGGATCAATCCGCCACCAAGATCAAGAAAAACGGCAAGGCCCCCGATCTGGAACTCACCGAGAATCCGGACATCCTGGCGACGCTCTCTCATCCCGGTCAGGCCCGCCCACCGCTGATCATCGGCTTTGCCGCGGAGACCGGCAACGTCGTGGAACAGGCCGTCGCTAAGCGGCAAAAAAAGGGTTGCGACTGGATCATCGCCAATGATGTGTCGGAAGGAACGGAAACTTTCAGCGGCGCGAACAACACCGTGCATGTGATCGACGCTGACGGGGTAGAGGACTGGCCGACCATGTCCAAGGAAGATGTGGGGCACCGGCTCACGGATCGGATTATCCGCCATCTCGGGGGGAACGCTTGATGACCGGCGTCACTGTTTCCATCAAACGCCTGCCCCACGGCGCGGACCTGCCGTTGCCTGCTGCGGCGACCGATTTGGCAGCGGGCGCGGATTTGTTGGCCGCTGTCGAGGAAACAGTTGTTCTTCAGCCGGGCGAACGCACGATTATCCCGACCGGCGTCGCGATTGCCCTGCCGGCGGGGTATGAAGCGCAGGTGCGGCCCCGCTCCGGCCTGGCGGTGAAGAACGGGGTCACCGTGCTCAACAGTCCGGGTACCATCGACGCCGACTACCGGGGCGAAGTCGGCGCCATCATGATCAATCACGGTGACGAAGCCTTCTCCATCGAGAGGGGGATGCGCATCGCCCAATTAGTGGTCGCGCCGGTCACGTCCTTTGACTGGGCGGAGATGGACGAACTACCGGAAACGGAGCGGGGCGCCGGAGGGTTCGGCTCCACCGGGGTTGAAACAAAAGGGCCGTCGGGGGGCTAAATAGATGCTGAGGCTATCCAAAAAAATGGTGTTCGCCATCGAGGCGGTGGTGGATATCGCCTATCACTCCAGCGGCCTGCCGGTGCAAAGCCGGGAAATCACGCGGCGACAGGGCATCCCCCAGCGCTATCTGGAACAGGCCCTGCAACAATTGGTCCGGTCCGGCATTCTGACCGGCACACGCGGCCCCAGGGGCGGATACAATCTGGCGCGGGAACGCCGCCGGATCAGCGTCGGTGACATCGTGCGCATCGTCCGCACCATGGAAACTGCAGCCGACCTGCAGTCGGATGACAATGGCTCCGAGCTGTCCGGCAAGGTCATCCGGCCCATGTGGGAAGATTTGCAGTCGGAAATGATGAACAAGCTGAACGACATCACGATTGACGATTTGTGTAACCAGGCCAATCGCCAAGGCGTTGAAAGCGAAGGCCGGCAAAATCTCGACTTCTCGATCTAGTACACTGATTAAGCGGTTTCATGAACAGCAGGAAGTGCCATGACAGACGCGCCTCAGGTAGAATTTCGCGGTAAAATCTACGACTCGATTATTGATACGATCGGTGCGACCCCTGTGGTCCGGCTTAACACGCTGGCCGCCGAGAATAACTGCAAGGCGGAGATTCTCTGCAAACTGGAATTTTTTAATCCGCTGGCCTCGGTAAAGGACCGGATCGGATTGGCCATGATCGACGCCGCCGAAAAATCAGGCAAATTGAAGCCCGGCGGCCTGATCGTCGAGCCGACATCTGGAAACACCGGTATTGCCCTCGCCTTTGTCTGCGCGGCTAAGGGCTATCGGCTGATCCTGACCATGCCGGAAAGCATGTCCCTGGAACGCCGCAAGATGCTTTATTTTCTGGGTGCGGAGATCGAACTGACACCGGCGGCCAAGGGCATGCCCGGCGCCATCGCCCGGGCCGAGGAAATTCTCAAGGAAAATTCGGATGCGATGATGCCGCAACAGTTCAGCAATCCGGCCAACCCGGAAATCCACCGCCAGACCACGGCAGAAGAGATTTGGAAGGACACGGGCGGCAAGGTTGACGCCGTCATTGGCGGTGTCGGCACGGGCGGCACCCTGACCGGCGTGGCCGAGGTTTTGAAATCCCGCAACCCGGACTTCCGCGCCATCGCCGTGGAGCCCGAAGACAGTCCGGTCATTTCCGGCGGCTCGGCCGGCCCCCACAAGATTCAGGGCATCGGGGCCGGCTTTATTCCGGACAATCTCGATACAAGTCTGGTGGACGAGGTGATCCAGATCGGTAATGAGACAGCCTTCGCCACGGCCCGGCGGCTGGCCGCCAGCGACGCCATCCCGGTCGGCATTTCCTCGGGCGCGGCGGTCGCCGCCGCCATTGAGGTTGCCCAGCGGGAGGACATGGCGGGCAAGACCATCGTTGTCATCCTGCCGTCCTTTGCCGAACGGTATCTGTCGACAGCGCTGTTCGATGGCCTCGGCGAATAGCTGGCGCGCGGACCCGGTATCTATGCCCCTCTCTGACGACCAAGTTGAGCGCTACGCCCGGCATATCCTGTTGCCGGAAATCGGCGGACCGGGCCAGACGCGCATCTCGGCGGCCAAGGTTTTGGTCGTCGGCGCAGGCGGACTGGGCTCCCCGATCATTCTGTATCTTGCGGCAGCGGGCGTCGGCAATATCGGCATCATCGACGACGACGCCGTCGATCTGTCCAATCTTCAGCGCCAGATCGCCCATACCACGGACCGCATCGGGGAGAGCAAGGCAGAAAGCGCCCGTGACGCGGCCCTGGCGGTCAATCCGGAGATCACCATCAATCTCCACCGGGAACGGCTGATGGAAGCGAACGCGGCAGAGATCATCGCGGGCTATGACCTAGTCGCCGATGGCAGCGACAATTTCGACACGAGATTTCTGGTGAACGACACCTGCTATCGCCTCGAGAAGACGCTGGTTTCGGGTGCGATCCTGCGGTTTGACGGCCAGCTCAGTACGTATAAGGCCTATCAGGACAACGGGGAGGGGGAGCTTCCCTGCTACCGGTGCCTCTTCCCCGAACCGCCGCCGCCGGACACGGTGCCGACCTGCGCCGAGGCCGGGGTGCTGGGCGCGCTTTGCGGCGTGATCGGGTCACTCCAAGCGGCGGAGGTGTTAAAGGAAATCACCGGCGCGGGGGAGAGCCTGTCGGGCAACCTGCTCATCTTCGACGGCCTCTCCACGGATTTCCGCAAGGTTAAGTTCAAGCCCGACCCGGCCTGCAAACTGTGCGGTCCGCAGGCTTCCATCAACCAAGATTGATATTAAATAGGATCGGGTAGCGGATCTCCGGCCAGCATGGCCAGCGCATTGGCGATAACTTTTTCCCCCATATCCACCCGGCCTTCGACCGTCGCCGAACCCAAGTGCGGCAGCAACACCACTTCGTCCATCTCCAGGAACGCCGGGTTGACCGCCGGTTCCCCGTCGAAGACATCCAGTCCCGCGCCGCCGATGGCCCCGGATTTAATCATATCAAGCAGTGCCTTTTCATCGACAATGCCGCCCCGCGCGGTATTTACCAGGTACGCGCCAGGCTTCATTTTTGACAACCGGTCCCGGTTCAACAGGTTCGCCGTCTCCTGCGTGTGCGGGGAATTGATGGAGACGATGTCCACTTCGGCCAGCATGGCGTCCAGGTCGTCCCAATAGGTCGCCTGCAATTCTGCCTCGATGGCGGCGTCCGTTCGGCTGCGGTTGTGATAGTGAATTTCCATGTCAAAGCCGCGCGCGCGATGCGCCACCGCTGCGCCGATCCGGCCCATCCCGATGATCCCGAGTTTCTTGGACGTCACACGCTGGCCCATCAATTGGGTCGGCGTCCAGCCGGGCCACGCCTTGGCCCGGACCATCCGTTCGCCCTCGCCCAACCGGCGACGCACCATGAGGATAAGCGCCATTGTGAGGTCTGCCGTGTCCTCGGTCAGCACGTCCGGCGTGTTCGTGACGGCAATGCCCTTAGCCTTGGCCGCGCCCAAATCGATATGGTTCACGCCGACGCCGAAATTGGCGATCAATTTAAGTTGCGGGCCGGCCTCGTTGATCACTTCGGCGGTCAGTTGATCGGTCACCGTGGGCGCAAGAATGTCGGCCGCCTTCACGGCTGCGATTAGCTGATCCTTGGTCAGTGGCGCGTCTTCGTAATTAAGCGTCGCGTCGAACAGGTCCTGCATCTGCGCCTCGACGGCGTCGGGCATGCGCCGGGTCACGATCATTTTAGCCTTACCGTTCATCTCTGCATTTCTCCTGGTTTCACGCTGCTTTTTCCGGGCCACGGTAGGTAGTGAGGGGCGGGGAGGCAAGGACCATCTCTTGACCGGATTTCGGCCTTGGGCTACCCACAGTCAATCCGCACCGGGTAAGAAATTGGCAATAAATCGGGACTAAAACAAAGGCTATGACCTTTCCGAAAATCTTTTTGGGCGTCGCCGTCTGCGCATTGGCCCTGGTTTCAACGCCGCAAATTGCAAATGCGCAGCCGTCCGCCAGCGGCCTGCCCTTGCCCCGGTTCGTGTCGCTGCGATCCGACGAGGTAAACATGAGGACCGGACCCGGTGTGCGCTATCCCGTGGACTGGGTCTACAAACGCCGCAACATGCCCATGGAGGTGGTCGCCGAGTTCGGAACCTGGCGCAAAGTGCGCGACGTGCAAGGCTCGGAAGGCTGGATTCACCAAAGCATGCTCAGCAACCGCCGGATGATTGCGGTCACCGGACAAATTCGCACACTCAGAGGGGATGCCGACGCATCCGCTTCGGCCGTTGCGCGGCTCGAGCCGGGTACGGTCGGAGAAATCAAAAACTGCCCGGAGAAATCCAGCTGGTGCCAACTGTCGTTTGGCGGCCATGACGGTTGGCTGCGGCGGGTCGAGTTCTGGGGCGTCTATCCGAAAGAACGGATCAAATAAGCCTACTTAGCCGGCGAAGTCCCGCGCCAGCTCTTTCTTCAGCTCATTCGACAAAATAGCCATATGGCCATAATTGGAATGGTTAATCCCAACCATGACCCGCGTCCCCGGGGACTTGAACGCGTCGATCTGCGCCGGCGTTAGCTTAAAGTGCACGAACTGCACTGATGAGGCTTTGCCGGCGTTGCTGGTCCGATCCACATCCTGTTCAGCCTCGGCGGCAATGGTGTCGTCGCCGATATCCAGGGTGATGGTTTCTTCGACCCCGCCGAGACCACCCAGGATACGCGCGCGTAGATCGGCATCCGGGATTTCGAACATCACGGTGGCGACCAATTCGTCGCCTTTGGGCACCAGCGGGCTATAGGCTTCCAGCTCGTCGGCAAGCTGTTCTTCACCGCCCTTCTCGATCCGGAGCATTTCCTGGATCTGGTACCACATGGTGTCGAAGCATTCGAAATAGAAGGTGGCGTGGGGGCCCACCTGGAGACGGCGCTTACGCTTGGTTTCCAGGATCGCTGGACGGCGTTCGTCCCGGACGGCGTTGTAGGCGTCCATATCCAATATATCGTCTCTGGTCAGTTCGGTCTTCATCTCGGTCTCTTTATTCGCTTTTGTCGGTTTCATAGGCGCGGGCGATCACCTGGATCGGATGCTTCACGGCTGCCACATCCGGCGCTTTTCCGTCCGCCAGTTTTTCCACGCCCTGGACAATATGATCCCGGGCCAGAGGGCATTCGGAGACCACCGCGCCATGGCCGGCTTCCCCAGCTTGCCGGGCGGCGGGCCGTCCCACCTTAATGGCGGTGTCGAAGTTTTCCTTCAGCACGCCCCAAGAACCGCCATGACCGGAACAGCGCTCGATCACCTTGATGTCGGTGTCCGGCAATTCGCGCAGCATGTCGGCGGCCTTCGGCCCCATGTTTTGCGCACGAGCGTGGCAGGCGAGGTGAACAGTGACGCCGCCCTCGACGGTCTTGAGACCGGGGGCAAGGCCTTCTTTCTTCGAGATGTCGACCACGTATTCACTGATATCGAAGGTCGCTTCGCAAAGCCGCTTTACATCCGCATCATCGGGCAGGATCAGCGGCCATTCGAATTTCATCATCAACGCGCAGGATGGCACCAGGGCGACAATGTCGTAACCCTTATCCACCCAGGGTAGTAGTTCCTTGGCGATGGCCTTGGCTTTTTCGGCGACGGCAGCGATATCGCCTTGTTCCAACTGAGGCATGCCGCAACATTCGGGATAGACGGTTTCCGTCTCGACACCGTTGCGGGCCAAAACGGCCAACGCGTCTTCGCCGATGTCGGGACTGTTATAATTTACAAAGCAGGTGGCATAGAGCACCGCCTTGCGGTCCTTGGCCGGCGCATCTTCCGCGCGGGCAGGTTTATTGGCGGCCCGTTTCATGAAAGTGTTTCCGTGAAATTTCGGCAGGTCGGCGTCCCGGTGGACGCCCACGGCGGCCTCCATCGCCGGGCGGGTGAGGCCGTTGCGCCGGTCCGTGCCCCAGTTGGCCAGGGGCGCGATGGACCCGGCCAGCTTGCCATTGCGATCAGTTTGGGTGAGCTGACGGTGGGCGAACTTCACCTTGCCCTGTTTGAACTCCGCCGCCCGGTAGCGCAGCATCAAATGCGGGAAATCTAAATCGAATTCATGGGGTGGCACGTACGGACACTTGGTCATAAAGCACATGTCACAGAGGGTGCAGGCGTCGACCACCGGCTTGAACAGCTTTGAATCGACCGAGTCCAGTTCGCCGGTTTCCGATTCGTCAATAAAATCGAACAGCTTCGGAAACGAGTCGCAAAGATTGAAGCAGCGCCGGCAGCCGTGACAGATATCAAAAACCCGCCGGAGTTCCGCGTCGATTTTCTCCGGATCGGTAAAGTCCGGGTCTTGCCATTCCAATGGATGACGGATGGGCGCATCTAAACTGCCTTCGCGCATCGGGGCCTCTTTTAAATTCGATGGAAAATTAAAATCGGGGGACCCGGCAACCGGACCCCCCGATGAACTCAATCGACGATCCGGCTTAGCCGTCGAGGTTGTCGAGCGCTTTCTGGAAGCGTCCGGCGTGAGACTTTTCGGCCTTGGCCAGAGTCTCGAACCAGTCGGCAATCTCGTCGAAGCCTTCGTCGCGGGCAGTCTTCGCCATGCCCGGATACATGTCGGTGTACTCGTGGGTTTCACCGGCAACGGCGGCCTTCAGGTTATCAGCGGTGGTGCCGATCGGCTCCCCGGTGGCGGGATCGCCGGTTTCCTCAAGATACTCCAGGTGGCCGTGAGCGTGGCCGGTTTCACCTTCGGCGGTGGACCGGAAAACGGTGGAAACATCGTTGAAGCCTTCCACGTCGGCCTTTTGGGCGAAATACAGATAACGACGGTTCGCCTGAGACTCACCGGCAAAAGCTTCTTTCAGATTTTCTTCGGTTTGCGTTCCTTTGAGTGCGGGCATTGACCCCTCCCCTTTCGATCGAAAGCGTTAACAAAAATCGGTCGCTACAACGGACCATGCGGTCCATCGATAAGTGGGTCTAATATGGGCAGAGGTGCACGAAGAGTCAACGGTTTTTTAACCATTCTAAAAAACTAAATAAGCTGCTGATATTAATTATTAAGATATGCGAACCCGGACAACGACATCGACGCTGCTGATTTGCTTGCCGCTGGGCGGCGTCGGCAGCTGATCAAACGAGATTTGATCGCCGGAAATATCCGAAAGTTCCTTGGAATCTTCGTTATAGAAGTGATGATGGGTTTCGATGTTGGTATCGAAATAGGACCGGCCCGCATCAATAACGATTTCCTTCAACAGGCCCGCACCGGTGAACTGGTGCAGAGTGTTGTAGACCGTGGCGAGGGAGACTGTGACGTTGGCGTCCTGCGCTTCCGAATGTAGCATTTCGGCGGTCACATGCCGATGCGGGCCATCGAACAGCAGCTTGGCGAGCGCCATGCGCTGGCGGGTCGGCCGCAAATCAACGGAGCGCAACTTATCGACAATATGTGTAAAAGGACGATCCATGAGAATCACTACCACTCAGCAAACAACCACAATCGGTATAAAGAATTAGCGGATAGTTTAGGCCCGGTCCAGAGTATTATCGGCGAGAAATTTTACGCGCCAGAACCCTCGCCACCGCTCAGATAGGGCAGGCCGACAATATTATAACCGCTGTCCACATGGTGGACTTCACCGGTCACCCCGCCCGACAAATCGCTCAACAGATAAAGCGCCGAACCACCCAATTGTTCCAGGGTGACGGATCGGCGCAAAGGCGCGTTGGCCTCACTCCGATTTAAGATTTTCCGTGCACTGCCGATGGCGCTACCGGCCAAAGTCCGCATCGGCCCGGCAGATAGCGCGTTGACCCGGATATTGTCCGGACCAAGGTCAGCCGCCAAATATCGCACGCTGGCTTCCAGCGCCGCCTTGGCCACGCCCATGACGTTGTAGTTGGGCACCACCCGTTCCGCGCCGTAATAGGTCAGCGTGATCAGGCTGCCGCCATTGGCCATCAACGGCCGGGTGAGGCACGCGGTCTCGGTAAACGAATAGCAGGAAATGGACATGGTGCGGGCGAAGTTGTCGGCGCTGGTATCCACATAGCGCCCGGTCAGTTCATCCTTGTCAGAATAGGCCAGGGAATGAATGACAAAATCTAGCGTGCCCCACTTGTCTCTCACGGCGTCGAAAACGGCGGCCAGGCTGCCCGGCTGATCAACGTCGCAGGGCAGAACCAAATCGGACCCGATTCCTTCGGCCAGGGGCGTCACCCGTTTGGCGAACGCTTTGTTCTGATAGGTGAACGCCATCTCCGCCCCGTGGGCGTTCAAGGTCTCGGCGATGCCCCAGGCGATGGACCGCTCATTGGCGACGCCCAGGACGAGACCTTTCTTGCCGGCCATCAATCCAGGCGCATCGCTCATGGGCAATGGCTTTCCTGGCTGAGGGACGTCATACCGGTCGGACCGTTCAGGAGACGCTTACGCGTCGACCCGAGTGAAGATCAGGCTGGCGTTCGTCCCGCCGAAACCGAAGCTATTGGAAAGAACGCAGTTGATCTCTGCGTCATCCATACGCTCCCGGACAATGGGCATGTCGTCCGCTTCCGGCTCCAGCTCTTCGATATTGATGGACTCGCAGATGAAGTTGTTGTCCATCATCAGCAGAGAATAGATGGACTCCTGCACGCCCGCCGCACCCAAAGAGTGACCGGTCATCGACTTGGTCGAGTTGAAGTGCGGAATACGGTTCCGATCGCCGAAGGCTTCACGGATGGCTTTCAGCTCCTGCACATCACCGACCGGGGTGCTGGTGCCGTGGGTGTTAATGTAGTCCACTGGCTGATCCACCGCGGACATGGCCATCTTCATGCACCGAATTGCGCCCTCGCCGGAAGGTTGGACCATGTCATAGCCGTCGGAGGTCGCGCCATAGCCGGCCACCTCGCCGTAAATCTTCGCGCCGCGGGCCTTGGCGCGCTCATATTCCTCGACCACCACGACCCCGCCGCCGCCGGCAATCACGAATCCGTCGCGGTTGGCATCGAACGCGCGGGAGGCTTTTTCCGGCGTGTCGTTGTATTTGGAAGATAGCGCCGGCATGGCGTCGAACATGACCGACATGCACCAGTCCAGTTCCTCGCCGCCGCCGGCAAAGACAATATCCTGCTTGCCCCATTGGACCAGCTCAGCCGCGTTGCCGATGCAGTGCGCGCTGGTGGAGCAAGCCGAACTGATGGAATAGTTGACGCCGTGAATTTTGAACGGCGTGGCCAATGTCGCTGAATTGGTGCTCGACATGGTCCGGGGCACCATGAACGGTCCGACTTTCTTCGGGCCCCGTTCCCGCGCGGCGTCGGCCGCCTGGACCAGGTTGCGGGTGGACGGGCCGCCCGAGCCCATGATCAGACCGGTGCGCTCGTTCGACACCTGATCTTCACTCAGGCCCGAATCGGCGATGGCCTGTTCCATGGCGATATAGTTGTAGGCCGCACCGTCGCCCATGAAGCGCCGCAGTTTGCGGTCCAATGCGCCTTCGATATCCAGCTTCGGCATACCGTAAACGTGGCTGCGGAACCCTTTTTCTTCATATTCGTCGGCATGGGTGATCCCCGACTTGCCCTGCTTGAGGGATTCGAGAACTTCTTCCTTATTGTCGCCGATGCTGGAGACAATGCCGATCCCGGTAATGACAGCTCTTCTCACAGTTGCGTCACTCCTCTTCCGCGTCGCGCACAAAGGTGCCGACTTTCATGTTTTGAATTTCGTAAACCACTTCGCCGTCCACGGCCATGGAGCCGTCTGCGATGGCCAGCGCCAGCTTGCGATTGATCAGGCGGCGGACATCTACCTTGTAGCTGACCAGTTCGGCCTCCGGCGTGACCTGGCCGGTGAATTTCACTTCGCCGACGCCAAGCGCGCGGCCGCGGCCCGGCGCACCGTTCCAGCCGATATAAAACCCGACCAGTTGCCACAGCGCATCCAGACCCAGACAGCCGGGCATGACCGGATCATTGAGGAAATGGCATTGGAAGAACCAAAGCTCCGGCGTGATGTCCAACTCCGCCTCGACAATGCCTTTACCGTAGGAGCCGCCGTCGGCCGTGATATTGGTGATCCGGTCGAACATCAGCATCGGCGGGGCCGGCAATTGAGCATTGCCGGGGCCGAACAGTTTACCGTTCGCGCACTCGATCAAATCCTCGTAGGCAAAACTGTTGCGGTTCGAGAAATCGTATTCGGCTGAATCTGCGGCGCCTGATGGGCTCATATCACTAAGGTCTCGACGCTATAACGCTGTAATAAGCCGGGTGACCGATAAATTCCCGGCGCCCGACCCCTTTCATTGACAATATATGTACCCAATCCGGACTTGGCGACTCACCGGGTAAAGTTTTCTCAACTCCCCCGGCGAGCAAGCCAAATACGAATTAGCCGTCTTTCTTCTTGGAGACCTGGTCGGTGATGTCCTCACCGGTCTCCTGATCGACAACCTTCATGGAGAGCTTCACTTTGCCCCGGTCATCGATGCCGATCAGCTTGACCTTCACTTCGTCGCCGACATTGACCACATCCGTGGTTTTCTCGACCCGTTCTGGCTTCATTTCGCTGATATGCACCAGACCGTCACGGGAACCAAGGAAGTTCACAAAGGCGCCGAAATCGACCGTCTTCACCACTTTACCGGTGTAGATGATGCCGATCTCGGGCTCGGCGGTGATGTTTTTGATCTCGTTGACCGCGGCCTCGGACGCGGCTTCATCAACCGCGGCCACTTTGACCGTCCCGTCGTCATCGATATCGATCTTGGCGCCGGTGGTCTCGCAAATCTCGCGGATCACCTTACCGCCCGGTCCGATCACATCCCGGATTTTGTCTTTCGGAATGGTGATCACCGTAATGCGCGGCGCATTCTGGCTGACATCGGTCCGGGCGCTGTCGATGGCGTTGGCCATCTCGCCCAGAATGTGCAACCGGCCGTCCCGCGCCTGCTCCAGCGCCGTTTTCATGATGTCCTCGGTAATGGACGTGATCTTGATGTCCATCTGCAGTGAGGTCACGCCTTCGGACGTGCCGGCGACCTTGAAGTCCATGTCGCCGAGATGATCCTCGTCGCCGAGAATATCGGACAGGACAGCAACGCCGTCGTCTTCCTTAATCAGGCCCATCGCGATACCAGCCACCGGGCGCGGCAAGGGCACGCCGGCGTCCATCAGGGACAGAGAGGTGCCGCAGACGGTCGCCATGGAAGACGAGCCGTTGGACTCGGTAATCTCGGAAACCACCCGGATCGTATAGGGGAAGTCTTCCTTCGACGGCAGCAAGGCACGCAATGCCCGCCAGGCCAGCTTGCCGTGACCGATTTCCCGGCGGCCGGGACCGCCCATGCGCCCCGCTTCACCGACCGAGTAGGGTGGGAAGTTGTAGTGCAGCATGAAGTGTTCCCGGTAGTCCCCGTCCAGACCATCGATGATCTGTTCGTCCTGGCCGGTGCCAAGGGTGGCGACCACCAGGGCCTGGGTTTCACCACGGGTGAACAGCGCGCTGCCGTGCGCCCGGGGCAGAATTCCCACTTCGGAGACAATCGGCCGCACGGTCTTGGTGTCGCGCCCGTCGATCCGCATGCCGGTGCTCAGGATATCCCGGCGAACAATGTCCTTTTCCAGGACCTTGAACGCGCCGGACACCCAGTTGCTTTCGACGTCTTCGTTGTCGGCAAAGGCTTCGACCACCTTGTCCTTCACAGCACCGATCTTTTCCTGACGCGCGGTTTTTTCGGACTCTTTATAAGCTTCGCGGAGATCGCCTTCCGCCATCTCGCGCACCTTGGCCGCCACTTCGGCGACGCCGGCGGGCGCTTCGGGCAGGTCCCACGGCTCTTTCGCGCAGGCCTGAGCCAGCTCGATAATGCCGTTGATCACCGCCTGATAGGCGTTGTGGCCGAACATGACCGCGCCGAGCATCACCTCTTCGGAGAGCTCGCTGGCTTCGGATTCGACCATCAGCACACCTTCGCGAGTGCCGGCCAGGACGAGGTTAAGCTCCGACTCGGGGACATCCTCGACCTTCGGGTTCAGGACATATTCGCCGTCCTTATAGCCCACACGGGCCGCGCCGATGGGGCCCAGAAACGGAATGCCGGAAATGGTCAACGCAGCGGAGGCGCCGATCATGGCGACCACATCCGGATCGTTTTCCAGATCGTGGGCCAAAACCGTGCAGATCACCTGGGTTTCGTTCTTGTAGCCGTCGGCGAACAGGGGCCGGATCGGCCGGTCGATCAGGCGGGAGGTCAGGGTTTCCTTTTCGGTCGGCCGCCCTTCCCGCTTGAAGAAGCCGCCCGGAATTTTACCGGCGGCAAAGGTTTTTTCCTGGTAATTGACGGTCAGCGGGAAAAAGTCGATTCCCGGTTTGGGGGAACGCTCACCGACTGCCGTGCAGAGAACCTTGGTTTCGCCATAAGTCGCCAGAACGGCGCCGTCGGCCTGACGGGCGATCTTGCCCGTCTCCAAAATCAGCGGACGTCCGCCGAAATCTATTTCTTTCTTGAACTCGTTAAACATATCTCTCTTCCTTCCTACGTACGGAAATATATCTTAACAAACCTACCAGCCGTCAGCGGCGCCATGCCGCACGCCGGAACAGTTTCAGCCGGACGCGCCAACAGGCGCGCCGCCTAAATCGGACCAACGCTTTACGGGAATAAGAATATCTCTATCCATGACAAACCGGCAGACACTAAAAAAAGGGCGCAACGTCATAAAAAGGGGTGCGCGCCCTATTGGTCTTGCCCCTAGCGGCGTAATCCCAGCCGCTTGATCAAACTTTCATAACGTTCGACTTTTTTGTTGTTAAGGTAGTCCAGCAGACGCCGCCGCTGGCCGACCATCATCAACAAACCCCGCCGGGAGTGAAAATCCTTCTTGTGGTTTTTCAGGTGTTCCGTGAGGTTGGAAATCCGTTCACTCAGGATCGCAACCTGCACCTCGGGGGAGCCGGTATCACCGTCTTTGGTGGCATATTCGGCAATGAGCTCTTGCTTGCGCTCGGGCGTAATCGACATCGTCATACTCCGTTTCTAAAGGTTCAACACACGGAAAGGACGGATTTCTCCGCCCTCCAGACGAGCCAGCGCCACCGGCTTACCCTCGGCCATGGCGAAAACCGTATCGCCCTGGTCTATATCAGTGAGGGGAGTCCGCTTTGCCAGCGTCAATGCGGAAACAGCTTGTCCGCATTTGAGGCGGCGCGCCTCGTCTTCGGTCAGGGCCAGCGCCGGGATGTCGTCCAGCGCGGTCTCGACCGGCAGCAATATGTCTTCTGCGGGCGCGTTATGCCCTAATTCCTCGATCTTGTCCAGAGAAATCGCGTCGTCTTCGCTGAACGGCCCAAGCCCAGTCCGGCGCAGCCGAGACACATGCCCGACGGTGCCGAGCGCCTTGGCGATATCCCGCGCCAGGCCCCGCATATAGGCGCCCTTGCCGGAGACAACCCGGAACACGGCATGATCAGCATCTGACATCTCCGCCAGCTCGATTTCCTCGATCAGGATCGTCCGTGGCGCGAGGTCCACCTCCTGGTCGGCGCGGGCCAAAGCATAGGCCCGCTGCCCATTAACCTTGATCGCCGAATAGGCTGGCGGCACCTGCTCAATCTCGCCGGTAAATTGATCCAGTACGGCGGTAATTTCGTCACGGGCCGGGCGCACCTCGCTGGTCTCAATCACCTCGCCTTCCGCATCGTCAGTGTCGCGGGCTTCGCCCCAGCGCACTTCGAACTCATAGCTCTTCCGGCCGTCCATGACATAGGAGACGGTTTTGGTCGCCTCGCCGAAAGCCAGGGGCAACAGCCCGGTCGCCATGGGATCCAGGGTGCCGCTGTGGCCGACCTTGGCCGCATTGAGCATCCGGCGGACCCGGTTTACCACATGGGACGAGGTCATACCGGCTGGCTTGTCAACGATCAGCCAGCCGTGGACCGGATTTCCTTTGCGGCGGCAGCCCATCTCAGCCCTCCCCCGGTTTGGGCACGGCCTTCAACAACTCATCGATATGATCCGCATAGTCGTACGAGGTATCCGCCTCGAAACTCAGCTTGGGCGTGAATTTGAGCCGCACCATCTGACCCATACGCCGGCGGATAAACGGTTCCGCCCGCTTCAGCGCCGCCAGCAATGCCGCTGAATCGCCGCCACCCAGCTGGGAGACAAAAGCCGTCACGTTGCGGAGATCGGGACTGACCCGCACCTCGGCCACAGTGATGGAAATGCCGGCCAGGACCGGGTCATGCAGCTCGCCGCGCTCGATCACCTGGGCCAAAGCGTGGCGGATTTCCTCACCGACCCGCAATTGCCGCTGGCTTGGCGCTCGATTGACTCCCTTGGTCATAGCCTGACTTTCTCGGATAAAACTAAATTAGGTTTCGCTCAGCCTGGGTGCGGCGGCCGGTCAAATTTCCGGCGCCACTTCCTGTATGTCGAAGCATTCGATCACGTCGCCGACCTTGATGTCATTGTAGTTCTCGAACGACATGCCGCATTCGTAATTCTCTTTCACTTCGCGAACATCGTCCTTGAAGCGCTTGAGCGTGGACAAGCTGCCTTCGTGAACCACCACATCATCCCGCAACAGGCGCACCTTGGCGCCCCGGCGGACCGTGCCTTCACTAACATAGCAACCGGCAACCCGGCCGACCTTGGACACATTGAAGACCTCGCGAATTTCCGCATTGCCCAGGAAGCTCTCTCGAATTTCCGGCGCCATCAGACCGACCAGCAGGTTCTTGATATCGTCGATCAGTTCGTAGATGACGGAATAGTATCGGATATCCACGCCCTCGGCCTCGGCCAAGTCGCGGGCCTGCTTGTTGGCCCGGACGTTAAAGCCGAGAACAACCGCGCCCGAGGCGTTGGCAAGCTGTACATCGGATTCACTGATGCCGCCCACGCTGTCGTGCAGCAGTTGAATTTTCACTTCGTCCTGGGGCAGTTTGTCGAACATCCCGGCAATCGCCTCGACGGAGCCTTGAACATCCGCCTTGATCACCAGCGGCAGTTCCTTTGTCTCGCCGGCCTGAATGGCGGAGAACATTTCATCCAGGGTGCCGCGCGGCGCGACCGCTGTCCTAACCGCGCGTTTCTTGCCCTGACGGAATTCGGCAATTTCACGGGCCCGAGATTCATTGTCGACCACGACGAACTCGTCGCCGGCTTCGGGCGTGCCCTGCAGGCCAGTAACTTCGACCGGGACGGACGGGCCCGCCTCGTCGACGGAGTCGCCTTTGTCATTGGTCAGGGAACGCACCCGCCCCCACTCGGACCCGGCGACAAAAATATCGCCGACTTTCAAAGTGCCGCGTTGAACCAAAATGGTCGCGACCGAGCCCCGGCCCGGTTCAACCCGGCTTTCCACGATGGCGCCGTCGGCGGCCCGGCCGGGATTGGCTTTGAGATCGAGAATTTCGGACTGCAGCAGGATCGCCTCTTCCAGCTTGTCCAAATTGGTGCCTTCCGTGGCGGAAACCTCAACATCCAGTACGTCGCCGCCCATCGCCTCAAGAACGATTTCATGCTCGAGCAGCTGGGTTTTGACCCGCTGAGGATTGGCGTCGGGCCGGTCAATCTTATTTACGGCCACAATGATCGGCACCTCGGCTGCCTTGGCGTGGTCAATGGCCTCAACCGTTTGCGGCATGATGCCGTCGTCAGCGGCGACCACCAGGATGACAATATCCGTCACCTTAGCGCCCCGCGACCGCATGGCGGTGAAGGCCTCGTGGCCCGGCGTATCGACGAAAGTAATCTTCTGGCCGTCATCCGTGGTGACCTGATACGCGCCAATATGCTGGGTGATACCTCCGGCCTCCCCGGACACAACGTCGGAGTTGCGCAGCGCATCCAACAAGGACGTCTTGCCGTGATCGACATGGCCCATCACGGTCACTACCGGCGGGCGCGCCACCAAATCCTCTTCGGAATCGACCTCTTCACCGAGACCGATTTCCACGTCGGAATCGCTGACCCGCTTGACCTTGTGGCCGAATTCCTCAGCCACCAGTTCGGCCGTATCTGCGTCAATGGTCTGATGGGCGGTCGCCATCACCCCCATCTTCATCAGGGATTTGACCACCTCGACGCTGCGTTCGGCCATCCGGTTGGACAGCTCCTGAACCGTGATGGTTTCCGGCAGGGTTACTTCGCGGACGATCTTGGAATGCTCGATCGGGCCTTCTTGCTTTTTCTGCTTTTCCCGGGCGCGGCGTACCGAGGCCAGAGAACGCACCCGTTCGGTTTCATCCAGCGCCTCAGCGATGGTCAGCTTGCCGGAGCGGCGGCGCGGCTCGCCCTTTCGGGCCGCCGGGCGTTTGTGGGAGACCTTGCCCCGTTTAGCCGGTGCGTCGTCATCTCCACCACCATCTTTGTCATGTTCCTTAAGCTTGGCTATGCCGGCTTCGGCGGCGGCTCGGCCTCTTTTCTCGGCCTCGCGAGCGGCCTGTTCTTCGGCCTGGCGGCGGGCTTCATCTGCATCCGGCGCTGCTTCTTCAACCGGCTCTGGTTCCGGCGGCGCTTCGGCTGCGCGCTTGGCCTCTTCGGCTTCACGGATTTTACGTTCTTCTTCGGCCTTACGCGCCTCATCCAGAGCGCGGGCCCGGGCGGCGCGTTCGTGATCGGTCAGCTGGCGGCCGGCATCATCAGTGGTCGGCGGAGCAATCGGTGCGGGCGACTGCTCCTGGGCCTCAACCTCGATCTCGTCCGTATCCTCCTCATCCAGCAGCTCGGGGTCGTCCAGGACCTCGGACATGCTGCCGGTGGTGCCGGGTGCGAAGGATCGCTTTTTGCGCACTTCGACGGTCACCATCTTCGAGCGTCCGTGCGAGAAACTCTGGCGCACTTGTCCGCCTTCGACAGTCTTTTTCAGCTCTAGCTTGTTCGGCCTGCTCAAGCTGAGCTTTTTCTTTGGTTCTTGACCTTCCGTATCCGTCATAGCGTTCCGTTTTTTCCTGCCAAATTCACATCTTAAGTATCAATACCGTCTATATTTCCTGCGCCCAATCAGCCTTGCGCCGATACTTGGGCGAGCAATTTCGCACTGTCGGCCATGCGGTCGGCAAACTTACCCGGCGCAATGACCGCATGCACCATTTTTTCCCGGCCCACCGCCGCGCCAAGCTCGGCGCTGCTGAACTGGCTGACCGCGTCATCGCCGCCGGCTAGGGCCTTAATTTTGCGGTGGCCGTCATCGCCGCCGTCATGAGCCGCCAACACAACCCCCGCCTTCTGGCTGTTCAGCGAGGCCTTCACCTGATCAAAACCGCCGGTCAATTGGCCGGCTTTCTTGGCGAGCCCGATCAGGGACAAACACCGCCGGCGGATCAGCGTCGCGACCCGGTCGCACAAGTCTTCAGGCGCGGTCACCTTTCGCCGGGCGGCCTTGGAAAAGGCGTTCTCCGCGACCGCGCGCGCGATAATATCGCGGTCCGGGCTCAACCACAAACCACGGCCCGGCAAGGACCCGTCTAGATCGACCATCACCGTGTCCGAAGGATCAACGACAAACCGCAAGAGCGCCGCCTTGGGCAGCTCTTCGCCGGTCACAATGCAGCGGCGCATTGGCTCATGCCGCGTATGAGTGTCGTTGCTCATATCATTCCCCCGGGCCGGACCTGTTAGGCCTGCTGCGGCTTTGGCCCCTCTGTTTCCGTATCGCTGGCGGCGGCGTCTTCCTCGGCGCCCTCGCGCTCTTCGGCGGCTAGCTCCTCATCGTCGAACCAGTGGGCGCGCGCGGCCATGATGATCTCGTTGGCTTTGTCGTCGCTCAACGCGCCCTCGCCGACGATTTCCTGCAGCTCGTCATTGGCCAGATCGCCCAGGTCATCCAGGGATTTGACCTCGTTCTCACCCAGTTTCACCAGCATCTCCGCGGTCAGGCCTTCGACGGCGGCGACCTCGTCGCTGACGCCGGCGGCGATCCGCATTTCGGTCAGTTCGGATTCCCGGGTTTCGAGATAAGTCCGGGCGCGCTCCCGAAGCTCGTTCGACACGTCGTCGTCGAAGCCCTCGATTCCCGACAATTCCTCAACCGGCACGAACGCCACTTCCTCGATGGTGGAGAAGCCCTCGGTCACCAGCAACTGGGCGATCACTTCATCCACATCCAGCGAGTCCATGAAAAGTTGCGACCGGGCGCGGAACTCTTCGTTCCGTTTCTCAGATTCCTCGGCCTCGGTCATGATGTCGATATCCCAGCCGGTGAGCTGAGACGCCAGCCGGACGTTTTGGCCGCGCCGGCCGATGGCCAGGCTGAGCTGATCGTCTGGCACCACCACCTCGATATTGTTGGCTTCCTCGTCGAGCACGACCTTGGACACCTCGGCGGGCGCCAAGCCGTTGACGATGAAGGTCGCCGGTTCGTTGGACCAGGAGATAATGTCGATTTTCTCGCCCTGCAGCTCAGCCACCACCGCCTGCACGCGGGAGCCCCGCATACCGACGCAGGCGCCGACCGGATCAATGCTCGAATCCTTCGAAATCACGGCGATCTTAGCGCGGCTGCCGGGATCGCGGGCCACCGATTTAATCTCAATGATGCCGTCATAGATTTCCGGCACTTCCTGGGTGAACAGGGCGGCCATGAATTGCGGATGGTTCCGGGACAGGAAGATTTGCGGACCCCGCGGCTCTTCCCGGACGTCATAGATATAGGACCGCACCCGGTCGCCATTGTTGAAATGCTCTCTCGGAATGGATTCATCCCGGCGGATGATGCCTTCGGCTCGGCCGCCCAGATCGACGATGATGTTGCCGAATTCGACTCGTTTGACCATACCGTTGACCACTTCGCCGACCCGATCCTTGAATTCGGCGAACTGGCGTTTGCGTTCCGCTTCGCGGACCTTCTGCACGATCACCTGTTTAGCGGTTTGCGCGGCAATACGGCCGAAGTCGATCGGCGGCAGCGGATCAATCAGAAAATCACCGATCACGGCGTCTTCTTTTTTGGCCTTGGCCGCATCCAGGGTGACCTGCGTGGCTTCGTTTTCAATTTCCTCGGCCACTTCCAGGTAGCGCGCCAGTCTGATCTCACCCGATTTGCGGTCGATTTGCGCGCGAATATTATGTTCATGGCCATATTTGGAGCGGCCCGCTTTCTGGATCGCCTGTTCCATGGCGTCCAGAACCTCCTCCCGGTCGATGCCTCTCTCCCGCGCCACCGTATCGGCGACCAAGAGAAGCTCCGGGTGGGTGTACATAGTGGTTTCTACGTTGGTGTCCATAGTCTCTGATCTGTCCTTCTTCTTTCTAGCCGTTTGCCGCCTGAGCCGCTTCTATCAGCTCGTCGGTCAGAAGTAACTTTGCCCGGCGGATACCGTCATACGGCAGCGCCACGCGTTCCTCGCCCATCTTCATTTCCACCTTTTCGCCGGAGAGGCCGATGAGCTTTCCCTTAAATTTCTTGCGCCCGTTGATGACGTCATACATTTCGACCCGGGCGTCAAATCCGGCAAACCGGTCAAAATCCTTGAGTTTGACCAAGGGCCTGTCGATACCGGGCGAGCTGACCTCCAGGTCATAGGCCTCGCTGATTGGATCATCAACGTCCAGAAGCGCCGAGATTTCCCGGCTGATCGCAGCGCAGTCATCCACGGTCATGCCGGCCTCGTCCAGCCGCTCGGCCATGACTTGCATTGTTTTGTGGCGGCTGCCCATGACCTGCACCCGCACCAGCTCGTAGCCCAAGGCTTCGAGAGCGGGGGAAATCAACTCACCAATCCGGCGTTCAACATTCATCCTGTTTTTGCACTCCTGTCCCGGAAAACCGGGCCCTAAAAAACAAAAAAGTGGGCCCCAGGCCCACCCTCAGATAGCCGATGCATCGGTAATTTCTAAGAATGATGGCGTATAATCGTTCCTAAGGGTCCGATAATCAAGTGTTTTTTGGTTCCGCCGCTGGCGCGTCCGTGCGAAGGAAATTAAGATACACACATCGCTTACCTTGTTTGAGCGCCTTCGCCTCATAGCGGGTTTCGACCGCGTCGTCCGGCCGGTTCCGCCAATCCGCAGGACCCTCGACTTGCCAGGCAAAATCGTCGCGCCGGCCGATGATCTCCATCGCCCAACGGATATAGCTCATATCGTCGGAGGCAAACCGCAATGACGCCCCTGGTTTCATCAGGCGGGCCAGCGTATCCAGCGTCTCGTGCGAAAACAGCCGGCGTTTGTGATGGCGGGTCTTGGGCCAGGGGTCCGGATGTAAAATGAATACCCGGCCCAGGCTTCCGGGAGCGATTTTATTGAGCAATAGCCGCACATCGTCGTTGAGCAGGAGGATATTATCTATTCCATCCCGCTCCATCACCGAAAGCAGAGTCGCCACGCCGTTAATGAAGGGTTCAGCGCCGAGAAAGCCGATCTCGGGATGGCTTTGCGCCTGATGGGCCAGATGCTCCCCGGACCCGAAACCGATTTCCAGCCAGACATCGCTTTTCGGCGGATTAAAAAGAGAGGCCGGGTCCAAAGAGCCCGGCCCATGTCCCAATGGAACCGTCAGGGCCGGCAGCTTCGTGTCGAACAGGTCCTGCCGCCCGGCACGAAGCTTATAGCCTTTTCGGCGCCCGTAAAAATTCGGTTTTTCGGGATCGCGCCCCATAGCCGGGCCGCGCCTTTCGTCGAACCGGATTAAAGGGCGTTCTTGATCGCGTCAGCGATGTCGGTGCGCTCCCAGGAGAAGCCGCCGTCATCGTCCGGGTTACGCCCGAAGTGGCCGTAGGCCGCGGTCCGTGCATAAATCGGACGGCTCAGGCCCAGATGCTCCCGTATACCGCGCGGGCTCAGGTCCATGCACTTCTGGATGGCGTTGGACAGCTCGTCCTCGTCCACTTGGGCCGTGCCGGCGCAATCCACGTAGACCGACAGCGGCTTGGAAACGCCGATGGCGTAGGCCAACTGAATGGTGCATTTCTCGGCAACGCCCGAAGCCACAACGTTCTTCGCCACGTAGCGGGCGGCATAGGCCGCGGACCGGTCCACCTTGGAAGGGTCCTTACCGGAGAACGCACCGCCGCCGTGAGGTGCCGCGCCACCATAAGTATCCACGATGATTTTACGGCCGGTGAGGCCGGCGTCGCCGTCCGGGCCACCGATCACGAACCGGCCCGTCGGGTTCACGTAGAATTCCTCTTCCGGGCACATCCAGCCATCCGGCAAGATTTTCAGAACGTGCGGCCGGACAATTTCGCGGACCTGTTCCTGATCCAGATCGGCATCATGCTGGGTAGACACCACCACCGAGGTGGCGCGCACCGGCTCCCCGTTTTCATATTGCAGGGTGACCTGGCTCTTGGAGTCCGGGCCCAGACCCTTGTCCGCGCCGGAATGGCGGGCGTCGGCCATGGATTTCAAAATCGCATGAGAATAGTGAATGGGCGCCGGCATCAGCACATCGGTCTCGCGGCAGGCATATCCGAACATGATGCCCTGGTCGCCCGCGCCTTCGTCTTTGTTGCCGGCGGCGTCAACGCCCTGGGCAATGTCTGAGGATTGGGAGTGCACGTAAACGTCCACCTGCGCATTCTTCCAGTGGAAGCCGTCCTGCTCGTAACCGATATCCTTGACCGCGTCGCGGGCCAGTTCTTCCAATTTTTCGTCGGTAATGTCGCTGGGGCCGCGCACCTCGCCGGCCAACACGATATGATTGGTGGTGGTCAAGGTCTCAACGGCGACGCGGCTGAGCGGGTCGCCGCCCAGATAGGCATCTACAACGGCATCCGAAATTCGGTCACTGACTTTGTCCGGATGACCTTCTGAAACTGATTCACTAGTGAAAAGAAAATTCTCTTTCGGCACGGTCAAATCTCCCCTGTTACCGACGCTGTGATTGAATGGCCGCGTGGACACTTGCGGGCTATCGCCCCCACTGGCGTGACTGCCCGTTTTGTGACAATCTTTGCATTGAGGGTCAAGCCGAATCGGGTCGAATAAGCATGGACACCGCAAAAGAAAGGGCAGCCCCAAACGGCGCCGCCTGATCAAAATTTCCGATTCCCGGGAATTAGGTTTCGCAAACTAGGTTTTCTGGGCCTCTTCCATCTTGGCGAGGGACTTGACCAGTTCGAACACCCGCTTGCGGACCGGCGCACTTCCGACCCGGTAATAGGCGCGCACCAGTTCCAGGGTTTCCCGGCGGGTCAAAGGATCGGCGTCCAGCTCGACATCAACCGCCTGACCGTCTTCGTCCACGGTGTCCCGGTTCTTAACCTCGGCGTTCATGTCGTCATAGAAAAACGACACCGGCACTTCGAGCACCTGGGCCAAGTCATACATCCGGCTCGCACCGATACGGTTGGCGCCCCGTTCGTATTTTTGAATTTGCTGGAAAGTCAGACCGACAGCTTCGCCCAGCTTCTCCTGACTTAATCCCAAAAGGGTCCGGCGCAAACGAACCCGGCTGCCCACATGGATGTCAATCGGGTCGGGCACACCGGGCACACGCCGCCGGGTGACTTTTCTGATGGGAATGGATGGACGTGCTGGCAGCCGTCCGGATCTCTTGGCATTCATTTGATTTTTATCCTCGTTTCAGCCGGCGACATTTTCAACCGACGGCATGATGATATTCTATTTATGTTTGGTTTGGTTTGACGCCAGTCAATTTCCGGTTGTCTCCGCATTAACACCTCAAGAGCAGGCTAAGAACTATCATACGAAATATTCCGCAAGCGTGGCATACGGGATATCCCAAATAACATTAAGGACGCGACCCACAACCACAAGGCACCATGCCGGGCAAAAATTGTGGCGCCGTCAATCACTGCTGGCAAAACTGAATCCAACGCCTCCTGAGTTTCCAGTCCGGCACGGACAACAACCCGCCCGTAGGCGTCCACAACGCCGCTGATGCCCGTGTTCGCCACCCGCACCAAAGGCAGACCTTCCTCCACCGCGCGGAGGCGGGTCGCGGCGAAATGCTGGTAGGGCCCAGACGAAACACCGAACCAGGCGTCATTGGTCAGGTTCAGCAGCCAGCCGGGCCGCGGGCCATCAGCCTGATCCGGTATGACCTTGCCGGGAAAAATCGCCTCGTAACAAATGAGGGGCACCGCCGCCGGGGCACCCGGCACCTCGACCGCCCTTGGGCCGGAACCGGGGGTGAAATCCGTCCGCCCGCCGGTCAGGCTGGAAATGTTCAGGTATTGCCGAAAAGGCACATATTCTCCAAACGGCACCAGATGATACTTGTCGTATGTGCCCCTTATTTTCGCGTCCGGGCCAACCACGTGAAAACTGTTCCATATCCGCCGGCGGCCATCTTCAAAACCTTGCCGGGGCGAACCGGTCAGCAGTGCGCCGCCGCTCGGAGCAACGCCGGCGACAACCCGGATGGCCTGCGGGATCGTGGACAGAAAAAACGGCGTGGCTGTCTCCGGCCAGATCACGTGGGTCGGCTTGCCGCCCGAAGCCGTGGGACGGAGGCTTAGATCAAGCAGCGTATTCACATGACGTCCTCTGAGCCCGGGGTTCCATTTATCCCGCTGGGCGATATTGGGCTGCACCAACCGGAGGCTCACCCCGTCGACGTTTTGGTTTCCAGCGTCCGCCAGCCGCCAAACACCGCCGCCCCAGATCAGCGCCAAAACGATCCACGGCAGTCCGGCCGCCCACACGTTCGGCTTGCCACGGCCCGCCAACGCCGCCGGACTTACCGCCGCCAAGACGGTGAGCAAACTTAATCCCAAAACCCCGGTGACCGAAGCCATCTGCAGCATGCCGTCGGATACGGTCCACACCGTGCCGATCAGGTTCCACGGAAAACCAGTCAGCGCCCAGCCGCGCAGGGCTTCGAATCCAACCCACGCGACGGCCAGCACTAGCGCGCGCGCCACACCGGCCGGCGCCAGAACGAACGCGGCCCAGGCCGTTAGTCCAATGTAAATCGCCAGGTACGCGGACAGGCCGAAGATGGCGAAGGGGATCATCCAAGCAAAGGTCGCCGCCTGCACCAGAAAAGAAAATGTGATCCAGTATAGCCCGGCCACAAAAAAGCCGAGGCCGAACCACCAGCCGACGGCAAACGCCGCAAACGCCGGCGCGCGAGTAAAAGCAATCCGCCGGGTGAGCCATCCGTTCGGCTCCCGCGCGCGGCTCGCATCGATCAGCCAAACAAGACCGGTCAACGCCGGCACCAGGAGAAACACCAGATGCAATGGCGGTAACGCGCCGACGGCCAAGACGCCGAAACCGAACCCGGCTAAACGCCGCGGCCAGCCGTCGAGGGCCGCCAAACGCCGCCGCCAGTTGTTCAGTGTTGAGTGCATTTATAGCGCCTGGGCCGGCCCGAGGTCAGCCTTCATCCTGGCTGTCGTCCTCGTCGGGCAATGGGCGGACGCGAAGCCGGCGGATGCGGCGGGGATCGGCGTCCAGGACCTCGATCTCCAAACCGGCAGGATGCCGGACCAGCTCTCCCCGGATCGGCACCCGACCCGCCAGGGAGAAAACCAATCCGCCCATCGTGTTAATTTCCGCCCGCTCTTCGTCGGATAAAAACGCGCCGTAAGACTCTTCGAAGCTGCCCACCTCGACTCGGGCATCAGCGTCCCAGGTACCGTCGTCCCTCTGTTTCAAGGCAGGAACTTCTTCTTGGTCGTGTTCGTCCTCGATCTCGCCGACGATCTCTTCCACCAGGTCTTCAATGGTGAGCAGCCCGTCGACGCCGCCGAATTCGTCCACCACCAGCGCCATATGGGTGCGCTTCACACGCATTTCCAAGAGAAGCTCGAGCACATGCATGCTGGGCGCAACGAACAGCACCGGCCGGATCAGGGATTTGAGATTAAATCCCCCTTCCTGATCCTCCGACAAAAGCAGGTCCTTGATGTGCACCATGCCCATCGAATCATCGAGGGTCTTTTGATACACCGGCACCCGGGAGTGCGCCTCTTCGCGGATGATCTCCAGAAGCTCTTCTCGCCCCGCGGTCAGCTCGATGCCGACAATGTCCGCGCGGGGCACCATGACGTCGGCGACGGTCCGCGCCCGAAGGTTCAGGATGTTGGCGAACAGCGTCCGCTCTTCCTCGTTGATCGGGGCTTCCGCGTCGGGATGCTCCTCGATCAACTCCTCCAGGGCGCCGCGCACGGTTTCCCCGTTGCGGGGCCGCAGCATCCGGTTAAAATATCCGCGGAGCGAACCTTGGGATCTCTTGTCTGTATCGGCCCCGTCATTCCGGGGCATGCGACTGCCTGAGTCTTCGTTCATTAACTTTCAATCATTTCCTAATGCCATAATTATCCCGTCTGGATTCCCGGTCAACGGTTTAGTCGTTAACTTTTTGTCCGGCATGGTCTTAGTCATCTACCGGTGCATAGGGGTCGGCCACGCCCAGGGCGGCTAATATCCTCATCTCGAGCGCCTCCATAAGGGCGGCATCCTCATCCGTTTCATGGTCGTGGCCGAGCAAATGCAGCGCGCCATGCGCGATCAAATGACGGGTGTGATCGGCCAGGGTTTTGCCATCTCGCCCGGCTTCGGCAGCGCAGGTCTCAAACCCCAGCACCACATCGCCCAGCATCTCAGACTGTCCGCCTGGCAGCGGCATGTCTCCGCCCGCGGGGAATGATAGCACGTTGGTGGGTGCGTCCTTATCCCGGTAGGTCTTGTTCAGATTTTGCACAAACGCATCATCAGTGAACACCAAACTGATCTCGGCGTGCCGCACGCCCAGGTCTGTTTCTCGGCGAACCGCGTCCAAAACATCCCGGCTGAGCGCCTCCAGACCCGCAACCGCGTCTTTCCAGGCCGGGGCGGCGATATCAATATCGATGTCGAGAGAGCCGGTGTTCATGGGCGCCGCAATTGCATCAGCGTTTTTGTTCGGCGTCGGTCCGGTTGTAGGCGGAGATAATGCGTGCCACCAACGGATGGCGCACGACGTCCTCCTCGCTGAACTCGACCACGTCCAGCCCCTTTACCCCCTGCAAACGCTGGGTCGCGTCCCGCAAGCCGGATTCAACGCCGGCCGGCAGATCAATCTGACTGAGATCGCCGGTCACCACCATCCGCGCATTGCCGCCCAATCTGGTCAGGAACATCTTCATCTGCACTGGCGTGGTGTTTTGCGCCTCATCCAGGATCACGAAAGCGTCGCTCAAAGTGCGGCCCCGCATGAAGGCCAGCGGGGCGATTTCGATCTGGCCGTTTTCCAAATTCTTGGCCACCTGATTGGCCGGCAGCATATCGTGAAGGGCGTCATAGAGAGGCCGCAGATAGGGGTCCACTTTTTCCCGCATGTCGCCGGGCAAGAACCCCAGCTGTTCGCCGGCCTCAACCGCCGGGCGGGAGAGAATGATCCGGGCGATTTCGCCCTTCACCAGGCTTTCCACCGCCTTGGCGACGGCCAAATAGGTCTTGCCCGTGCCGGCCGGGCCGATACCGAACATCAGGTCGTTTTGGTCGATAGCCTTCAGATAAACCGCCTGCTGTGCAGACCGGGGCAGGATTTGGCGGCGGCGGGTCTGCACGGCATAGGCCTGCGGATCAATGCTGCCGTTGCCATCGGCGCCGGCGGACAACAGCCGGATGGCGCCGTCTACTTCCTCGGCGTCCACATCAAAACCGTCTTTCAAGCGGGCGTAGAGACCGGTCAGGACGGTCTTGGCGGATTCGGCAAGTTCCGGCGGGCCGGAAATAGTGACCGCGTTGCCGCGGGAATTCAGACTGACGTCGAGTTTCTGTTCGATGCGGGCGAGGTGGGTGTTGTGGGAGCCGAAGAGCTGGGGCAGGAGTTGATTGTCGTCAAACTCAAGTTGCAGGGTTTTCGTCGACACGCTTACGCCGCTCCTCTCATACGCTCAACTCCCGGGCCGAATCAGCGGCCTCATTCGGTGCGGCCATAACGGCCGCCAAACTGTTGGTGTGGGCCTCGGTCAGTGTCAGGGCCGTCATTTGCCCCAACAGGTAATCCGGGGCGAAAACATGTACCGCCTGCATGTAGGGACTCCGGCCCGCAAGCTGTCCGGGTTTGCGGCCCCGTCGATCCAACAGCACGGACATTGTCTCACCAATCGATGACAAATTGAAGTCACGTTGTTGTTCCTCCAACAATGCCTGCAACCGGGCGAGCCGCTCGGACTTCACCTCTTCCGGCACCTGATCGTCCATGGTTGCGCCGGGAGTGCCAGGACGCGGGCTGTATTTGAACGAGTAGGCCTGGATAAACCCGACTTGGCGCACCAGCTTGAGCGTTTGCTCAAAATCCGCATCGCTTTCACCGGAGAAGCCGACGATAAAATCCGACGACAGTTTCACCTTGGGCTGAGCCGCCAGTAATTTTTCCACGATCTCAAAATAAGTTTCCGACGTGTGCCGGCGGTTCATCCGCGCCAAAATCCGGTCCGAGCCCGACTGCACTGGCAGATGCAGGAACGGCGCGAGCTTATCCACCTCGCCGTGGGCGGCGATCAGATCATCATCCATGTCGATGGGATGGGAGGTGGTGTAGCGGATCAGGTCCAGGCCATCGATCTCGGCCAGCCGGCGCACCAGGCCGCCCAACCTGACCTCAGCGTCGCCGCCGCGCGACGCCGCGCCGTGATAGGCGTTAACGTTCTGGCCCAACAGCGTGATCTCACGGACTCCGGCATCCGCCAGTTGCCGGGCTTCCTCAGCCACCGCGTCCACCGGGCGGGAAAACTCAGCGCCCCGCGTATAAGGCACCACACAAAAGGTGCAGAACTTGTCGCAGCCCTCCTGAACCGAGAGAAAGGCGGAGTACCCCTCCGCCCGCACCGGCGGCAGGTGATCGAATTTCGGCTCTTCAGGAAATTCGATATCCAGAACACCCCGGTTTTCAAGGCCTTCCTTTCCGTCTCGCACGCGGGCGGCCTGGGCGATCATCTCCGGCAGCCGGTGATAGGTTTGGGGCCCTAAAACGATATCAACAAAAGGCGCCCGGCGAATAATTTCCGCCCCTTCCGCTTGGGCGACACAGCCGGCCACCGCTATCAGCGTGTCCCGGCCTTCGGCGGCGCGCATCTCCTTGTGCTGGCGATAGCGGCCCAGTTCCGAAAACAGTTTCTCGGCCGCTTTCTCCCGGATGTGGCAGGTGTTGACCAGCACCATATCGGCCTCGTCGGCCTGGTCGGTGGTCACATAGCCGAGGGGCTCCAGGACATCCGCCATCCGATCGGAATCGTAGACATTCATCTGGCAGCCGAAGGTTTTGATGTGGAGTTTTTTGGACACGTTAGGCCGGTCTCATGGATTGTGGATGCCGCGTTTCACTCGTCGGACGACTCCAACGGTGCGCCGTAAAGTTCCATCCGGTGGCCGACCAGCCGATACCCGTGTTTCTCGGCGATCTTGCGCTGCAGCTCTTCCACCTCTTCGTCGTGAAACTCAATGACTTTGCCGGAGTGCACGTCGATCAGATGGTCATGATGATCGTCGGACGCTTCTTCATAGCGGGCGCGGCCATCGCCGAAATCGTGCCGGTCCAGCAACCCCGCCTCTTCAAATAAGCGGACGGTGCGGTACACGGTGGCGATGGAGATATTGTCGTCCATTTCCGCCGAGCGGCGATACAATTCTTCCACATCTGGATGGTCTTCGGCCTCGGACAGCACACGCGCAATGATCCGGCGTTGTCCGGTCATTTTCATGCCGCGTTCGACACAAAGCTCTTCCAGCCGCGACACGGCTTCTTGTTCAGCCACGTGGGAAATCATCCGTTATTGATAGAATACAACCGCCCCTCTGGAGTGAGCAGCGATGATACCACCAGCAGCCTCAGGATCAAGAGCGGCCACGGCGGGCCTTCTTGCCGAGACCGATCTCTTTGGCCAGCTCACTGCGGTGTTTCGCGTAGTTGGGGGCCACCATCGGATAATCCCGGGGGAGATTCCAACGCTCCCGGTATTCTTCCGGCGTCATGTTGTAAGCCGTCTTCAGGTGCCGTTTCAGCATCTTCAGCTGTTTGCCGTCTTCCAGACAAATGATGTAATCGGGCGTGACGGACTTCTTCACCGACACAGTGGGCTGGGGTTTTTCAGACAGACCGGCCGCATCGCCCACGTTTGCCAGGGTTGCATAAACGTCCTGGATTAATTGGGGCAAATCGTTCACCACCAAGGTATTGTTGCTCACATGCGCCGCGACAATTTCTGTCGTAAGTTCCAGCAGTTCGCTATGATTGTCCTGGTCGGCCATATTTTTTCCTCTGCCGTCACCCATCTGTTGAAAAATAAAACAAACAGCGTATTTTGCTTCTGACTTTTAATTCACCAGCCAAACGAATATTTAATCTGTCATTAATATAAAAGATTTCCTTTTACTAAGGCAAATGTCGGTTTGTTGCAATATGCTACTTTAGATAGATATTTTTAATAAATTTCACCTCAATCCAAGGCGAGCCGAAATAGCAATCCGTCAACTCGCCCAGCGAGCCTACGATAATACGACTTTCTCGATCCGTAATTTTTGCATCCATTTGTTGTATAAAAAGAAATTGCCGGGAGGTTGTCCTCTGCGACTTCCAAGTACAGATTGCCGACGGCACGGCGCCTGGCTTCAGTTATGGCCGACTCCCACAAACCTTGCGCAAGCCCTGTACGCCGCCAGGCCGGGATGACTCCGATGCTCAGCAACTCGCACTCATCGCCGCTGGCTCGGCACGCCACAAATCCTGCCGGCTCGTCTTCCAGGTTTGCGATAAACCCGAAGGCGCCCGGCGTCGCCAACATGGCGGCGACCTGGTCTTCGGGCCAGTCCTCGCCGAAACTCACCGAATGCAGTTCGGCGACCACCCCGGCATGGACGGAGGAGATGGGTAGAATGATCATGCAGACGGCAGGCGCACGTCGGGCGGACGGATATAGACCGGGTCCGCCGGCATAAGCGCGCCACCCCTTAAAGGCGTTTCCTCCGCCAGCGCGGCCACGGTTTCAATTGCCGGGCGGGTAGGTTCTGGGGCCACCACAATCTGCTGTTCCAGCCGGCCCTCCAGGTTGCCCATGGACCGGACCGCCGCATCACCGGCGAGGCAAATGGGAAGCAGCTCTGATCCCAGTTCCTTGAGCCGCGCCGCCAGATCATCATCGTCCAGCGCGACGCCGTCATCCAACGGGGCCCCAGCGGGATCGTAAAGCCGTGCGTAATAGTCGGCCCGCTTGGTCTCAAGCACGACGGCCAGCAGACCTGCTACGGAAGCTGAGTCCCGCGCGCCCCGGGCGGCCACATCGAAGCTGGAAACGCCGCCCACCGGAACTGCCGACGCCAATGCCAGGCCGCGCGCCGCCGCCAGGCCGATGCGAAGTCCGGTAAACGAGCCGGGCCCAACGGTGACGGCGATCTGATCTAAATCCGAAAAACCCCACCCAGCGGCGGTCATCACCCGGCCAATCATCGGCATCAACTCTTCCGCCTGGCCCCGGTCCATCGCTTCGGACTCCAGTGCCATGGTCTCGCCGCCGGTTCGCACAGCAACGGCGCACACCGCCCCAGCCGTATCAATGGCCAGGAGCTTCATGCCGGGACATCCGCAAAGATCGTAAATCTGGGCAACACGTTTCCCCTTGGATCGCGAAGCCGTTATACTCCCTGGGTCTCACAAAATCACCCTTTGATGGGTGCCGTTCAGGAATTACCTCGCGACAATGTCCCTTGTCCCCATCACTCTCGAATCTCATGGCGTTCAATTGGAGATCGCGTATGCGACCGCCGAGAACTTTACCGGGAGGCCGATCTACGCTCGTGCGGGCTGTTATCTGCATCCGGAAGCGGCCGCCTGCCTGGCGCAGTCCGTCGCCCTCGCCAGGGAGCTTGGGCTGGGCGTCAAAATTTTCGACGCCTACCGGCCGGCGGAAGCCCAATGGGTGATGTGGAACCATACGCCCGATCCTGAGTTTCTCGCTGATCCCGGGCGGGGCTCTCCCCATTCCCGGGGGGTGGCGGTGGACCTGACCTTGATCGACGGGAATGGAAATGAACTGGAAATGGGGACCGGGTTCGATGCATTCACGCCCTTGTCCCATCACGGCAACACCGGGATATCAAGAGAAGCCCAGCGGAACCGGCACATTCTGATGGGGATCATGACCACGGCGGGCTGGGATTTTTACCGGAATGAGTGGTGGCACTATCAACTGTTTAATTCCCGGAGCTATCCGCTGCTTAGCGATTCCGTTTTGGACGAGCCGATGATGCCGGCAACCGAGGTGGCGGCCACTAGATGAAAGAGCCCATACACAGAAATCTTGCTGCTCTTGCCCTAGGTCTTTATCTCAGCCTGGCCGGATGGCCGGCCATCGGACTTGCCGCTGACTCGGCCGTGATCCTGATGTATCACCGCTTCGGCGAGAGCGCCTATCCGTCCACCAACATTAAGATCGAGCAGCTTGAGGCGCACATCCAGGAATTGACCAGCGGTGGCTACACGGTTCTACCAGTGGAAGACATCATGACCCGAATTCGGGACGGCAAGGCATTGCCGGAGCGCGCCGTCGGAATCACCATCGACGACGGCTACCGGTCCATCTATGCCGAGGCATGGCCCCGGTTCCGCAAGGCCGGCTTGCCATTCACCATATTTATCTCCACCGATCCGATCGACCGGGGCACGGACGGCCATCTGAGTTGGGATCAAATCCGGGAAATGCATAAAGCGGGGGCCGAAATCGGCGCGCATACGGGCAGTCATCTGCATATGGTGCTGGCCGATGAGGCCCGAAACCAGGACGAGATCACCCGGTCCAACAAACGGCTGAAGAAGGAACTGGGAAAGACGCCCACGCTCTTCGCCTATCCCTATGGGGAAAGCGGACTGGACGTCAAAAAAGTGGTGGATGAAGCCGGCTACGCCTTTGTCTTTGGTCAACATTCGGGGGCTATCGGTCCGATGACCGATCTGACTTATATCCCCCGCTTCGCCCTGAATGAGAACTTCGGCAACCTTAACCGGTTAAAGCTGGTGATCAACGCCCTGCCCCTACCGGCCAAGGACTTCACGCCCCTGGATACCAAAGTGGGTAGCATAAATCCGCCCCATTTCGGCTTTACCGTAGCTCGGCCCCTCAAAAACCTGGGCCAAATGAACTGCTTCGTCTCGGGGGAGGGCCGGGTGCCGGTTACCCGGCTGGGCGAGACCCGGATCGAGATTCGGCCGAGCCGGCCGTTCGGCGAGGGCCGTACCCGGATCAACTGCACCCTGCCGGCGGACGGCGGCCGCTGGCACTGGCTGGGCACGCTCTTCGTCGTGCCCTGACCCTCATTTCCTGGAAACGTTTTGTTTTAGATGCTGGGTTTGGCCTGGAATTCCGCCGGCAGGCTTACGACCTTGTCGCCCAGACGCGCACCGTCCAATTTGTGCAGCCGGTTAGTCCGGATGATGACCTGCAGTGAGCGCACATACTCTTCACCCCGCGCGGAGTAGCTGCTGAGCGAGCTGGACAAGGCCAGACCATTCAGCGCACTGCCGGCTTTTCGCATGTCTGCCCGGAGGCTCCGCATAGCCCGGTAGGCGCGATGGCTGTTCAGGTTGCGGGCGTAGGCGCGGACACCATCCAACAGGGAGTCAAAGGCTTTAACCCGGTGGGTCTTGCCCCGGTCCCGCCGGCTGGGAAGCAGACCGTCTTCATCTTCTTCCACGGTCCACTGGCCAAACAAGGCATTGCCTTCGCGCACGAATCTTGACGTACCCCAGCCGCTTTCCTCTGCCGCCTGAGCGAGGGCCAAAGACGGCGGCACCACGTCGATCCGCCGCAGCAGCGCGGCAAAATCATTGCGCCGGGTTTTATATTGTTCGGAAATCGCCGCTAGCCAAAGCCGCTCCTCGGCCGGAAGTTTGGCCGCGCGCCGGACCTGGGCCGCCAATGCAGCAACCCGGCGGCGCTTGTCCAAAATTTCCTGATTTACTTTGAGGATAAGCGGCAACACGCTTTGGAAGAAGATTTCCTTACGCTGTTCCGGCACCCGGATATGTCCGATATCACTGGGCATGGACATCAGGAACACGGGCGGCACATCCTCTTCGCCGGCCTGGACCGAATCGAAATCGTATTTAACCGTGGAAAATGTTTTGCGAAGCGACCTGACCGTAAGACTGGCCCGATTGCGCTGGATGCTGCGCAGGGTTAACTCACCGGCCACCTCGACTTGAGGCACGGCTTCAGGCGGCAGGAACTTGGCCTGCGGCGCATAGGCGGTTCGGTCGATGGGCGAGCTGGCGGCAAACACCATCAGCGCCAATACGCTTACTCCGAGAAAGCCGAGTGTTGCCTTTTCGAAGAGCGTCATCTCTGAGAGGCTTCGCGTACCATAATCGGGATCAATGTCTTTGCCGGTCCTTCTTATTCCCAGCCGTTGCACACAACTCTTTACCCAGCGGATTATAGTCTGCACACGGTCCGCTGCTAGTCCTAGCGGTCGGCGAATTCTACCGGCGGCCCGGTCTCCTGAGCTATAGATATTTTCCGAAATTTTTTGGTTCATTAATTTTTAAAGCGATGCAACGGGTTATCCCCCCTGTTTCGCTCCGCCCCTCAAGTTCGGAATTCCTGTCTATGGGAAATCCGCAACAGTTTTTGGCGAATCTCAGCTCGCGGTCATCCTGTGGATAAATTGTGGAAAAAGTTAGGCGCGCAGAAATCCAACCGCCTTATACGTCTCGGCAAGGATCGGATCGGCAATCTCCCGCGCGCGGGTAGCGCCGCTGGCCAAAACGCCATCCAGATAGCCGGGGTCCTTCACCAGGCGCGCCATTTCGTCGCCGATCGGGCCCAATTTCTCTACCGCCAGGTTGGTCAGGTCTTCCTTGAATTTGGAGAACTGGGCGCCGTCATAGGCTTGGCACACCTCCGCCAGAGACTTGTCCGCCAGCGCCGCATAAATCCCCATCAGGTTGGAAGCCTCGGGCCGGCCTTCCAACCCCTCGGGCTTGCCGGGGAACGGCTCCGGGTCCGTTTTCGCCCGCCTGATCTTCTTGGAAATTTCGTCCCGGTCATCGGTCAAATTGATGCGGGAGGCTTCCGACGGATCGGACTTGGACATTTTGTTTTTACCGTCGCGGAGCGACATGACCCGGGGCGCCTCGCCCAGGATCAGCGGTTCAGGCAGGGGAAACAGGTCCACGTTAAAGTCGTTGTTGAACTTCTGGGCAATATCCCGGCTGAGTTCCAAGTGCTGTTTCTGGTCCTCGCCCACGGGCACGTGGGTCGCCTGATATAAGAGGATATCCGCCGCCATCAGGTTCGGATAGGCATAAAGACCTACCGAGGCGTTTTCCCGGTGCTTGCCGGCCTTTTCCTTGAACTGAGTCATCCGGTTCAGCCAGCCCAACCGCGCCACGCAGTTGAACACCCAGGCCAGTTCGGCATGGGCCGAGACCTGGCTCTGATTGAAGATGATGTTCTTTTCCGGATCCAGGCCCGAGGCGATCAGGCCGGCCGTCACTTCCCGCGTCGCTGGCGCCAGCGCATCAGGCTCCTGCCAGACGGTGATGGCGTGCAAATCCACCACGCAATAGAGGCACTCATAATCGTGCTGCAGGTTCACCCAGTTCTTCAGCGCCCCCAGATAGTTGCCGAGGTGCAGATCGCCAGTGGGCTGAATACCCGAAAAGATGCGGCTCATGGCGCAAATCCGTTTATATTTATATTGGTGGTTCCCAGAAGGCCGGTGTTATGACGGCGTTGCCGGTCGAGGTCAAGTATCTGCGGTGCGCCTCGTTAATAGCCGCCGCAGATCATCGGGGGTCACGATCCTGAGCACCAGCGCCAGCAAGCCGTAAACCACGAGCCCAAGAGCGACCAGCACCGCCAAACCGCCGGCACGGGTCAGTTCATCACCGTCCAATATCTCGCCCCACGGCCGCATGCCGAAGATCAGCGCCGCCGCCATCACCACGCTCGCCAGCAGGATGCTTTTCAGCCGGGATAAAAGCCGCTCATCAGGCCGGAAGTGGCCTCGGCGGTATAGAATGACTGCCAGCAGGATCACGTTTAGCCAGGCGGCAGCCGCCGTGGCCGCGGCGATGCCCAAATGCAGGAACGGTTTCATCAGAATCAGATTCAACACCAGATTGACGGCGACGGCGATCAGGCCGATTTTCACAGGGGTCGCCGTGTCCTCCCACGCAAAGAACCCGGCGGACAGTCCTTTGACCATGACATAGGCCGGGATGCCGGCCGCATAGATCGCCAGAGCGCCGGCGGTAGCGATAGCCTGTTCCGGGCCGAACTCGCCCCGCTGAAACAAGACGGTGATGATCGGGTGGGCGAGGACAATTAGTGCGGCGGCGGCAGGAACCCCTAAAAATAAGGAAAACTCCAACGCCCGGTTCATACTGTTGTCCGCACCCGCCTCATCGCCGGCGCGCACCTGGCGGGAGAGACGCGGCAGCAGCGCCGTGCCGACCGCCACACCGACCACGCCCATGGGTAACTGGTTCACCCGGTCGGCAAAGAACAGATACGAGATCGAGCCCGAGGGCAGTAGCGACGCGATCACCGTATCGATCAACAGGCTGATCTGATAGACCCCGGCGCCGATAGCCACCGGCACAATGCGTTTCAGCATGGTCTTAACGTCGTCGGTCAGTTTCGGCAGGCGCAGGCGCAGCGGCACGCCGGCCCGGACGCAATGGGTCAGCAGCCAGACAAATTGGAGCGCGCCCGCTCCGCATACACCCCAGGCCAAGGCGTGGGCCGCGCTGGGCAAGAACGGCGTCAGCCAGAGGATCGCGCCGATCAGGCAAATATTCAAGAGGATCGGCGTTGCAGCGGCGGCGGCAAACTTGCCAATCGAGTTCAATACGCCGGCCATCAATGAGACCAGCGAGATAAACAACAGATAGGGAAAGGTCAGTCGGGTGAGGACCACAGTGCGGCTGATCTGTTCCGGATCATCGGCAAAGCCCGGCGCGAAACCGAGCAGGATCATCGGCATGGCGACTTCCACCAACAGGGTGAAGACCAAGAGGCTCCAAAGCAGAATCGCCAGGGCCTGTTCGGCAAAGACCTGCGCCCGCGCACGTCCATCCGCCTCCAAGAATCCGGCGAACTGAGGCACGAAGGCGGCGTTGAACGCGCCTTCGGCAAACAGCCGGCGGAACAGGTTGGGCAATTTGAACGCGACAAAGAACGCGTCCGCCAAGGGTCCCGCACCCAGGATGGCGGCGACCAGAATATCCCGGACAAATCCGAAAATTCGGCTCAGCATAGTGAAGCCGCCAACAGTCGTTATGGCGCGCAGCAGTGACATGGTCGCGTGTTTACCTTAACCCCAGTTCCATGACCAGAGGTTAGAAATTTGAAAATTTTGGCGAAATTGGGGCGGGTTACTCGGCCGCGATGGCGCGCGCCCGATCTCCGTCAACCGCATCCAAGAGCGCGATCTTGATCTGCTTGATTTTATCATCGTGGGTGACCTTGAGGCCGAAGACATCCTTCACGTAGAAGCTATCGACCGCTTCCTCGCCGAAGGTGGTGATGTGCGCGCTGGAAATCTTGAGCCCCAGTGCGGTGATCGCCGCAGTCACATCATAAAGCAGGCCGGCCCGATCCAGACCGGTCACTTCAATGACGGTGTCGGTGGCGCTAGCGTTGTTGTCGACGATCACCCGGCTGGCCACGCTGAACATGTCATCCTGTTTCGTGACCCGGCTGGCCTTTGCTTTCTCCAATTCCTGTACGAGATGGAGCTTGTCCGACAGCACGTCTTCGATCCGGCGGAAAATGCGGTTCATCTTGTCGTCCTGAGTCACCGCGGAATCGGTCGCGTCCAGGAAGGAGAAACTGTCCAAAACCATCCCGTCCGACATGGTGGCGATTTTGGCGTCCATGATGGTCACCCCGGAGATCGCCATGACGCCGGCGATCTTGGAGAAGATGCCGGGGTGATCCGGGGCGTATACGGTCACTTCGGAATATTCGAACGTATCGTCGATCCGGGAATCGATATAGAGGCTCAGCCTCTGATCCCTGGCGGTTCGGACAATTTCTGCATGGCGCACATGAGAATTCGTGTCGTAAGTCAGCCAGTAGGACGGGTAGCCCGATGAAATGTGTTCCTCCACGAACTCAGCGGGCCAGCCGGCGAGGGCGTCCCGCAGGTGGTCTTTGGCGGCGGCAATCCGGTGGACCCGGTTTTCTTCCACTTGGTCGCCGGACATCACTTCGAGAGACCGCTGATACAGCCCCCGGAGCAGGCCGGATTTCCAATTGTTCCAGGTGCTGGGCCCGACCGCCCGGATATCGACGCAGGTCAGAACCGTCAGCAGGCGCAGGCGCTCCACCGAGCGGACGACGGAAACAAAATTCTTTATGGTCAGCGGGTCATCCACATCCCGCTTAAACGCCGTGTCGCTCATGGTCAGGTGTTCCTTGACCAGCCAGCTCACGGTCGCCGTTTCTTCCTGATCCAGACCGAGCCGGGGGCACAACTCCAGCGCCAGATCGGCGCCCAGCTCCGAATGATCGCCGCCCCGGCCCTTGGCGATATCGTGCATAAATACGGCCACATAAAGAGCACGGCGGGAGTGAACTTTTTCCAGCGCTTCGGTGACGTTGGGCATTTCTTGGTCATACTGGCCGGCCTCGATTCTGGACAGGGTGCCGATGGAGCGGATCGTGTGCTCATCCACCGTATAGGTGTGGTACATGTCGAACTGCATCTGCGCGACCACCCGGCCGAAATCGGGAATAAACAGACCGAACACCCCGGCCTCGTTCATCCGGCGAAGCGAGGTTTCCGGGTCCTTGGTCGAGGTCAGAATATTCAGGAACAGCTGGTTCGCCGCCGGATCGTTCTGGAACCGTGCATCAATCATATCCAAATCCTCGCTGATCTGGCGCAGCGCGTGAGGATGGATATCCAGGTCATGCTCCTGCGCCTCGGCGAAAATACGTAACAGCTTCAGCGGGTCCTGACGGAACGCATCGTCCGATTGCAGCGTGATCCGCCCCTGGTCCACATCGAAGCCGTCGATCTTGAACCGGCGGAAGGCGAAACCGGGCATGCGGAAGAAGGATCGCTTGGCCTGTTTGTCTTCCAGATAGGCGCAGAGCACCCGGGTCAGATCGCCCACATCCTTGGCGATCAGGAAATAGTGCTTCATGAAGCGTTCGACGCCGCTGGATTCGGGCTGATCCTCGTAGCCCATTTTCTCGGAGATGCCCTTCTGCACATCGAAGGTCAGGCGCTCTTCCGGCCGGCCGGCGATATAGTGAAGGTGGCATCGGACAGTCGCCAGAAATTCCGCCGCTTTGTTGTAGCGGAACACGTCCTGGGCGGTGAAAGCATTCAGCGAGACCAGCTCTTCCACGTCAGTAACCCGATAGAGATACTTGTTCAGCCAGTAGAGAGTTTGCAAATCGCGCAACCCCCCCTTGCCCTCTTTAATATTGGGTTCGACCACATAGCGCGCATCGCCCATCCGGTCGTGCCGATCATCCCGCTCCTGCAGCTTAGCTTCGACAAACGCCGGGCCGCGGCCATCCATCACGTCTGATTGATATTTTTGTTTGAATTGGCCGAACGTGTTTTGGTCGCCCCACAGCCAGCGCGCGTCCAGCAGACTGGTCTCGATGGTGACGTCCTGCTTGGCCAGGCGAACGCATTCGTCGACCGAGCGGGTGGAGTGGCCGACCTTCAGGTTCAAATCCCACAACATATACAGAATGAACTCGACCACTTGCTCTGTATAACCAGTCGGCTTGTAGGGTAGCAGAAACATGATATCGACATCGGAATGGGGGGCCAGTTCAGCCCGGCCATAGCCGCCGATGGCCACCACGCTGATATGCTCGGAGGTGGAGCGGTTGGGCGCCGGATAGGCTTTTTCCGTCGCGAGGTCATAGATCACCCGGACCAACTGATCGATCAGATACGCATTGCCGGCCAGCACGGCCGCGCCGCTGCCCAGCTCATCAAACCGCCGGCGCACCTCGCCCTGGCCTGCAACAAGCGTGTCCTTGAGCAGGGTCAGAATATCGGCCCGTTTGGCGGCATCGTAGCCATCTTCGCCAAGCACGCCGTCGACGGCGGCGATCAGGGCCTGGCGGTCGATGATCTCGCGCTTCTTGCTGATCTGGTTCATGGTCTGTGGTCTTTAACGCAAATTCTTACATTAATATAGTGGCGAGAGGCCTCTTCGGCGAGGGGGGGGGCATGACGCAGTGAAAGAGTCGCGTCAATCCTCTGCCGCCAGGCGCTTCAGCTGATAAATCAACTCCAATGCGTCTTTCGGGCTTAGCTCGTCGGGTTGGATGTCGCCCAACGCCTTTTCAAGTTCAGACTCTGTGGGCGCGGAAGGGCCCCGGCTGAGCCCAGCGGCGAACAGCGGTAAGTCATCGGCCAGTCTGGTCACCGCGCCGGCCTGGTTTTCCTGTTCCAGCGCCGCCAGTACATCTTCCGCCCGGCCGACCACCGCATCGGGCAGCCCGGCGAGGCGGCCCACATGGATGCCGTAGGACCGATCGGCGGCGCCGGCGGCGACTTCGTGCAGGAACACCACGTCGCCCTTCCATTCCTTGATCCGCATTGTGTGACACGACAATGCCGGCAGCTTGGACGTCAGGTTGGTAAGCTCGTGATAATGGGTCGCGAACAGCCCCCGGCAGGCGTTGACCTCGTGCAGATGCTCGACCACCGCCCAGGCAATAGACAGGCCGTCAAAGGTCGCCGTGCCCCGGCCAATTTCATCCAAAATGACAAATGACCGGTCGGTGGCTTGGGACAGGATGGCCGCCGTCTCCACCATCTCCACCATAAAGGTCGAGCGGCCACGGGCCAGGTCATCCGCCGCGCCGACCCGAGAAAACAATCGGTCGATGCGTCCGATGCGCGCCGCTTCCGCCGGCACGTAGGAGCCGATCTGGGCCAGGATAGCAATCAGCGCATTCTGCCGGAGAAACGTGCTTTTACCGGCCATATTGGGACCGGTCAGCAGCCACAACCGACTGTCGTCCGTCAAATGGCAATCGTTGGCGACGAAACCGCCGGCCTGGGTACGGGTCTCCGCCGAGGCCTGGGCCTGCTCCACCACCGGGTGGCGGCCGCCGGTCACCTCGAACGCGGTGGACTCATCGACCCGAGGCCGGCAATAGTTTTGATCGGCGGCCAGTTGCGCCAGCGCCGACGCCACATCCAATTGGGCGATGGAGGCCGCCGCCAGGGCGACCGCGTCCGCCCGCCCGGAGACCAGGCCGACCAGGTCTTCGAATAGCTCAAGCTCAAGAGCCAGGGCCTTTTCGGCGGCGCTGGCAATCTTGCCCTCGATCTCGCCCAGTTCCACGGTCGAGAACCGGACGGCGTTCTTCATGGTCTGGCGGTGGATGAACGGCCCGGCCGCATCCGACATCAGCGGATCCGCATGCCGGGTGGTCACTTCGATGAAATAGCCCAGCACATTATTATGTTTGATTTTTAGAGACGGGATGTTGGTCTGGCCGGCATAGGTATCCTGCAGCCCGGCGATCAGCCGCCGGCTCTCGTCCCGCAGCGTCTTTAGCTCATCAAAAGCAATATTGTAACCGGTGGCGATAAAGCCCCCGTCCCGCGCCAGCAGCGGCAGGTCAGCCGCCAGCGCCTCGGTCAATGTCTGCACCGCCTCCCCATGTGCGCCCAGTTCCTCCAGGCATCTGGTTAAGCCCGTTGGCAGTGAGCCTTGGTCCAATACCTCGCGAAACCTTGCGGTCAGCGCGAGGCCGTCACGGATCGTGGCCAGATCCCTCGGCCCGCCCCGGCCCAGCGTCAACCGGCTCAGCGCCCGTTCCATATCCGGGCATTGGCGCAGCAGCCCCCGCACGGTTTGTCGCAGTCCGTGGCCGTCGAGGAAATGCTGCACCATATCCAGCCGCTCATCGATCTCCGCCGCATCCGTTAGAGGTACGGACAATCTCGTCGCCAAAGCCCGCGCGCCGGCGCCGGTCTGGGTACGGTCGATCTTGGACAACAGGCTTCCCTGCAGTTCGCCGGACATGGTTTGCGTCAGTTCCAGGTTACGCCGGGTCGCCTGATCGATTTCCATCACCGTGCCGTCGGCCACCCGGCGGGGCGCGGACAGGCGCGGCAGTTTACCCTGTTGGGTCAGCTCCACATAATCCACCAGCGCGCCGCCGGCCGACAGTTCGGCGCGGGAGAAGCGCCCAAACGCATCCAGGGTCTTCACGCCGTACAGCGTTTCCAGCCGCTTGCCGCCGTTGGTGCTGTCAAACCGGCTGGCCGGCAAGGGCGTCAGCCGGTCTCGCCAGGGCTGCAAGGTCTCGGCCAAATCTTCGCGCTGAAGCAGCTTGTCGGCGATGAGGAGCTCGCCGGGCTCCAACCGCGCTAGGCCGGCGCCCAACATCCCTTCGGCCAAGGCCTGCAACTGGAAATCACCGGTCGATACATCGAGCCAGGCCAGGGCGAAACCGCCCTGCGCCTCCGCCAGCGCGGCCAGGTAGTTGTTCCGCCGGGAATCCAGGAGCGTGTCTTCGGTCAACGTGCCCGGCGTGATGGTGCGGACCACGCCCCGGTTAACCACCGATTTCGCCCCCCGCTTTTTGGCCTCCGCCGGGTCTTCGGTCTGTTCGCAGACGGCGACCTTGAAGCCTTGGCGGATCAAGCGGGAGAGGTAAGATTCGTGGCTGTGCACGGGTACCCCGCACATGGGGATATCCTCGCCCAGGTGCTTGCCGCGCTTGGTAAGGGTGATGTCGAGCGCCCGGGCTGCCTGTTCGGCGTCTTCGAAAAACAGCTCGTAGAAATCGCCCATGCGATAGAACAGCAGGCAATCGGGATTGTCCCGCTTGATCGACAGATACTGCGCCATCATCGGCGTCACGCCCTTTACGGGCGCGGCATCGACGGTCTCGGTCGCGTCTTGGTTGTGTCTCTGTGTCTCGGGCATACCAGTGGCGGGACTTTACCACATTCGCGCAATGCGCCGCACGTGTTGAATGCTGCGTGTATTGTTAAAAGGCCCAGTCGAAGACTATAGTTTTGGCCACAAAAATTATTACGAGGTTGGGGGAAGAACCGCATGATCGATCTTTATTTCTGGACCACAGACAACGGCTACAAAGCGCGCCAAGCTGTTGAGGAATCCGGCCTCGAATACACCATCAAGCCGATCAATCTTCGGGAAAAGGAACAATTCAAATCCGATTTCATGAAGATCAGTCCCAACCACAAAATTCCGGCCCTGGTCGATAACGACGGTCCGGGCGGGAATACCATTACCCTGTTCGAGTCCGGCGCCATTCTCAAATACACGGCGGAGAAATCCGGCAATGGCCTGTATCCGGAGGACCCACTCAATCAGGTGAATGTGGATCAGTGGCTGTTTTATGGTTCGGCCACATTTACCACCTGGTCTCAGCAGTATGGCCATTTCTGGAACCGTCATCCGGAAGATGTGCCGGCGGCCAAGGAATATTACAAATACCTGTTCCTGGATATGCTGGGAACGGTCGACAAGGCGCTGGCGGACCGCGACTATGTGGCCGGCGAGTTTTCCGTGGCCGATATCGCCATCTACGCGGACGTGGAATTCCAGGCGGTAGAAGATTTCGGCCTGGACGATTTCCTGAATCTCAAACGCTGGTACGAGGATATCCACGCGCGGCCGGCCACCCAGCGCGCCTGGGGCCCGTACGAGTAAGGCGGGCGCGTCATCACGACGGTAGAGGGAAAATACAAAACCGGCTTTATCGTTTTCGCGGTCCTTGCCCTGGCGGCGCTTCTGGCGGCTCGCCTGCACTACATCGCCGTGTCCGACAATAACGCTTGGTATCTGTACGGCGCGCAATTGCTGCTCGAAGGAGGTCTGCTCAACCGGGATTTCTTCGACGTTAATCCGCCGCTCATTCTCTATCTCTATATGCCGGTGGTGTGGCTCCACTGGCTGACCGGCCACACCCTGCATGCGGCGTTCAATATCTATATTCTCTTGATCGCTGCCGGCACGTTTTGGCTGGCGCTGAGACAATTGCCCGCCACCCGGCTGGCGAGCGCCGGCGACTCCGTGATTGCCGGGTTTTTACTTTATGTGCTGGCGGTGTTTCCGGGCCCAGACTTCGGGGAGCGGGAACATCTCGCGGCGCTCTTTATATTGCCGTATCTCTTAGGCTTGGCCAATCGGCTGGAGAGTGACACGCAGCCGGGCCAGATGCGCCAGGCCCAGAACAATGGCCCGCTGATGGCCCTTATTGACCGCCGAGGTCAGCACATCGACACGCTCAATCATCCCGGTCTCAGTCAGATCAACATCCAAAGCCGGCGCTTGCGAAGACCCGTCATCGACGACCAAAATTCGAGCTCGGGTGGAAGCCGCGTCAAACTCCGCCGCCAGAACCACCGACAATTTCGTGACCAGATGGCTCAGCGCCACCCAATCATTATAGACCGGGATAAGAATGGTGATGTTCATAGGATCGCTCTTGATTACACAAGTAAGATGGCAGCCGGAGCCTGCGTGGGCGACGCCCGACTTCACACATCTCCAGAAAATTCCGACGGAGCTGGACCCAATGATCCTCAGAGAAGTGTTAAAGCCCGCTGGTGCTGCGTGACGCAGTCCTCGTCGAAGCAGCAGAAAGTCACTCGGGAGGGCAGTTCAGTCACCTGAAGGAACGCCCGTACCGTGGCCACGGCGATCTCCGCCGCCCGGCCCGACGGAAATCGATAGACGCCGGTGCTGATCGCCGGGAAGGCGATGGACGCGATGCTGTGATCCTTTGCGACCTCCAGGCTGCGGCGGTAACAGGATTCCAGCAGCGCCGGCTCATCAGCCCTGCCGCCCTGCCAGACCGGGCCCACCGTATGGATCACGTGCCGGGCCTTGAGGTTGTAGCCAGAGGTGATCTTGGCCTCCCCAGTAGGGCAGCCGTTTAACGTCCGGCACTCGTCAAGAAGCGCCGGTCCGGCGGCCCGGTGAATTGCACCGTCCACCCCGCCGCCCCCCAACAAGGATTCATTAGCAGCGTTGACGATGGCGTCCACATCCAGACCGGTGATATCACCCCAGACGATTTCAATGCTCATAACCGAAAGCCTACGACGGATGGACCGCAACCGGCCAGCCGAAATCTTTTCGCCTTTGCCCGCACGCAGCGCTGTGCTACCCGGAGGTATGACCGATCTTTCCGCGCCAAAAACCATCCTTGTTTATGTCGGCCTCGACCGAGTGGGCGACAGTTTATTAAAGCTGCCGTTCGTGCGCCTACTGCGCGATGCCTTCCCGGACGCTCACATCGCCTGGCTGGCGGGCAAGGACACCAGCGTCTATGCCGGCGTCATGGCCCCGATGGTCGAGGGATTGCTGGACGAGGTGATCGAGTGCGCCGGGATCGGTTTGAGCCCTTCCGAGCTTCTGCGCCGGCCCTTGGGCGGCCGGGCCTTTGATCTGGTGATTGACACCCAGCGGGTGGCGTTGGCGACGCTGGTGCTTTACCGCATCCGGCATAAAAGCTTCATCTCGCCGTTTGGCAATTTTGTTCTCTCCGGCCGCAAGCCGGCCAAGGGTTATAAATTTCCCAAGAGCATGCAGCGTCAGATGCTGGATCTTTTGGAGCTGGCCACGGGAAAGACCATCGAGACGCCCGGCGTGCTCGGCCTTGATCTTGATCCGGCGCTGATAGGCGCGGCGGAAACCGCGTTGCCGGCGGGGCCTGCGTATATCGGCCTGTCCCCCGGCGCCGGCGGCCGGCCCAAATGCTGGCCGTTGGAGAACTTCGTGCTGCTGGCCAAGGATCAGGCCCAGGCCGGGCGGGTGCCGGTGTTTATCCTGGGCCCACAGGAGCTGGACTGGCAGGCGGAGATTGCGGCGGCAGTGCCGGAAGCCCTATTCCCGCTCCAGGAAAATGGTCTCGGCGAGGCGCACGGCTATGCGCCGCAGCTCACAATCGCGCTGTCCAAACGGCTGACGCTCTCGGTCTCCAACGATTCTGGAACGGGGCATATGTTCGCGGTCGGCGGCCAACCGCTCATATCCCTGTTTGGGCGCACGCTACCGGAAAAGTTCACGCCGATGACGCCGCACCTGACAATTATCCGCGCGCAGGATTATGGCGGGCGGGAAATGCACCTGATCCCCGTGGACGCCGTGAAGACCGCGGTAGAATCGCAACTGTTGAAGTACTAGGCGGAGCGTCGCCGCATCATCCACCAGAGAAGCAGCAGGCCGGGAACAGCCGCAACCGTGGTCAGGATAAAAAAGCTGACCCAGTCCATCTGATCGGCCAGCCAGCCGGCCCCCGACGACATGACTGTCCTTGAAAACGCCATGAACGATGTGAGCAGCGCATACTGGGTCGCCGTGTACGCCACACTGCAGAGGCTCGCCAGATAGGCGACAAAGGCGGTTGTGCCCATGCCGGTGGTGATGTTCTCCACGGCGATGGTCACCGCCAGCATGGTCAGGTCGTTGCCCGCTAGGGCCTGGGCGACGAAAACCAAATTGGACGCCGCCATCAGAATGCCAGTGATCATCAGGCCCCACATGATCCCGGTCCGGGCCAATAAAATACCGCCCAGGAATCCGCCAGCGATTATGGCGTTGAAGCCGAAGATTTTCACCACGCCGGCGATCTCCGTATTGGTGAAGCCGATTTCCAGGAAGAACGGCACCTTCATTACCGCCAGCACTGCATCGCCGAATTTATACAAGAGAATGAGCGCGATGATCGCCAGCCAGGCGTCCTTACTCATAAAATCGTTCAACGGCCGCACCGTCGCGGTGTGGACTGCCGCCAGGGGGTTCGCCAGCCGGACGCTCAATCCCCCTTTTGCGGAAAGGCGCGCGGCAGTCGCCCGTTCGGCGTCGCTCACTTCCTCCGCGCTGGGACGCGGCGGTTCGGGGCTGATGAGGATGATGATCAAACCGATCAGGACCAGCACCGCCATGCCGGTGAACACCCAGGCCCAGGGGAACAGATCGGCAAAAATCAAACCGGCCGTACCGCCGCCCACCTGACCTAGCCGCCAGCCAAACACGAAAGTCGCGGACCCGGCGGCCAGCTCGTCTTCGCTCAGGCTTTCCACTCGGTAGGCGTCCAAGACGATGTCCTGACTGGCGGAGAAAAACGCGACGCCGAGGGCAAAGACGGCGGTCAAAAACAAATCCGTTGCCGGGTTCGTCAGACCCATGGCGATGATGGTGCAGAACAACGCCGCCTGGGTCAGCACCGCCCAGCCGCGCCGGCGGCCAAGCCGATTCGACAGCACCGGCAAGGGCAGCCGATCCATGAACGGCGCCCAAAGAAACTTGATCGCATATGGCAGGCTCACCAAGGCGAACAAGCCGATGGAGGTTTTGGAAACACCAGCGCCGGCCAGCCAGGCGGAAAGAGGTTCCGCCAGCACCCCGAAGGGCAAGCCGCTGGAGAAGCCCAGGAACACCAGCACCAGCATGATGCAGCTGCTGTAGACTTTAACGGCGGCAGACCAGTCCCTCACGATGACCCGGTTCCGTTGAGCAATATTTCCGCCTTGGCGAGGATCGCCGCCCGATCGAGCCGCGCCACGCAGGGAAAGCGGCCATCCTCCTCCGGCAAGCTGCACGCCCCGAGACACCCTTCGCAATCCATGGGCGTATACATAAAGTGTGCGTTGGGCGGGGTAATCTCGGCCGCGTAGGGCACGATTTCGCCGACATAGGCCGCGCTCGCCAGGCACAAGGTCGGCGTACCGGTCATCACGCCGAGATGCATGGCCGCCGTATCCACCGACACCAAAAGTTTGGCGGCGCGGAGCAGCGGCAGCATCTCGCTGAACGGCCGGTCGTCAAAGCGTACATTGGGCCGATCAAGAAGCGGCTTGAAGTCCGGATTCTTGTCGAGATCGCCGGGCGCGCCGGTCAGGACGATGTCTCGTTCCGGGCCCGCAAGATCGTTCAGGTCTTCATAAAGGCCGGCTGGGCTTTGCTTATGCTTTACGGCGGAAAACGGCGCCAGCAAAATCGTCTCCCGTGGAAGCGCGTCCGCCGGCGGTAACCGGTCTTCAGGCAGGTTGATCCGTGGCGGCGGAACATCATTGCCGGTCAGCCAGTTAGCGTAGTTCGACCAGCGCACGACTTTATCAATATGGTCAGGGCCGCTGTCGAAAATCCGGTCGAACTTGGCCTCGTTGGCTGTCAGGTCCCGGTCATACTTCGCCCAGGCCCGCGCCTTCATGGCGAGGGTCTCGGACGCCTTAGCGGCATTCAGCATCGCCTCGTCGCGCTTCGGATGACGCAAGAAATCGCTAGTCAGCGCCAACCGGTAATTGGCCTGAAAAAATTGGCCATCGACCGCCCTTCGGTAGCGCCTTTCCTTGGCATAGCGGTCAAAGTCAACGGGCACGATATCGGCCAGACCCTGGAACAGGAACCCCATCCCGGCGCCATCCCGGCGCAGAACCAAAGTGACCGGCTCGCCGTTTGCCAGCGGAATCAGCCGGGGCAAAATCAACGAAAACAACGCCGTGTCACCGAGCCCCCCGGCGGAGACAATCAACAGTCCTGATGGCGCATCGGTAGAGCGGCGAGCCGCCACCCCACGCCGCCACGGAAGAAGGTTGCCCAGCGCCATATGTCAGCCGGCGGCTTCGTCCGCCCGCGGCTCCAGCACGGCGATAAAATTCGCCGACCAGATTTTCGGCGGCTCGGTCAGCATCACATTGAGGATCGATTCCAGGATCGCCTCTTTCATCCGGCGGATACCCTTGCTGCGGCGCTGGGGAAAGGCAGAGACCAGTGTGTAGTTCGCGGCCAGCGCCACTTGTTTCAGGCTATTCGCGTTGTAGGCGCCTTTGTGAGTGAGGTCGCCGAATTGATATTGCATAGCCCATGGCGACTCCATGTTGGGCATGCGAAGCGTAATCCGGCCATTTGGATTTAGAATTGACCGGATGGCCCTGAGCAGCCGAACCCCGTCCTGGGGCGAGAAGTGCTCGAACACGTCAAACAGGACGACATGATCAAACGACTCGTTCCCCGCCGTCTTGTCCAGGTAATCCCAAATATCCTGTACCGCAAAATTTTGTTTGATGGACTCAGGCAGAACCTTGAGAACGGCCTCATCGGTATCCAGGCCGAGGTACCGCGCCACACCCTTGTGTTCCAAATAGGCTAAAAACATGCCGGTGCCGCTGCCGACTTCCAACACGGTGGATGCATTGTCACAGCCGGCAACCGTCCAGAATTCGTAGTCGAATTGTTGAATATGTTTAGGCTTGAGAACCGGCGGCTCGTAGGGACGGAACCCCGCATAAATGTCATAAAAATTGACTTCTTCTTGGTCGGTCATCTGCCGCTCCCAATTGCGCCGTCCGATTGTCGTAAAGTCGTTATGGCCCGGCTTGGTTAACAACGTGTTTGGACGGCAACAAACCCTCAATGGCCGCCCAGGCCGTGTCCACAGTCACCGCGCTCACGCACGGAAACACATCGAATTTGCTTTCGCGTAAATGACACCGCCAAAAACAGTGGTAGCACGGCATTTCTTCAAAAACGAACTTGGCGTGATCTGGGATGGCTTCGGCCGGATACGGCACGAAGCTGCCGAAATGCCCACCGCCGACGATGACCAACGTCGGCGCGCCGAGGGCGATGCTTAGATGCGCCGGGCCGGTATCGTTGCTGATCACACAGGCGGCATGCTTCAGCGTATCCAGTAAGCCTTCGAGGCTGGTTTTTCCGATCAGGTCGATGACCCTTTCGTCGTCGCCAAACCGGTCCCGATGGTCGCCGGCGCGCTCCCCCGGTCCACCCACGATGACCACACGGTATCCGTGATCCAGCATGCGCTCGGCGATATCGAGGTAGCTCTCGAACGGCCAGCGGCGGCCGTATTCGTTGCTGCCCGGATTAAGAACGACGTACGGGTTTCCTTCCGGCACCGGCGGGGATTGATCGCGCCAAGAAATTTCGGGTGGCGCCAGCGGAATCTCTTTCCCGGCCAAGTGAGACAAAAACCGATGGTGGCGGACGATCTCGTGGGTCGGATATACGCCCGTGTCCACAATCTGATCAACCTGGCTGAGATAATAGGTGAACTCGGTCCGGGTCGGCTCGTTGATGAAGGGATAGGAGACGATTGTTTTCGGCGCGGCGGAGAGCCAGACCAAACTGTCCGCCATCATCGCCCGACGAAAATACGAATCCGAGATAGTCGTTTCCGGGGCAAGCATTCGGACCATCAGGCCGATCTTGAACCGGTACAAGGGCTGACGGGCGAAAGCATGCTCATCGATGGCTATGAAATTATAGCCCTCGAACACCTCATCGGCGATGGCGGCCCAGCTTTTGCAGCCCAAAACGGTGATCTCTGGTTTGGCGTAACCCAGAACCTCGCCATAGGCGTCCAAGGACCGGCGGAACAGAACCATGTCGCCGATCCCGTCCATGCGCACCACCAACAGCCCGCGCGGCTTGTTAAACACCGGCCAGTGCCGGGCGATCAGATCGAACACGCGAAACAGCCACCAGCGCCGGCGCATACCGGCCGGCATCATCCGCCAGAACCAGGATGTTTTAAATTGCCGGGACGCTTGGGACGTTCCGCCGGCCGGCAAGGAGAGTTGATCTGCCGTCATGAGATCAGACTACCCTGGACGGCCATACGGCCACAACGGACAGGAACACCTCGGCTCAGAAAAATCAGCCGAGTTTCTCAGCCACCAGTTTGGCCAGATCGGTCTCGGCACGGGCACCGTAGTGGCCGACAATCTCGGCCGCTACGATACCGCCGATATCCCCGCATTCAGCGAGGCCTCGGCCATTGGTATAGCCCCACAGGAAACCGGCAGCGTAGGAATCCCCGGCCCCTGTCGTATCGACCACCTTGTCGACCTTGTGGGCATCGAGAACATGCACTTCGTCACCGGCAACCACGACCGAGCCTTTGGAGCTGCGGGTCAGCGCGGCGATCTCGCAATGACCGCGCACATGCTGCAGGGCGTCGTCGAAATTTTCGACCTTATAGAGGGATGTAATCTCGTCTTCGTTAGCAAACAAGATATCGACATGGTTGTTGACCAGATCAAGGAAATCATCCCGGTGCCGGTCCACGCAGAACGGATCGGACAGGCTGAGGGACACTTTCCGCCCCGCACCGGCGGCAATCTTCGCCGCTTTGACAAAAGCTTCCTTGGCCAGGGGCGGGTCCCACAAATAGCCCTCCAGGTAGGTCACCGCAGAGCGGCTGATCAGATCTTCGTCGATATCGTCGGGGCCCAGTTCGACGCTTACACCCAGGAAGGTCTGCATGGTCCGCTCCGCATCGGGCGTCACAAAAATCAGGCACCGGGCCGTGGGCGCACCGTCTTCCTTGGGCGCGGTCTCGAAGTTCACCCCGCCGGCGCGGATATCGTGGCGGAACACATCGCCGAGCTGATCATCTCGGACCTTGCCGATAAAGGCACCCTGGCCGCCCAGGGAGGCTAGACAGGCGATGGTGTTCGCGGCCGAACCGCCGGAGACTTCCACGCTGGGTCCCATCTTGGCATAGAGTCCCTCTGCCTGATCAGCATCGATCAGGGTCATGGTGCCCTTGGCGAGGCCGTTTTCGCTGAGAAAATCATCGTCGGTTTGGGAAAGTACATCGACGATGGCGTTGCCGATGCCGAGGACATCAATGTCGGTCTGTGTCATGAAAAATCCATTATTTGTGGGTCAAATTTGGCTCAGTATACCGGGCGGGTCTTGCGTCTCAAGCTTAATGGACGGCGGGACGCGGGATGCCGCACTTGCGGCCCGCCGACTTGGGCGATAAATACGAACCGGTTCAAGCACCGCTTTTATCTGAAGGAAGGCATATTTCATGACCCGCGCGTTTAAATTGGCGTTCGAGCAATTGGGGGACAAATCCTTCCGCCGCGTCATCTGGATCGGCATTATCGGCTCGGGCATTATTTTCGTCCTGCTTTGGTCCATCGTCGGGTTTTTGCTGTTCAACACGTCCCTGTTCGCCTTCGACGGCTGGCTGTCCTTCCTCGACGACTGGCTGGAGGGTCTGACCGACGCGCTGGGAACGGCTCTGGTGGTGTTTCTGTCCTGGCTGCTATTTCCGTCGGTGGTCACCCTGATTGTCAGTTTTTACCTAGACGCTACGGCCCAGGCGGTCGAAGACAATCATTATTCCCACCTGCCGGAAACCCGCGGGCAGCCGCTCAGCGAAGTTCTCAAGGTGACCATCAAGTTTTCCTTGCTGGCTATATTTCTCAACATTTTGGCCCTGCCCGTTTATGCCATTCTGTTTTTCATCGGACCGTTTAATCTTTTTGTCTTCTACGCCCTGAACGGGTATCTTCTGGGCCGGGAATTTTTCGAGCTGGTCGCCCACCGGCGGCTGGACCCGAGGGGGGCGCTGTACCTCAGAAGCGCCTTTCGGGGACAGGTCTTTCTTGCCGGGGTGGTCATTGCGTTTATGATGACGGTCCCGATTTTGAACCTTTTGGCCTCAGTCATCGCGACGGCAACGATGGTACATTTGGTTCAGGGGTGGCGCACTAGGCTTGAGGCGTCCGAAGGCGCGTAGCGCCGACGGGAGTTAGGCCGGGCATTAGGAAAGGCACGTTGACGATGTTCACCAAAGACAAAAAGGCCGAAGAAAGCGGGGCGCAGAACGACGCCGAAAACGGGTCGAACATGGAAGCGCCGCCGCTCAAGCCTTTTTCCAAGAAGGGTTCCCATGCGCCGGCCAAACCCGCCGGCGGCTTCTTCCGGCCGGAAATCCCCCGCCGGGTAGCCGAGATACCGGGCGGTCCCCGGGACCGTCGTTTGGGCCTGGATGATGACGCCAACCGGCTGACGGTTGGTCGCAATATCTGCTTGAACGGCGAGATCACGGCCTGCGAAAAACTGGTCGTCGAAGGCCGGGTGGAGGCGTCCCTGACCGACGCCCATGTGATCGAAGTGGCTTCGACGGGCTATTTCAAGGGGAACGCGGACGTGGAGGAAGCCGACATCAGCGGCGTGTTCGAAGGCACCCTAATTGCCAAGGAAAAGCTGACCATCCGCAAGGACGGAAAAGTCAGCGGCTCCGTCCGCTACGGCAAGATCGTGATTGAGGCCGGCGGCGAGATTTCCGGTGACATGGCCTCGTTGGCCCAGGCGGAAGACGGCGGCTAGTCCGACGGCGACAGCCAGAGCGACGGCTTGGCCTCCCCGGCCGAAATAGAGGCAGGCGAATTGACCACCGGCAGGATAGTCAAAACAGGACTCGGTGTTGTTGTTCTGGCACTATTGTTAAGTGCGTGCGCGGTCGATCGGCCGAGCCTGAAACGTATCCCCCGCTCGGCGGACGATCAACAGGATCAAACAGCCCGCGCCGCTGAGAACGGTGCGCCCGCCCAAGAGCAAGCCGGCCAGCCTGCCGCGCTGGCCGATTATCCGGAACCCTTGACGGAACCCGTGGAGGGTGAATCTGCATCCGCCGTGCCGGGAGACGTGCCCGTCCTGGAACAGGAGGTCGCCAGCCGCGAGATTGACCTGGAAAATTTCAAGGAACGCCTGGCCGGTCTGGAGGCGAACGAGGTCAGCGAGCTTCTCGGCCCGCCCAGCTTTGAACGGTCGGAACCGCCCGCCAAGATCTGGCAATACCGGGCGGAGAAATGCGTCGTCGATGTGTTCTTGTACGACGACGGTGATCTGACGGTCGACTTTGTCGAGGTTCGGGGCCGCGACAATGCTGAGGTCGATGAGAAAGCCTGTTTTGCCAGCGTTCTGGAAAATCCGCCCGGCTAGGCTGCCGGCGAGGGTGGATCGCCTGTGCCGCCGCCGCCCGTTGGTGCTACGGAACCGGAGCAAGCCGTCCCCGGTGGAGATGAGCTGCCGGCATTAACCGAGCCTGTGCCGGCCGTGCCTGGCGGAGATGAACCGCCGGCGCTGACGGAACCCGTACCGGAAGTGCCGACCGCGCCGGACCGAGATGCACCGGCACAGGATTTCGATACGGAAAAAGATCCGGATATCTTCGGAGACAATTAACTGCCGGGACTATTCAGCGGTGGTCTTCCCTTTAAAGGAACACTGCTCCCGCACCACGCAGGCGGGGCAGTCCGGATTACGGGCCTTACAGACGTAACGTCCGTGCAGAATCAGCCAATGATGGGCGTGGCGCATGAATTCCGCCGGGGTCGCTTTTTCCAGCTTCTTCTCCACCGCTAACGGCGTTTTGCCCTTGGCCAGACCGGTGCGGTTGCCGATCCGGAACAAGTGTGTATCCACGGCGATGGTGGGTTCCCCGAAAGCGATGTTGAGCACCACGTTGGCGGTCTTGCGCCCGACGCCCGGCAGCTTTTCCAAAGCCTCCCTGTCCCGAGGTACGTCGCTTCCGTGTTCTTCGATGAGCATTTGGCTGAGCTTGACCACGTTCTTGGCCTTGGAATTAAACAATCCGATGGTCTTGATGTAGTCCTTGAGCTTGGCCTCACCCAGCTTGACCATCTTCTCCGGCGTATCGACTTTCTTGAACAAGGGCCCCGTCGCCTTGTTCACACCAACATCCGTCGCCTGCGCCGACAGCACCACGGCGACCAGCAGCGTATAGGGGTTCACGTAATTGAGCTCCCCCTTGGGTTTGGGATTGGCGGCGCGGAGCGCGCTGTAAAAGGTCTGGATATCGGCTTTTTTCATAAACTCAGCAGTACCGCATTGCGGCCCCTAAAGAAATCGTTTCGTGCCACACCTATTACCGCGTAAAATGCGGCGCCGATGAAAGAGCGATCATGATCCAACTCAGTTATTCCGACGCCGCCGCCGTTGAAGGATCGGATCGCCTGCCCTTTGAAATCCGGATGATCCCCGGCGTGGTCGAACGCCTCGCCGCCATCCGCTGGCTGTTGGGCCTGTTTGCCGGAATTTGTGTGACCCTCGGACTGATTTTCTATGCCGTCGGCGCGGGCCCGGTGCTGGGTTTTATGGGATTGGAGGTGCTGCTGCTCGCAGCCGCCTATCAATTCTGCCGGTGCAATTCCCGCACACGGGAGTTCGTGGTGCTCACCGGCAAGGACCTGTTCGTCCGCAAGATCGACCGCTGGGGCTCCGAGAGCATTCTCCGGTTTCAGCCCCAGTGGCTCAACGTGGACCTGGCGGGCAAACTGACCCTCAGCTCCAAGGGTCGGGCCGTCGAGGTGGGGTCGTTTCTCACGCCCGGCGAACGCCGGCGCGCGTTTGATGCCCTGCAGGACGGCCTGCAGCGTTTACGTCTCGCCCAGTTGGAAAATGATTCCCGCTAGGATTTAAAGCCCAGCACATCCAGCATGTCGTAGAGACCGGGGGCCTTGCCCTCCGACCAGAGTGCGGCGCGCACCGCACCCCGGGAGAAGATACCCCGCGACGTGGCGATATGGCCGAGTTGCACCCGCTCCGCATCCGCCGCAAAAATCACCTGGTGCTCGCCGACAACGTCGCCGCCGCGCAGCGCGGTAATGCCGATATCGCCTTTCTTGCGTTCGCCAGTGATGCCGTCACGGCCGCGCTGGGCCACGTCCGATAGACTGACGCCGCGTCCGGCGGCGGCCGCCTCGCCCAGGCCGATGGCCGTGCCCGACGGCGCGTCCACTTTATGCTTGTGGTGCATCTCGACGATCTCGATATCGAAGTCCTCGTCCAGCGTCCCGGCCAATTGCTTGGTCAGCGCGAACAGCGCGTTGACCCCGACGGAGAAATTCATCGCCTTGATTATCACTGCCTTTTCCGCCGCCGCCTCGATCTCCGTCATCTGCGCGGCGTCATGGCCTGTGGTGCCGAGCACCAGGGCCGTGCCATGCGCGACCGCTAGGTCCAGATGGCCCTTGGTCACGGGTGCAATAGTGAAATCAATGACGGTGTCGGCGGCTTCAAAGAGCGTCGCCGTGTCATCGGTGATGGCTTGACCGGTGGCCGGCAGTCCGGCGGTCGCCGCCACATCCTGGCCCAGCGCCGCATTGCCCGGCCCTTCCGTTCCGCCGACGAGCTCACATCCGTCGGTCGCAAGGGCTTCCTTGACCAGCATCTGACCCATCCGGCCGGCACAGCCGACAATTCCGATTTTCATGGGATCCCCCGTTTTCTCTTCCGCCATTTCAGCGGCGGCAGACTACCCTAATCCTTCAGGTCTTCCCATAGGTCCTTGACCTTAGTGAAAAAGCCCTCGGATTCCGGGCTGTTGTCGGAGGACTTGCCCTCTTTATCAAATTCCTGCAGCAGTTCTTTCTGCCGCTTGGTGAGATTGACCGGCGTTTCCACATTAACCTGCACGAACATGTCGCCCCGCTCTTTGGAGCGCAGGATGGACATGCCCTTGTTCTTGAGCCGGAACTGATGGCCGGACTGGGTGCCGATGGGAATGGTGATGCGCGCCCGACTGCCGTCCACGGTCGGCACGTCCACATGGCCGCCGAGGGACGCAATGGTGAACGGAAGGGGCACCTTGCAATAGATGTTGGCCCCGTCCCGCTGGAAGATGTGATGGGGGGCCACGGAAATAAAGATGTAGAGATCGCCCGGCGCCGCGCCGTTGAGTCCGGCCTCGCCCTCGCCCGACAAGCGGATTCGAGTGCCGTCCTCAACCCCCGGCGGGATGGTGACCGACAGCGTCTTTTCCTGATGTACCCGGCCGGAGCCGCTGCAGTTCTGGCACGGCTCCTTGATCACTTTGCCCTGGCCGCCGCAGGACGAGCAGGTGCGCTCGATGGTAAAGAAGCCTTGTTGGGCGCGCATCTTGCCGGCGCCGTTGCAGGACGGGCAGGTGTCCGGCGCCGCACCCCCTTTGGAGCCAACGCCCTTGCAGTCGCCGCACGCAACAGATGTCGGCACGCGGATATTGGTCTTATTACCCTTATAGGCCTGGGCCAGGGAAATTTCCATATTGTAGCGCAGGTCCGCGCCCCGGCCCGATTGGCGCGCACCGCCGCGGCCCCGGCCGCCGGCAAACGCATCGCCGAACATCTCGTCGAAGATGTCGGAAAAGCCCGAGAACCCGTGGCCGAAGCCCTGATCGAAGCCGCCGGCGCCGGGCCCGCCCTGTTCGAACGCGGCATGGCCGAAGCGGTCATAGGCTGCGCGTTTTTCCTCATCGGACAGTACGTCGTTGGCTTCGTTGAGTTCCTTGAATTTCTTTTCGGCCTCGGCGTCACCCTGATTGCGGTCCGGGTGATACTTCATGGCTAGCCTGCGGTACGCCTTCTTGATCTCGTCCGCGTTGGCGCTTTTACCGACCTCGAGGGTCTTATAATAATCGTCCTTCGCCATGTGACCTGAGCCCCCTAGGTGGGCGGGTTGGTCCGGCCGCCGGGTGGAACACTACCCCGCCCGGTGTACCGAGACTCTTAGCCGTCCTTTTTCTCGGAGTCGTCGACTTCCTCGAACTCCGCGTCCACGACCGTGCCATCGGCGGATGAGGCATCAGCGGAGCCGTCCGGACCCATACCGCCCATATCGCCCATGCCGCCCATGTCAGCCATATCCGGGCTGCCTTCTTCCTGGCTGGCCTTATACATAGCTTCGCCGAGCTTCATGGCGGCCTGCATCAGCGCGTCGGTCTTGGCTTTGATCTCTTCCGGATCTTCGCTCTCCTGAACGTCTTTCAGGTCCTGCAGCGCCGTTTCGATCGCGTCCTTTTCTTCCGCCGAAACCTTGTCGCCATAATCCTCGAGGTTCTTCTCGGTGGAGTGGATCATGGAGTCGGCGTTGTTGCGAACCTCGACCAGTTCCCGGCGCAGCTTATCTTCCTCGGCATGGGCCTCGGCGTCCTGCACCATCTGCTCGATATCCGCATCGGACAGACCGCCGGAAGCTTGGATGCGGATCTGCTGTTCCTTGCCGGTCGCCTTGTCCTTGGCGGACACATTGACGATGCCATTGGCGTCGATGTCGAAGGTCACCTCGATCTGGGGCATGCCGCGCGGCGATGGCGGAATGCCGACCAGATCAAACTGGCCCAAGAGCTTGTTGTCGGCGGCCATCTCGCGCTCGCCCTGGAACACGCGGATGGTCACCGCGTTTTGGTTATCCTCGGCGGTCGAGAAGACCTGGCTCTTTCGGGTCGGGATCGTGGTGTTGCGGTCGATCAAGCGGGTGAACACGCCGCCCAGGGTTTCGATACCCAGGGACAGCGGCGTCACGTCCAGCAGCAGTACGTCCTTGACGTCGCCCTGCAGGACGCCGCCCTGGATCGCCGCGCCGAGCGCCACGACCTCGTCCGGGTTCACGCCCTTGTGGGGCTCCCGGCCGAAAAATTCTTTCACCTGCTCTTGCACCTTGGGCATGCGGGTCATGCCACCGACCAGGATCACCTCGTCGATTTCACCGGCCGTGATGCCCGCGTCCTTCAAGGCGGCCTTGCACGGCTGGATCGTCCGGTCGATCAGATGATCCACCAGGGTTTCCAGCTTGGCGCGGGTCAGTTTGATATTCAGGTGCTTCGGACCGCTGGCGTCGGCCGTGATGAACGGCAGATTCACCTCGGTCTGCATAGAGCTCGACAGCTCGGTCTTGGCTTTTTCCGCCGCCTCTTTCAGACGCTGCAGGGCCAGCTTGTCTTCACGCAGATCGACCCCCTGTTCCTTTTTAAACTCGTCGGCCAGGTAGTCGATGATGCATTGGTCGAAATCTTCACCGCCCAGGAACGTGTCACCGTTGGTGGACTTCACCTCGAACACGCCGTCGCCGATCTCCAGGATGGAGACATCGAAGGTGCCGCCGCCAAGGTCATAAACGGCGATGGTGCCGCCGTCTTTCTTATCCAGACCATAGGCGAGCGCGGCCGCGGTCGGTTCGTTGATGATGCGCAGCACTTCCAGACCGGCGATCTTGCCCGCGTCCTTGGTGGCTTGTCGTTGAGAATCGTTGAAGTACGCGGGAACGGTGATCACCGCCTGGGTGACGCTTTCGCCCAGATAAGCTTCCGCCGTTTCCTTCATTTTTTGCAGGATGAAGGCGCTTACTTGGCTCGGGCTGTATTTGTCGCCTTGGGCTTCGACCCATGCGTCGCCGTTGTCGCCAGCGATGATGTTGTAGGGGACAAGTTTCTTGTCCTTTTTCGTCAACGGATCATCGAAACGGCGGCCGATCAGGCGCTTAATCGCAAATAGTGTATTTTCGGGGTTGGTCACCGCCTGACGTTTGGCTGGCTGCCCGACCAGGCGTTCGCTTTCGGCGAAGGAAACCATGGACGGAGTAGTCCGCACGCCTTCCGCATTTTCGACCACTTTCGCGTCTTGTCCCTCCATCAAGGCGACACAGGAGTTGGTGGTCCCAAGGTCAATACCAATTACTTTGCTCATTTCTGTCCTCTTTCTTTAGCAACAGAAGCATGCGGCCCTCTTCAGGGTAACCTGTGGCGTTAGCCGAGGCGCCGCGTGGCCTCTCCCCTTTGGCACCGGGGAAATTGAAGAATATTACAAGTTCGTAATGTAACTTGCTTAAGCGGTTATATAGGTCGCGGGTTATAAGGGCGCAACTGGATAAGCACAATGTTTTTAGGGAAAATTTTTCAGCGGATTTCCGGGATTTTAATCGATAAAAATACCGTCATGCGCGGACCGGCCGGTAGGCCGCGATCCGCGTACTCATTTTTAAACCACAGAGCTCACAGAGAGCTCTCCCTCTCCTCCACCGCGTTACCCCCCATCCCCTTCGCTACGCTACGGGACTTCCCCCGCAAGGGGGGGATGAGGAACGAAACGCGATGTCACTGCAATTGGTCGAAGATATCAAAAGCGCTAGCAAGACAGGCGCAACCAGATCTCCTTCCCCCCTTGCGGGGGAAGGCGGCCCGAAGGGCCGGATGAGGGGATCAAAACCTCACAGCTCCTTAACGACCTCGGGGGAGGCGCCTTCGGCTTCCCGGTCGGCGGCGTCTGATTGTTTTGCATACGCGGATGACTTGGCCCCGGCGGCTTTATCGCTTCCCTTGGCCACGTCTTCCACCGGCGCTTCCTCGGGTTTGGGCTCTTCCATCTTGGGCCCGCCCTTGGACACGCCGACCATGGCCGGGCGCAGCAGGCGGTCCTGGATCACATAGCCCCGCTGCATTTCCTGCACCACCATGCCGGCGGGCCGGGACGGGTCCTCGATCTCGAACATGGCCTGATGGAAATTGTGGTCGAACTTCTTGCCGAGCGCCTCGACCGGTTTGATGCCGAACTGTTCGTAGACCGTGTCGATCTCGTTGGCGGTCATCTCGATGCCCACATAGAGATTGTTCAGATCCTCGTTGGCCTGGCGCGCCTCTTCGCCGACGCTTTCCATGGCCCGGCGCAGATTGTCAGCCACCGACAGGACAGAGCGGGCGAAGTTGGCGATGGCGTATTTGGACGCATCCGCCTTTTCCCGCTCGGTCCGGCGCCGGACATTTTCCGCCTCCGCTAAAGCGCGCAGCAATTGATCCTTGAGCGCCGCAATCTCGGAGGCGAGCTCCTCATAGGTCGGCGGACGATCTTCCTCCGCGGCGTCATCGGCGGCGGCTTCCGCGCTGATCTCTTCGGAGATGGCGGCGTCCAGGTCTTCCGGCGTCTCGTCTGCCGCCTGTTCTTCCGGGGATTCTTCCGGCTGGTCGTCTTTTTGGTCTTCGGTCATGGTCTTCCTTACTCGTTTACGTCACCCGATCACCCGGCCGATCAGTTTGGCCGTGTAATCCACCATGGGAATAATCCGGGCATAATTCATTCGGGTCGGGCCAATCACGCCGATGGCGCCGACCACATTGTTCTGACTTGAATTGTAGGGCGCGACAATAAAGGAGCACCCGGACAGGTTAAAGAGATCATTATCCGCGCCGATAAAGATTTGCACACCTTCGGCCCGTTCGGTCATGTCGAGCACCTTGAGCATCAGCTCGTTGGTTTCCAGCGCAGAGAACAGCGCGCGGATATGTTCCAGATCACCGACGGCGCTGACATCGTCCAACAGATTGGCGTGACCGCTGACGATCAGATTGCCGCCCTTTTCTCCGCCGGCCCACGTGGCCAGGCCCATCTCGACGACCTTGGCGGCCAGCACATCGAGCTGCGCCCGGTCGGTCTCCAGCAGCTTCGCGATATTGGCCCGCGCCTCATCCAGGGTTTGGCCGACCAGCCGCGCGTTCAGATAGTTGGTTGCCTCGGCGAACGCGGAGGGGGGCACGTCCGCCGGCACTTCGATGATGCGGTTTTCGACGATGCCTTCGGCGGTCACCATGATGACCAGCGCCCGGCCCGAATTGAGATGCACGAACTCGATATGCTTGAGCTGGGCTTCGGTCTTGGGCGCCATGACGATGCCGGCGCAATGAGAAAGACCCGAAAGCGTCGCCGTCGCACTCTCCAAAACCTTATCCAGGCTCTTGCCCGAACCGGCCAGTTGCTGCTCCAGGCTTTCCTTTTCCTGAGATGCCAGGTTGCCGATCTCCAGCAGCCCGTCGACGAACATCTGCAGGCCCCGCTCGGTGGGCAGGCGGCCGGCGGACGTGTGCGGCGAAAACAAAAAGCCGGCGTACTCCAGATCGGCCATCACGTTGCGGATGGTCGCCGGCGAAAGAGACGTGCTGAGCCGTTGGGACAGCGTGCGCGAGCCGATGGGCTCCCCGGTCTCCATATAGGCTTCGACGATCCGCGAGAAGATTTCCCGGGACCGGTCGTTCAACTCTCCTAACGCGGGACGCTTGGTACTCATCCGGCTTATCCGTCTTCGACGACAATTACTGCGGTGTCTATTGTGCTTATTTGGGCGGCGAATGTGATCGCGCAAGGAATTTAGTTTCGCCGGCGGTCTCCGTCAACGAGGTGCAACACACCTGCCATTCCGTTCTGGACGGGCCACCCCGCCTTGGGTAGGTTTCGCGCAACCGCCGTCCACCACTTTGAAAGCACATTTGATATGAGACCTTCCGGCCGCGCGCCCAACCAACTTCGCGACATCGCTTTGGATATTTCCGTCAACAAACATGCGGAAGGCTCCTGTCTCGCCAAGTTCGGCGATACTCACGTGCTCTGCACGGCGACCGTGGAAGACCGGCTGCCCGGCTGGCTCCGGGACAAGGGCCACGGCTGGGTGACCGCGGAATACGGCATGCTGCCGCGCTCCACCGGGGACCGCACGGCGCGGGAAGCCGCGCGCGGCGGGCAAGCCGGCCGGACCATGGAAATCCAACGGCTGATAGGCCGCAGCCTGCGCGCCGCCACCGATCTGCACAAGCTGGGCGAGCTTCAAGTGAAAATCGATTGCGATGTGTTGCAGGCCGACGGCGGGACCCGCACGGCCTCCGTCACCGGCGGATTTGTCGCGCTCTATCAGGCCTGCCAGACGGTGCAGAAGCTGGGGCTTATGACGGAGTTGCCGTTTCACGGCTGGGTCGCCGCCGTCTCTTGCGGGCTTTATGAAGGGACCGCCGTGTTGGACCTGGACTATCCGGAGGACAGCGCCGCGCAAGCCGACGCGAACTTCGTGCTCACCGATGACGGCGGCATCGTCGAAATTCAAGGCACCGCAGAGGACAAGCCCTTTTCCGAAGACCAGTTCTGCGAGCTTCTCAGCCTCGCTAAGAAGGGAATCAGCGAACTTGTTTTTGCGCAAAAGAAATCTTTGGGCGTCGACTAGATGGTGCGGAAATTTCACGGCGGCACCCTGGTGATCGCCAGCCACAATCCCGGAAAAGTGCTCGAAATCAATGCGTTGCTTTCATCCTTCGGGGCGGACGTTGTTTCCGCAGGTGCGTTGGGCCTGCCCGAACCAGAAGAAACCGGCACGACCTTTTTCGCAAATGCGGAATTAAAGGCGCGGGCGTCGGCCCTGGGGTCGGGCCATGTCGCGTTGGCGGACGATTCCGGCCTCGCCGTGCATGCGCTGAACGGCGATCCGGGCATCTATTCCGCGCGCTGGGGCGGGCCGGACAAGGACTTCGACATAGCCATGGGCTTGGTCGAGGAGAAACTGGGCGACAATCCAGACCGGACGGCCCATTTTGCTTGCGTGCTCAGCCTATGCTGGCCCGACGGCCATTGCGAAACGGTCGAGGGCGCCGTCTACGGCACCTTGGTCTGGCCGCCGCGTGGCGATTTGGGGTTCGGCTATGATCCGATGTTTATTCCGGACGGACTGACCGAGACTTTCGGCGAGATGGATCAAGCCGAGAAACATAACATCAGCCACCGGGCGGACGCCTTCAAGAAGCTGGTGGAAAGATGTTTTTCTTAAAATTATCACGGGGATAAGCCGGTTATGCCGTTCGGCATCTATATCCACTGGCCGTTTTGCGAGTCGAAATGCCCCTATTGCGACTTCAACAGCCATGTGGCGGCCGACATTGATGCTGTTGCCTGGCGGGACGCCTACCTGAGAGAGCTGGATTATTACCTGCCCGAAACAAGTGGCCGGGAGGTGACCAGCATCTTCTTCGGCGGCGGCACCCCGACCCTGATGCCGCCCGACGTGATGGCCTCTGTGATCGGGCACATCAAAGTTAATTGGCCGCCCTCGGCGGATCTGGAAATCACCGCGGAAGCCAATCCCTCATCGGCGGAAGTCGCTGTTTTTGAACAGTTTTTAGAGGCCGGGGTGAATCGGCTATCCATCGGCGTACAGTCGTTCCGGGATGAGGATTTGGTGTTTCTTGGCCGGCCGCATATGGCGGCGGACGGGCGAAAAGCGATTGACTCGGCGGCGAAACACTTTGATCGCTGGTCGTTTGATCTGATTTATGCCCGGCCCGGTCAATCGGTAGAAGATTGGCGGGAGGAACTAAACGAGGCCTTGGACTACGCGCCCACGCACTTGTCTGTCTATCAACTCACCATTGAACCGGGGACAGACTTTCATCGGCAGAGAGTGGCGGCAGCGGACGAAAATGCCGGCACGGAACTCTTTGAGTCCACACAAGAAATTCTGGAAGACGCCGGAGTACCGGGCTACGAAATTTCAAATCATGCCGCCCACGGCCAGGAATGCCGTCACAACCTCCTCTATTGGCAGGGGGATGATTATCTGGGCATCGGGCCCGGCGCTCATGGCCGTCTGACGACTCCCGGCTCCGAAAATGTGCCGAAGACCGAGACAATTCAGACGTTTCGCGATCCGTCCCAGTGGCTCAGGCGTTTAAAAGAGGCCAGATCAGGCGTTCAAAAACGGCTGAAATTATCCCCCGAAGAACGCCGGGATGAGTTGATCCTTATGGGATTGCGGCTGCGGGATGGGATTTCCACCGGCCAATTTAAGCATCTTACCGGGACAGACCTCCCGGATCAGTTCGACCCCGTAACGATATCCCGATTGGTCGAGGGTGGTTTTCTTGAAAAAACAGACAGCGCCCTCAAAACAACGCCCGCCGGCCGGTTGCGGCTTAACGCGGTAATTGAGGCCCTGTTGACTTAATTGATGACGTTTTCGAAGCTGGTCGGGGCTTTGCGGATTTCCCGGTTGGATCGGGTGCGCACCTCGTGAATGGCCAGGCCGCGCTGGGCAAAGCCGTAGGGCGTAAACCGGAAAATGCCATCCCGGCCGGAAAATCCCTGCGCGGCGGTAATTTCCGCCGGATCAAACTTCCCGTCCGATTTAACAAAAACAGCCGCTAAAGCCGTGGCGTCATAGGCCAGCGTCACCAGCCGGGGAGGCGTTTCGCGGTAGATTTCCTGGTATTGGGTCACGAACGTGCGGCGCGCCAGGGCCGAGGGTGCGGCGAACCAGCCGCCGACCAGCGCCGGTTCCGCCCCGATGCCGGGCGCATCCCACTGTCCGGTGCCTAACATCCGGGTCTTTTTCGGATCAATATCGTAATAGGGCAGCAGCGCCGCCACTGCCTGCAGCCGCTTGCCGCCATCGGCTATCAACAGCGCATCGAAGGGCGCGTCGCCCAGGGTTTGCAGGTTTTCCAGCCGCTTCAACGCCTGTTCCGCCACTTCGTCGTCCCGAGCCTCCAGATCCTTGCGCTGATCCAGCAAGTTCTGGCGGCGGACATCGTAGTCGGCGAGCCGGCGGATCAACGGCTCAAAGTCGTTGGCGTTGGGATCATAAAACGCTTTGTCGGCGATTTCCGCCCCCAGCTGGCTGACCGTGTTACCCAGCGCCTCTCCCACGGTTTGGCCATAGCTGTTGTCCGGGGCTAGGAGCGCAAACCGGCGGAGCCCTTTGCCGAACGCATAGCGCACCACCTGGGAGATTTGTTCCTCGGGGCGGAATCCCATGGTGAACACGTTGCGGCCGGAGACCCGCTGATCATTGGAAAAGGATATCACCGACAGCCCGGCGGCTTCGGTCGCCGGCTTCACCGCTTCGACAGAACTAGAAAATAACGGCCCCAATATGAGCGCGGCTCCATCGCCGATCGCCAGGGATGCCGCATCAGCCGCGCCTTGAGGCGTGCCTCTGGTATCATGGGGTAAGAGTTCGAACGATTTGTCGGCAAAGTGAAACAGCGCCAATTGCGCCGCGTTCAGCATGGCCTGGCCCAGCTTCGCATGCTCGCCGGTCAAAGGCAGCAAGATCGCGACCCTGGGAATATTTGAGCTCACCGGCGGCGGCGGCGGGGCGGCGAACCGGTTGTCCCGGAGAGAAGTCTCCTCTCCGCGCAATCCCTGCTGCGCCAATTTCCGGTCCAGGCTGAATTCCGACAGTTCCGCTTCGCGCTCAGCCTGAGGCGCAGGCGCCAGCGCCTGGCGCGGCAGCGAGTTTTGCGGGATGGGCTGGAACCGGGACTGACCGGACGCAGGAGATGGCGCGGGTGGCCTCAGCCCCGCCTGCTGGGGTGGCTGCGTCTGCGGCAAGGTGCCGGTGGACGTTGCGGAGCGGACCAGCGGCACGGTCGCCAACGGCGGCGCGCCCGGAGGAATGGGGTTTAACTGGCCTGCGGGGACTAGTACTCTGTGCCGAGATTGAGATGTCTGTGCGTTGCAGGCAGCGAGCACGGCCAGCAAAACCGGCACAGAACACGACCGTAAAATGCCGGGCCACGCCAACCGTCCGATCCATCCTCTAGGCGACCAGTTCATGTCTCTGTTATCTTTTTCAAAAACGCAGGCGGCTTTGCCCACGATAGTCCGGGAACCGCTTGCAGACTATTCAAACCCTGCACTCAAGTAAACCGGTGTAAATTTCAAGAGCATCATATAATCAAGGCTTAGAGGCGGAAATGTGACCAATCTGATCGACCAAAATTTATCCCTGCCGCCGGGGCTTTACGTGGTCGCCACGCCCATTGGCAACATGCGCGACATCACGCTCCGCGCGCTAGATACGCTGAACGCGGCGGATGAAATTGCCTGCGAAGATACGCGGGTCACCGGAAAAATCCTCTCTGGCTACGCCATAGACACCGGGATGACCCGTTATGACGACCATGCCGGCGGCAAGGCCCGCAACGGATTGATCGCCCGGCTGAAGAATGGAGCGGCGATCGCCCTGGTGTCTGACGCCGGCCTGCCGGCCATCTCCGATCCCGGCTATAAGCTGGTGCAAGCGTGCATTGAAGAAGACATCACGGTCACGGTGATCCCCGGCGCCAACGCGGCGCTGACAGGCCTGGTTCTCTCCGGCCGGCCGACGGACCGGTTTCTGTTCGCGGGCTATCTGCCGCCGAAGCAAAGCCAGCGCACCAAAGCTCTGAAAAGTATCGCAAGCGTGCCGGCCAGTTTGATTTTCTATGAAAGCGCCAAACGGCTGGCGGCCAGCTTGGCCGATATGGCGGCGGTTCTCGGCGACCGGCCAGCCGCCGTTGCGAGGGAACTCACTAAGCTGCACGAAGAACTGCGCCGGGACAGCTTATCCGGTTTGGCGGCGCATTATGACGCCGCCGGCGCGCCCAAGGGCGAGATCGTGGTGATTGTCGACGCGCCCGAGGAAAACGCCGACTTGACGGGCGAGGCGGTGGACGCGCTGCTGGCAGAACTGTTGACCAATCTAAGCGTCCGGGACGCTGCACGGGAGGCGGCGGCGCGCACCGGCCGGCCCCGTAAGTCGCTTTACGACCGCGCCCTCCATCTGACGAAGGATACATGACTGCATTAACGGCTTCCCGCCGCCGGACCTGCCGGCGAGGCGCGCGCAGTGAATCCCTAGCCGCCTGGTTTTTGCGTTTGAAGGGCTATCGGATTCTAGCCCGGGGCTATAAATCCGCCAGCGGCGAAATTGATCTGATTGCGGCGCGTGGATCGGTCGTGGCGTTTATCGAGGTGAAGGCGCGGGACGACCGGGCTCGGGCGCTGGCCGCGGTTGCCCCCCACAGCGGCGGCGAATCGAAACCGCTGCCGGCAACTTTATAGGCAGCAAACGGCCATACCGCCGGCACCGCCAGCGCTTCGACATTATCGTCATGAGCCGGCGGAAATGGCAGCTTCACTTGGTTCAGACCTGGCGGCCCGGTTGGGACTAAGGGTTGCTGCCAACGACGGCCATCAAATTGACAATTTTTTAACCGGGACTAGGGAATAACCGGATCATGCGGAATGCCCTCCGTGCAACCTGAATTTGATAGGATATCGTCGATGAAAGCCTTGTTCACCCGCCATCGGAAATTATTGCCTCTGGCCCTGATTGTTCTTCTGGCCGGCGGGCTCAGCGGCTGCGGCGGGGTTCTGGTGAGCGCCGGCACCACGGTCGGATCGGCGGCCATCCAGGAACGGGGCATCAAAGGCCGGGCCAAGGACCTCCGCGTGGAGGCGCTGGTCCTAGACAAATTCCTGAACGCCGGGCTTAAGCTGACCACCACCATTGGGATCGAAGTCTATGAAGGGCGGGTGCTGCTCACCGGTTCGACTACCAACACCAGCCTATCCGACCAGGCGGTGAAACTGGCGTATCAGGTGGACGGCGTCACCGAAGTCATCAATGAAATCCAGGTCGATAAGGACGGCACCGCCGGCGCCTATGCCCAGGACACCTGGATCACGGCGCAGCTGAAATCCAAGATGACGTTCGATGAAGACATCCTGTCCATTAACTATGTAATTGAGACGGTCAACGGGACGATTTATCTGATCGGCATCGCTCAAAACCAGGAAGAGCTGGACAAGGTCATCGCCCACGCCAACTCGGTGGATCACGTGAAGAGGGTCGTCAGCCATGTGCGCCTGAAGAAAAAGGCGTTTGAAGAGAAGACCTGAGAACGGCTTTTCCGGGCGGCATCTTTTTTCATCGTTGTGTAGTGGCCTCCCTTCTTAGACAATAGGTCTGCATGAACCACAATTCGCGGTCCCGACCATGAGTCTCCTAGTCGCCATCCAAATGGACCCGATCGACGCGATCGACATCAGCGCCGACAGCACTTTTGTGCTCGCCCTGGAGGCGCAGAAGCGGGGCCATAGCCTCTATCACTATCTGCCCCAGGACCTGGCCCTGACCAATGGCCGTATCATGGCGGGCGCCCGGCCGCTGCAGGTGCGCCGGGTCGATGGCGATCACTTTACGCTGGGCGAGCGGGAATGGATTGATTTGGCCCTGGCCGACGTGGTGCTGATGCGCCAGGACCCGCCGTTCGACATGGCCTACATCACGGCCACTCATTTGCTGGAACATGTGCATCCGGAAACCCTGGTTGTGAACGACCCGGTCAGCGTCCGCAACGCGCCGGAGAAATTGTTCGTCACTCACTTTCCGGAGCTGATGCCGCCGACCATCATCACCTCCAGCCAGGAAAAGATCATGGAGTTCCGCAAGGAGCACAAAGACCTGATCATCAAGCCCCTGTTCGGCAACGGCGGTGCCGGCGTGTTCCATATCGGTCCGGACGATGAGAACATCAATTCGCTGTTGGAGCTGTTCACCCAGCTCTACCGGGAGCCGATCATCGTCCAGCGCTATGAGCCCGCCGTCCGCGAGGGGGACAAGCGGATTATCCTCATCGACGGCAAGCCGGCCGGCGCGCTCAACCGGGTGCCCGCCGCCGGGGAGAGCCGGTCAAATCTCCATGTGGGCGGCAGCGCGGAAAAGACCACGCTTACCTCGCGGGAGCAGGAAATTTGCGAGGCCATCGGACCAGCGCTGCAGGAAAAGGGGCTGATCTTTGTCGGCATCGACGTGATCGGAGACTATATGACCGAGATCAACGTGACCTCGCCCACCTGCCTGCAGGAGATCAACCACTTCGACGGCACGACCCTGGAAGCCGACATCTGGGACGCGATCGAGAGCAAGCCGCACCGGACTGAAGAATAACCTCAATTTCCCGTCATGCGCCGTGTACGCGAGTTTGTGCTGAGAAGGATCAGCGTGCTTGTTTAAAACCATAAAGAGCACGAAGAGCACAAAGGCGGCTTTTAACGCCGGATGGCTTCGTGTCCTTCGTGTTTATATCTCCACCCTCCCCCGTGCGTACCGCGCGACCCCTCCCATCAAGAGAGGGGTGATCATTTCGTGTCCCCCCTCCCCCCATGGGAGGGGGCCAGGAGGAGGGGGTTTGGCGACGGTCGCTTCCCGGGGATGACGACTCGTTTAACCCTTCCCCACATAATCCTCTGCAAAAGACCCGCCCGCCTCCTTACGCTCAGACCCTTTGAGATGGTCCATATATTGCCCGAGGATCGAGTTGACGAACGGATGATCCGACGGGGGGGCGGTGGCGGCAATGTCGAGACTAGCGAACTTACCCTTTTCTTCAAAGGTCCGGCGAACAAGATCGTAGACAAACGAATCATGCCATTCCGGCAGCTCAAAGAGTGAGTCGTTCAGATACAGCTCCCGCCAGAAGGTCATGAATTCCCGGTGCGCCGGATGATCCAGCCGGTAGCCCACATAGCCGCATTCCGGATAGGCATGGGGCCGGGCCAGATAGCTGGTGTACACATGATCCGGTAAGGTGGCGACGAACAGAAACTCCGGCACCTCTGTATGGGTCACCGTATCCGCATCGATCCAGAACAGCCGGCCGCCATCGCCGGCCGGTCCCAAGGCGCAGCCGGTCAGGGCAAACACCTTGTGAGCAAAGCGCACCGCGTCCCAGCGATAGCCGTAGTCGCCGTCGTCCAGGATGCCGCTATGTTTGGGCGTCGATCCATGGCGCGCTTTGAACGCGGTCAGGTCGGCATCGTCTGCCAGGTCGTGATAGACGAGCCGGTCGCTTTGTTCCGCCGGCGCCACATCCTCACAGTACACATGCAGCACTACGTCCGCCGGCCAAAAGGCGTCGAAGCTCTCCAGAAACCGCTTGCCGTACTGATCATAGCCGTCGGCGTGAAAAGTAGTGACCGCCTGAATTTTCTCGGAAGACATGCCCCTGTTTAGGCCGGGCGCGGCAAAGCCGTCAAATTAATTGCGCGGCGTCTCCCTAAACACCCCTGTGGCTCCGCCATCGTGGGGAACATGGTTGCTCGGATCAACACTGTCGCCTTTCAGGGCATTGATGTGCTCGCCGTCGATGTGCAGGTGCAGATGGCGGTGGGCACCCCGGCTTTTAATATCGTCGGCCTGCCCGACAAGGCGGCCGGTGAATCCGAAGACAGGAGAGATATTGGTCAAGTTCAGCTACATTAGTGATTGCGACAGTCCCGGCGCTTGCAAACCCAAACCGGGCATCTACACCATTTTCCGCAAGTGGAATCGGGACAATTAAACTGGGGGGAGTGATAGGTCTGACAATTTTTAACCGCCTTGGACTAACGGGGCGCCTTTTTTTCCGCAATAATTTTGAGCGCATAACCATAACTCTCGCGGTATTTGCAATAAAGATTGATGCTGCTTTCGTCTTTCACGATCCGCTTACTTGGAGGGCTGGCTAGAATTTCTCGCTTACAGTTCTTTCTACGGCCCCGAATTTCTGATCTCAATTTACTAATGTTGGCTCGAGAGAGCCCGCGCCTGTCGAATACATATCTCATCACACCTGGATAATAGAGCTTTTCAAAATCCACCGTCGACTGCGGACTAAGGATCCCATGTTTATTGGTCGTGAGTTCCTCATAAACATCCTCAAATGACCAAGTGGGGTTTTGATCTCTGAGACTTATCATTTGGTTTAAGACATCGTCAGGAACTTCGCAGGAAAGACGACCGCCACAAATCAAATAGCTCATGAATTTCATTAGAGCTTTGTTGTTTTCGAAAATTTTTTTCTTTTCGGGTGTATCTACAACAAGTCTGAATGCCTGCTTGTTACTTATCGCTAAAGCCGAATCTGAAAACCCAACAGAAACGGAGAGCGCCAATACAATGAACAGGCAATTACGTAACATTTTTAAAGCCCTCGCCTCACCAGAGTCATCGTCCACTTTATATTCTATAGAGCCATGCAAAATAAAATGCCAAACAAACCCGCTAAATCCGCACCAGTCAAAACAGGCATGTCCTGTGTGTCAAAAGCGAACCTCAAGGCTCATTCAAAGGCCGCCATATCAGCAACTACAGGCAACTCGTCATAGGGCGGTGTTGTTTGCACCCAATCCGCAAATAATCGACCAAGCCAGCGAACCGATCGGTATTTTGACGAATGGTTACGGATGTATGCCCCCGCCGACGCATCGAATTCCTCATTCCCCAAAAGGGCTTGCACCGCCGGAAAGTCAACGGTCAGAATTTCAGCCAATCGCGCATCATAGGCCCGATCATAAACAGCCAGAAAGGGGTGGGAACAACATGCTGGATGGAATTTCCTCTGGTTACTCGCTACGATTAAGGGGTACACGCGATCTGAGACCGTGGTCGGATAAAAGCTCCGGAACAGTTGGCTTTCGTATCTGCTTCGGGTCATTAGTGGACATTTTCGGCCTCGAAGTTTTGCGTCCAATTTCTATGCGTCAGCGGACTTCCCTCGCTCAATGTAATTTTGTGAGGCTGCGCGCAGCTAGAGATTGGTGGCGCTAAGCGATCAATAAGCGTTGAAGCGCTCTTCCAATTTGAAGTCGAAGTATCCGTTTATACCGGGCTGAAGAAATGCAGACTTACCCGTCTTAAACCTAACGATCATATAGCGTTCAAATTCGACGTAGTGACGTTTGCCCTGCCGGTCGGTCTCAGCGTGCCGCCTCCGGCGGAGAGCTCCAAAGACGTCGCGGCGCGGGTTGCCAATGCACGCGCCCGGCATTTGGCGCGGTTCAAAAACACCGGCGGCGAACACCCGATCCGCACCAACGCCGCCGGCGACGGCTGGCTATTGGAAGACATCGCGGCGCCAGATGCGAAAGGCCGGAAACTATTGGCCGAAGAGGCGGAGCGATTGCACTTGACCGCGCGGGGCGATCACCGGGTGCGCCGCGTTCACATCGCGGAAGCCGTAAGTTACCGCCGGGTCATGCCAGGGCGGAACAACGACCTGCTACCCACGGTCAATCTGGAGCGGACGCCCTCTAAAGCATGACCTCGCCGCCACAGCAGGCGATGGTCTGCCCGCTGATGAACGAGCTGGCGGGGGACGAGAGGAACAGTGCAAGGCCGATCAGATCGTCCGGCGTCTCGTGTCGCTTCAGCAAGCGGTGGCTGGTGATCATTTCGTGCAGATCGTCGTTCATGCTGGCGTGGTCAACTTCGGTCACCGTGTAGCCGGGCATGATCGCGTTGACGTTGATGTTGTGATCACCGAGTTCCCGCGCCATCACCCTTGTCATGCCGATCACCGCCGCCTTGGAGGTGACATAGTGCATGAAGCCGGGCGCGCCCTGGGGCACGGTGCCGGACGAGATGTTGATGATCCGTCCTTCGCCGGCCTTGCGCATGGCCGGGGCCACGGACCTGCCGCACAGGTATGAGCCGGTGATGTTCACGTGCAGCACGGCCTGCCATTCCTCGAACGGGATTTCATCGAACGGCCGGCTGGGGATGGAGGCAAAGACCGCCGCGTTATTGATCAGCACATCGATTTTGCCGTGGGCCGCCAAGGCCTGGTCCACCATGGCCTGCGCGGAGTCCGGATCGCCCACATCCGTCTGCGCGGCCAGGCAGTCGCCGCCCGCGGCTTTCACTTCTTCGGCAACACGATCAAGATTATCCCGATTGATTTCAGCCAGCACCGGGATTGCACCGGCCTCGGCAAAAGCCAGGGCGTAGTCCCGGCCGATCCCCTGCCCCGCGCCGGTGATGATCACCACCTTGCCGCTTACGTCGAACCGATTGCTGGTCATGACTTGCCTCCCCCACTGATTGTTTGTTCTAACAGGGAGACTAGGGAGGAAATGCGGGGGAGTCTATGCCACCATCAACCTCTCCTCTGCCCCCTCGAAATTCATCAGGCCGAGGAGCGCGATGGTGCGGTCCACTTCGCTCGCCAGTATCTCGATTGCGTAGGCCACGCCGGGTTCTTCGCCCAGGCTGGCGGCATAGAGAAACGGCCGGCCGACGAAGACAAAATCCGCGCCCAGGCCTAGCGCCTTCACCACGTCGGTGCCTCGGCGGACGCCGCTGTCGAGGATGATGGTGAGGTTGCCTTTCTCCGCGACGATGCCGGGCAGCGCTCTGATCGACGGCAGGGCCGTATCCAACTGCCGCCCGCCATGGTTGGAAACGATGAGCCCGTCCAAGCCGATCTTGTTGGCGCGCCGGGCGTCTTCCGGCGCAAGGACGCCCTTGATCAGCAGCCGGTCTTCCCAGGTGTCCCGGAGCCATTTCATATCGTCCCAATCCAGCGCATCGCGGACATGCTTCCGCTGGGGTGCGGAGGTGGAGATCATGGGGATGCCCCGGCCCGCGCCGTAGTTTTCGATATGCGGCATGCCGGTGGTCATCAGCGTGCGGAAGAACGTGCCCAACAGCCAGCGGGGGTGGGTGAGCCCGTCCCACGCGATGCGCGCACTGGGCCGAATCGGATATTCAAAGCCTTTGCGGAGTTGGGTGCGGCGGTTGCCCGGCACCGGCACATCGACGGTGACCACCAGGGTCTTGATGCCGGCATTGCCCGCCCGATTGGTCAGCACCTCCATGGACTCCCGGCTGGCCTCCACATAGGCCTGGAACCAGACGTCCGGATTGGCTGCCGCGATCTTTTCCATCGGGATCAGGGCGCTGCCACTCATGCAGAAGGGGATGTTCGCCGCCTGGGCCGCCCGGGCAAAGGCCAGGTCCGCCTCGAAGCCGAACATGGCGGAGGCCCCCATGGGGGAAATGCCGAAGGGAGCGTCATAGGTGTGGCCTAACAGGTCCCTTTTGATGTCCCGATTGGAAACGTCTTTCAGAATTCGCGGCTGCAGGAATATCTCGTCGAAGGCAGCGCGGTTGGCGGCGCGGGAGATGTTCGCCTCCACGCCCGAGACGGCGAACTCGAACAAGGCCTTGGGCAAGCGCGCGCGGGCCGGGACCTCCAAATCCTCGAGGCAGGCGATGTTCTTGAATATGCTCGGTAGGCTCATGCGGCGTCTCTCTCCAGGGCGTGGAGTGTCTCCGATCAGGCCGCCCCGGTCCAGCCCATTACCGGCAAGCCCGCCCAAAAATTAAATAAGCGCCTATGTGATTTACCTCATTGATTCCGGCGGGTGGGCCGGGTAAGCCTGCACCTATGGATATCGAACTCGTTCACTTCTTCGACGCTACCGTCACCCTGGATCCACCGGTTGATATTGGCCAAACGCCGCAAGGCATCCGGCAAATCATCAACATCATCGGCGGAACGGTGGAGGGCGAGCGCATCAACGGCAGGATCCTCAATTCGGGCGCCGACTGGCGGCTGATCAAGGAAGACGGCAGCGCGTTCCTCGACACCCGCTACGCGATGGAGACCCACGACGGCGCAGTTATCTATATCCAGAACATCGGCTTCCGCCACGGCCCGCCCGCCGTGCTGGAAAAACTGGCCAAGGGCGAAGACGCGGACCCGAATTCCTATTATTTCCGCTCCACCCCCGTCTTGGAGACGGACACCAAGAACAAAAAATACGCCTGGGTGAACCACACCATCTTTCTCGCCACCGGCGCGCGCCTGGCGGATGCGGTGAAGCTCACAGTCTACGAGGTCAAGTAGGCGCAATTTCCGGATAGGGTATTTTACGCGGGACTGTTAGTCTGTCCCCATGATCCGGTATTCAGACATTTCCGATCAGGACTTACGGCGTGATCTTAAACGCGGGCAATGGCGCGTGGGCGTTAATGCGCGGCTGAAAATATTTGGGACGTTGGATTGTCACTCGGGCAAGCGGATGAAACGGAAAAACCGGGTGTTCTTCGCAAATGCCGCCGAGGCGCGGGCCGCCGGTTACCGGCCCTGCGGCAATTCCATGAAAGAGGCCTATCAGGCATGGACCTGTTCGAACCCTTAATTGACCGGACGGCCAACCTGCTGCCCCACGGCGGGGAGGTCTATTACTACGGCCCTATTTTGCGCGCCGACGACGCGGACCGTTATTTCGACTCGTTGATGACCGGGATCGACTGGCGGCGGGACACCGCCATCATGTTCGGGCGCAAGATCACTACCAAGCGCAAGGTCGCCTGGTACGGAGATGAACCGTTTCAATATGCGTATTCGGGCGTTTCGCGGACGGCGCTGCCGTGGATGCCGGCCTTGGCCGAGCTCAAAAGCCTGATCGAGACGGAGAGCGGCGAGACTTATAACTCGTGCCTTCTGAACCTCTACCACGACGGCAGCGAAGGCATGGACTGGCACAGCGATGATGAGAAAGACTTGGAACCCAACGGCGCGATCGCGTCGCTGTCTTTGGGCGCGGAGCGCAAGTTCGCTATGAAGCCGGCCGATGGCGGCGAAAGCTGGTCCATGATGCTGGCCCACGGCAGTTTGCTGATCATGGCCGGCGCGACCCAGGACAATTGGCGTCACCGCCTGCCCACCACCAAACGGGTGTTTGAGCCCCGGATCAACCTTACCTTCCGCACAATTGTGGAGGGGTATCGCCTTACAAAATAAACTTCGTCAGGTCCCCGCCTTTGAGGAGGTCGCCGACCCGTTCCTGCACCAGGGCGACGTCGATGGTAACGGTTTCGCCGGCCCGGTCGGTAGCGGTGAAGCTGATCTCCTCCAAGAGTTTTTCCATCACCGTGTGCAGCCGTCGCGCGCCGATATTTTCGACCGTGCCGTTGATCTCGGCGGCGAGACGGGCGAGCTCGTTGATCGCGTCTTCGGTGAACTCAAGGGTGAGCTCTTCCGTGCCCATCAGCGCCACATATTGCTCGATCAGGCTGGCCTTGGGCTCAGTCAGGATGCGGACGAAGTCCTCTTCCTTGAGTGCGCGGAGCTCGACCCGGATGGGCAGGCGGCCCTGCAATTCGGGCAACAGGTCCGACGGCTTGGCCAGGTGGAACGCGCCGGATGCGATAAACAGGATATGGTCGGTTTTAACCGTGCCGTATTTGGTCGACACTGTCGTGCCTTCGATCAGCGGCAGAAGATCCCGCTGCACCCCTTCCCGGCTGACATCGCCGCCCATCCGTTCGGACCGCGCGGTGATTTTGTCGAACTCGTCGATAAAGACGATTCCGTGGTTTTCCACCGTCTCCATGGCGTCGCGGATGATGGCGTCCTCGTCCAATAATTTGTCGCTCTCCTCCGCCATCAGAATTTCATAAGACTGTTCCACGCTCATGCGTTTCAGCGCCTTCTGTTGGCCGAAGGCCTTGCCCAGCATATCGTTGAGATTGATCATCCCCATCTGCGCGCCGGGCATGCCGGGAATATCGAAAGTGGGCATTCCACCGGCGGCGCTTTCCGCCACCTCGATCTCGACCTCTTTGTCGGCGAGCTGGCCCTCCCGCAGCATCTTGCGGAATTTCTGGCGGGTGTCGGCGCTGGCGTTCTCACCGACCAGCGCGTCCAGCACCCGCTCTTCCGCGTGGATTTCCGCCTTGGCGGTCACCGTCTTGCGTTGGCGTTCACGGGTTTCATGGATAGCGATCTCGACCAGGTCGCGGATGATGGATTCCACGTCCCGGCCCACATAGCCGACCTCGGTAAACTTGGTGGCCTCGACTTTCAGGAACGGGGCCTGGGCCAGCTTGGCCAGGCGGCGGGCGATTTCCGTCTTACCCACGCCGGTGGGCCCGATCATCAGAATGTTCTTGGGCAGCACCTCTTCCCGGAGATCGACATCCAATTGCTGGCGGCGCCAGCGATTGCGGAGCGCCACGGCGACGGCGCGCTTGGCGTCGTTCTGTCCAATGATATAGCGGTCGAGCTCGGAGACGATTTCCCGAGGTGAAAAGTTGGTACCTTTGGTGCTCATTTGGCGGCGAGTTTTTCGATTATGATGTTTTGGTTGGTGTAGACGCAGATGTCAGCGGCGATCCCCATGGACTTCCGCGCGATGGCTTCGGCGTCCAGATCGTCCCGGTCGATCAGCGCGCGGGCGGCGGCCAGCGCATAGTTGCCCCCCGACCCGATGCCGATGATCCCGTCCTCGGGCTCCAGCACGTCGCCGGTGCCGGACACGATCAGCGACACGTTCTCGTCGGCCACGGCCATCAGCGCTTCCAGCCGGCGGAGATAACGGTCCGTCCGCCAGTCCTTGGCGAGCTCCACACAGGCGCGGGTGAGCTGGCCCGGATATTGTTCCAGCTTGGCTTCCAGCCGCTCGAACAGGGTGAAGGCGTCGGCTGTCGCGCCGGCAAAGCCGGTGATCACGCTGTCATTGGACAGCCGCCGCACCTTCATCGCGTTGGATTTGACCACCGTGTCGCCCATGCTCACCTGGCCGTCGCCGGCGACGACAACCTCGCCGCCCTTGCGCAGGCAGAGGATGGTCGTGGCGTGCCAGTTCGGGAAGTTCCCCGACGCTCCTTCGTTGGACATGGGCCCTGGTCTCCTGGTGGTGCGGCCGGATCTCGCCCGGCTGGTTGTTCGTTGAACACAGGATGTAGTTTTTTAACAGCGGGGGGTCAATGGCAACTGCGCTCGTAGGCCATCAACTTCCCGTTCATTTTTGCGTATTATTCTAGGCTCTAGCGCGGACTCCCCTTGTCTGTTACAAGGGCCGCCCTTACGGGACTTTTCCCGAGATTTTAGTTGAGGAGGTGCGCCATGCGGCAGGCTAGCGTGGAACGCAACACCAAGGAAACGCAGATCAAGGCGTCCGTTAATCTGGATGGCACGGGCGTTTATAATGTCTCCACCGGGATCGGGTTTCTCGATCACATGCTGGAGCAGCTGTCCCGTCATAGCCTGATGGATCTGGACGTGACGGCCAACGGCGACCTACACATCGATTTTCACCACACGACCGAGGACACGGGCATCGTGATCGGCGAAGCGGTCAAGCTGGCGCTGGACGACCGGGCGGGCATCACCCGCTACGGCAAGGCTTTGGTGCCGCTGGATGAAGCCTTGACCCGGGTCGTGGTGGATTGTTCCAACCGGCCCTATCTGGTGTGGAAGGTTGGCTTTACCCGGCCCAAGCTGGGCGAGATGGACACGGAACTGTTCCGCGAATGGTTCCAGGCCTTCGCGCAAGCCGCCGGCCTGACGCTCCACGTGGACAATCTCTATGGGGAAAACAATCACCACATTATCGAGAGCGCGTATAAGGGCCTGGCCCGCGCGCTTCGGGAAGCGGTGAGCATCGATCCCCGCGCCGCCAACGCGGTGCCGTCCACCAAGGGGACGCTCTCCGACAAGGACGGATGATAAATAACGGGCCGCCGTACCAAAGCGACCTGTTTTTTCCCGAATTTATTGAGTAGATAAAGCTGCATGCGTTTGTACACGATCCATGTCCCGGCCCCGACGGCCGGCGTCACCGGCCCAGACCGGCTAGGCACCATTATTGAAGGCGCCGTGCCGGTGAAGGAAGGCTTTTGCTGGCCCGCGTTTTTTTTCTCGATCGTCTGGGCGCTGTGGCACCGGCTGTGGTGGGTGGCGCTCGCCCTGATCATTATTATTGTGGCGCTCAGCGGTATCCTGACCGGCCTGGGCGCGGACCCCGTGGTCCAAACCGTGGTCTCCGTCGCCATTGCCGTGGCCGTCGGTTTTCTGGCCAATGATCTGCGCCGGCGGAACCTGGCGCGCCGGGGATTGAGTAAGCGCGCTGTAGTGGCGGCGTCCAATGGCGAAGGTGCGGTGGAGCGATATTTCACCGGCCGGGCCGAGGCGCAGCGGGGCTAGCACAATGAACGTCGCGATTATCGATTACGGCTCCGGCAATCTGCACTCCGCCGCCAAGGCGTTCGAGCGGGTGGCGGCCGATTTCGGCGGCACGGTCATAGTGACCGACAAGCCGGACGATCTAGCCAACACCAGTCACATTGTACTGCCCGGCGTCGGCGCGTACGCCGACTGCAAGGAGGGCCTCACCGCCGTCGACGGCATGATGGAGGCGTTACAAGATCAAGTGATCAATCAAGCCAAGCCGTTCCTCGGCATTTGCGTCGGCATGCAGCTGATGGCCGACTGGGGCCGGGAGCACGGCGACACGCCGGGCTTCGGCTGGATCGGCGGCGAGGTGGCGGCGCTCGAACCCGCCGACAAAAGCCTCAAGATTCCGCACATGGGCTGGAACGCGCTGGAGATCACCGGCGATCACCCGGCCTTTGCTGATCTGCCGGCGGGCGCACACACCTATTTCGTCCACTCTTATAGTTTTCGCACCACCGATCCAGCGCACGTGCTGGCGACGGTGGAGTACGGCGGGGCGATCACCGCGGTGATTGGACGGGACAATATAATCGGCACCCAGTTCCACCCGGAAAAAAGCCAGCGGGTGGGCCTGAAATTTATTCACGGCTTTTTGGAGTGGCGGCCATGATTTTCTTTCCGGCTATCGATTTGAAAGACGGGCAATGCGTGCGGCTGCTCCGGGGCGAGATGGATCAGGCCACGGTGTTCGGAGACGATCCGGCGGCCCAGGCCAAGGCGTTCGAAGACGCGGGCTGCGACTGGATCCATGTGGTCGACCTCAACGGCGCGTTCGAGGGCGAGCCGGTCAACGGCGCCGCGGTGGACGGCATCTTGGGTGCTGTCTCCATTCCCATTGAGCTCGGCGGCGGCATCCGCAATCGGGAGACCGTGGATCTGTGGCTGGAGAAAGGCGTCCGCCGCGTGATCCTGGGCACGGCGGCGTTGAAAGACCCGGATCTGGTGAAGGACTCTTGCAAGGCGCACCCCGGCCGGATCGCCGTCGGCATTGATGCGCGGGGCGGCAAGGTCGCCGTCGAAGGCTGGGCCGAAACCGCCGACATCACCGCCGAAGATCTCGCCAAGAAATTCGAAGGCGCCGGCGTCGCCGCCATTATCTACACCGATATCGACCGGGACGGACTGATGAAGGGCCCGAACGTGGAGGCGACATTAAAACTTGCCTGCGCCATTTCCATCCCCGTCATCGCGTCGGGAGGAGTATCCTCCATGGATGATCTGGAAGCATTGAAAATTGCCGGCGACGGCTTGTTCGAGGGCGTGATCTCCGGCCGGGCCATTTATGACGGGCAAATCGATCCGGGCGAAGCGGCGGCGTTTTTAAAGGGGCCGGGGGGATAACATGTTGACCACGCGCATCATTCCCTGTCTGGATGTGGACAAAGGCCGGGTTGTTAAAGGGGTCAACTTTGTCGACCTGGTGGACGCCGGCGACCCAGTGGAGCAAGCGACCCTCTATGACGCCGCCGGCGCGGACGAGCTCTGCTTCCTGGACATCACCGCCAGCCATGAAGACCGGGACACGATCTACGATGTGGTGGCGCGGACGGCGGAACAATGCTTCATGCCGGTGACCGTCGGCGGCGGCGTGCGCACCGTGGACGATATCCGCAAACTGTTGCTGGCCGGCGCGGACAAAGTGTCTATCAACACCGCCGCCATTCATAACCCGGAATTCGTCGGCGAGGCAGCCACCAAGTTCGGCAGCCAGTGCATCGTGGTCGCCATCGACGCCAAGAAAGTCTCGACCGATGGCGAGCCCGCCCGGTTCGAAATTTTCACCCATGGCGGACGCAAGGAAACCGGGATTGAGGCCATCGGCTGGGCGCAAAAGATGGAGGGCCTGGGCGCGGGGGAAATTCTCCTGACCTCCATGGACCGGGACGGCACCAAGGTGGGCTTTGACAACGAGCTCACCCGCGCGGTGGCGGATGCGGTCAACATCCCGGTGATCGCGTCGGGCGGCGTCGGCAATTTGGATCATCTGGTAGACGGCGTGATCAAAGGCCATGCCAGTGCGGTGCTTGCCGCTTCCATATTTCACTTCGGCACCTATAGTATTGCCGAGGCCAAGGCCCACATGGCGGCGGCCGGTGTGGCGATCCGCCCCGTTGACTGACCGGATTTTAGAAACATGAGCGATAACAAGGATACCCTGGAGCGTCTTTATGCGGTGATCGAAAGCCGTAAGGGCGCGGACGCGGACACCTCGTATACGGCTTCGTTGTTTTCTAAAGGCTTGGACGAGATTTCCCGCAAATTGGGCGAGGAAGCAATCGAGACCATCACCGCTGCCCTCGGCGGCGGTGATAACGATAAGATCACCGCGGAGAGCGCTGATTTACTTTATCATTTGCTGGTTCTGTGGGCGGAGAAAGGCATTGCGCCGGATCAGGTCTGGGATGAACTGGCGCGCCGGGAAGGCACGTCCGGCATCGAGGAAAAAGCCAAAAGGTCTTAAAATTGAGACGGTCTTAAGGGTAAGGAGCGTGTTTCATGGCCTATGATAACGACAATATCTTCGCGAAGATTCTCCGGGGCGAAATCCCCTGCACCAAAGTCTACGAAGACGACCATTCCCTCGCCTTCGAGGATATTAATCCGCAGGCGCCAGTCCATGTGCTGGTCGTCCCGAAGGGGCCTTATGTGTCCATGGATGATTTCTCGGAAAAGGCGTCGGATGCCGAAATCACTGGGTTTTTCCGAGCCGTCGGCACGGTGGCGCGGCAGCTCAATCTATCCGAGCCCGGCTACCGGTTCCTGGCCAATCACGGCGACGACGGCATGCAGGAAGTCCCCCACTTCCATGTCCATATCTTCGGCGGCAAGCGCCTCGGCTATATGCTGAAGAAAGACGGGTAGACTACTTTCCCGTATAGGCCACGACGGTTTGGACCATGATCTTGCCGTTCTGGATCAGGAACGTGTCCGAGCCCATTTTCATCCGGGGCGGCATTTTCCAGACGATAAACGCCACTTCGCCCTCCACCTTTGTGTGCAGCATTTCCATCTCCTGAAGCGCGCCGTCGGGCAGGCTTGCCAGAAAATCGCCGAAGAATTTACGGATTTGCGCCAGGCCTTTGACCGAGCCCAATTGGGAATGAATGACGGACTCTTCGGCGTAATCGCTCATCACGGCATCCAAATCGCCGGCGTTAAAGCTTTCCATATGATGGTTGAGAACGGCTTCGGTTTGAGTGGTGGGCATGGGGGATTGGTCCTTCCTGTTCAACTAAGTGCTTCTATTTTAACCAAGAACTAACCCTTCGCCTCTATATTTTTCAGTCACAAAGATCCGAATTCACTTTGGCGGCGAATCGGCTTAGGCTGATCATCCAAGCCAAGGCAGAGATGGTATGACGGCAAGATGGCAGATTTTCTCGACACGTTAGGCGACGAGGCCCCCGCCGGGCCGGGACCGGGCTCCGCGCCGTCCGGCGGCGTTGGCGCCGGCGGAAACGGTATGGCGCTGATGGATGTCAGCATTGATATCGTCGCCGTACTGGGCACCGCCGAACTGAAAATCAGCCAAATCCTACAGCTGGGCCGTGGCGCGGTCGTGGAACTGGAGCGCCTGATCGGCGAACCGGTCGAACTCCGCGCCGAACGTCAATTGGTCGCCCGGGGCGAAGTCGTCGTGATCGAGGACAAACTCGCGGTTCAGATCACCGAAGTCATCAAGAACAAGCTGTGAGCCTATACACTTTTGCTTATTTTCTAAGTTTCCGGCTCTTCTTCCTCGTCGAAGCCCATTTCGGCCAGCATCCGGTCGATGGTGGCGTCGTCCAGCTCGTGGACATGGCGAGCGAGGAGATTGGCCAAAAGCGTCGCACGCGGGCTTAAGCCCCCGGTCTCTACCGGAATGCGCGGGTGGGAGAGCTGGGCCAGCTCCTTCAATTCATCCACGTCGTCCCAGATCAGCTCGAAATAGTTGGCGATCTGCATGACGAAGCCGGGGGCCGGCCGGCCCCGATTGCCGTGCTCCAGCGCACTGAGATAGGCCGACGAAACCTGCAGGTCTTCCGCCATCTGCTTCAACTGAAGCCCGCGCTCCGTCCTGAGCGACCGCACCTTTGCACCAAACGGCGTCATGATCGGCGCCTCTTCAAGAGCACATACAGCGCACCCGCACCGCCGTCCGCAGGTGTGGCGTGGGTGAAGGAGATAATCCGTTCCCGATTGGGCGACTGATTGAGCCAGCGGGGCACCATTTCCCGGAGCACGCCGCCGCCCTGGCTGACCGCGCCCTTGCCGGTAATCACCAGCACGCAGCGCCGCCCGGCGCTCGCCTGGCCGGCGATGAAGGCTTCCAGGGCGCGATGGGCCTCATCCTGGCGATGACCATGAAGATCCAGCCTGGCCTCAATCGGCAATTGGCCGCGCTTGAGCCGCCGCGCCGTGCTTTTGTCGACACCCGGTGCGTCGCCGTGTTTGATCTCGGGCATGGCCGGTTTGGCCAGCGGCACTGTCACTTGCGGCAGGGTCGCGGGTCGGCTGACTTTACGTTTAGGCTGTTTGGCGGCCGGCGGGGCCGGCGTCTCACCGATCTTGCGGCCGGGCAACGGCGCAACCCCCCGGAACGCATGTTCCAGGAGCGATGAATCGTCAAGATCGTTAGGATCCTTCTTCTTCGCCATCATCCACCAAAATAATGTGCAGCCGCCGGGGGCCATGCACCCCAAGCTGCAGCGTTTGTTCGATGTCGCCGGTGCGCGACGGTCCGGTGATCCAGTTGACCGTGCGGGGCATGCCGTGCTCCTCCCGCGTCGCCGCCAGCCGCGCCCAGGCGGCTTCATACGCGCCGAACACCCGGCTGACCGGCAGCACCACGATATGATTTTCCGGCAGGAAATTAAGGCTGGTCGGGTGATCGGACCCGGAAGTCAGGATGGCCGTCCCGGTCTCCGCCGCGCCGGCAAAGGCCACGGCGAGACCGACCTCGTCCGCATCCGCCGGTTTGCCCGAGGAAATCTCGAGGGTCGGCTGAGCTGACCAGTCCACATAGGACAGCAGCGGGTCCTCATCGGTCTTGATCCGGCTCGGCAGGTTATGGCTGCCGAGATAGCCAGTAATGGCGGCGGGCAGATCATCCAGGCTCGCGATCCGGTCCGTGGTGGCCGCCGCCTCTTCCGCCATGTCCTGGAACAATTTAATTTGAGCATCCCGGTCCACCAGGGAGCGGTCGGGCACCAGCCCTTCCGGCGGGTTGGCCAGACGGGCGGCTGCGGCCGAACACCGGGCATCATGTGTGCCATCGGCATTCAGGGTTGCGCCGATGCGCCCCAGGATGTCCGCCCGCGCGCTCATGATCCGCGCCTCTTATCTTGCGCGCGCCATTGGCTGACGAATGTCTTGCCCTGGGGCGCCGGAAAATCCCGGTGCCGGGTCCAGCCGCCATCCAAACCCAACGGCAGCGTCTTGAATCGCCGCTGCCGCCCGGCCAACATGCTTAACAGTCGCATCTTCAGATCGGCAAAAAACCGGTAAAGACCGGGCCGCTTCGCAGCGAACGCCCAAAGCGACAACCCCCAGCGGGCCACGCCGGTAATCAGCCCCTGTTCGTAGGCCTCGTTGCGCCAGAAGCGCAGTAGTTTCGGCAGCGGGATGCGCACCGGGCACACTTCTTCACACTTGCCGCAGAAGCTGGAGGCCTGAGGCAAATGGACGGACGAGGCGAGATCGGTGATGCCCGGCGTCAGCACCGAGCCCATGGGTCCCGGATAGACCGAGCCGTAGGCATGCCCGCCGATGGACCGATAGACCGGACAGTGGTTCATACAGGCGCCGCACTTGATGCAACGCAGCATCTCCCGAAACTGGCCGGCGAGCATCTCACTCCGTCCGTTATCCATGATCACCACGTGATATTCCTCCGGCCCGTCCGCATCATCCGGCCGCTTGGGTCCGGTGGAGAACGTCGTATAAGAGGACATTTCCTGACCGGTGGCGCTGCGGGCCAGCACCCTGAGCAACGTCGTGGCGTCATTCAAGGTGGGCACGCATTTCTCGATACTGGCCAGCACGACATGCACCTTGGGCAAGGTTTGAGTGAGATCACCATTGCCCTCGTTGGTGACAATGACCGAGGTCCCAGTCTCAGCGATCAGAAAGTTTGCCCCCGTAATCCCCACATCGGCGTTCAGGAATTTTTCCCGCAGCATGACCCTGGCTTCGGCGAGTAAATCATCGGGCTCATCCAAGGGCCGGTTTGGTTCCAGCTCGGTATGCTGTTTTCGGAAATCGTCGGACACCTGTTCCTTGGAGACGTGACTGGCCGGCGCGATGATGTGGCTCGGCGCCTCTTTGCGGATTTGAATGATGTATTCGCCGAGATCAGTCTCGATGGGCTCGATCCCATTGGATTCGAGATGGTGATTGATCTCCATCTCCTCGCCGATCATGGACTTGCCTTTGGTCACCGTTTTGGCCCCGACGGCCCGGCAAATTTCCAACACGATATCCCGCGCCTCCGCCGTGTCCCTGGCCCAATGGACTTGGCCGCCCTGGGCGGTACAATTTTCCTCGAATAATTCCAGGTAGGCATCCAGATGGGCGAGCGCGTGGTTCTTGATATCGCGGGCCGCATCACGGAGCGCCTCGAACTCGGGCAGGCGGCCGGCGGCGACCGTACGCCGCGCCACGAAGCCGGTTTCCAACCGCTTCATTGCTGCTTGCAGAATTTCGTCCGAGAGCGCCACGCGCGCGTTTTTTGGAAATTGTCGGGGATCAGGCAGCATGACTTAGTCGTCTCCCCCCCCGATCGCAGGCTCATCCGTAAGGCCCGCCAGCACTTCCGCCGCATGGCGCACCTGAATGTTCGATCCTTCGCGTTTCAGCTTGCCGGCCAAGTTAAACAGGCAGCCGAGATCGCCGCCCAACACATGGGTCGCGTCCGTGCGTGCCAGTTCTTCCAACCGGCTGGAGACGATCTTGTCGGAGACGTCGTCATACTTGACGCAGAAGGTGCCGCCGAAACCGCAACAGGTCTCTGCACCGTCATATTCTTCCAGGCTCAATCCGTCGATGCCGGACAGCAACTGGCGGGGCTGACGTTTAATGCCAAGCTCCCGCAGACCCGAGCAGGAATCATGATAAGCCGCGACACCTTTAAACCGGCCGTAGATGGCCAGCACGTTCAGCACGTCGGTGAGAAAGGACATCAGCTCGAAGGTTTTTGCTGACAGCGCCTCTGCCTTCGCCGCCATCTCAGGATCATCGGCGAACAATTGGGGATAGTGATGTTTAATCATCCCGGTGCAGGACCCGGATGGCGCTACTATATAGTCGTAGTCCGAAAATTCCCGGATCACCTGACGTGCGATGTCTGCGGCGTCGGCTCTGTCGCCGGAATTATACGCCGGTTGGCCGCAGCAGGTTTGCGCCGTCGGCACGCTCACCCGACAGCCCGCCTCTTCCAGTAATTTGACCGCGGAAAAGCCGACGCTGGGCCGGAATAAATCCACCAGACAGGTGGCGAATAGGGCGACATTTGGACCAGTGGTGGACATGCGCCCACCTTGCCGATTAACCGGATTAAAGTAAAGTGTGTGAATCCCGGCGCCCGTCCGAAATAACCGGGGCAATGCCCACCGGCAACAGGATAAACACCCGTCCCAGCTCTTTCATCTTGCCGGCCCCTTCCCGCGCGCGCGGGCCCGCGCCCCAGAACAGATCGCCCCGCACCACGCCTTTGATCGCGCCGCCCGTGTCCTGGGCAATGACCAGTCGGCGGATGGGTTGGTGGGGGCCGAGCGGGTTTCTAGTATCCAGCCATATGGGCGCCCCTAAAGGAATATAGCGCCGGTCCACGGCCAGACTGCGGCCCGGCGTCAGGCCCACCCCTTGTGCACCGATAGGACCGTCGCCTTTAAGCTCCCGGAAAAACACATACGACCGGTTTTTCTGCATCAACGCATCAGCTTGGCCGGGATGGGCCGCCAGCCAGGCGCGGATGGTTTGCAGGGAGACGTTTTCCTTGGTCAGCGCGCCAATGTTCACCAGCTCCCGGCCGATCGCATAGTAGGCGTGCCCGTTTTTGCCCGCATAGCCAACGCGCATGCTTCTCCCGCCCGGCAGCATGACCTGACCAGAGCCCTGAATATGCAGGAAGAAGGAATCCACCGGGTCGTCGACCCAAAGCAGTTCCAACCCTTTGTTGCCCAACGCACCCCGGTCAATTTCCGCCCGGTCGGCATACGGCTCCAGCCTGTTCTTAGCGAGGCGGCCGATAATTTGTTGGCCAGCCAAGTCCTTTTTGAACTTACCCAGATCAACCGTGATCAGATCGCCGGGCTTTTTATAAAGCGGGTATTTGAAGCGACCGCTTTTTTGACGGGAGCCTCTGAGCAGAGGTTCGAAGTATCCGGTAAACAATCCTTCCGTCTGACCCCTGTTGCTGACCGCGTAGGCGCGGAACCAGTTTTCAAAAAACCGCCTTGCATTGACGGGCGACACTTGAGCGCCCAGAGCAGCGGCCGCTTTGCAGACCGGCTGCCAATCGCCGGCGGTCCCAAACGCTTGGCGGGTTTTGGAAAGCTTACTGGCCAGCGGCGCGGTCGCCGGCCGGCGGTTGATCCGGGTGCAAGATTTCAGAAACGTTGCCAAGGCTTTGGCGTGTTCGTCCGCCCCCCAGCCGGGCAACGCTGCAAAAGAGACAGGCTGCAGAGTGAGCGCCTCTTCCGAAGTGTCAGGTGTGGGCGGACCACCGGGGATCAATTGTGCACAAGCGCTCAAAAGCCACGCCAGCGCGGCTGTTAGCAGCGCGGGCCGGCGGAAGACCATACCGGCATTAGTCGAGGCTACGGGTTGCCACAAGGGTCCAGTTCGGATCGCGGGACTTGGTGTCGTGGGCGAAGGTCCAGATGTCAGTGATCTCGGAAATATGATCGGGATCGCCATCAACAACTTCGCCTGCGGCGTCACGGGTCGCGTTGATCTGCTCGGTCACGAACTTCACCGTGATCATTGCCATCTTGCCGTCCATTTCGGCTTCCAGCGGCTCGGCGGAAACGATTCGGACCAGATTGTTTTCGAGCGTCTCATTGGCATTTTCCCGCGACGTGATGGCGGACAGGAAATTACTGTAGACCTCGGGACTCAGGAGCGACTGCAACAGCTCCCGGTCGCCTTCGGCAAAAGCCTGGATGATCATCTCGAACGCGGTGCGCGCGCCGACCAGGAACTCCTGGCGGTCAAAGTCGCGCAGCGCGATCTGAATTTGGGTCATCCCGGCCTCAAGGGGCGTATCGGGAATTGTCTCCGCCGGGGACTCCATCGGTCCAGACGGCGCATTTTGATCCGGTAGGGAAAAGACGTTGTCGTCATTTTGCGGCATACGGTTCGACGGATCGAAACCGCCTTCTTCCGGCCGGCCGTCATGGCGATGGCGGCCCAAAACGCTGCGCAACCGCAGAATCAGGAATGCCGCGATCATCGCGAACAATATTATATCAAATACTTGGATGCCTTCGCCCATCGGCTTTCAAACTTTCCAGAATGCTTTTGGCGTTTACCGGGACCGTCACTCAATCCGGGCCGAAACGCCTCCCAAGGGTTGTCTCTGCGTACACTACTCTGTCATCACGCGCCGGTCTAGTCACAGGTTGGTCACGTTTTCCCCTATTTTGCCTCGGTTTCCACCGAATTCGGTGAAAAAGCCGGGCACGGGGTAGCTCAACAGGCCGTTCAGGTCTATCTCTCTATAGATATGCCGGTGACGCCAACCTTCAAGGGGCTGTCCCGCATTGGCACACGGAGATCAAATTGGGCTACATCCTCTTGGCGGCATTTATCGGCATTCCCATCGCTGAAATCGCCGTCTTCATTCACGTTGGAGAGCGCATTGGTCTTTGGCCGACCCTGGGCACGGTGATTGTCACCGCCATCGTCGGCACTTGGTTATTGCGCCGCCAAGGTCTGGCCACATTGTTCAGGCTCCAGGAAGAAATGAACGCGGGCAGGGTTCCATTGCGGGAGATGTTCGACGGGGCATGCCTGTTGTTCGCCGGCGCGTTGCTGCTGACCCCGGGCTTCATCACCGACGCCATGGGCTTCCTCCTGTTCTTGCCCCCGGTGCGCGGTCTCGTCATGGCGGTGCTAGCCGCGCTGTTTGTCAATCGAGGAACAATCCATGTGCACACCGCCGGCGGCTTTTCGAGCGAACCCAACTGGGATCAAACCGGCGGCGGTGGACCGGTGATCGACGGGGAATACACGGATGTTTCGCCGGACGCGAACCCGGATACGTCCAAAACCGACTCGGACACGATTGTGCGCCGCATCGAATAATGCTACCCAAAGCGCCAGCAAAATTGTCATAGAATTTTTGCCGCCGGCCGGACTGGCGCGCCACCCACAACCCGACGAGGACATCCCATGGCAGACGACGACAACGACGACATCATCCCCGGTGAACGGTTTACCCCCGAACCCGAGGGAGGCGATGACGCCGGTCCGAGCGCGGCGCCCGAAGCGCCGCTGATGATCAACGGCCAATATATCAAAGACCTTTCCTTTGAAGCGCCGGGCGCACCGGAAATCTTTGCGCTGATGCAGAGCGAAGTGCCGGCCATCGAAGTCAATATCGATGTGGAGGCGGATGCGAAGGGCGAGAATGTCTTTGAGGTGGCGCTCACGGTCCGGGCCGAGGCCACGGTCAAGGATCAGCTCGCCTATATCTGCGAGGTGGTCTATGCGGGCCTGTTCACTGTCAACGTGCCGGCGGAGAATCTGGGTCCGATATTGCTGATCGAGTGCCCGCTGATCATTTTCCCGTTCATGCGCCGGGTTGTTGCCGACTTGACCGGTGACGGCGGATTTGCGCCGCTGATGCTGGCCCCCATCGACTTCGCCCAGCTTTATCAACAGCGGGTGTTGGCGGCCCATCAGGCCCAGCACGCCGCCAATGACGCCGAGGGTGGAGACGCCGAGGCGTAAGGTGATCATTCCATGACTGATGACCGTTTGATTTGGCCGGCACAATTTCACCACGTCTGTTTGGGTTCGGACGACGTGCCGGTGATGACCGATTGGTATCGGGACATCATGGAGATGACGCCCGAACCCGCCGGGGACACAGTCTGGATGCAGGGCAAGCAGCGGGATGTGCTGCTACGCCCCGGAAAGAAAAAGCAGGTTCATTTCATTGCCTTTAATTTAGCGGATGCCGGCCATCTGCAGCGCATGCGCGCCTACCTGGAAGACAAAGGCGTAGAATGCCGGGACGACGCCAGCCCGGTGTTCGAAGACGGGGCCTATTCCTTTGCCGACCCGGACGGCAACCGGCTGTTGTTCGGTCTCGCCAAGGATAAGCGGGCCGAGATGGATCCGCGGCCCGGCCACTTACAGCACATCGTATTCGCCACCACCCAGCTGCCGGTGGCGGTTGATTTCTACTTGGATGTGTTGGGATTCAAACTGTCCGACGTCTGTGTGGAAGAGGAAACCGGGGAGCGTACCGCCTGCTTTATGCGCTCCGACGAGATGCATCATTCCGTGGCGTTTTTCCGATCCGACAGCGCGCGGCTGGATCATTTCGCCAACGAGGCAAGTAGCTGGAATGATATCCGGGATTGGGGCGATCACTTCGCCGATCATCGGGTTGAGATTGTTTGGGGTGCGGGCCGCCACGGCGCCGGCAACAACCTGTTCATTTTCGTCAATGACCCGGATGGCAATAATGTGGAAATCTCGGCCGAGCTGGAAACTTTCACCTACGATCAGGAATTCCGCACCTGGCCTCATGATAATCGGGCGCTTAATCTTTGGGGTCACGCCTGGATGCGCAGTTAGTTTACGCTAACCGCCGCCGTCCACGTATTCGATCCGCAACCTCTCCGTCATCCCGTCGACCCGGACGCCGTTCTTCCAGTTCTCGAAATAGGGCGAGCGCGGGCGGATATCCGGCGCCGCCAGCCACAGCCGCCACAGGTGCCGGCGGCGTTCTGGTTCGGGCCAGTCCTCGAATGCAGTGCGGGTGTGCATGGTCACCGCCCCGTTGAGTAATTGAATGTCGCCCTTTTCAAACGCGATCTCCGCGTGCAACTCCTCACAGATCTCGGCCAGCAGCGCCATGGCCTCTGTCTGGCCGGGTGTCAGGTCCGGCGTGTCACCAAGCGCGTGCCCTTTCTCTATATGTTTCGGTCCGGACGACGTGCAGAGATAATTGTCCACATAGTTAAAGATGGGCGCGGTATACCAGGGCTTTTGTCCGGGGCCGATCTCACCGTGGCGGGTCCAGTAGAAAGTCGTGCGCAGTTCGTCGACCAGGTCGGGGCGGCGGCGCAGCATCTCGTTGTGCACCGCAACCGAACTCGCCAGCTTCGACTGGCCGCCGGACTTGGAGGTCTGCAGGCACAGAAGCGTCACGATGTCGCACTGATCCACGTGATAGTCCATGGTGACATTGGTCTGATAGCCCCGGTGATTGGGATGGCTGTAGTCCCGCCCGGCGTTCAGGACATGGCCCAACATGTCCCCCTCCCCATTATTGGAGAGCGCCCTGCCCAAATGCCGGCCAATCCCCCAATAGGCGATCATCAGGTCCACCCGGTCCCAATCGTCGACCGGCAGGCCGCGCAATACGGCGACGCCCAGTCCGTCGGTGAGTTGTGATCTGATCTCGGCAACGGTCGGGGCCACGGGCCCCAGATCAAAGTCCGCCTTGCCCATGGTCAACAAGCGCTCGGCCGCATCGCCGATATTGGCCCGGATGGTGCGCGCCATCTCATGCAAGCCGGCAAGATCAGTGTCGCTTAGGGGATAGATCCAGTCGCTGCGGGCTTCGAGGTCCTTGCCGGTCCATTCGGACGGATCGGCAACCGGCTGTCCCGGTTGGGCCGTGCGTGAAATTGTCTCTGTGGCGATATCCATCGGTGGAGCCTAGCCCCCTTGGCTTAAGCCGTCCAGATGGGCTCCTTGATCTTTTCCAGGAAGGCCTTGTGGGCCGCTTGTTCCTCGGCGCTGGCCACATGAGGCCGGGGCTCCCGGCGCACCCGCTCCTGATCTTCGGTTGTTGCGCCCGTGGCTGCGGCGTTCGCGGTCAGACCCATGTCGGTCTGCCGCCCGCCGATAAGCTCCAGATAGACCTCTGCCAGCAGCTCCGCATCCAAAAGAGCGCCGTGCAGGGTCCGCGACGAATTGTCGATATTGAATCTTTTGCAAAGCGCGTCCAGGCTGGCCGGCGCACCGGGGAATTTCTCCCGCGCCAAGCGAACCGTGTCGATGGCCCGGTCCATCTTCAGCGGCGCCTGGTTCAACAGTCCCAGTTCCGCATTGATAAACCGCATGTCGAATTCCGCATTGTGAATGACCAGCGGCGCATCGCCGATAAATTCGACAAAAGCGTCCATCACGTCGGCCATCACCGGATGATCGGCCAGGAATTCCTCGGACAAGCCGTGCACGTTGAAGGCCTCCTCGGGCATGGGCCGCTCGGGATTTATGTATTGGTGATAGTTGTTGCCGCTGGGCACATGATTGATCAACTCGATACAGCCGATCTCGACGATCCGGTCGCCGTTGGCCGGGTTGAGACCGGTGGTTTCCGTATCGAGGACAATCTCTCTCATGGGCGCGATCTATCTTTTTGCGGTGCGTTTCGGCAGACGTTTCGGCGGCCAGTGGGTGGCCGGCAGGTCTTCGGCCACTTTGATCAAGCGGCGGATGGATTGCAAGCTTGGCCGTTTGCCCCGTCCGGTGGGGATGATGAAATCGGCAAGACGGCGCTTTTCCGCGTCTGGTACTTGCTGCGCCAGGATGGAGTAAAATTTCTCCTCCGTCATACCGGGGCGGGATAACACCCTGATTTTTTGAAGATATTCGGGCGCGGAGACCACTGCCACGGCGTCACAGAATTGATCAGCGCCGGTTTCGAACAGCAGCGGAATGTCGAGCACCACCAGCCGTGCCCGGTGATTGGCGGCGTGCCGTAAAAACCGGTTTTGCTGTTGACGCACCAGTGGATGGAGAATCGATTCGAGCTTGCGGAGCTCGGCCGGCTTTTCAAAGACGGCTTTGCCGAGAGCCTGGCGGTCCACCGCACCGTCCTTCACCACACCCGGAAAGGCGGCGTCAATCGCCGCCACGGCCTTGCCGCCCGGCCCGGTCAGTTTATGGACGGTCGCGTCCGCGTCATGCACCGGCACGCCCTGCATCCGGAACATGCTGGCAGCCGTGCTTTTGCCCATGCCGATGGAGCCGGTCAGGCCCAAAATCACCATTATTCCGCCCTCAGAACGAAATCCCGCTGAGCGGCGGTTACTGTGGGCGCGATGCCGAACCAGGCCTCGAATCCGGGTCGCGCCTGATGCAGCAGCATGCCGAGCCCATCGACACCCGTGTTGCCCTTTGCCCGCGCGGCCGCCAGCAAGGGCGTTTCCTGTGGCGAATACACGACGTCGTAAACGATGGCGGACGAGGAGAGGCTTGAAAGATCCATCTCCAAAGGCTCTTTGCCGGTCATGCCGAGGCTCGTGGTATTGACCACCAGTGCAGCGCCGTCGACCGCGCCGGCCCGGTCTGCCCAAGCAACAGCGCTTGCCGCGTCGCCCAACAGATCAGCAAGATCGTCGGCCCGTTTTTGCGTGCGGTTTGCAAGGCGGATTTCTTTTGCCCCAGCGCTCAGCAGGGTCACCGCGATGCCCCTTGCCGCGCCGCCGGCCCCCAGGATCAGCACCGGGCCCTGATCCGCCTGCCAGTCCGGCAGTTCCGCCCGGATGCTTTCCATAAAGCCGAACCCGTCCGTGTTTGACCCGAAGATTGAACCATCGTCCCGCACAATGATGGTGTTTACCGCGCCCATGGCGGTAGCACCGGCGTCGGTCTCATCCATGGCGGCGAAGGCGGCCTCTTTATGTGGGATGGTGACATTGGCCCCGGCGAAACCCAGCGCCGGCAATCCGTGAATGGCGTCGGTGAATTTTTCAGGCGGCACCGCCATCGGGATATAGGCGCCATCGATCCCGTATTCCCGGAGCCAATAGCCATGCAATCGGGGTGACAGGGAATGAGACACCGGCCAGCCAATCACCCCGGCGATTTTTGCATTCCCCGTCAGCATCAGCCGGCCAACAAATTTTGGCTGCGCAAAAAGCCGAACAAGGGCAAGAGCGGCAGACCCAGAATCGTGGTTTGATCACCGTCGATATTCTCAAACAATTGAATGCCCATTTCCTCCAGCCGGTAGGCGCCGACGGAGGCCAGGATACCATCGCCCGCCGTCGCTAGATAATGTTCCAGGAACTCATCGCTGAAATCGCGCATGGTGAGCCGGGCTTCCTCAATATTATGCCAGACGATCTTTCCGCCCTCGGCCACACACGAGGCCGAGATCAGCCGGTGGGTCCGGCCTCGAAGTTTGTTCATATGATTCCGCGCGCCCTCGTAGCCTTTGGGCTTGTCGAACAGGATGCCATCGCATTCCAAAATCTGATCGGCGCCGATGACCAGATCGTCGGAACGCTCGACTGAAATTGCTAGCGCTTTTTCTTCCGCCAGTTTCAGCGCCAGGTTTTCCGGGCTGAGGCTCCCCGAGGCCTGCTTGATGGCGTCTTCGTCAACATCCGCCGGGTGAACCTCAAAGTCGAGGCCCGCGTTTCTGAGCAGCATGGCGCGCACGCCGCTGCCCGAGGCCAAGACCAGCCGCCCACTCATTCCCCCTGTTCCTCTCGGGTTTGGCGCAATTGGATAATCGCCGCCGCCGTCTCTTCGATGGAGCGCCGAGAGATATCAATCACCGGCCAACCCTGTTCCGTAAACAGCCGCTTGGCAAAGTTCACCTCGTCCCGGACCGCCTGAGGATCGACATAGTCGGACTCGCTGCCGTCGTTCAGCATTTGCAGTCGATTGCGCCGCACCTGCAGCAGTTTCCGCGTGTCATTGGTCAGCCCGACGATCAACGGCTTCTTAAGCTGAAACAGATCGTCCGGCAGATCGACCCCCATGACGATGGGAATGTTGGCGGCTTTGATACCCCGGTTGGCGAGATACACACAGGTCGGTGTTTTCGAGGTGCGCGATACGCCCACCAGCACCACGTCCGCCTCTTCCAGGTTCCAGGTGGCCTGGCCATCATCGTGGGCCATCGCATAGTCCATGGCCGAGATGCGCTCATAGTATTCCGCGTCCAGCGTGTGCTGCCGGCCGGGCTGGGCATGCTCCTCGGTTTTCAGATAACCGCTGAGGGCCGCCATCACCGGCTGCAACACCGCCACACAGGGCAAACGTAATTGCCGGCAGGCGGCTTGAAGCTTGGTCCGCATGTCGGGATTGACCATGGTGAACAGCACGAAGCCCGGATGAGCCTCAATGCCTCGAATTACCTCATCCAACTGGCGTTCATTGCGGACTAGGGTCCAGATGTGTTCGCTGAGTTCCACGTCATCAAACTGTACCAGACACGCGCGGGCGACCGACTGAACGGTTTCGCCCGTCGCGTCAGAGACCAAATGTAAGTGAGTTTCAGTCATAATGGATATCGGTCGGCTGAAAACTTTCGGTATGGAACGGTGACAGTCTGGGGATAACCAGACCTTTTACCGGAACCGGGAAAATTTCCGCACCTAAGGGCGAAATCAATCCCATCGCTATTCAAGCCGAATAAAAATATCCTTTCAAACTGAATTAGGAGATATGCATGAATTCTCAGACAACCATCCCCAAGATTCACAAATCAACGCTACAACATAAGGTCCGGAGACTAATAACTGAATCCGGATTCGAAGATTTTTATCCCGGCATCTATCACCGGAAATTGACGCGCCTCAAAACGATGAAGAAAAACAGGTGATAAGTTAGGGAAAAAATTTAATCCACTTTATACCGGCCCCAACAACAACCATTACCTTTTTATATTATATATTATATTGATAGGGAGATTTGTATAACTTCCCGGTCAGGCTTTCCTCACACCTCATCCGACCACTTTATCCGACGGGCCCTTCATGAACACACAGACCAAACCCTTACTTCGGGTTCTCGGCGGAGAGACCCTCAACCCGCCACCCGTCTGGCTGATGCGCCAAGCCGGCAGGCATCTGCAGGAATACAAAGACCTACGCGCCAAGGCTAAGAACTTTCTCGAATTTTGTTACACACCGGATATGGCAGTGGAAGTCACCTTACAGCCGATCCGGCGCTATAGTATGGATGCCGCCATTCTGTTCAGCGATATCCTGGTCATCCCGGACGCTCTCGGTCAGAGCGTTTCTTTTGTTCCCGGCACCGGACCGAAACTGGATCCGATCCGGACCATGGCTGAGATAGATCGTCTTCAGGATGAGAGACTGCATGAACACCTTGCCCCCGTTTACGAGACCGTGACCCGGCTTCGTAAGGAACTGCCGGAAGACGTCACCCTCATTGGATTTGCCGGAGCACCTTGGACAGTGGCGACCTATGTGGTCGAAGGGGCCGGCAGTAAGGATTATCACACGGTTCGCAGTTGGGCTTATCGGGCGCCGGGGGAATTTCAAAAGCTGATCGATATCCTGACGGAGTCGACCACCAGCTATTTGATCAGGCAAGTAGAAGCCGGTGCGGAGGCGCTGCAGATTTTTGACAGTTGGGCAGGCGTGCTGCCGCCGGATCAGTTCGAGCGCTGGGTGATTGCGCCGTTCCAAAAAATAGTCGGCACGGTGAAAGATCGCTTTCCCCATTCGCCGATCATTGGATTTCCCCGAGGCGCCGGTCTGCAGTATGCGAGTTTTGCGGAGAAAACAGGTGTAAATGCGGTCTCGCTGGATTCCACCGTGCCGTTGGAGTGGGCAAGAGATCATGTCCAGGTGCATACCGCCGTGCAGGGAAATCTGGACAATCTGGCGTTGCTGGCCGGCGGGGAATCCTTGGAGGCCGAAACGAAACGAATCCTTGATGTACTGGGAAAAGGCCCGCTGATTTTTAATCTCGGGCACGGCGTCTTACCGGATACCCCGGTCGTCCATGTGGAGCGGCTTCTCGAGATCGTGCGCGGGGTCTAAGGGCGGATCATGGCGAAGCACGCGGTTGTTTTATTTAATCTGGGCGGACCCGACGGGCCCGAGGCGGTGCAGCCGTTCCTTTATAACCTGTTCAAGGATCCGGCGATTATCGGTCTGCCCGGCTTGTTTCGGATTCCCTTGGCCAAGCTGATTTCCACCCGCCGGGCGCCGACGGCTCAGGCGATCTATGCGGAAATCGGCGGCAAGTCGCCGCTGTTGGAGCTGACGCGGGATCAGGCGACGACACTGAAACAAGTGCTGCAGCAGACTTGGCCCGATGATGAGACCGAAGTGTTTATCTGCATGCGCTATTGGC
>JAYPHU010000001.1:0-2771 GCA_038127535.1 Rhodospirillaceae bacterium | reverse complement strand
CAGCAGACTTGGCCCGATGATGAGACCGAAGTGTTTATCTGCATGCGCTATTGGCATCCCATGGCCGAGCAAACCGTGCGCGATGTGCTGGCCTATGAGCCGGATGATGTGATTTTGCTGCCGCTCTATCCGCAATATTCAACGACCACGACGGGCTCGTCGCTGGAAGACTGGCAAAAAACGGCCAAGATGATGGGCCTCGAAAAACCAACCTACAGCATTTGCTGTTATCCGGTTGAGCCCGGCTGGGTGTCTTCCCAGGCCGCACTCCTCAAAGAAAGGTTGGCGTCGGTTCCAGCCGGAAACCCTGTCCGCGTGCTGTTTTCCGCCCATGGTTTGCCGAAAAAAATTGTCGACAAAGGCGATCCCTATCAGTGGCAGGTGGAACAATCCGCCGCAGCGTTGGCACAGGCCGCTGGCCTGACCGCGAATGACTGGACGGTCTGTTATCAAAGCCGGGTGGGCCCGCTGGAATGGATCGGCCCGTCCCTGGATGACGAGATCAAACGCGCGGCCAATGACAAGGTAGGCGTGGTCATCCTCCCCATCGCCTTTGTCTCCGAACACTCGGAAACTCTGGTGGAATTGGATATCGAATACATGCAGCAGGCCGACGAACTAGGCCTGCCGTCCTATACCCGTGTACCGGCGGTGGGTACTCACCCGGACTTCATCGCCGGTCTGGCGCGAGTGACAGGCGCGGCGCTGGAAAATAAAATCGGCTTGGGACCTATTGACAATGTGCGCTACTGTCCCGGCAATCACGGCCAATGTCCCTGCGGTCCTAAATAAATCTGAACGAAACCGAAATGATTGATCTTTCCGCCGACTGGTATCTTTGGATCAAGGCTCTGCACATCATCTCGGTGATCGCCTGGATGGCGGGCATGCTCTATCTGCCCCGGCTCTACGTCTATCACTGTGGTGCCGCGCCGGGCTCGGAACTGTCGGAAACCCTTAAGGTCATGGAACGCCGGCTGCTCCGCGCCATCATCAACCCGGCCATGGCGGCGGCGGTTATCCTGGGCGGCATTCTGCTGGCCAATCTGGATGACGATAGCTGGTCGGATGGATGGCTGTGGGTGAAGCTCACCTGTATTTTCTTTATGGCCGGAATGCACGGTGCCCTGTCGCGCTGGCGCAAGGATTTCGAGGCCGATAAAAACACCAAATCCGCCAAGTTTTACCGCTGGGCCAACGAAGCGCCAACGGTTCTGTTGATCCTTATCGTTATCATGGTGGTGGTGAAGCCGTTTTAAGCGGACTTTCGCGGTTGCTGTCATAATTTTGCCATGTATATCAGGCACTTTGTCTGCAAGATAACGAAAACGCTATTTGACTTCTGAATCCGAATTGGGTATTTCTCCCCCAGATCACGCGGGCCCAACTCTGGGGCTAAGCACTTAATACCTTCTTCGATTATTTTCTGTCATAGCATCGTTGCGGTCCCGCAGGACAATTCCCAACCTCCACGTTCGTGGAGCTGTTTTCAGGCCATTCTCAACCCAAGTGTGAACCGTCATGGACCTTCAAGAACTTAAGCAAAAATCTCCACCCGACCTTTTGAAATTCGCCGAAGAGCTGGAGATCGAGAACGCCAGCACGCTGCGCAAGCAGGATATGTTGTTTGCCATTCTCAAGCAGCTCGCAGAAAACGACGTGCCGATCTTCGGCATCGGCGTGCTGGAAGTCCTCCAGGACGGGTTCGGCTTTTTGCGTTCCCCGGAATCTAATTACCTGCCTGGCCCCGATGATATCTACGTCTCACCCAGCCAGGTGCGGCGCTTTGGTCTCAGGACCGGCGACACGGTGGAAGGTCAAATTCGGGCGCCCAAGGACGGCGAGCGGTATTTTGCGCTTCTCAAGGTGACCGCCATCAACTTCGGTGACCCGGGCGATGTCCGCCACCGCATCAACTTCGACAACCTGACGCCGCTCTATCCGGATGAGCGTCTGGTGATGGAAGTCCAGGACATGAAGGACGATCCCACCTCCCGGGTGCTGGATCTAATCACGCCGGTCGGCAAGGGCCAGCGCGCGCTGATCGTCGCGCCGCCGCGGACCGGTAAGACCGTGATGCTGCAGAATATTGCGCACTCCATCGCTGCCAATCATCCGGAATGTTATCTGATCGTGTTGCTGATCGACGAACGGCCAGAAGAAGTGACCGATATGGACCGCTCGGTGAAGGGCGAGGTGGTGAGTTCCACCTTCGACGAGCCTGCGGCCCGCCACGTCCAGGTGGCCGAGATGGTCATCGAAAAAGCCAAGCGGCTGGTCGAACACAAACGCGACGTGGTGATCCTGCTGGATTCCATCACCCGGCTGGCCCGCGCCTACAACACCGTGGTGCCGTCTTCGGGCAAGGTGCTGACTGGTGGTGTGGACGCAAACGCCCTGCAGCGTCCCAAGCGGTTCTTCGGCGCCGCCCGGAATATCGAGGAAGGCGGCTCGCTGACCATCATCTCCACCGCGCTGATCGACACCGGCTCGCGCATGGACGAGGTGATCTTCGAAGAGTTCAAGGGCACCGGTAACTCGGAAATCATTCTCGATCGCAAGCTCACCGACAAACGGACCTGGCCGTCCATGGACATCACCCGGTCCGGCACCCGGAAGGAAGAGCTGCTGGTCGATAAGGGCACGCTGTCGAAAATGTGGGTGCTCCGCCGCATCCTCAACCCGATGGGCGTGGTCGACTCCATGGAGTTCCTGATCGACAAGCTGAAGGAATCGAAGACCAACGACGATTTCTTCGACTCGATGAATAC